>JBOIDF010000006.1:0-92589 GCA_050740455.1 Gammaproteobacteria bacterium | reverse complement strand
CCGCATGCAGCGGGCAGGAGCCGCCGGTCAAGGTTCGCAGTAGGCTGAAGACAGCGGTCGAGCTTCGCATCGACCCGAGAACCCTGTCGCCGGCGCGACTGATGAATCGGGTGCAACTGCCGGACCCCTACAGCACCGACGCCGCCGCGGCCCTCAATCACCCGCCCGCGTTTGAGCGTGTCATCGCGCGATTCCTGCGTTCTCGGCCTGTCTTGCCCGGCTTTCCGCGCGAGATGGTGCACAACAACCGCGCGACGATCGCCAATTATCGTGCTGGCGTGCTGCAACTGGGCGGCAATCCGGCGACCTCGTTTGCGATTCCCCTGCGCTGGGACCAGGAGGACCTCGGGGCCAATCACCTCAACGAGCTGCATTCGTTTCGGTTTCTGACTAACTTCATAGACGAATACCACAGGACCGGAAGGTCAGAATATTTCGACATCACAGACCGCGTGCTCGCTGACTGGCTGGAGCACAATCCCTACGGCAGGCCGGCACACCGCCGTGCGTGGTATGAGGGCACGGTTTCGAAGCGGCTGCTGGTACTTTTGTATCTGGTGGAGAAAACCCGATCCATCGATCTACCCCGGCAGGTGCCGCTGCGCGTGCTGCTCGCCATGCTCCACCAAAATGCCGAATACCTCATGTCCGCGCAGACCTACAAACCGAACGGCAACCATGGTATGCGCCAAGACCAAGCGCTGCTTACCGCAGCGTTGGCCGCGCCGTACTTTAAGCGCTCGCGCGAGTGGATGCGTACCGCATTGACGCGGTTGCGCACTCGCCAGATCGAGACCGGTTTCTCCCTTGAAGGCGTGTGGAAGGAACACTCTCCGACCTACCACCGTTATGTCATGAACATGCTGGAGAATATCTTTGGGCTGATCGAGTTGAACCACCTTCCGGAGGACGCGGGATTTCTGCATGCTCTCCGCGCCAAGTCGCAGCACTATTTAAGTCATGTGCTAACCCCGCTCGGACGCTTCCCCCCGGTAGGGGACAGCGATGAGAGCATTCTGCCTGAGTCGCACGCTGATTCACCACCGCTGCTATACACGCTAACGCGTGGGAGCCGCGGCACCCCGCCCGACGAGCTGGACGGGTTCTTTCCTGATGCCGGCGAGGTCGTCTTTCGCGATACCTGGGGCCGGCCGGATCGCCCTGCAGACCAAGCCCTGTATATCCATATGCATGCGGCATTGCATCCGGGCTTCGGGCACCGCCACGCCGATGAGCTGTCCTTCGTCCTGCACGCGCTGGGGCGCTGGTGGATTCTCGAGACAGGCAAGCATTCGTACGACCCAGGGCCTATCCGCGACCACGTTGAGTCCGCTCCGGCCCATAATGGCATCACGTTCAACGGCCGCGGCATGCGCGCACTCGACATGAAGGACCCGGCTCGGACCGTATCGTTCGAACCGAAGCTTTTCTCCACGCCGGAGTTCGCCGCCGTCCGGGCCACCAGCACGCGGTTCCGGCGGGGTCCTGCGCGGGCAACCCGCAGCTTTATCTTTATGCGCGACCGGCAAGCCTTGCTGCTGCTGGACCATGTCCAATCCGACTCGAAGGGTACATGGCAGTGGTACTTTCACCTCCCGCCCGATGCACAGCTGACCGTAGATGAAGCCACGGTACGCGTGACGGTGCCGACGCATCCGTCCGTAGTCATGTCCATCGTAACCGAAAGTGCCGCGCTGGGATCCAACCGTATCTCCACCGGCCAAACCGATCCACTGCTCGGGTGGTATTCACCAGGATTCCGTGAATGGGTACCCGCGCCGGTCCTGGTCTCCGAGCGGCAGGGTTCAGAGCTTACCGCGGCCACGCTGATTCAGTTGCACGACGCAAAGTTGAAGTCACCGACGTCCTTTTCGACCCGTCGGCAAGGCGATATGTCTCGGATCTCGTGGCTGGACGTCCAGGGGAAGAACGTCTCGCTGAGAATACCTATCTCGGGCCCGTTATCTATTGCTGAAGGCGAATGATGCGGCAGCATTTATTCTTGAAAGCCTGACACGAAGCGCCATGAGCCGCTTAAAGTGCATTGCTAGAGATCGTCCGCCTACATGTCGTCACCGAACTCTTCCTCTTCGATCGGCTGGGTCGGCCGGCTCTTTGCGAAACGAGTCGCGATCTTTCTGTAGACCCTGCTCACTTTATCATGCAAACACTGGTATTCGTCGGTGTAGAGATAGGCCGCCGGCCCCCGATCGTCCCCGATGATACAAAGACGTTCATCGTACCGCGGCAAGCTCTCAGGGAGGCTATCGTATACAATCATAACCAGTCTTGATTCGAGTTTGCGCAACAACTCGTGCACGGATTCCCGCGGCAGATGGGTAAGCACGGATTCGTCAAATGCGATTGCGCCAGCGCCGGAAAGAACAGCGGCGGCGACTAGTAGCGACGCCCTGTCTCGATCAGATAGGCGCTGCCATCCGGAACCTCCATCGGAAAGATCTAATATCGTATCTGAGATTGCCGCTTCCGGTTCAGCGTCTATATCCTTTAAGATGGCGTTCAGGGACTGCGCATTAGACTCGGGTCTGATAGCGAGGAAAACCCGAAGCGGTACGCCGCCCGGACTGCTGCGCATCGTTGCCAAGTAGCTATCCGCTCGTCGCGCAGCAGCCGGTGCATCCTTAGCCATTACAGTCCAGAGGTAAGTAAAGACTAACCGGGAGGCCGGTCCGGGTTTTATGAGCGCAATCCGGTCATCGTTTTTTACCCGGAGTGGTTCGGATGCGCGGCCGAGACATTCGAGGCGATGCCACCCGGTGTTCATTGGCGCCCGGATTACGCCATTGGGGTCTGCCTGCCGAACGAATTCGAAATGGCGGCGAAGCTGTGGGTAAAACCGGTTGACGGCCGTAACAGTCCGGGCAACGATACTCAAGCCACTGCTTGCGCCGCGCAGTACCAATAGATACACGATGATATCGCCCCAGCCGTAACCGCTCCCGACAGCCTCCCCGCCCATAAGCACAATGACAAAAGCAATCGAAAAACCAGCAGTCATCTGCGCGGTCATTTGAGTACGCCTGAGAATTTCGACGCGGCCCAAGATCAAATCCATGAATCGTTTGTGCTCGCCGCGCTCGAACACGGCCGAGAGTCGATCGTCATTCACCGGCAACGCCGCAGGCGAGGTCATCGCTACCTGTTGTAGTGCACGCCTGAGCTTTGCCGATTCCTTCGCCTGTTTTTCGATCAGGTGTGAGCTCCGCGCGGCTTCTCGGCTCTGGTTGTATAGGAAGCTGAGCGCACAGGCATTGATTACGATGATTATCAGCGTCGCCGGTAGGGCGATAAACAACATCATGCCAAGGTATGCGATGACCTGTAGCGCCGGGATGATGCTCAGTGCGAGCATTCTGAGAACCATGCCCGAGTATCGAGGACCCTTCTGTAGGATGTCGTTCAGGCGGGCGCTATTACCGCCCATCCACCAGCTGCGCGCAGCCGTCGCCCAGGTAGCCAAAGTCACAAGGCTAATAGCGCGCTTACGACAGAAGGCTTCGTAATGCTCCCAAAGTTGCAGCGCGCAACGTTGAGATCGGTAGTTGAGTATAGCCGACAGCAATAGCAGGAAAAGAATTATTAGCCCAATCATCACCAAGGTGACGGGCGAACGCGCTTGTACAGACACAGGGCCAAGGGATAGAGCAAAGTCCTGCTCCAGTGCGGACACATACCTATGTAGGACCAGTATCGTTAAGAGCTGGGCACCGATACTTGCAATTCCAAAGGCGGTAAGCCTGCCTGCATCATGACTGAAACGGACGAGAGAATCCGTGAACAACCAACGCAATAATGCGCTGTAGGCCCTAAGCCTGGCCAAAAACTGGCGCATAGTCTTAGCGTTGAAACGGCCTACGAACAGGGAGACGACTCCGTGCGAGATCTCGATTGAGTCTCAGAGTCAGGCAGACTCGCTCGGCCCCGGCGATCCGTATATGCGCGATGCAAGGGCCAGTGCACGATCGATCGGATAGTTGCCCGGATGAGATAGAAAACGCACGAGAGAGCCCGGGGGCAGTACGCGATAGCTATCTGCGAGGTCTGGCATTCCCGCATGGGGCATCTCGCGAATGGATAAAGCCCCCCCGACATCCGTAAACTTAATGCAGCAACTCGCCTGAGCGTCGATTTCAGGCCGAATGATATTGTCGAATAGCGCTACATTGCGCTTACTAAGCTCATTGGTGAAAATGCGACTGTCTCGATTGTTAGGTTTTTTTTTGCCGCGGCCATACCCATGGGCAGTCGCGAGCTTGAACGAGACTCCTAGCCGCGCATAATCATCGAGCTGCTTATGCAGATACTCGACCGCCATCTTCATTGCCGGGTGATCATCACCAGCGCCCTCGATAGACTTAGGGAAAAAACGCTCAGCGGCATTGAAGTGCAAGCCTATGGCGGCCCGTGAATTGAGTTTAGTGATCTGGTCCATAAGACCAAGCACGTCGCTTGCCGATACCGACTGATAACGCTGGTCATCGAGAGGTAAAAAGTTAAAGATAGTCGCCAGACCGAGTGCCCCCTCGACCTCTGCAGAACGAAGAATGCTTTTTCTCGATTCTAGCGTTGCAAGCGAGTCAATATCGTGCAGAAGAACGAGATTGACCTTCTGGTAGTCGATGGTTCTTCGCAGGAGTTGGGCCTCATCTAATGCGCGGACCCCGGCTGCCTTCATCGCGCACAAAATCCCTTCATAAGTCAATGGCTGGGTTGAATATCCGAAGGCCGTTAAAAAGTTTTGCCAGTATGGATTTTTCCCGTACCAGTCTTTTTCCGATTGACTCAAATAGGTGCTCCAATCGCCGATGACCCCTTTGCGCCTTGGCGACGCTGGATCTTCCTTATTGCGACGCCCCGTGCGCGCGACAAACTCATTCTTCGTATACACGGACTGCACGATCGTTGGACTGCTCGTGAGACCCAGAAAGGTAAACACGCGTCCCATGGTCACGTAAAAATCCTGATGTAACTTCTCGTACTGGACCATCATCAAATTCGAGTAACTGGACGCATCGAGGTATGCATCGAAATAGGATTTAAGTTTCTCCATGCAGCCTTTCACGGTGCTGTTGGCGCCGTTCATCCATTGGCGATTGCCACGCTGGTGGGAAACCAAAACATCGCGCGGGTCCCTAATGATGAACAGAAACTTCGAATGCGGAAACAGCCGGCACAGCGTAGCGAGGTGCATGGAATTCGCCGGCGCCTTGGATACAAAGCGTGGACCTGAAAGCTGATGTTTATTGATAGAGTCCAGTATTTCGGCAAGAAAATCGTCCCGTCTGTTCTGTGCCGATCCTTTGGTGCTCTGAAAGGCTAAGAATCCCGCTAACCGTTGATTTATCGGTCGCAGGTTGCGCGCGAGCCGCATTAGCGCACGTGTTCTAGCATCGGGTCGATACACGATTTCCGAGGGTACGCGTGAGACTTCCGGGTGGGTGGCCACACAATCTCTTAACCAAGAGGTTCCGGCTCTCGCAAATCCACAGACGAAAATTAGATCGTTTTCTTGGAGGGGCGCACGCTGCATTAACGTCCCCTCGCGAACTGCTGATGTCGGTCCGCTAGTGCGGTTCATAGCTCGTATTGTTCCCGGCGTTATTACCTAGCAAGTCGCCCTCGTTATCCAGTGACCGCCTAAAAACCCGTGTTTATCGCCTGCAAGGGCTTCGTCCGCATCTGCTGACGCAGGGTAAGCTTGCGGTTCACAGCATAGTTCGCCGGGTGGACTAGATAGTGAATGATCGTGCCTCCGGGCAGCCTTCGGTACGTTTCTGCATTATCTACGGCCCCGCGAACCGGCAGGTTCCAAACGCCGAGTGCATCGCCAACGTCTGTGTAACTAACGTAGTGACTCGCGGCCGCGATTAAAACCGCACGCACGGTCGTATCGAACAGCAGGATTCCCCGTTCGCGAAGCGTTTCTGTAAAGATGGCGCTGTCTCGGTTGTTGGGTTTCTTTTTCCGCCTTCCGTAACCGTGCGCCGTCGCGATCCGAAACTCAATACCGTACTGTTTATAGGTATCCACCTGTTCGTGAAGATACGCTACAGCTTTGATCATGTCCGGGTGCTCGTCTGGCACTTCTTCCATATCCGCAGGGAAATACCTTTCCGCAGCGTTAAAATGCAGGCCAACGCTTGCCCGGGGTGACAGTTCTCGCACCTTATCGATGATGCGGATGATCTCCTTCGGATGTAAACCGCTGTAACGGGCGTCATCAAGAGGCAGAAAGTTGTATAAACCGGCAACTCCCAACGCCCCTTCGATACGCGCAGTTTCCAATAAGTTGCCCTGCGCAACGCGAGTTTGAAGCAGGTCAATGTCGTGGACCAGCAAGAGGTTTGGCCTCTCTTTAGAAATCTTCGCCTCGGTAATGTCGGTTTCAGTTAGCTCATAGACCCTAGCTGTCTTCATCGCCTGCAGTATGCGCTCGTAGGTCGGAACATCCCACCCATAACCAAATCGTTGCATGAAACCAGACCAATAATCGTCGCCTTTGAAGTAAGCCGCATCGGGCGCGCTCAGGTGATTAACCCAGTCTCCTATGACCCCCTTGCGTTGCGCCGCATTTCGATCCTCGGTCCGGCGGCCGGTTGCGTTCAGAAAATTGTTCTTATTTAGTATGCCGGCGATTAGATCAGCATCAGAGTAAACGCCAATGAAATGGAACACGTGACTCAATGTTTCGATAAAAGCCTGGTGTAGATCCTCATATTTAACGAGTAATACACTTGGCAGCTCTGCGGCGTCAGAATAGCCCGAAAAATACTTTCGGCACTTTTTCATGCACCCCTCGACGGTGCTATTGGAACCACGCATCCACTCTTGATTGCCGCGCTGGTGTGAAATCAGCACATCACGTGGATCACGAACAACGAAAATGAATTTGGCCTCGGGAATAAGTCGAGCAGCTTTTCCTAGATATGGTGCATTAGCCGGCGCCTTGTTGACGAAATAGTGCGAGCTACCGTCGAGCTTAGCCACTGTTTGCCGCAGGTCATCGGAAATTTGCGACCGCAAGTCTAAGACGAGATTCCTATTATCTAATGCCGAAGCTTCGTAATTATTCAACGTTCTGAATAAAACCATCTCGTGGGGTATTTGCGTTATATCCGGATGCGAGGCGATACAATCGCGCACCCAGCTCGTGCCTCCACGCGCGAATCCCGTTACAAAAATTAATTTTTCGAGAACCATGCCTGCCACGGGATCCATTTCCCTGTTCGTCGATAGCAACCAAGAAGACTCGCTCACGCGATACCTGGCCTGCGGGCTTAAGAAGCGGCCATAGATTTATAAAGGTCTAGCAAACGCCGTTCATACACCAGCCAATTATCATTCTGAATAAACGCGCGAGCCGCTGCTCTGGTTTCTTTTAGATCTTCATCCGTGATGGAGGCGATATGCCCTGCAATGTTTTCCGGAGAAAGCGGTTGTTGCAATAACCACCCGATCCCGTACTCGTGGACCACCTTGGTCATTTCTGGAAATGGACTTACCAGCACCGGAACGCCGGCGTTGGGATATTCCCAAAGCTTGTTAGGCGTGCAAAACCAATTATTCAACCCGACTTTTTCATAAGGGATCACCCCGATGGCCGCACCAGCAGTCCAATACGCGAGCTCATCGTGAGGTACTCGCGCGACGAAGCGAATATGCCGCCCGTCTTGATCGATGGCCTGTGCGAGTTGCCGCAATGCTGGTTCTTGGCTGCCCCAACCCATCATGACCAGACACCAGCAATCTGGTAATAGTACTGCTGATCTAACCAGCATATCCAGGCCTCGCCTTCTTGAGAAGCCGCCTTGGTATAACAAGATTTTAGTATCAGGCGCTAATCCGGCTACCTTGTGCAGCCTCCCGTCGTATACGATTTCGCCCTCCAATGGGACCGTAGCATTCTTTATAATCACCGCTTTCGGTAGAGCCGGATAGCGGCTTTCTAAAAAATCACGGATACTATCGTTAATCGTGATAAAGCCATCAATCCGGGAACTATAGAATCGTTGCATTAGCCTATATACGAAGCCCGTCATACGTCCAAAGCTGCTCTGTTCTTCGTAGATTTCGTGGCTATCGTAGACCAACTTACATTTGGCGCGCTTTGAATATCCGTATCCTACAGGAACGGTGTTTAGATCATGACAATGGACGATCTCGGGTCGATACGCTTTGACCGCTTTACTCGCGGCGATGCTCATGCATACCATTGAAATGAGCCGCTTGAGAATGTATCGCAGTTCGATGACTACCGGGTTCGCTTTAACAGGCGCTATCGCACGAATAAGGAGGTCACAGCATCTGCTTATAATTCCGCGGGTTTTGCTCGGCATGGCTTGCTGCCGAAGACTGCTATCAATAGCTGTTTCCCCGGCCGCCGGTCCCTCAAGACCAGCTAGAGCGCGGTGTCTCCTGTTGGCTCGTAGATATAAAGGAACTCCCCCCAGCAATATCGCAATTACGCCTCCGGATATTACCGTGCTTTTCGGTACCGCCTCGTCGTACACGAGCGCTACGACGATCGCAAACAGTAACGCAAACAATATCAGCCCAAAAATCGGCCCAAAAAAAACCGTGCGGGCTTGGATCATCCAATCCACACGCTGTATGCGCGCGCCGCTGTCGCGCAGGGTCTGAGCATCCTTGCAATTGCTATCCCGAATGCCGAAGACAGTTATCTCGTATCCCGCCCTTGCCAGGCTATCGGCTTCCTTTAATACGCGCGTGTCGTGATTCACGCTATTGAAGACGACTGCCGCAACCCTCTTATTAAACGCTGTTGCCATGGTTACTAAAACGCCGCTCCAATATATCTCTGAACGCGCTGGTTACCGATTCTATTCGACAATCTGTAGTAACAACTCAATAATTTTCCTTGCCGCTTTGCCATCTCCATACGGCTTCTCATTCGATCGGGAGGGGTGCCGGGTTACGGCGGACTCAAAGGCGCAAATCAGCTTATTCGAATCCGTTCCTACCAATGCGTTCCACCCGGAGTCCGCGGTTTCCGTCCATTCCGTTTCATCACGTAATGTAATGCATGGTACGCCGGCAAAGTAGGCTTCCTTCTGCACGCCACCCGAATCGGTAATTATTACGGCAGCGGATTGCTCCAGCCGTACCATATCGATAAACGACACCGGGTCTATCACGTTGATATCGCGCAGCATTATTCCAAGGTCCAGCTCGTTGATTCGTTTCCGGGTTCGCGGGTGTAACGGCAATATGATTGGCATCCGCTCCGATACTTTGCCGAAGCCCGAAAGAATACTCTTAATTCCCTCTGGGTCGTTGGTGTTTTCAGCTCGGTGAATCGTAGCAAGTACATACTCCCCGTCCATCACACCGCATTGCTGCAATATGCTGCTCCGGGTTCTAGCGTAGGCGGAATAATGTAGCGCCGCATCGTACATCACATCACCGACCAGATGCACACCGCTGGTTATTCCCTCCCCTTTCAAATTCGTAACCGCCGTGCTTGTCGGACAAAATAACAGTGTTGAGATCCTGTCGGTTAGGATTCGGTTGATTTCTTCCGGCATCCTCATATTGAATGACCGCAGTCCGGCTTCAACATGAGCGATCGGTATGTGTAATTTGATCGCTGCCAGCGCCCCGGCTAAGGTAGAGTTTGTATCTCCGTACACCAATACACATTCCGGTCTCAGATCCATAAGAACGGATTCGATCCTGTCTAACATGCGGCCAGTCATCGCTGCATGCGTGCCTCCCGAAACACACAGGTTGTAGTTGGGCGCCGGAATTTCCATTTCATCGAAGAATATCTGCGACATGTTATTGTCGAAGTGCTGACCGGTATGAATGATAATCTCGTGAATCAGCTTCTCTTCGACACTGGTATTGCGATCGCGAATGGCACGTGAGACAGCCGCTGCTTTCACAAACTGAGGCCGCGCGCCGACTACGGTCGCAATCTTCATTTCATTTGAGCTTCAATCGGAAAATCAACTGGAATTGCTAGTTAACCGTAATGGTGCTGGCAATGGCCTCACGCACGCTCTCAATGATGTAATCCTGAACCTTCGGTTCAAGATAGGGATGCATAGGCTCATTACCTCCACCGCAATCCGTTCCGATACTGGCAGGCCATCGGAGCTGGCTGGATAATTTTGGTAAGCGGTTTTTCAATCTTCCGCACGCCACGAGGGACTTAGCCTCTGCTCCACGTAGGCATCGAAGGCGTGAGTGGTCGAAATGAGTATCGCGGCGAACCGTCTGGCGACATTCAATGACGCAGCCAGATCATTAAGGTCATCGATGTATTCATGCACCAGCTGGTTGCGTAGTCCCCGTGCGCCGAGCCATTCCTGAGCATTGGGGATAATTCCCAGGCGCTCGGCCCGGTTGATGTTTTCGACCGCCGTGCCCGGAACCTCGCCAGCTACCCTCAAGAAAACAGGCAACACCTTGTCGCTCAAAGTGTCCTGCAAGCGGCCAAACTTGCCACCGAAGGATTCCAGCCGGTCAATGCCTTCGGGTGTACTCAGGCACTTCGTGAGCCATGCTCTGTCCACCTTTTCGGTTCCCGCAAAAAAACGCTGCGTCACCTGTTCCAGGTGATACGCTTCCCGCTTGGTGAGGTCCAGCACCCGCTTGAGTCTCTCACGGTAGGTCTGATCGCGTGCACTCACAAGCGAACGCCCCATTTTTTCGCCTCCTCGTGGATCGCCTTCATGGTCTCATCGGAACCCCGCGTGATGATGTCGATGTGTTGGGCCCCAAAGGCCTGTTGCAGGACGCCATTCAACCGGAGCGCGCGCCAAGCCGCATCCGCTAACCGATGGCTCGTCTCAATGTAAAGGTCGATGTCCCCGCCCCGCTCAGTGTCATCGACCCGGGAGCCAAACAGCCACACGTCTGCGTTCGGCCCGAAACACTCGGCCGCACGTAACTTGACCACTCGGATTTGATCTTCGCTTAGTCGCATGAGATCAAAAAAATCGCCGAAAACTCCGCGTTGTCTGCCCGCCAGGATCGTCTGGCTCGGTGGGGAGTATATCTCGAACCGCTCATGCCGAATCCCCCACGGCCTCACGCACGCTCTCAATGATGTAATCCTGAACCTTCGGTTCAAGATAGGGATGCATAGGCAAGCTCATTACCTCGCCCGCAAGTTTTTCCGATACCGACAAACCGCCCGGGCTGGTTGGATAGTTCAGGTAAGCGGTCTGGCAATGCAGCGGCTTGGGATAATAGATCGCGGTCGGAACACGTTTTTCTTTTAGCGATGCCACCACCTGATCGCGCTGTGCTACCCGCAGGGCGTACTGCGCCCAGGCGCTGATCGCGTTGCCGGCTACGGCCGGTGTCTTTACGATATCACTTAAGGCTTGGTTATAACGTTGAGCGACGCATTGGCGCGCTTCAATCTCGTCTGCAAATATTCGCAATTTCTCAATTAGGATTGACGCTTGTAAGGTATCTAAACGGCCATTTATTCCGACCCGCACGTTATCATATCTATCCTTACCCTGACCGTGCACGCGCAGAGATCTCAGCACTGAGGCCATCTCAGCGTCAGCGGTAAATAGCGCGCCGCCGTCACCGTAACAACCGAGTGGTTTTGCCGGAAAGAAGCTGGTTGCGGTGATTGGGGCGAGCGTTCCAACCCGTCTGCCTGCCCGCGCGCCGCCGAAGCTCTGCGCCGCATCGGCAATCACGTGTAAGTCGAATGCCCGAGCGATCTCGTCCACCTCCCGGTAATCTAACGGTTGTCCGAAGAGATCAACCGGGATCACCACCCGGGGTCTTACATTTCGTTTCCTGGCTTCGTTAATTGCGGCTTCCAGGCTGCTCATATTGATCAAAAAATCGTCTTCATTGACGTCCACAAAAACCGGCGTGGCTCCCAAAAGCACCACCACCTCGGCGGTCGCGACAAACGTAAACGAAGGAATAAAAACGGCATCACCCGGTCTTACTCCAAGCGCCATCAGTGCCATCAGCAGCGCATCTGTACCGCTCGCGCAAGTTATGACGTGCTTGGCGCCGCTGAATTCTGCCAAGGCCCGTTCGAGCTCTCCCACCTCGGGGCCGAGGACATAGCTGCCGTGCGCCAGCACCTTTTTGATCGCTTGTTCGATCTGAGGCTGGAGGCGATCTTGCTGCGCGCGCAGATCGATAAACGGGATAGGATCATTGACCGTCATCTCGCTCTGCTGTCCTAGTGTCGAATAAATCAATGGCCTGCCGCCCGCGCCGGCTGGGCGGGTCCTATCTCTGCAAGTTGGTCTTTAGCTGTTTCTATATACGCTCGTCCCGTTCGCGGGCAGATCAGATCCGGGCCTAGCTTCTCCCCGGCATGGCTGACCCAACCGATCCGGCGCGCCGGCACACCGGCGACCAGCGCAAACGCGGGTACATCCTTGGTGACTACCGCGCCGGCCGCGATAAAGCAATACTCGCCGAGTGTGGTTCCACAGACGATGGTGGCATTGGCGCCGATGGTCGTCCCCCGCCGGACCAAGGTGCTACGAAACTCGTCCTTGCGTTCGATCTCCGCGCGCGGGTTATTGACGTTGGTAAATACGCACGAGGGGCCGCAAAAAACCCCTTCCTCCAGCATGACCCCTTTGTAGAGGCTCACGTTGTTCTGGATCTTGCAGCGATCACCTACGGTAACGTCCGGGCCGATCATGACGTTCTGTCCGATGACGCACTCCCGCCCGATCGCCGTGCGCGGCAAGATATGGCTGTAATGCCAGATCTTGGTGCCCGCGCCGATCGTGCTCGGTTCGTCGACAAACGCCGTCTCGTGGATCACCACGGAGTTTGCATGCGCCGCCGCGGGCGCGATTTCATGAATTTCGATCGGGCGCCGTTCGACCATCGATTGTTCCGCCGCGGCGAGAACCCGCAGCACGCCAACTCCCTCGGCGGCATCGGTCCTACATTTCGCCCGGCCCTCGATACAGTCCAAAAAATGCGAGCATTCGAGCTTTAAGGGCTCATCGGGCGCGACACTGATCGGGAGGCCTTCGGCCCGCTTCGGCACCGGGACGCCGTTCTTCCACTCCATTTGATGGGGATAAACGATGAGCTTCGTCTCCCAGGGCTCCTGATCGTTAAAGACGGCCATGCCATGATCCCCGACCACCACCAGCTTTTGCTCCTTGAACGGATGCAGCCACGAGACGAAGACATGCGCATGCTCACCCCCCGGGAAAGAGAGATGCGTGGTGGTGACATCGGCGATCTTATTGTGCAAATAGTAACTACCGACCGCGGAGACCGAATCGGGATGGCTCCCGACGAGACTCAGGATCATCGAGATATCGTGGGGGGCAAAACTCCAGAGAATATTTTCTTCGCGCCGTACTTTCCCGAGATTCAAACGGTGGGAATAAATGTACTGCAAACGCCCCAGCCGCCCTTCCGCGACCAGATCCTTGAGCCGATTGAATACTGGATGGTATTGCAGTAAATGCCCGACCATCAATATCCGGCCGGCTTTTTCAGCCAAGGTTTGCAGTTCTTGCGCTTCCGGGACCGTGAGCGCCAACGGCTTCTCGACAAAGACATGTTTGCCGGCAGCGAGCGCTTCGCGGCAGAGCGCCGCATGGCTCTCGGCTGGAGCGGCGATCGCGACGCCGGCGAGATCCACATCCGACAGCGCTTCCGAAAACGACTTGCGCGGTACGCTAAAGCGCTGCGCGAACGCCCGCGCACGGTCTTCATCAAGTTCGACGACCGCGGCGAGCGCTCCAAGCTCGTGTAGATTTCGCAGGATGTTTTGTCCCCAGTACCCGCAGCCGATCATAGCGATGTACGGCACGTCTTTTTTCGCTACCGTGATAATTCGTTTAGCCATATTTTTTTCCCCGCGGCAAAAGCTTATAAGCGCCCTTATGCGCTAGCCCTCGGCGTCCCGGATGCCATGAGCACGCGCCGTGGCGAGATGAGCCCGTACCTCTAGGCTTGCCGAGGGCGGCGCTACCTTCAATAGGGCCGGTGTCAAAATTCGCTCTCTTGGGACCGATTGACGCAAAGCTTCCACGAATTCCGTGATGCCATCAAGCTGGGTTACCACGTAGAAATCGCACGGGGGAAGGTCCTCAAACCGTTGCCACACGGGCAAATCGAGGAACCGCGTCTCGGCATGGCGGGGGTCATAAGTGCCTAGCAAGGTGATACCGTGCTCACGTGCCCGTAACGATGCAATCTCGGCAAGCTCTGAGACGCCGCATAGCAGGACCCGCGTACGGCCGTTCGCCGCGCAGGCCTGAAACACCTCAACGCAAGAGAGCGCCGCCTGGCGGTAAAACTCGAAGGAGTGCGATAGGTATTTCGCCGTTAGCCGGCTTTTCTCGGCAAAACCTTTACGGGTCAAGAAATAGAAATAGCGGTTTGGCGGGGCCAGCTTGATCTTGATCAGGCCTTTGCGAACGCAACGCTTGACATAGAGATTCGCAAGGCCCAGAGCGACCCCTAGCCGTTGCGCGAGATGCCGCTGCGTGAGGGAATCGCCTCCATCGACGGCAGCAAGCAATTCTAGAGTCAACGCCTCTTCTCGATCTTTATCGTTCACTTTGTGAACACTATAATTCTAGGTGAGCTCTAGCGTCAATCCCTTCCGATCACAGAGTCTGCTACAATTTTGGTAAGCGCCGCGCCAACTCTTCCGTGGAAACGCTTCTCTATTGGATCGCCGAGCAACGGACGACTTGCGGGTTTCCCGCTGCGGAACAGGCCCTGGAGGAGCCGGACGGCCTCCTCGCCATCGGCGGGGATCTCGGCAGCCGCCGCTTGCTCGAGGCCTATCGCCATGGCATCTTTCCCTGGTACCACAGCACCCAGCCGATCCTGTGGTGGTCGCCGAACCCCCGCAGCGTGTTATTCCCGGAGGATTTGGTGATTTCGCGCAGCCTGCGGCGCAGCCTCAAGCGATGCGCGTACGAAATTAGCATCGACCGGAGTTTTCCAGAGGTCATCCAGGCCTGCGCGGAGCCCCGCAAGGATGATCACGGGACTTGGTTAACGCCCGCGATGATCGACGCGTATACTGCCTTGCACCGAGAGGGTCATGCGCATTCCATCGAGGCATGGAATGACGATCGGCTGATCGGCGGGCTCTACGGCATTTGCATTGGCCGGGTTTTTTTTGCTGAATCGATGTTCAGCCGCAGGCCCGATGCGTCTAAGATCTGCTTGGTGCGGCTCGCGCAGCATTTACTTACATGGGATTTCAAACTAATTGACTGCCAGGTGCATTCCCAACATATCGAGCGTTTGGGGGCTCTTCGGATCCCCCGTAGCCAATTCATCGCAATGCTCGATCGTTGGTGCCCGGCGGCGATAAGCGAAAACGCATGGCAGAGCAATCCGCAAGACCGGCCTCCCGCACGGCGTTCTATATAACGCCGCCGCATCCGTGCAGCTACCTGCCGGAGCAAAGGGCGGCCACGCTGTTTGCCGATCCGGCTGTCCCCATGAACAATGGCCACTATTCGGCCTTGCTTGCCAGCGGATTCCGGCGCAGCGGAGAGTATCTGTATCGGCCGCAATGCCCGGCTTGCCGCGCCTGTGTTCCGGTACGGGTAGCGATCGACTCATTCCGCCCGAACCGTAACCAAAGGCGGAACTGGTTGCATAACCAAGATTTGGAAGTCCGTCCGGCCGCACCCGTTTTTCGCGTGGACCATTATTCTCTCTACCGCCGCTATGTGTCGGCCCGGCACCCCGGCGGCGACATGCAAGACCTCACGCCCGAGCGGTTTATCGACTTTCTGGCCGCGCGCTGGGCGAACACGCTATTTTACGAATTTCGGCGCGGTATCGACTTAGTTGCGGTGGCGGCCGTCGATCGTATCGATGATGCCCTGTCCGCCGTCTACACCTTTTTCGACACCGATGAGGAACGCCGTAGCCTCGGACGTTACGCCGTACTGTATGAAATCGAGCAGGCCAGGAAGGAAGGCTTACGCTGGCTTTACCTAGGATACTGGATCGATGCCTGCCGAAAGATGCGCTATAAGGCCGAGTTTCAACCTCTAGAGTACTATGGCAACGGACGCTGGACTGCAAGCGCCAAGAGCATTTAGGGAAGCCCTGAACAAGTCCGCGTTTCTCCCTCTCCCTGGTGGAGAGAGAACTTAATCAGAGTTTCCTTCGATAAAAACGCTGCGTTTTGCGCTATGCCCCCAATTGGGTCACAATGCGCCGTTTCCCACCGCGAGGACTTACAAGCGGGGATCATGGCGAAAGAAGAACATATTGAAATGGAGGGCAAGGTCGTTGAAACCCTACCCAATACCATGTTTCGCGTGCAACTCGCCAACGGGCACGTTGTGACCGCTCACATTTCCGGCAAGATGCGAAAAAATTACATCCGTATCCTCACCGGCGACACCGTGACCGTCGAACTGACACCCTACGACTTATCCAAAGGGCGTATTATTTATCGTGCTCGATAATTGGAGGCGAAACAGGGCGCGGCTGCGGATCGACCCACTATCCGCTCAACGCTCAGCCTCTCAGGCCATCACGGCGACATCTTCCGCGTGCAGACCCTTTTGGCCTTCCTTGACGGAAAACTCCACACGTTGGCCATCCTGTAAAGAGCGATAGCCGTCTCCCCGGATCGCACGAAAGTGCACGAAGACGTCATCCCCCTTATCACGCTGTATAAAACCGTAACCCTTAGAGTTATTAAACCACTTAACCGTACCGTGTTCACGATCGGACATACTCAATCAACCTCATACATCAGAATAAAAAACACTTTAACGAACGGTTAAGATCCCGTTGACCCCTGGAATCGGTGAGCCTATCCGCGGCCCAACGAAATCGGTTCGTTAAACACACCTAACACCTGAGAAGCGCACCCGCCGTCGCTACCGCGAGCCGCACTAAAAAGCTTACAACATATACGCGCAACTGCAAATACTCATCCACCGGCCGTGTTTCGGAAGAAATGCTGTCGGAGTGCATCACACCGCACCGCGAGCGCAGTGCTCCTGCTCGAATACCCGCCGCATGTATTCCAGGTCCGAAGGAGTGTCGACGCCAGGTTCTATCTCGCGCTGCACGACGGCAACCGCGACGCGATAGCCATAGTATAAGGCGCGCAACTGCTCGAGCGCTTCGAGGTGTTCCAAAACGCAGGGTTCTAGCCGCGCTAAGCGCTTCAGGGTTTTAACGCGATAGGCGTACAAGCCCAGGTGGCGCAAATAAGCGCGGTCCGCCAAGGACATCTCACTCGCCGCCGATCCGGCGCCGAATTGCTCGCGATCCCAAGGGATCGGCGCGCGGCTAAAATATAGCGCGTAGCCTTCGCGGTCCACCACGGCTTTGACGATGTTAGGATCACGCAACACGATCGCGCTGCCGAGAGGCGCGCATAGGGTCGCCAGATCAGCGCCTGGCCGGTCATCGAGCAGGCCGGCGACCTGGGCCAGCAACGCCGGCGCTACGCGCGGTTCATCACCCTGTAAATTAACGATAATGGCATCTTCGTCTTCTTTCAAAGCCGCCGCCGCTTCCGCCAGCCGTTCCGTCCCGGAACGATGATGCGCAGAGGTCATGCAAACCCTTGCCCCGAAACCGAGCGCGCACGCACGAATGCGTTCATCGTCGGTGGCAATGACGACCGCCGAGGCGCCGCTTTGTAGCGCCCGCTCATGCACGTGCTGGATGAGGGGCTTGCCTCCGATGTCCGCAAGGGGTTTGCCCGGCAAGCGAGTGGACTCGTAACGCGCCGGGATGTAGACGCGAAAATCCAACTAGAGTTTCTCGTCCGGCGGAATACGGCGTGCCTCGTCCTCCAGCATCACCGGAATATCATCTTGAATCGGATAAGCCAAACGGCAGGCGCGGCAGATAAGCTCGGCTTCTGCTCGCTTGTACAGCAGCGGGCCCTTGCATGAAGGGCACACCAAGATCTCAAGAAGACGTTTGTCCATTGATCTTACTTGTCAACAGTGTAATAAATTTTTTTTCGAAGGCCGGTGACAGTTCGGCTTGTATGGGAATATACCAAACATCGGCTGGTGCGAAGTGCCGGCATTTTACCGCATCTTTCTCGGTCATGATGACAGGAAGCCCATCGGTGAATGCGAGATCGCGACGAGAAAAGCCGTAATGATCCGGAAACGGGTGCTCGATCGTCGGGATACCGAAGCCTCTTAAAAGTGAAAAAAAACAATCCGGGTGTCCGATCCCCGCAACGGCATGGACGCGCCGCCCGCGCACTTCATCCAAGGTGCGCACCGCGGTATCGTCAGCCACGGCGTTGGCTACCGAGGCCCGGTAGCTCATCGCATATTCGTTATCGAGGGCCTCACCATGGGTGACAATCATGTCGACGCGCATTAATCGATCGATCGGCTCGCGCAAAGGTCCAGCGGGTAACAGGCGGCCATTGCCGAAGCGACGAATTCCGTCAACGACCGCGATTTCAACGTCCCTTGCGAGCGCATAATCCTGTAACCCATCGTCACACACGATTACATTGCATTTAGCGTCGTCTACCAACTGGGCAACGGCTTGTACGCGCCGCCGGCCGGCGGCCACCACGGGGCCGTTGCAACGCCTTGCGACCAGCACCGACTCATCGCCGACCTCTTGTGGATCGCTATCGGGTGCTACCCGCCGCGGCCAACTGGTCGACTGTCCCCCGTACCCGCGGGTAACGATCCCGGGGCGGTAGCCGTGGCGCCTGAGGCAGTGCGCAAGCCAGATGACAAGCGGCGTTTTGCCGGTGCCGCCGACCGTGATGTTTCCGACGATAACGACGGGCGCAGCACAGGTGTACGGGCGCACCAGCGGGATCGAATAAAGCGACCGTCTCGCGGAGGCCGCGCCGCGATAGGCCCAGCTCAACGGCGACAACAAGGCGCACCAGCGATGCTGTCCGTACCAGGCGTTTTGTATCCGTTGTTCAAGAAACACCGCCCCAGTTTGTAACAGGAACTCGCATGAAGGTAAAGGCGCCGGCCCTGGGGAGGTTCGGATGGGTATATACTTAGGAAGTTCTGCAAAAGTTACTGCGCAGCCCATCTGCTTTGTCGCGTGCTCGCTCGTCGCTCGCCTATCTTTTTGATATGTCTCGCGACTCGCTCCGCGGCTTCGCGCATCCGGGCTTGCTCGCGACACTTTTGCAGAGCTTCCTTACGAGTTAATCCGCGCTCTGCGGCCATGAACAAACCAATATCGTCGCGCTTGAACCAATCTTGACGGGACCGCCGCCATGTCAACGCAACCGAGGGCGCCTCTGGAAACCTTTCCGAACCCGAGCCCTACCCGCGACTATGTGATCAGGATAGAAATCCCTGAATTCACCTGCCTATGTCCCAAGACCGGACAGCCCGATTTCGCCACCTTAGATCTCATCTACGTCCCCGATCGAGAGTGCGTCGAACTGAAGTCGCTCAAGCTCTACATCCGGTCCTTCCGCGATCAAGGCGCTTTTCACGAGGACGTCACAAACAAGATATTGAATGAGATTCTGTCAACGTGCCGGCCGCGGTTTGCGAGACTGACGTCACGCTTCAATGTGCGCGGGGGCTTATACACGAGCGTCATCGCGCATTATCAGGCGCCCGGCTGGAAGCCGGCCGAGGAGCTCGGTTTGACGCGAGCCATTTAGCGAAGCTCTGCAAAAGTTACTGCGCAGCCCATCTGCTTTGTCGCGTGCTCGCGCGTCGCTCGCCTATCTACCTGATATGTCTCGCGACTCGCTCCGCGGCTTCGCGCATCTGGGCTTGCTCGCGACACTTTTGCAGAGCTTCCTTAGTGCTTAAAAGCGTTGCGTCCTTCCCGGGTTTTTGGTACAACTGCGCGCTCATTTTTCTAAACATGAGGTAAGGGCAGTGCCCGCCAAGAAGAAGGTCGCGAAAACCAGCGAGGCGAAAGTGGCGCGTATCGGGGCCGCGACCACGTCGTGGTACGACGGTTTCGCGCCGTACAAGGAGAAGCGGGGCGAGGAATACATGAATCCGGCGCAAATCGAGCATTTCCGGAAGATCCTCCTCGGCTGGCGCCGCGATCTGATCGAGGAGATCGATCGCACGGTTCAGCACTTACAGGACGACGCGGGGAGTTTTGCGGATCCGAATGATCGAGCAACCCAAGAAGAGGAATTTGCGCTGGAGTTGCGCACCCGCGATCGGGAGCGCAAATTAATCAGGAAGATCGGAGAATCGCTCGCCAGTCTCGACACGGGCGACTACGGATACTGTGAATACTGCGGAGTCGAGATCGGGATCCGGCGTCTCGAGGCCCGGCCTACGGCGACGCTTTGTATCGACTGCAAGACTTTGGACGAAATCAGAGAAAAGCAGGTCATTTAGGGCGTTCGCTGAATCCTTCCAGCCAGCGGCAATAAAACCGCTCGGCGATACGCCGCAGCGCCTTCACGCGTTGGGAAAGCCGACGGGTGATCTCATCGGGGCCCTGCACGCTCGTAGAGAGCGCAGCTAATTGCTCCTGGTACACCTTCACCCACTGGGTTACCATCTTCGCCGTGACTTCAATATGACATTGCATGCCGAGCGTATTGCCGATCGCAAACGCCTGATTCTCGCAAAGATCGCTCTTTAGCAGCCGAGCGGCGCCGGGGGGAATACTGAAGGTCTCGGTGTGCCAATGTAGGACCTCGAACCGAGGTGGCAAACCATCAAGCCACCCCGCCGCTTCTTCGCCACCCGCGCACTCGACCGGGCGCCAGCCGATTTCTGGAACGCGACTGGCGGTGATCGCGCCACCCAATGCCTTGCTGATCAACTGGCCACCGAGGCAATGGCCTAATATCGGCAAACCCCGGGCGTGGGCCGCCCGAATGAGCGCCAGCTCTCGTTCCAGCCACGGTAAGCGATCGTTGACGGACATCGGACCGCCCATAAACACGAGCGCCGAACACCTGTCGATATCACGCGCCGGTCCCTCGCCTTCATCAATCCGTATGAGATCGAACGAGATACCGCGCAAGGCCAAGAACTCCGCCAAATAACCCGGCCCTTCGCAGTTGACATGCCGAAAGATCAGTACCGGTTTCATCACCCCATGGGCTTTGACTTGCGCGGATTTGGAAGAGTAGGCGGTCGCCCAGGCTTGCCAAGGCATGTTAGCCGTTCACCGTGTCCTCGGCGCGGTGCATGCCAAATTTTTTCATCTTCTCGACCAAGGTCGTACGCCCCATTTTCAATCGCTTAGCCGCATGCGCAACCACCCAGTGGGCCTCGCCGAGGGCCTGTTTGATCATCGCGTACTCGAGATTATTCAGGTGTTCCTTGAGATCGATCCCTCCGCGCGGCAACCGCGGCAAGGACGAAACCTCTTCGGCGTGCGGCTCGCTCACGAGAATCGGCGCTCGCTCCGCTAACTCCACCGCCTGATATTTCTCCGGGAGATCATGTAAGTCCACTACCCCGTCGGGGTAGAGGATCGCCAGCCGTTCCATCAGGTTCGCTAATTCCCGGATGTTACCGGCCCAGCGATAACCGGTCAGTGATTCGAGGCATAGGTCGGTTAATCGTAACCTGCCCCGGCCTTCATGCTCCAAGCGAGCGACGAGGTCGTTCACGAGCAATGGCACATCCTCGATACGTTCCCGCAGCGGCGGCATTTCAATCGGGAAAACATTCAAGCGGTAAAAAAGGTCCTCGCGGAACGTGCCCTTGGCGATGGCCTCTTCCAAATTGACATGGGTCGCGGCGACGATTCGTACGTCCGCGGTGATGCTCTTGTTACTGCCGACGCGCTCGAAGGTGCGGTCCTGTAGCACGCGCAACAGTTTCACTTGCATCGCCAAGCTCATGTCGCCGATCTCATCCAAAAACAGCGTTCCGCCTTCGGCCATCTCGAAGCGCCCTTGCCGCGAGGTGATCGCTCCGGTAAACGCTCCTTTTTCGTGCCCGAACAACTCGCTCTCCAAGAGATCGGCGGGAATGGCGCCGCAATTCACCGGGACGAAAGGCTTACTCCGCCGTTTCGAATTGTAGTGGAGGTGCCTTGCCACGACTTCCTTGCCCGTGCCTGATTCGCCGGTGATCAACACATTCGCATCGGTGGCGGCCACCATCCCGATCATTTTGCGTATGCGCTTGATACCGGAACTGGTGCCGACCAGGCTACGAAAAAGCTCCAAGGACCTGGGTGTGCCGTCCTCATGCCGGTTTTGCCTATAAAGCTTGACCTTCTGCAACACGCCCATGAATTGCTTATAACCGAGCGGGAATTCGATCTCGCCGAGGATCCCGGCCTCGATCTCGTGGTTGCTTTTCGGAGATTCGCCCGCTCCCGAGACGAGTAAGACCGGGCGATAAGGATCGGAGGTCTTAAGCGCACGGAACACATCGACCAACATTCGCGCCGAGCCGCAACTCCCCAACAAAATCAGCTCAACGGTTTCCGCCTCCCGAAGCCGGCGCTCCCACTCGCCGTGGTCGCAGGCGATGATGTGCCGATACTCCAGGAATTCCATCACGGTTGCGAGCTTTAGCCGCAGGCCGGGATCATCCTCGATAATTAGAACGCTGCTGTTCATGATGCGTTGATCATCGCTCGATCGTCCGGGGCGAGAGGATTTTAGTAAAGCACTGCTGTTCGCGAATGTCAAAATATTGGCGTTTCCACCCCGATCCGGCGTGCATGGCAGCCAGCGCGGATCGCTGTTGGCCGGCGCTTATGGCGCCGGATTAGCGTAAGATAATTGGGAACAAAAGGGGGGGGCTATGACGGCTGAGAACATTGCGGTCACGCTGATCCGAGGCGATGGCATCGGGCCCGAGATCATCGATTGCACGCTCGCGGTCTTAGACGCACTGGGCGTCGCTTTTGATTGGGACGTGCAACAGGCCGGCATGGAGGCCGTGAAGGAGGGCGGAGGTCCCTTGCCGGCGGCGACGATCGATAGCATCCGGCGCACGAAATTGGCGCTCAAGGGGCCGCTGACGACACCCGTAGGCGGCGGTTACCGGTCGGTAAACGTCAGCCTGCGCAACGAATTTAAGCTTTTCGCGAACGTGCGGCCGGCGCGCTCTTTATTTCACGGTGGAAGATTCGAGGATGTAGACCTGATTCTCATCCGCGAAAACACTGAAGGCCTCTACGTTGGCGTTGAGCATTTCATCCCCATCGATGACGATCCGAAGGCGGTCGCCGAAGCCTCGGGGATCATCACGCGTTTCGGGTGCCGGCGGATCGCCCATTTCGCCTTCGAATACGCGCTGCGCCACGGGCGAAAAAAAGTCACGGTGGTCCATAAAGCGAATATCTTGAAGACGCTGACCGGCTTGTTCCTCGAGACCGTGATCGAGGTCGGACGCCAATACGAAAGCAGATTGCGAATCGAAGAGCGCATCATCGATAACACCGCCATGCAGCTCGTGCTCAATCCGAACCAGTTTGACATGTTACTTACGACCAATATGTTTGGAGACATATTATCCGATGAGATCGCGGGCCTCGTCGGCGGCCTGGGCGTCGCACCCGGGGCCAATATCGGTGCCGATACTGCCATCTTCGAAGCGGTGCACGGTTCAGCGCCGGACATCGCGGGCCGCGGAATCGCCAACCCGACGGCGATCATGCTGGCCGCGGCTTTGATGTTGGATCACCTGGACCTAAGCGCTCCCGCCAGCCGCCTGCGACAGGCTATCCATACCGTGCTCCAGAAGGAGGGCATCAGGACCCGCGACTTGGGCGGACAGGCCTCAAGCGGCGAGTTTACGCGCGCCGTCATACGCCAGATTGAGGCGCTGCCCGCTCACACAGCCTAAGGCAAATCGTAAGAAGGCGACGCCCTTGATGAAGCTCGTGGCAAGAAAAATCCGGAGGAAACCGTTCTCGGACCTCACTTCCGTTCCCGAGCCGGTGTTGCCTCGCGATGCCGGGGCCGCCCCGGCGTTCACCTTGCAGGTGATGACCTACAATATCCACAAAGGGTTTAGCGCCGGCAACGCGCGTTTCGTCCTGCATCAGATGCGCGATGCATTGGAACGAGCCGATGTCGACTTGATCTTTTTGCAAGAGATCCAAGGCGCCCACGCGTACCGGCAATGGTTGATCGACGATTGGCCGAACGCGCCGCAATTGGACTTCTTGGCCGACCGGAGATGGCCGCACCGCGCCTACGGAAAAAACGCGATCTATGATGCCGGACATCACGGAAACGCCATCCTCAGCAAGTACCCCATCCGCTTCTGGGAAAACATCAATGTATCGGGAAGTCCCATCGCGAGCCGCAGTGTGCTGCATGCCGAGATCGCGCTGCCGCAAGTCGACCAGCCGCTTCACGTGATCTGCATACATTTCGGGCTCAGCGCGGCGGAACGCCGGCAGCAGCTTTCGGTGCTCGCGAGACGCATCCGCTCCCATGTCCCTCGTCATGCGCCGTTGATTATCGCCGGGGACTTCAATGATTGGGCCCGCCAGGCGGAACACCAAATGCGGACTCATCTTGGGCTCATGGATGTGTTCGTGACCCTGAACAACCGGCCGGCGAAAACCTTTCCTGTCTGGTATCCGGTATTGGCCGTGGACCGCATCTTTTATCGCGGCGCGACCCCGATCACTTGCAACTGCCTGAAAGGCATGCCCTGGCGGCGCCTGTCCGACCACGCGGCCCTGTACGCGGCGTTTTCCCTGGCGCTGGAACCGGCGGGTATGGATCGCCGCATCGAGCAACCGCTTTAGAGGCGGCCGGATCGAGGAACGTCTTATGAAATCTCGCGGTGATGCACCGGCCCGGCGGCTCGTGGGCGTGATGCTCGGAGCCACGACACTCATCGCGCTCGTCGCGATCATCGTGCTACCGGGTCCGGCATTCATCGTCATCCCCGCCGGAATCGCGATCCTTGTTGTCGAATACATCTGGATCCGTTGGTGGTTACGCGCGCGAGGGAAGGAAGACTGAATCGACACGCTGCGGTGCCTATTGACATTGCGCTGCCGCGACTGTGATATTTTTGCAGAATCTTTTGGGCTACCGAAATGGCACTTCAGGAGAACATCAAGGGCGTGCTCACTTGGCCGAACTTGCTGAGCTGCTTGCGGTTCGTCGCGGCGCCCGTGCTCGGCCTGCTCGCTTGGCATGGGATGCCGAGGGCCTATTTGGCGGTCCTCGTACTATCGTTCCTGAGCGATGCACTCGACGGTTTCATCGCGCGGGTATTGAAGCAGGAATCCGCACTCGGGGCGCTGTTGGACACCGCCGGCGATGTGGTGATGTACGTCACGATCCCGGTCACGGCGTGGTGGTTATGGCCTGACATCATGCGCCAAGAAGCGCCCTTCATCCTGGCGGTCATCGCGAGCTCCGCCCTGCCTGCCATCATCGGTATGTTGAAATTCAGGGTCTTTCCCACCTATCACACCTGGGGCGTTAAGTTGGCGGCCGCGGCGGCTGCCAGCACCGGCTTCGTCATGTTCGCCGGCGGTCCGACCTGGCCGTTTCGGCTGGCCACGCCGATTTGTTTGCTCGCGGCGATCGAGCAAATCGCCATCACGATCGTGCTGGACGAGAGCCGCTCTAACGTGCGATCGCTCTGGCATGTCTTAAGACAAACCGCTGCTCCTCCCACTATCCCCAAGCGTGAACGCGAGGAGAAATCGAAAAGTAGTCAGGGCGCGCTATAATTTATTGTGAAGGCGACCGGTCGGCGTGTCGCCAGGAGAACACCCTAAGGGTTTACCAGAGGCGGGGACAAGAGAACCGTAAGCTTAGAGCTTGCCTGAGAGCTTGTGAATAAATCTACTGCGCAACCCGCCCGCATCGTTGCGCGGTGCTCGGAATCCTCATGTATTTCCACATACACTGCGGTTCCTGCGCGCCGTGCGCCTCGCGGGCGGGCGTGCTCGCTACGATTTCTTCACAAGCTCTGAGAGGTAAGCCGCCTAAGGGGGATCACCAATGCAGTACCTAAAAATCGGAAATCGCACGGCTTTTCTGCTAGTTACGATGGTGCTTCCGTGGTTAGGGGCGTGCAACGCGCGGTTGCAAGAGCATGCCGGAGAGCTGCGTGGAACCCACGGCGCCCTCGACATGGGTCAGCAAAAAACTCTGCTCGAGACCTTACTTCCAGAGCGCGACGTAACCCGGTCCCCGCCTGGCGTCGATCCGGGGATCTGGCAACAGCTTGTGATCCCGGAGGACAACAAAATGACCCCCGAGCGGGTGGCGCTCGGGAAGAAGCTTTACTTCGAAACCCGGCTGTCCAAGGACGGCACCGTGGCCTGCGCCACCTGCCATGATGTCAGCCGAGGCTTTACCGACCAGCGCCCGGTCTCCGAGGGTATCAATGGCGCCCTGGGCAAGCGCAATGCCCCCACCACGATGAATGCCTTTTTGCTGCAAACCATGTTTCTTGACGGCCGCGCACCGAGCCTCGAGGAACAGGCGAAACTGCCCATCGTCAACCCGATCGAGATGGGCCACGCCAACGAGGGGGCGGCGCTGGCGGCGATCGCCGATGATCCCGAATACAAGCGCATGTTCTCCTTCGCCTATGGGCGGGCTCCGAACTACGACGATCTGGGGCGGGCCATCGCCGCCTTTGAGCGTACCCTCGTGTTTCTCGATGCCCCCTTCGATCGCTATCTCGCGGGCAGCCCGGAGGCCATCTCGGAGGAGGCCAAGCGCGGCTGGAATTTATTCAATGGTAAGGGGCGCTGCATGAGCTGTCACCAGATGAATGCTTCCATTCCCATCGGCAGCGACAATCGATTTCACAATATCGGGGTGGCGGCGCGCAAGCAAAATTTCGAAGAGTTAGCGCGCCGGGCTCTCGAAGCCCTGGCGCAGGAAGGGGATATGAAAGCGGTGGATCGGCTGGCGATCGAGACCGATCTGTCGGAGCTTGGCCGGTTCATGGTCACCAAGGATCGTGCCGACATCGGGGCGTTCAAGACCATGCAATTGCGCAATATCGCACTGACGGGCCCCTACATGCATGACGGGTCCATGGAGACGCTGTGGGACGTGATGGATCACTATAACAAAGGCGGCGAGCCCAATGCGTTTCTGGACGGCGGCATCGAACCGCTGGCCTTGAGCGAAGATGAAATCGATGACCTCGTGGAGTTCATGTTTACTCTGAGCGACACGCGCTTCGCGGAGCAAAATCAGCGCGCCTTGACGGAACAGCGCAAGCTGGCCGCGGCGAAACGCCCCTTCCGCGACACGGCGATGGCCGAGCGTCGCGTACTGCCGTTTGAAGAGCGGGTCATGGGCGGGATGAGGTAAGTTTGGAGAGACCAAGATGAAACCAACAGTTGTTACGAGCGTTGAGACGAGATACTACGACGAACGCGAGGCCTTGTTCCGTGGCTTGAAAAACCTCGACCGCCGGAGCTTTCTCAAGCTCTCCGCTGCCGCCGCCGCCGCCGCGCTCGCGCGCGGCGTGGAATTCAACTTCCACAGTTTCCAGCCGGTGCAGGTGGCCCGCGCCGCGACCGGAGAGGCGGGTCCGGTGGAATTCACCTTCGCCTATATCTCCGACTCGCACCTCTATAAACGCCAGCTCAATGACCGCTTCGTTCGGCAGTTGCTGCGCGCCGTCGACGACATCAACCACATGGCCCCGCAGCCGGATTTCGTGCTCTATGGGGGTGATCTCGCGCAACTGGGTCAGCCCTTGGAGCTCGAGCTCGGCGCGCAGATCCTGAAGAGCCTCAAGGCGCCGGTCAAGATGATGGTGGGCGAGCACGACTGGTTTCTGGACCTGGGCGAGAAATGGCGCACGCTATTCGGCGAACCCACCTATTCGTTTGATCACAAGGGCGTCCACTTTGTCGTGCTCCACAGTGTGATGGAGGATGACTTCTGGAGCGAGCGTGGCATGACGGGGATGGAGCGGATGCAGACGGTGGCAGGGCTCGACAATGGCATCCAGAGCCGCTTCAAGGTCGGGACGGAGCAGCAGGTCTGGCTCAAGAACAACCTCGCTGCCTATTCCGATGACACGCCGCTCATCGTGTTCTCGCACTCCCCGCTGTACAAATACTATCGCCCGTGGAACTTCTGGACCGAGGACGCCGAGGACGTACAGGCACTATTGCAGCGCTTCAAGCAGGTGGTGGTCGTGCACGGGCATACCCACCAGATACTCACCCATCGGATCGGCAACATCCATTTCCACGGGATGCTGTCAACCGCTTGGCCGTGGCCCTATGCGCCCGAGGGACTGCCGGCCCTCACCGTGCAGATGAACCGCGCCGATCCCTTCAATCCCAACGACGCGCTCGGAGATGGATCGGTCGGCGTCAAAGCGGGCGGCCTCGTCGATAAGCTTTACAATCTTTGGAACCGCAACCCAATCCAGGTCGCTAGCGCTTATCTGACAAGCGGGGGAAAAAGCGCCGTGCCGCTTATGCCTAATCTTCAAAGTTATTGACGACTCAGAGCTCGTGAAAAAAATCTACTGCGCTCGGAACCTCGCGTTCCGGCGGTGCTCGGAATCCTCATGTATTTCAATATACACTCCGGTTGCTCGTCCCATCCTTGGGACTCCTGCGGGGCTTGCGCTCCGTTTCGCTCCCGGCGAAACGGTCCTGTGCTCCACGCGACTTCCCTTCGCTCGCGACGATTTCTTCACAACCTCTCACCTAATCGTTTCAAGAGGATAAGAAAATGCGCACGTTCAAACTTCTCGTGGGCGCCACCTTCATTCTCGTGTCGCTCATGTCGTCCCCGGGGCGGGCCGCAGAGCCAGGCGGCGACAATGGCTACCCGGCCGCCACCCAGCAAGACCCGGGGATCGATGAGGCGGCCATGGCGCAATGGAAGCGCCGCGGCGAAGAACCCGACTGGATGGCCGAAGAGCTGGCCAAGCACAAGGTGGTGGTTCCGGCCGACAACAAGGGTCTTATCGGCAAGAGCCAGGGATCGACCTACGGTAGCGTTACCCCCGAGGATGTGAAAGTCTGGCAACAAGAGACGTACAAATTGGCCGTGGAAGGCTCGCGCATCTTTCACAGCGGCGATCGATTAAAGAGCACTATTGCCGTCTCCTGCGATATGTGCCATCCGGATGGAGCGAATACCCACCCCGAGACTTACCCGAAATTTCAGGTCCAGCTAGGGCGGGTCGCGCTGTTGCGGGACGCGATCAACTGGTGCATCGAAAATCCGGTGCGGGGCAAAAAGCTTGGCCCGGATTCCTCTGAGATGCGCGCGTTGGAGACCTATATCTATGCCCAGCGCATGGGTGCGCCTCTGGAGTACGGAAAGCGCTAGGAAGCTCTGCAAAAGTGTCGCGAGCAAGCCTAAATGCGCGAAGCCGCGGAGCGAGTTGCGAGACAGATCAGGTCGATAGGCGAGCGACGAGCGAGCACGCGACAAAGCAGATGGGCTGCGGAGTAACTTTTGCAGAGCTTCCCTAGGAACTGCCACGCCATTCTTCACCTTGCTCCCCGATGGCCAATGGAAGAAGGAGCTTTGACCGCGATAGAATGCCGGCTATCCGCGTGTGATCCGAGATGAATGAACCGATCTTCGCTTCCATGCAGCAGCACATGATCTCCGATATTGAGGCGCACACCGGCATGTGCGTCGATTTCATCGGAAAATCCACGCTCGACCCGCGCGTGATGCAGGTCATGGCCGAGATCCCGCGGCATGAATTTGTGCCGGTGGAATTCCAGGGCTACGCCTACGCCGACACGCCCTTGCCCATCGGTTATAACAAAACCATTTCCCAGCCGTTTATCGTTGCGTTGATGACCGATCTCCTGGCCCTGAACGCTACCGACACGGTGCTCGAGATCGGCACCGGCCTAGGCTACCAAGCGGCCGTCCTCGCGAAGCTTGCAGCCAAGGTCTACACCGTGGACATTATCGAAGAGTTATCGCAGCAAGCTCAGCGCCGATTCGGACAATTGGGCTACCGCAACATCGAAACACGCATCAGTGATGGCTATTTCGGCTGGCCCGAGATCGCGCCGTTCGACAAAATCATCGTCACCGCGGCGCCCGATCTGATCCCCCCGCCCCTGCTACACCAGCTCAAGCGCGGCGGTAGGATGGTGATCCCCGCCGGGCTCGCCGATGCGCAAAAACTCATCGTCGTGGTAAGAGATCCCGCGGGTAGCTTGTCCACCAAGGAAATGCTGCCGGTGCGCTTCTCCGAGCTCGAAAGCGACGCATCGGCGACGCATTGTTGACCGGCGCGAAACATTCACCGGCCCGGCCGCCTTGCGCCCATAGCCCGGCGTTGACTTAAGCGTTTTCCGATTAAGATGAGGCGCATCGCGCGCTCACCCGCGTGCTCCAAGTGCTGCCTCGAGAGACGCAAGGCCTCCGCGAGATCCATCTCGCGCGCGGCCCCCGCTTCGAGGGCATCAATGCCGTGGGAATAGACTCCCCGAGCATCGTCCGCAAGCCCCCCGCCGATGGCCACCACGGGCACCCTGAATCGCTTGGCCGCCTTCGCTACGCCTGCCGGCGTCTTGCCGAACGCGGTCTGAAAATCGACCCGCCCCTCGCCGGTAATGACCAGATCCGCGTCTTGCAAGTAGCGCTTCAGGTGCGTCGCTTCGATCACCAGATCCACGCCGCGTTTCATCCGCGCCCGGGCAAAAGCAACGAGCCCCGCCCCTAATCCTCCGGCGGCGCCGCCGCCCTTGAACTTGGCGACGTCGATGCCGCAATCCCGCTTAATAACCGCCGCCGCGCGCCGGAGATTCTTATCGAGCAGCTTCACCATCTCCGGGGTCGCGCCTTTTTGCGGAGCGAAGACATAGGCCGCGCCGCGCCGGCCATACAAGGGATTATCCACGTCGCTGGCGATAATGATTTCCGTTTTTCTCACCCTCGGATCGAGACCGCTCAAATCGATCTTGGCGATCTGATCGAGCATACCGCCGCTGCATAGCGTGGTGATCTCCTTAGCGTTGGCGCCTAGGAATTTCACCCCGAGTGCTTGCGCCATGCCCGTTCCGCCGTCGACGGTCGCCGAACCGCCGATGCCGATGATAATGGACTTGATCCCCCTTTCGATGGCATCAACAATGAGTTCCCCGGTACCGTAGGTGGTGGTCTCGAGCGGGTTTCGCTCCGCTCTCGGGAGTAACGGCAGCCCGGACGCTGCGGCCATTTCGATCACCGCCGTCTCGCCGTCACCGAGGATGCCGTAACGAGCGCTCACCGGTACTCCACGGGGACCGCGCACCCGCTTTCGCAACAGGCTGCCTGCCGTGGCATCGACCAGCGACTGCACCGTGCCCTCGCCACCGTCGGCCATCGGGATCTTGATGCATCGCGCCTTGGGCAGGACACGGCGGATCCCGCGCTCGATGGCGGTCGCAACCTCTAAGGAGGTAAGATTCTCTTTGAAGGAGTCGGGGGCAATCACGATTTTCATTATTTTTTCTCTGCGATCGGTGCTCATGGTCCGGACGGCTTCAGGGTTCATGCATGACCGATTTAAGCTTAAGACCGTTCCGGCATTGTAGCAAAGCGCCGCCGACAGTGACCCGCATCCAGCTTGGCGATGGGCGTACGCTCGCTTTCAGCGAGTACGGGATCCCGGACGGTAAACCGATCTTTTACTGTCACGGCTTTCCCGCCTCGCGGCTTGAAGCGCAGGTCCTCGAGCCGGCCGCAGTCAAGCTCGGGCTGCGCTTGATTTCGGTAGACCGTCCGGGCTACGGTCTCTCCGATTTTACCCAGAATCATACGCTGACGGCGTGGCCGGGGGACCTTACGCAGTTGGCTAAGGTCTTGGGTACCGAGCGCTTTGCGATCCTGGGCGTTTCCGGCGGTGGTCCGTATGCGCTCGCGTGCGCGCACGCCATTCCCGAGCGGCTCACCGCGGCCGCCCTCGTCGGTGGCCTCGGACCGGTCTTCGAGCCGTGGGCGATTCAAGGGCAACGTTGGCACGCTCGGCTCGGCTTTTTTTTAGCCCGGCGGGCCCGCTGGTTGTTAAAGCCTCTCTATGGCATCGGCCCACCCTTCCTCATGGGCAAGTATCCAGAGATCGCCTATTCCCTGCTCACCGCGCTGGCCGACGATACCGACCGCGCGGCGTTAATGCGTCCCGAGATACGCCCTTTGCTCGTAGCCTCCATGCGAGAAGCGTTTCGGCAAGGAGCACGCGCGGCGATGCATGAGTTTGCGCTCTACGCGAATCCCTGGGGTTTTGATCTCTCGAACATCGCGCTGCCGGTCACACTTTGGCAGGGTGGCCGCGATACGGTGGTGCCGCCCGCCCACGCCCGCTATCTGGCCGCTGCCTTACCTCGGTCTGATCTACGCTTGCTACCGAATGAAGGTCATTTCTCACTGCCTATCAACTATATGCATGAGATCCTCGGCCAATTGGGGTCAAGTCTCCCACCGTTCAGATTATAGAGGCAATCCATGCAATGGGAGACTTGAACCCGTATGTTATGCCGCGGCGAGCTTAGCAACCCGAAGCTCCTTGCGACGCCGTTCCGCATGCCAAAGATCGTACTGCGTTTGCTGATTGAGCCAGCTTTCAGCGGAGGTAGCAAACGCAATGGAAAGACGAACGGCCATCTCGGGACTGATGCCGGCCCGGCCATTCAGAATGGCAGAGAGCGTCTTGCGGCTGACGCCAAGAGCCTCCGCGGCCTGCGTGACGCTCACGCCCAAGGGCTCAAGGCAAAGGGATTTGATGATCTCGCCCGGATGAGGGGGGTTGTGCATACGCATTGCGATGCTCTCTTCAGTGATAATCCTCGTAATCGACGGAATTAGCGTCCTTCTCAACGAACTTAAATGTGACCCGCCAGTTCCCGCTTACCGACACCGCCCAAGCACCCTTCCGGTCACCCTTGAGCGGATGAAGATCCAGCCCGGGAAGCGCCATATCTTTCGGAGCGGCGGCCGCATTCAGACGGCCCAAAATAAGGCGCAGCCGTTCAGCGTGTTGTGTCTGGATGCCTCCTCTGAACCCGGTTTCGAAGAACTTGCCCAAACCTTTGTGCCTGAAGCCGCGGATCACCGAACGGACTGTAACCTAACGCGTTACGGATTACAAGACTGGCAGCGTTAACAAGGGCACGTCTCCCATCTCTCACTTATACGCCCGCGCCAAACGCTTTAGCGCCTGCGCCGGTACGGACCGCGACGCTTTCACGGTCGCCAGCGGCTTTCGCGATGCGCAGGGCTTCGCGAAAGTCGCGCTCCACGCCGGTTAGGGTTTGCCGTTGCGAAGCAAGCATCGATAATACTTGACTATTGGTCAACACGACTGTATCTTGTTTGCGAACCGCTGGCCGAAACCCTATCCCTGGGAACGGCCGGTGCCGGGCTTTACTGGTGCCCAGGAATATTGGGCGTCTTCGCGAGAGATCGCATATAGGATTGCGGCCACAAGACTCCGGTTAGGGTGCGGGTAAGGGGTCATGGTGATTTGTGCTGCTGTGCCGGCCCCTTAGGGTACGACGACAGCGACGCAGATCGCAGCGTCTTGACGTTGGCCAAAGGAGTACCCGGCACATGGTCCATAGTTCCGTGGTTGAATGTTCGTTTCTTATACCGGTTCATCGCGATGCGAGCTTATCTGACGGCTGGTTGCATTCTTCTGAAGCTTGGGAATGGCTCGACGATCATCTGTTCGAGCTTTTCGGGGGCCGTACACTGGCCCCTGGCTTACACGAGGGTTCTACCAAGACCCGGATACCGGCGAGAAGGTGAGCGACAGGTCGTACAAGTATACCGTCGCCCTGCCGCACAGAAAGCTCAAACAGCTACGAACGCTGTTGTCAGAGGCGTGTGAGGTCTTTGCGCAGAAGAGCATCTACCTGAGCGTCGCCGGCCAGGTCGAATTCATAGAGGCGAGAGGAAATGAGTCTGGATGACCGTTACGTTGATCTAAAGGGACGCGAGTTCTCGCTCGCTCAGTTGGACGCAGACGAGCGGAGGTTGCTTAAAAGCGTAAAGCAACGCGCCGATCGCGCACCTCCATGGCACGAGTTCGTCAACTTCTGGATGAAACTCGTCGGAGAGTTCTATCACGACCGCGGTCTGTCCCGTTCGAAGGTGCGGCACACGGATCTCTACCGCATTGCCCAGGACGTCGGCAGCCGGCTGGCAGTCGCGCAGGGCCTTGCTCGGATCCCGGACTACCGAGACGAGATCGAGCAACTCATCCGCGCTCGCTTCAAGACGCGCCGGGAATTTTGTGAGGCCACGGGCTTGTCCGAGGACATGCTGAGCCATGTGCTTGCTCGCCGCAAGCATATTGCGCTCGATAGGCTCAACGAGGCACTGGCCCGAATCGGGTATATCCTCAGGATCGTACCTCAAGACAGTTTCGAACGGCCCCGCCGAGGACGACGAGCCGCGGCATAGGAAACACCGCAGATTGGGCTGAGAGGCTGACGAGCGACGAGACTGGTAGGCGACACTTACATTCTCAAAGGCCCTTCGGAGTAACGGTACTGTCTCAGCAGTCGCTCTCCGGGCGGTACAATGCGCTGGCTCCGAGCGACGGATCGCAAATCTGCCACGAGCCATTCTACCTCGCAACGCGCTACCCTAGGCAGGATGTATCGAAGCGACTTTCATTACCATCTGCCCCCGGAACGCATCGCCCGCTATCCCGCGGCCGAGCGCGGGGCGAGCCGCTTATTATGCCTAGACGCGGCGACCGGCGCGATTGGCGATGGCAGGTTCGCGGACATCGTGGATCTGCTCCGGCCCGAGGATCTCTTGGTCTTCAACGACACCCGCGTGATGAAGGCGCGGCTTTATGGACACAAAGATAGCGGCGGCGCGGTCGAGGTGTTGCTGGAGCGCGTGCTTTCCAAGCGCCGCGCCACCGCCCAGATCCGGGCCAGCAAACCGCCGCGAAGCGGGACTCGTATCACCCTCGCGGGCGGCCCCGCCTTAGAGGTGCTCGGGCGGCATGAGGAGTTCTATGAACTCCGGCTTTGCGCCGCGGGCGATCTCTTCGAGGTGATGACGGCCTGCGGGCATGTTCCCTTGCCGCCCTATCTCCACCGTCCGGACGAGGCCGTCGATGAGGAACGCTACCAGACGGTCTTTGCCCGCCGCCCCGGGGCGGTCGCGGCGCCGACGGCCGGTTTGCATTTCGACCGGCCGCTGCTGGCCGCGCTCAAGGAAAAAGGCATCGCCATGGCGTTCGTGACGCTGCATGTGGGTGCGGGAACCTTCGAGCCCGTGCGCGCGGAGCGCATCGAGAATCACCGCATGCATCGGGAGCGCATGGAAGTGACGGAAACCGTATGCCGGGAAGTGCGCGCCGCGCGTGCGCGCGGTGGGCGGGTCATCGCCGTGGGAACCACGAGCGTGCGGGCGCTCGAGGCGGCTTCCGCGGCGGATGCGCTGCGCCCGTATTGCGGCGAGACGGATATTTTCATTTATCCTGGTTACCCGTTTAAGACCGTCGCTGCGATGATCACCAATTTTCATCTCCCCGAGTCCACGCTGTTGATGCTGGTGTGCGCCTTCGCGGGCCGCGAGCCGGTGTTGCGCGCGTACCGGCACGCCATCGAAGCGGGGTACCGGTTTTATAGTTATGGGGACGCGATGTGGGTGAGCCGATCATGATGGAAGCATGGTGACGCGGCCTGACGAGCGGATGAAATTTGATCTCCTCGCGAGCTCGGGCGCGGCACGCCGCGGACGCCTTCGGCTCTGCCGCGGCAGCATAGACACTCCGGTCTTTATGCCGGTCGGGACCTTGGCCACGGTCAAGACCGTGACGCCCGAGGAGCTCGCGGGTTCCGGTACCCAAATCGTGCTCGGCAACACATTTCATCTCATGCTACGGCCGGGGGTGGACGTGGTGGCGGCCCACGGTGGTTTGCATGGCTTCATGCACTGGCCGGGGGCCATACTCACCGATTCGGGCGGTTTTCAGGTCTTCAGCATGGGCGATTCTCGTACGGTCTCGGAGCAGGGGGTCGTGTTCCGCTCGCCCGTGAACGGCGATCGCATCTTCCTCGGACCCGAGCGCGCCATCGAGGTCCAGCAGGCCTTGAGCGCGGACATCCTCATGGTCTTCGACGAATGCACGCCGTATCCGGCGACGGCGGAGGCGGCCCAAGCTTCGATGGAGCTGTCGCTGCGTTGGGCGGAACGCTGCCGCGAGGCGCATCGCGGGCAGGCCTCGGCCCTCTTCGGCATCGTGCAGGGCGGAATGTACCCGACCCTGCGCGAGCAATCGCTCCGGGCCTTGGTCGCGATGGGTTTCGACGGCTACGCGATCGGCGGATTGTCGGTGGGCGAGCCCAAGGATCTGATGTTCGAGGTGGTGAGCCACGTTGCGGAGCGGATGCCGCCCGGCCGGCCCCGATACCTCATGGGGGTGGGCACCCCAGATGATTTGGTCGAGGCCGTCCGCCGCGGGATCGACATGTTCGATTGCGTGCTCCCGACCCGCAATGCGCGCAACGGCCATCTTTTCACCGCCCAGGGCGTGGTGAGGATCCGGAGTAGCGCCTACCGGATGGACACCCGCCCGCTCGATGAGACCTGCGCTTGCTATACTTGCCGGCATTACACCCGCGCCTACCTCCATCATTTGGACCGCGCCCGCGAGATCCTCGGGTTGCGCTTGAATACGCTTCACAATCTGCATTACTACCAATCCCTGATGCGGGAGATGCGCTTTGCGATTGAGCTCGGGCGTCTCGAGGAGTTTGTCGCGGACTACTATCGGCGGCGGGTGCAAACCGCTTTGCCTGTGGCATAATACCGCGCCGTTTAGGTGCTAGAAGGAGGTCCAATGGAATTTTTCATCGCCGACGCTTTCGCCCAGGCAGCCCCGCGGCCGCCGGCGCAGTTTTTCTTCGATATCCTTCCCATCATTTTTCTATTCGTGGTGTTCTACTTCGTGATGGTTCGGCCGCAGACGAAGCGCAACAAAGAGCATAAGAAGATGATGGAGGCCTTGGCCAAAGGCGATGAGATCGTCACCACCGGCGGCTTGCTCGGCCGGGTCTTGGAGGTCGGGGAGAACTTCGTGCTTATCGATGTCGGCAAGGCCGTCGAGGTTAAGGTGCAGAAAGCTCAGGTCGCCAACACGGTCCCGAAAGGCACGGTCAAGACCCTGTAGGCAAGCGCGACTAGGCGATGAATCGCTATCCCTTATGGAAAAACCTGCTCATCTTGAGCATTATCGTGCTCGGCGCGATCTATGCGCTGCCGAATCTCTACGGCGAGTACCCCGCCCTTCAGATCTCGACAGTGCGGTCCGCGCCGCTCGATGCGGCCCTGGAAGATACGGTGCGCGCCGCGCTCAAGGAGGCCAAATTGGAACCCCTGGCCCTGGAGCGCGATGCGCGCGGCCTGCTGGTGCGTCTCGCCGATACCGAGGCGCAGCTCAAGGCCAATGATGCCGTGGCGGCGGCGCTCGGGCCGGACTATGTGGTCGCCCTGAATCTAGCGCCCGCGACTCCCGCGTGGCTGCAAGCGCTGGGCGCCCAGCCCATGTACCTCGGCTTGGATCTGCGCGGTGGGGTGCATTTCTTGATGGAAGTCGATATGGAGGCGGTCGTGCGCATGACCGAAGAACGCTTCGTCTCCGATCTGCGTTCGGCGCTGCGCGAGAAAAAAATCCGCTATAAGACCATCGCCCGCGAGGCCGGCCGCGGGATCCTCGTGACCTTGCGCGATGCGGCCAGTCAATCCGAGGCCGAGGATCTTCTCAATGAGGAGTTCCGGGATCTCACCTTCGCGCCAGAGAACGATTCGGAAGGGAGCGCGGTGCGGCTGAACTTGAAAGAGGATTACATCCGCGAGACGCGCAAGCTTGCCCTGCAGCAGAACCTCACCACGCTGCGCAACCGCGTCAATGAGCTCGGCGTGGCGGAGCCCATCATCCAGCAGCACGGCTTGGATCGCATCGTCGTGCAACTGCCGGGCGTGCAAGACACGGCCCGGGCCAAGGAAATCCTCGGCGCGACCGCGACCCTCGAATTCCGCATGCAGGATGAAGAACACGACCCGCAGGAGGCTGTCGAAGGTAGGACGCCGCCAGGCGCTAAGCTCTATCGGACGCGCGAGGGCGAAGCGGTGCTCTTGAAACGCCAGGTAATGCTGACCGGCGAATACATCATCGACGCGAGCTCGGGCCTGGACTCGGTCGATAATCGCCCGGCCGTATTCATTACCTTGGATGGCAAGGGCGCGCGTATCTTCAGCCGCGCCACCCGCGATAACGTCGGGCGGCCCATGGGCGTGGTCTTCATCGAGACCAAGATCGACACGCAGAAGAAAGGCAATGAGACCATCAAGGTAAAGAAGACGGTCGAGGAAGTCATCAATATCGCCACCATTCGCGAGCAACTGAGCAAGCGCTTCCAGATCACGGGCCTCGATAGCACCGAGGAAGCGCGGAACCTCGCGCTCTTGCTGCGCGCCGGGGCGCTGGCCGCGCCCATCTCGATCATCGAGGAGCGCACCGTGGGACCGAGTCTCGGTCAAGACAACATCACGATGGGCTACAACGCGTCCGTCATCGGCTTCGCGCTGGTGCTGGTGTTTACCGCTGTGTACTACGGGGTCTTCGGCCTGGTGGCCGATCTCGCGCTGATGCTCAATCTGGTGCTGCTGCTCGCGCTGATGTCGCTGCTGCAGGCGACCCTGACCATGCCCGGCATCGCGGGTATCGTGCTGACGGTGGGCATGGCGATCGACGCCAATGTGCTCATCTTCGAGCGTATCCGCGAGGAACTGCGCAACGGCACCACCCCGCAGGCCGCCATCAACGCCGGCTATGAGAAGGCCTTCGCCACCATCGCCGATTCCAACCTCACCACGCTCATCGCGGCGGTCGTGCTGTTTGCCTTCGGGACCGGCCCGGTGAAAGGTTTCGCGGTGACCCTGTCGCTCGGGATCGTGACCTCGATGTTCACCGCCATCGCCGGTACGCGCGCCGTGATCAATCTTCTGTACGGAGGCCGGCGGCTCGCCCGCCTCGCGGTGTAGCCGTCACTTGGGCGATGAATCTCTTTAAGAAAACCCCGAAGATCGATTTCATGTCCAAGCGTTACCTCGCGTTCGTGCTCTCCGGGCTTGTCTTTTCCGCCTCGATCGGCTCGTTCTTCGTGCGCGGTTTGAACCTGGGCATCGATTTTACCGGCGGCACGCTCATCGAGATCGAATATAATAAAGCTGTTGACTTGGCCGAGGTGCGCGGCGCGCTAGCGCGCGGTGGTTTCGAGGGGGCAGTCGTGCAGCACGTCGGCACCTCGAAGGGCGTGATGGTGCGGATCCCCCCGCGCGCAGGCCTAAACTCCGCCGATCTCAGCAATAAGGTCATCGAGGCCCTGAAGACCGCCGCCGGTACCTCCGTGGAGATACGTCAGGTCGAATTCGTCGGGCCTCAAGTAGGGCAGGAGCTCCTGGAAGACGGCGGGCTCGCGTTGGTGTTCGCGCTCATCGGGATCTTGTTCTACGTGGCGTTTCGTTTCGAGCTGCGTCTTGCCGTCGCCACGGTCATCGCGACCCTGCACGATCTCACCATCACGGCGGGGCTTGTGAGCCTCTTGGGTCTGCAATTCGACCTCACCATGCTGGCCGCCATCCTCACGGTGGCTGGCTATTCGGTTAACGATACCATCGTCGTCTTCGATCGCATCCGCGAGAACTTCCGCAAGCTCCGCAAGGAGGGCCCCATCGAAGTTATGAATCGCTCGGTCAACGAAACCTTGTCGCGGACCCTGGTCACGGGACCGACCACGCTCTTTGTATTAATCTCGCTTTTTTATCTGGGCGGCGCGGTGATCGATGATTTCGCGCTGGCCCTGATCCTGGGTATCGTCATCGGGACCTTCTCTTCGATCTACGTCGCGAGCCCCGTTGCGCTGGTGCTCGGGGTCAGCCGCGCGGATCTCTTGCCGGTGAAGAAGGAGGGGGCCGAGCTCGATGGCCGTCCTTAGGGAAGCTCTGCAAAAGTTACTCCGCAGCCCATCTGCTTTGTCGCGTGCTCGCTCGTCGCTCGCCTATCTACCTGATATGTCTCGCGACTCGCTCCGCGGCTTCGCGCATCTAGGCTTGCTCACGACACTTTTGCAGAGCTTCGCTAACCGCTAAGGCCCACCTATCCGCAACGGCGGAGCGCGTGCATGCGCATCATCGCCGATCCCAATATCGCCTATGTGCGCGACGCGTTCGCCGTGCTTGGGGACTTGTGCATAGTTCCGGGCCGTGATTGGACCCCGGAGATCGCGCGCGACGCCGATGTGCTCTTGGTCCGTTCCGTGACCCGGGTCGATGCCGCCTTGCTCGAAGGCAGCCGGGTGCGCTTCGTCGGCACGGCGACGAGCGGCGTCGATCACATCGATCTCGAGTATTTAAGCCACAACGGGATCGCTTTCGCCGCCGCACTCGGAAGCAATGCCACCGCGGTCGCGGAATATGTACTTAGCGCGCTCCTGGCTCTGGCGCAGGAACGCGGTGATTCACTCACTGGGACGACGGCGGGGATCATCGGCTGCGGGCATGTCGGCGCGCGGGTTGCGAACTTGCTCGGGGCGCTCGGGGTCGAGTGCATTATCAATGATCCGCCGCTTCAGGAACTGACGGGAGAAACGAAGTACCGCAGCCTCGATGAGGCCCTGTCCGCGCATGTCGTCAGCGTGCACGTACCGCTCACGGCGAGCGGCCCCCATCCGTCGGTCAACCTCATCGGCCTAGATGAGCTCACCCGCATGCGCAACGATGCGATCCTCATCAACACCGCCCGCGGTGGCATCGTCGACGAGCCGGGATTGCGAACCCTGCTGATGCGGCGCCCCGGCATGGCCGCGGTGATCGACTGCTGGTGTCATGAGCCGGACATCGACGTCGAGCTCCTGCGACGCGCGGCGATCGGAACCCCGCATATCGCCGGGTACAGTGAGGCTGCGAAGCTTCGCGCCACGGAGATGTTGTATCAATCGGTCTGCGAATTTTTAAGCGTGCCTACGGAGTGGCAGCTACCCGCCGCAGCGTACACACTGCGTATCCTGTGCTTAAATGAGGCGAAGACAGACGAAGATCTATTACGCCGGGCTGTCTTTGCCTGTTATGACCCACGCGACGATCACCGCGCCTTAGCGGAGATTGACGGACTGCCGCCAGCCGAGCGCGGCCAGCATTTCGACGCGCTGCGCGCGCATTACCGCGCGCGCAGCGAGTTCAGCGCGGTCGAGGTGTTGGCGCCCTCAGACCGGCCGGCATTCCGAGCGCTATTGCGCGCGCTGGGTTTCGGTGTGGGCGCGGGTACGGCGATTTAATTCCGGGAAGATTTCACATTTTCTTTGTGAGAAGTTTCACGGAAAAAAGACGCCCTCCCCTCGTATATTTGTTTACATGCAGCTTACCATTCGATGCAAGCCTAGGCTTGAGCGAATGAGCAGAGCACCTTAAGCGATTCGATCCGTCTGAATTGGAGGTAATTATCATGAACGCCACTGTTCAAAACTGCCAAGCTTATGTGCCATCACGCAAGGTCAGCTCAAGCGCGCTCGCGGGAGCGATATCGATTACCGTCGTCTGGGCCGTGAACAATTTTGCCGGGACCGCGATTCCTGGTGAGGTCGCTTCCGCGCTCACAACCATACTGTCATCCGCGGTCGCATACTTGGTCCCTGAATCCGCGTAGTGAGGGCGGATGTAAGGTACCGTCGCCCGCATGGAAGACGTTGGCCACGGCCAGATCGTAGCCCGGGCCGCCCCAACCCCGCCAGGGCATTGGCGCACTTTGTAAAGCCAGTGAACTGTCGATGCAGGTTTTACCGAGCTAACCCAGCCGATCCAACGCGGCGATTTCCTCTGGAGCCAGCCGAACTTCCGCGGATTTCAAGCTATCGAGAATACTCTTCGGCTTGCTGGCACCCGGGATCGGTAGAATATGCTGCCCCTTATGCAGAAACCAGGCGAGGGCGATCTGATACGGCGAGGCGCTGTATTTTTCCCCAAGCCTCGTCAGCATCGGTTCATCGCCTAACCGCACATGTCGGTAGTGGCCTCCGACCGGGCTATGAGGAATATAGGCGACGCCCTTCGCTTGGCAAAGCGCCACCATGCCGTTCTTAAAATCCGTCTGTTCGAGCACATTGCAGCGGTTTTGTACCGAGGCGATCGGCGTCATCGCCAAGGCCTGTTCCAACTGGCGCGGGGTGATGTTGGACAACCCGATATGCAGGATCTTCCCCTCTTCCTTGAGTCGCATGAGCTCCGCGAGCGATTCCGCGAGATCGACCGCGGGATCGACCGCGTGGAGTTGATAAAGCGTGATGGCGCCGGTGTTGAGATCCCGCAGACTCTTTTCGCACGAGGCCCGCAGCGATACCGGGTGGCCGTCGGTGGTCCACTCACCTTTGGGGCGCTTGAGCCCGCCCTTGGTGGCAACGGTGACGCCGCCTCGCTTGCCGAGGCGCTCCAATGCCTTCGCGATCAATTGCTCGTTGTGGCCGATATCGGAGTCGTCGAGACAGTAGACATTCGCGGTATCGATAAAGTCACCGCCCGCCTCGACGAAAGCCTTGATCACCTCGAAGGCTTGCGCCTCCCCGGGCCGGCCGGCAATCGACAAGGGCATGGCCCCAAGCCCAATCGGGTAAACGGTGATGCCCGCCCCCTTGATTTCCCGCCGCAGCGTATCCATAGCATCCCTCCATCCGTAGTATAAGACTGATCCCGATGAACGGCCACCGGCCCGCGATCCGCGCCTAGCCAGAATTGTGGTGGTTCACTTGTACTTGAGCTTGATCTCCGCGGCACTCAAAAACCACGCCTCCTGCGCCAAGTCGGCTTGGGTCAGGGGATTTTGCTCCAACCATCCCGGCGCGAAACGCAGCTTCACGACCCCGGCGTCTCCTTCCAGCGTGATTGCCGCGAGCGGCGCATCGGTTCGGTTCCGGTGCAGTGTGACGGCCAGCCGTAGTAGCACGCACAGGTATAAGGCCGGTTGCCGCACCGTGTCGGCAAGGTTCTGAAGCTCGCCGAGCGGTAGCTTACGCCGGTGGCCGCGGATCAACACGGCCAGCACTTCCTGCTCACCCTGGAAGAAACCGGGCAGGTCCATGTTGCTGACGAGGTAGGCCCCATGCTTGTGGTATTGACTGTGGGAGATAGCGAGGCCGATTTCGTGCAATCGCGCCGCCCACCCTAAGACCTGACCGTGCTCCTCGCGCTCGATCCCCCAAGCGCCGGGTGCTTGTTCAAGTAAGGCCCGTGCCGTCGCCGCCACGCGCGCCGCCTGCGGTTCGTCCACCTGATAGCGGTGCATGAGATCGACGACGGTGGCCGCGCGTACATCCTCCTGCTCGATGCGGCCCAAAAGGTCGTACAACAGGCCTTCACGCAAGGCGCCGCTCGACGCCTGCATGCGCTCGACGCCCAAGGATTGGAAAATCGCTCCCAGGATCGCCACACCGCCCGCGAAAACCGGGGCGCGGTCGCTTTGCAGCCCGTCGAACGCCAGCTTATCGATGCGGCCCGCCGCGATCATTGCTTTGCGAAGCCTGCGCAAGGCGCCCGAAGTGATTCCGTTTTGAGTCCATCCCTGATGGCGCATGATTTCCTGCGCCGCGAGCACGGTGCCCGACGCGCCGATGGCGGACTCCCAGCCGACGCGCCGAAACGGGGAGGAGATCGGCTCGAGCTCCTGCAACGCGAATAGCTCGGCCTTCTCCATGCTGGCGTCGTCGATTAGCCCCTCTTTGAAAAATCGCCGGCTCGTCTCCACGCATCCCATGTGCAGGCTCTCCATGTGGTCGGGCTTGAACTGCTGGCCGAGGATGAGCTCCGTGCTCCCGCCCCCGATATCGACGACCAAGCGCCGCTCGGCGCTGTCCTCGAGGCTGTGCGACACGCCGAGGTAGATCAAGCGCGCCTCCTCGCGGCCGCCGATGATATCGATCGGGTGGCCGAGCGCCTGCCGCGCGCGCGCCAAGAACTCTCTTCGATTGCGGGCCTTGCGCAGCGTGTTGGTCCCGACGGAGCGCACATTGCCCTTGGGGACATCGCGCAGGCGCTGTCCGAAACGCTCGAGGGTCTCGAGGGCGCGCGTTATGGCCGCCTCATCGAGACAGTTGCGGTCGTCGAGCCCGGCGGCGAGACGCACCATTTCTTTGATACGATCGATGACCTGCAAGCGCCCGCTGGAGACCTGGGCCACCAGCATATGAAAGCTATTGGAACCGAGGTCCACCGCGGCCACCGGCCCTGCGGCTAGCGGCATGTTTTTGTCCTCACGATCAATGCCTCCCGAGAAACCGTCATTTGATAACCCCAGCGTGATGTCCCCGCCCTGGGTTCGCGATATACTGCGCGGGCGCGGCGGCTTTGCCAGCGCCGCGCGCGAGGAATGCCGTATTCCACTTGAGGCCCACATCATGCCAGAGATCGAAATTAAAGACATTCGCCCCGATGAGGCGTTCGAGCTACAGCGCGAAGATCCCAGCGCGGTCATCGTCGATGTCCGAACGACCATGGAATATCAGTACGTCGGCCATCCCGCGGGCGCGCTCCACGTGCCCTGGATGGAGGCGCCCGAGTGGCGCGTATTGCCGGACTTCGCCGAGCGCATTCGCCAGGCGTTACGACACCGCGCGCCGGCGGAAGATGTCACGGTGATGACGATTTGCCGCAGCGGCAAGCGCTCGCGCGCCGCCGCCGAGGCGCTGGCGGAGCACGGGTTTAAGCGGCTTTTCAATGTCGCGGAGGGATTCGAGGGCGATCTCGACGCGCACAAGCACCGGGGCAGGATCAATGGTTGGCGGCAACGGGGCTTGCCTTGGGAGCAAAGCTAAGGAAGCTCTGCAAAAGTTACTGCGCAGCCCATCTGCATTGTCGCGTGCTCGCTCGTCGCTCGCCTATCTACCTGATATGTCTCGCGACTCGCTCCGCGGCTTCGCGCATCTGGGCTTGCTCGCGACACTTTTGCAGAGCTTCCCTAAGCTTATGCATTCTGGTCAGCGTGTGACGACTTGCAATCCATGAGCGATTTTCGCATCGAAAAGGACAGCATGGGCGAGGTCCGCGTGCCGGCCTCGGCCCTCTACGGGGCGCAGACGCAGCGAGCGGTGGATAACTTCCCGATCAGCGGTCTTCCCATGCCGCGGGCGATCATCCGGGCGCTAGGACTCGTCAAAGCGGCCTCGGCCCAAGCGAATCTTGCGCTCGGATTACTCGACGGAAGCATGGCGGAAGCCATTCGCAACGCTGCGCTGGAAGTCGCGGGCGGGGAGCTCGATGCGCAGTTTCCCGTAGATATTTTCCAGACCGGCTCCGGCACCAGCTCTAACATGAACGCCAACGAGGTCATCGCCCGCTTGGCCGGCGGGCGGCTCAGCGCGCCCGTGCATGCTAACGATCACGTGAACATGGGCCAGAGCAGTAATGACGTGATCCCGACTGCGATCCATGTCGCCGGCAGCTTGCAAGTCACTGAGGGACTGCTGCCGGCCCTGGCGCATCTCGAAGCTGTGATTACCCGGCGCGCCGAGGAGTTGCAAAGCGTCGTCAAGACCGGCCGCACCCATCTCATGGATGCGATGCCGGTGACGCTCGGCCAGGAGCTTGGCGGCTGGGCGGCGCAAATTCGCTTGGGTAGAGACAGGCTCGGCGCCGCGCTGGAGCGCTTGCGGGCCTTGCCGCTCGGGGGCTCGGCGGTCGGCACGGGCATTAACGCCCACCCGGAATTCGGCGCGCGCGTCGCGGCGATCCTGGCGGCGCAAACGGGCGTGCCGTTCGTGAGCAAGGACAATTTCTTCGAAGGCCTGAGCTCGCAGGATGCCGCGGTCGAGATGAGCGGGCAGTTGAGGACCGTCGCCGTGAGTCTCATGAAAATCGCCAACGATCTGCGCTGGATGAATAGCGGGCCCCTCGCCGGTTTGGCGGAGATCGCCCTGCCCGATCTGCAGCCGGGCAGCAGCATCATGCCGGGCAAGGTCAATCCCGTGATCCCCGAGGCGATGTGCATGGTGTGCGCCCAAGTGATCGGCAATGACGTCACCATCACGGTCGCCGGCCAGTCGGGGAATTTTCAGCTCAATGTCATGCTGCCGGTCATCGCTTATAACCTCTGCCAGAGCATCGAGTTGCTGGCGGCGAGCGCGCGCCTCCTCGCCGATAAAGCGATTCGGGGTTTCTCGGTCAACCACGCCCGCTTGAACCAGGCGCTCGAACGCAACCCGATCTTGGTCACGGCTTTGAACGCGATTATCGGCTACGAAAAAGGCGCGCAGATTGCCAAACAGGCCTACAAGGAAAGCCGCGCAGTGCGCGAGGTGGCGCGCGAACTGACGGACCTCTCTGAAGAGGACCTCGCTCGCTTATTAGATCCCGCGCAACTGACCCAGGGCGGGATCCGTAAGTAAGGCATAAGCGAAAAGCCACCACAGGACTAAGAGTGTTTCATGCAGTCCACGGAGTCGTTTCACGCCGCTCATTGAAGACGCCGTTGAGTTGTGCCTCTGTTGATACTCCGGAACGGAAGGAAGACGAATGACCCTCGTTGCGGCCGCCAGCTTTGCGGGGGTGCCACTCCTGTTGGGCGACGTGCTCATCAGTGCCGAAGGCAAACCCGTCCGCCCATCGCTCACTGGTCGCGTACCCCCGGAGGCTGGTACGCGCGCAATCGTGGGAGCCAGGAGAAAGCTGATCAGAATCACTCCGAGGTTAGTTGTCGGCTGGGCGGGCATGATGATCGCCGCAGAGGTGGTCGTCAAAGATCTCAGCGCTGCTTGCCAAGCAATGGAGCCAAGCAGGGAGTGGTTGACTGGATATCTCGAGTCGTATCCCGACCATCTCGGGCGCGAGTGCGAGCTGGTTGGGTGGCTCGTCGACGCAGCAGGTCCTGTTTCGTTCCACTGGCACTCCAAGGCTCGCCGCCCAACTCTGGATGCTTCGCCGGCGGTTTGCGGGTCTGGGTCGTCTGACTTTCTCGCACAGTTCGCAGCACAGGAAACACTCGTGCGGCCGGCGGATCCAGTCGAAGCTGCCATCCGACAGGGGCTGGCGATCGCCGGACACGTCCTTGGGATCGAGTTCTATACAGGGGCCAACCTGCGCCTCTTCTACGGGGGCGCAATCGAAACAATCTACTTCAACGGAACGGCCTTTGAACAGTTGGATGACGTCACCTTCATTTTCTTCCAGCCGGACCTCGACTTCACGCGGCGTGTCATCGATCCTCGTGTGGCAAAGATCTATCTTCACCTTCGATATCTCGATGACGACTACCTTGTCGTCGACGTCACGGACTCTAGAGATGTACCTTCGGGTACGAATCCGCGACAAGAGTGTAACATCCTAACGCCAGTGCATAAGAAGTTCACCTCGGCATATCAGCCTCGCGGTTATCAGTCGATGCGAGCTAACAGGTACTGTAGCTTCTTGTACGTGCCAGTGTCCGGACTAGGGCAGATCGTGTTGGTCCTTGTTACCGTTGGCAACGATGACAGCGGACTCATCAGGTTTTCTCAGAGCTTCGAGAGCGGAGCATTGTCGAAAGAATGGCTGGAGCTTAGTCAACGGTTCTCACAGGAGGTCGGATCCGCTCTTGCGACTGTGGTGTCCCGATTCAGCCAGCGTAGCGTGCGCCATGCGCACGAAACGAGAAAGTGGACTTGAATCGTGCGCGCGGCGCACGCTACGCTGGCTGGCACCTTCCCAAGCACGGTACATGAATCTCACAGGCCTTCGAACCAGGAACGCTGGTTAAGGCACAGTTGCCCTCTTCAAAGACTCACGAATCCAGAATCACATTCCTGTACGTAAGCGAGACGCGACGGCCGCGCGGAACACCACGATCGCTCTTGCGAGCCTTGATGCGATGCATCCACTGGTAACGCCCCGCACCTCGTAGAACCAAAGCACTTCCTGGCTTAAGTAGCGTTGAACAAACATCCCCCGATTCCAGGCTTATAAAGTCCATTTCGTATGTAGATCCAAGACTGACCGTTACGATCGTGTCCTTGAAGCACGGCTCACAATCGACGTGGGCGCTGATTCCCTGGCCGGCTTGGTACTCATTCACGATGAGCTGCTCGGGAAACTCATTGAGCCTCTGTTGTTGAAACGGATCGTTTAGAACCATGACTCCCTCTCAGTCGCAGGGCGGTGTGCGCGGGTCGAGGTTCGGGATCAATTCCGGGATCGTTGCCCAAACGCATTTAGCGGTTAGCTATTCTTCCAGCACGGGTTGCTGAGGGTCATCCTCAAGGCTTATGTGCTCGAGTCGCCACTGTTTGAACAGGTGGGAGTCTCTATATGACATGGCTTGATCTGCTATCACATCGCAGTATTCCAGTCGGATGTTTTTCCACACCTTGTCTTGGCTTTGGAATGCGCTCTCGAAGGCCTTCTCAATGTCATCGGCAGCGCTTCGCGCGGCTGCTTCGGCATCAGACTCATTCTGGCTGGTGTCGTACAAGAGATAGATACCCAGGCGATAAAGATCATCTGGGCCGTTGCGGTGGGAGTCTTCGCCGCCATCGACATCGAAGAAAACTGCAACTACATACTTTCCAGCTGTATCGAGTGCCTTCTCGATACGGCGTGGCATTTTGGCCTCTTTTATGCGCCGCTCAAACTCGTCAGGAAATGCTGCGCGTCGGTAACGCGCGGCCAGCCATCGCTGCAGAATGGATAGTCCCTGGGCATTCAGACTGGCATCCGTCCTCGGATCGAACGGTGCGAGGTCGTCCTTCTTGACGAATGCCTTGTGGACGGCTGACAGCTCGGCAGCAAGCAACCCATGTGGCCCATGGAACTCGATCTGCAGCCGACGAGCCGACTTGGCGTAGCTGTCCGCTTTGATTGCATCAATAACACGTCCAGTTACAAGTTCGACGAACGGCTCCCTGTCCGGGTCTGCCGCCAAGTCGCAGTCGTGCGAGATTACCACAACGAACGTACGTTCCGGAGACTCAGGGTGAGAGAGATCAAGAGCCTTGCTGGCATCATCGGGGAGCACATTCCCCTGGCGCCAGGGGGTTTCACGAGACCATTCACCCATGCTGCCGAATCACGAACGCTCATCGACCATCGGTACACCGTACTCGTCATGCGGCACGTTCGGTTTTGCCCGGCCCGCCAGACGCAACGCTAATTGTTCTCGTTGCTTCGCTTCACGACCGAGTGTCTGTGCCAGCACCTGTGCGGCACTAGCAGCTGAACCACCCTCGCGTACCACGTTAAGCAGCGACTTGCTTTTTGCAATCTTGCGGCGAAGCAACTGCGACGAGCCTTCTATTCCGGTCAGCGCGAGCGCATCGGCGGCTTTGGCGAGGTCGTCGAGCTTTGCTGCATTCTCTGGAGCCGTCGACTTTCCAGCTTGCCAGTCGTACACGGCCTGGCGTGACACCCCAAACAAATGTGCCAATTCCGTAATCGTGGGTTTGAGGATTTCCCGGATCCGGGCCAAGTTCTCTGCTGGGGTACGAACAATGTCCTCCTGAGCAGCGATCTGTGTCGCAGGAGATATGCGTTCGAATTGGACGAACTTGTATCCGTGGTCGTTACGTTTCGCAAAGTAGTCGACCGTTGTGTATCCGCCGGTACCGGCAAGAAGTGCGCACATCAGATAGGGGCTGAGGCCTCTGCCTTCACTGGCGCTCAAACTACCAATTGACGTTCTGGCCATCCCCCCTCCACTTGGCTGCACGGTTGCGTACATATGCCCTCCTAATCACTTCCAAACATTAAGCGCGTGCTCGGTGACGGTTGCCTGAAACACCTTGATGATCTCGTCGTGCAGCGCCTGCAATTTTCCCTTCAGTGCATCCAGGGCAAACGCCTCTCTGGTTTCGTAGGAACCGTCGGTATCGATAATGGCATGGACTCCACTTTCCTTAGTTAAGCGTTCCGCCACCTTAAGTCCAATCGGCTGCAGGTCTGGCGGGAAACCCAACGGACCATTTTGTATAATCGTTCGCGACAATACATTGCCCACTGGCGTACGAATTTGCGTTTCGGAGAAAGAATGCAAAACGCTGACATCGTCGCCCAATCGACTCGCCAGACCCAACACTTCGGGGACCAGATATTTTGGCAGGCCTTTTTCCCCGCCTGCTGGTATCACGGCATCTAGATATCGAATTCCAACGCGATCAGAAAAGCCAAATGAAACAGCCCGGTGAACAATTCCTAACCCCATTAGGAATGCGCCAGAAAAAGATTCAAAGGTGTCGTAATCCGTCGACTGAAATGACAGTGAATTCTGATCCAGGATGAATCCTCGCGTGCGCTCCATGTTTGAAAACGTGAAACGTTCAAAACGCAATTGCTGAGGTTGCTCCTGCTTGGTGTCGCCGCCGACGGCGGGCGCGAGGTTCCCAAGGTTGAATACGACAGCCGTACCCCTCTGGAAATCCGGATAGCCGGCCTTGCGCAGGCTGTCCTGGATGCCAGGAATATAGCTGTCGAGACTCAGAACCGGGTTGTGCCGCACTTGGGCGAGGGTGAAGTACACAGGCGCGTTGGTCATCTTGGTGTCCACTACGACCTCCTTGCTTGACATCGGGTTGACACTTTACACTTTACTTGACACAATTTCAAGTGCGAGTCTTTCCAAAATGGTATGAGTCTGAAGGGTGGGGTGGATTTCCAGAGTGCGGGTCACGGTGTTAGGTCTCGACTTATCGTAGCGTACATGGGTACACAAACTAATAAGTCGCGACCTGACCACGTGCCTTTTCAGCGCAACGCGTGCTCCCCGGGTCAAGTCTTTTCCCCAACCCACTGCTCAGCGCCTTGTACACCCGCACGAGGTCCTGGCTCACCGCCCGCTCGCCTTGGGCGAGGCCTGGCTGGTGTAGAGCGAGCGCTCGGCCTCGAGTACGTCGAGAAAATCGACGAGACCGCTTCGGTACCGATCGTGGGCGAGCACGACCGCCCGCTGTTGCGCCTTCTCGGCCTCCGTTAGCTGGTGCAAGCGGAGCTGCGCCTGGCGGTAGGCGACGAGCGCATTCTCCGTTTCTTCGAGCGCGATGAGCACCGCCTTTTCGTAGGCGAGTAGCGCTTGTTCTTGCCGCAGGTTTTGAACCTTAATGTTTTGCCGAATCCGTCCCGCGCCGGTGACAACTTCATCTGGGGATCGCTGCTCACCCGATCCGCGCGCAGTGCGACGATCAAAGCGCGCGCGTTGTCGTCGACGCAGTACCCGGTGTTCCTCGCGGGAACGCTGTAGGTGGCGTGTTGGATCACTCCGGTGTCGTCGGTCATCCGAATCAGGTGATCGAGGCGCAGCTCAGGTAGGCTGCTGGCGCGCGTCGGCTGGATGGGCGTCAACCTGATGGGCGCCTCGGCCATAACCTTCGTCGCAAGCTCGAGGTACGCTTGTCCGATCCGCGGCCACACCATGGACCGGGTGAACTCGAAGGCGGAGCGTCGGACTCCCTCGAGCTCCGCGGGAGAGCCGAGGAGGGAGCGCAGGGCGGCGCTCAAGGCGCCGTGATCGCCGAACGGGAACAGGTGTCCGCGTCCGTCCGAGAGGAGCTCCTGGGCGTGCCAGTACGGCGTCGATACGACGGCCGCTCCCGCCCCCATCGCGTAGGACAACGCGCCGCTCACGACCTGCGCCTCGTTCTGGTAAGGGCTGAGATAGATGTCGGCGGCTTGTAGATAGCTGCAGAGCTCTTCGTTGGACACGAACTGGTCGCGGAAAACGACGTGTTCGCGGACGCCGAGGCGCTCGGACTCGCGTTCGAGGGACGTCCGGTATGCCTCGCCGTGGCGGCGCACGATCATGGGGTGGGTGGCGCCGACGACGCCGAAGATGCCGTGCTCGTGCTGGATGGATAGAAGCCGCACGTCCGAATAGTTGACGAACTCGGCCGCGCGGGCATAGTCGGCCTTGACCGCCTGCCGGATCTCATATTTGACCTCACCCTGGTACTCGTACTGACCTCCCGGATCGCTCACCGCGATGGTCATTGGGAGTACGCGATCGCTGGCGGCGCCGACGGCCGCGGAGAGATCGCGGGTGAAGGTGGCGATGCCGCATCGGCGCGGCGGATAGGTCCCGACGAACGCAATCGGCAAGGTCGAGTCCATCGGTTTCAACCGGATACCCGTGGGGCGACGAGGGGTTTCGCCGAGATCGCGTAGCGGACAAGCCTATCCGGATGTCGGTCGTGAGCTAGGCGATTCGACATAGGCGTTACTCCCGCGGGACCTCGCGGCCGTGGGCGCGCGCGAGGTGCTGATACGGTGGATCGGTCCGCAGGCGTGGATCGTCGACCGGCCCGCCCACGGTGAAGTGGTAGAGCACTTGGAAACGGTGTCCAGTCAGTCCGAAGACCTGGTGCGTGAGGTCGTCGAAGAAGCAGCCGATGCCGGTGCCGCGAATGCCGCTGACTTCGGTTTCGAGATACAGGACCTGTCCGATGACGCCTGTTTCCCAATACAGGCGCCGATAGAACCAGGGCCCGAACGCCTCGAGGGACGCGCGGTACTCGGTCAGCATGGCCGCTGCGAAGACGCCATCAGCTGCGATTTCCTGATCGCAGCTCGTCTGTTGGGCGGCAGAGCGCGCATCTCCTTCCACCAAGAAGAAGAGAGGCAAGGACAGAGGACACCCGGCTGGTCGCGTCCAGACAAAGCTCCGATCCATCGTCTCTTCGAGCGTCTGCCTGCGCGCGGGGTCTCGCAACAGGGCATACAGGCCGGGGGGCAAGTCCGGCACGCGGTGGACGAAGAGCAAGAGATCGACGCAAGGGCGCCACGGTAGCGTGGTGAACGGGATCTGCCGCGAGCCGGGCATGAGCTTGAGCAGGATCCGATAGAAAGCATCGCGCGTGATCCCCGTATGGCCATCGAGCGCGACTGCACTTCGCCGCTGGTGGATGATGCGGCGAAGCGCGAGCGGCGAGTCGCCGATCTCGAGAGAGCTGTTGTCGAAATCGATTGCAGACCAGAACGGCTCGCCAGGAGGCGAGACCTTCTCCGTTGCGGCGGCTACCTCGTCGATGACAGGCCACGGATGATGAGCGCTGCTCAGCCGGTTCGGTACTCCAGTCCAGCGCGTGCCACGAAGCTCATCGCACACCGTGCCCGGAATGGCGAACACTCGCTGCGCTTCGATCGTGAAGCCGGCGCGCTGCGGGAAAACGGCCAAGAGGCAGTCGGCGTGCTCGGCCTCGACCCCGGTCTGGACATGCACCCCCAGTAGCACAGCTAGGTCGCGGTCGGTGACGCCTTCGAGCAGCTTCGCCTCCCAGCCGAGTCCCGCGGCGGATACAGCAAAGCTTCCGATCGCGTGACCGGCGTCATGGTGGCAATAGCGGAAGGCACGCTCGCCGTACTTCCACGATTCGCGCCAATGGATGGACGTGAGGCCTACGAGGACAGCACTAACAGGAAGGTGTGCCGCGATCTCCAGCCACGCTGCAACCGACAGCTCCGCCCTGATCTCGAGTGCGTGCTCGAACGGTGTGTAGTGGTAGACCGCGGGCCGTGGATGAAGACCGGCGATGGGCCCGGCGACCAGGTAGCCCTCGGTCGGATGAAGATTGCCGCTCGATGGATTCACCCGGAGCGACCAACGCGAGCTCCCGGCCTGCTTCCAAGCGGAGAGGGCGAGCGCATCCTGGAAGAGTTGGGAGATCGAGACACGGTCCAGCGGGGTTCGGGCGATGTGACCGAGCGCGAACGCGGACTCATAGCGCGGCTCGGGCCCCAACGGCAAAAGATTGAGCGGTAATACAGCGGCGCCTTCGAATCGGCGCATTGGATCGGGTTGCGTGTCCCAGTCCATGTAACCTAGAGCGGGCGCAAACCGAAACGGATGGTGCTTCGATCGATCATGGTACGCCAGCGTGACGTCTAGAGCCGAGGCAGAATCCGACGGCTGGTCGAAATCCGGCGTGTTGGCTGTCTCGGAAGCTCTGGTAGTGGTCACCGAGCGCATCTGCGTCGCTCTACCTGGCGGCGACGACAATCACCTTGCGTAGCCTCGTCTCGGCTGGCCGTTTTACGAATCCCAATGCTTAAGCTTTTCAACGTGCGTTCTGGGGTAGCGGCTCGCCAGCACTAAGCGGGCGATGCCGGAGGTATGTAATAGACCCTTCCCATCCCTTAGGCCATATTCAACATGTATCCCCGTCAAACCTTTCTCTTGGTCAGTCCACCCCACCACGCGGTCACGTGCATATAACAGATATTTGATGCTCATGGATCGACTCCTTTTGGATAGCGACCTCGGATAGGGAAGCCTGTTTTTAGTCGTACCGTCTCAGAGCTTGTGAAAAAATCGTCGCGAGCGATGGGAGGTCGCGTTCCGCCGGAGCGCAGGAACCGAAGTGTATGTTGAAATACATGAGGATTCCGAGCACCGCCGGAACGCGAGATCCCGAGCGCAGCAGATTTTTTCACAAGCTCTCAGGCGCTTCTAATTTCCAGCACACACCCATCTTTTACCCGCTTCCAGTGCCTCCGTCTCCGTGGTATAAACCAGGGGAGAGAAGTCGAACGAAATTCCATCCCGCACCACCACGCGCTGTAACTCCCAGCCTTCAGGAGGAGGGTGGGTATCCAATCGTCTGATCTGATACTGCCTGTGATTATGGTTCTGCCTGTGCACGGTTATCTCTCCTTTCTGCTACGCCTATTCTATCTGGTTTCTTGTACCTTTGATATGGGACGTTGAGGGACTAGAATTGCTACATGCAATCAACGGAGTCGTTTCACACCACACATTATTGGCACCGCCTCGCCGACGGGCGCGTCCAATGCGACGTATGCCCGCGCGCTTGCAAGCTGCACGAAGGCCAGGAGGGGATGTGCTTCGTGCGCGCGAACCGCGGCGGAGAGGTGGTGTTGACCACTTACGGGCGTTCTAGCGGTTACTGTGTGGACCCGATCGAAAAGAAACCGCTCAATCATTTTCTCCCCGGTACGCCGGTCCTCTCCTTCGGCACCGCGGGCTGTAATCTCGCCTGCAAGTTCTGCCAGAACTGGGACATCAGCAAGTCGCGGGAGACCGACACGCTGGCCGACCAGGCGGCCCCCGATCGGATCGCCCGCGCCGCTAAGGCCCTCGGGTGCGCGAGCGTCGCCTACACGTACAATGATCCGGTGATTTTCATGGAATACGCCATCGACGTCGCGCAGGCGTGCCGGGAATACGGAATCAAATCGGTCGCGGTGACCGCCGGATATATCTGTCCGGAGCCGCGCGCGGAGCTCTACCGCTACATGGATGCCGCCAACGTGGACCTCAAGGGTTTCAGCGAACGATTTTATTGGAAGATCTGTGGCGGCCACTTGCAACCGGTGCTCGACACGCTCACATACCTCAAGCACAAGACCCAAGTTTGGTTCGAGATCACGACGCTCTTGATCCCCGGCGAAAACGACTCCGAGCAAGAGATCGACGCGATGACCCGCTGGGTCGTCGACAACCTCGGCCCCGAGGTGCCGATGCACTTCACCGCTTTCCATCCCGACTGGAAGATGATGGATAAGACACACACCCCGCCCGCCACCCTCACCCGGGCGCGCGACATCGCGCTACGCAACGGCGTCCGCTATGCCTATACCGGCAACGTGCATGATAAGGCTGGCGGCAGCACCTACTGCCACCGGTGCGGGACGACGCTCATCGGGCGCGACTGGTACACGCTCAGCGATTGGAACCTTGGCACCGGCGGGCGCTGTGTCTCGTGCGGCTCGCCGTGCCCCGGTGTCTTCGAGCCGCGGCCGGGGTGCTGGGGCGCGCGGCGCCTGCCTGTGCGCCTCCGGGACTTCGCGGCTTGACGCTCGCACGAAACCCCGTTTGCGCCGCTGACGCAGGTTCGCTATTCCGTATCCAAGATAATTTATGTATATTATAGGTGGGCATGCCCCATCTGTTCGCTGCCGGATGCTAGTGCCTTAAGAAAGTCGAGCCGATAGAAACCGGGAAAAAAGCGGTTTTCGTCGTCGTTTAACTTAAACTATAACGAACCGGAAGGAGGTACGATTATGGGCGATGCTGGAATGTGGGTATTATTAGCTATATCCGCTGTGTGCTGGATCGCGTTAATCGCGACCAATCGACCAGAAGATAGCACCAAAAAGTAGATAGCACCAAAAAGCAGAGGGTTGGCGACAACCCTCTGCTTACCTACTCTCGTCGCACGGCTGGCGCTCGTCGGCCGCACTCGTCTTCCAGCGCCCATGAAACCTGATTTCCCGAGGAACGTCTGCTAAGAGAAAAACACCCAGCGGTCATCCACGGACCCGCCCCGGTGAGCTTCCGGGACGCCTTTAAGTACTGGCTGAGACTTGGTTTTATCAGTTTTGGCGGGCCGGCGGGCCAAATTGCCATCATGCACGAAGAGTTGGTCGAAAAGCGCCGGTGGATATCGGAGAGGCGCTTTCTGCATGCGTTGAACTACTGCTGCCGGGGCCGGAGCTCGCAACCTACATCGGTTGGCTGCTGCACGGAACCGGGGGCGGAATCGTCGCCGGAGCGCTTTTCACCCTGCCGTCTCTGGTGATATTGGTCGGGCTAACCTGGACTTACATGGCGTTTGGCGATGTGCCGGTGGTCGCGAGTGTTCTTTACGGCGCCACATGGCGACAAAAGCGCCGGCACCGATGAGCGCGCCTGGCGAACCCTTCGGGCCAGAGAAGGTGAAAAAAACCGCGAGATTGAGCACGACCCCGACGACCGCTACCTACCTGCGCTAACAACCGTACCCAAGTAGGGCCTTTCGTATACCGCCCTGAGGGGGTGCGACAATTTGTCGCATGTCCGCGCACTCCGAGTACCGCTACACTATGGCCACTTGGAAATAACATTGGTATGGCGGAGAACAATTCCATGCAGCGACATCGTGCTCTGGTACGGTCTTTTACCTTGCTAGCCTCGGCGTTTTATGTTCTTGCGCCACGCGCCGATCATCTCTCGGGAGGTTTTGGCCTCGAGCAATCCGCCCCCATCAATACCGAAAGTGCGATTCCGCTGCAACAAGGAGGATGGACCGTGGGGGTGCGTACCGAATATGTCAACAATGATACCTTTTCCGATGCCGAGCTGATTAACCTGCGCGGAAGGGGGATCGACCGCGATGGCGAGGCGGATGAAGATTTGCACAGCATAGAATCTATCTTGGGCGTCTCTTTGCGGGCCGCTTATGGGGTGACGGACAACCTGAGCCTAGGCTTCCGGCTGCCTTTTGTGAGACGCAACAATATCCGTGAGCCGGAAGAGGGGCACGCGCATGCCCCCGATCCCATCGTCGTGCACAACATCATCGAACACGGAGACAGTGAGGGCGTCGGCGATACCACCTTTTTTGGCCTCTACCGCTTTTACCGCGATGCGAATAATGACGTCGCGGCCTTGTTCGGCGTCAAGACGCCGACCGGGGAAACGGAGGAAGAAGGCTTCGAGGACGAGCATTTCGCGGTGCCCTACCGCACCAATGTGATCCCGAGCGGACACGAAGAAGGTCATCATCACGAAGGCCAGCGCCTCGAGACCCATCAGCAACCCGGTTCGGGCTCCTGGGATGGGATCCTTGGCCTCGCTTATAGCCGGCCGATGGGCCCTGTAAATTTTGACTCGAGTATTCTCTATACCGTGGTCAGCGAAGGCTCGCAAGATACCGACGTCGGCGATGCCTTTCATTACAACTTCGCCGTGTCGCATCCAACTCAGCGTTTCGTCCCCTGCCAACCCTGCTCCTGGAATCTGGTGCTGGAACTCAACGGCGAATGGCGGGACCAAGAAGAGAGAGGGGGCGAGGAGATCGACAACTCCGGAGGTCACGTGCTGTATCTGGCGCCTGGGCTCCGTTTCATCGGCCCCGCAGGCTGGAACGTGGGGGTATCGGCAGGGTATCCCGTCGTCAACGATCTCAATGGCGATCAGTCTGAGCCGGATTACCGGCTCGTCGCCACGGTGAATTTCAACTTTTAACGGCGTGCGCCTATGCGACGGTCGTCGATCTCTCATCCGCGTCATGCGCCCCGAGGTCCGGGGCGCTGCGCTCAGCGAGCACGGGCAATCGCGGGACTGGCGTTTTTAACCGTCGCGATCGCGGGATGCGCGGCGTTGCCCACGGGACCTAGCGCGACAGCGGATGTTCCCGGGCTGGTCGCCTCGGTCACGTTCGCGCCCGACGGGCGCTTGTGGCGCGCGCGCGCCGAGGTCGATCGGATCCTCGTTGATTATTCCGGCGATCTAGGAGTGAGCTTTAGCAGCCCGGTCGCCGTGAATGTGACATCGCAGCGGATCAAGGCCTTGCCGGAAGATCGGCCGGCGATCGCGGTTGACCCATCCGGGGCGGTCGGGGTGGTTTATTATGCCGAAGAGTCGCGTGGCGTGGTCCCTTATTTCAGTTATTCCGTGGATAGGGGCCGGCACTTCAGTGCTCCACGCACGTTAAGCACGCCGGGAGCCGATGATGTCGAACACTCGATGGTTACACTCGCGGTCAGCGGCAGCGACGGCGTCCGCCTGTTCTGGTACGAAACCCGTGGCCATGGCGGGAAAACGTCGCTCTTCTACACGGCCGCGGATCGGCTCGATGGTTTGTCGGCCCCGCAGCGGCAGATCGCCGGCGCGATGTGCGAATGCTGCCGTTTAGCCCTGGATTTCGATCAGCAAGGGCGGCCGGTGCTATTCGCGCGGGTGATCTTTCCTGGCAGCATCCGCGACCATGCGTTGCTGACGGTCGAACCGATATCGTCTCACCGTGTGACGGACGATGGCTGGCGAATTGATGCCTGCCCGAAACACGGTCCCGCCCTTTCAATCGCCGAGGACGGCCGCTACCACATCGCCTGGTTTACTCAGGGCGATAAGCGGCAAGGTCTGTTCTACGCCCACTCCGATAACGACGGGCAAGATTTCTCGCCGCCGCTCGGCTTCGGCAAACTGGACTTGCTCGCCCAGCATGCGGATGTGCTCGCCCTCGGCAACCGCGTCGTCCTCGCATGGAAGGAGTTTGATGGGCACAAGACGCGTCTCCTCGCGATGCAGTCCCAAGATCGCGGGACCCGGTGGTCCGGGGCGACCGTCATCGGGGAATCCAACGCCGAATCCGACCATCCGGATCTCATCACCCATGGACAGCGTATCTTCGTGTCCTGGAGCGCTCTCGATCACGGCTATAAACTCATCCCGATACTGTAAAATTGAATATGCGACGCCTTCGATCTCTCTCCCGGCGCGGTTGCGGACTCATTCTCGGCGCCTTCCTTGGTCTTTGGGTGGGTGCAGCCACGGCCCAGGACTGTCACCGCTTTGTCCCCGGTAGTTTGACGCAGATCCTCGCCGCGCGGCAGGGTAAACCGCTGGTACTCGTACTTTGGTCTATTGACTGCTCGGCGTGTGTCTCGGAATTGGGGGTCCTCGCCCGCAGTGTTCAGGAGCACCCCGGCATGGATCTCGTGTTTGTGGCCACCGACGACACCGCGCGCGCCGAAGAAGCGCAGCGCGTGCTCTCCCGCCACGGATTAGGGGATCGCGAGTCTTGGATTTTTGCCGATACGAATCGGCAGCGACTTCGTTACGAGATCGATCCGCGTTGGTACGGTGAGTTGCCGCGCAGTTATTTCTACGATCACAATCATCGACGCGTGCCTCTGAGCGGGAAGCTGCAACAACAGCACTTAGAGCGCTGGGCGGAATTGATACGAGCTCAGCCTGCGTCCGAGTCCTCTGCAAAACCGCCGCGCGATTCTTGATGAGGGCTAAGCCCGGCCGGACCGCAATTGCGCATGGCGGAAACAGCCGACGATATGGTCGTTGACCATGCCCGTCGCCTGCATATGCGCATAGCAGATGGTCGAGCCCGCGAACTTGAACCCTCGTTGGGTAAGATCCTTGCTGAGCGCGTCGGACTGAGCAGTACGGGCGGGAAGCTCGGTGACGCTGCGCCAATGGTTGTCCTTAGGCGTGCCGTCTACGAAGCCCCAAATATACGCATCAAAGCTCCCGAACTCGTTTTGAATTTGTAAAAACGCCCGCGCGTTATTGATTGCGCCTTCGATCTTGCGCCGGTTACGGATAATGCCGGAGTTTTCGAGCATCCGCGCGATCTTATGCGCGTCGTAGTTGGCCACGGTAGCGGGATCGAAGTTATCGAAGGCGACGCGGTAATTCTCGCGTTTTCTTAGAACCGTGAGCCAGCTCAGGCCCGCTTGGGCGCCTTCCAGCACCAGAAACTCGAATAATCTGCGGTCCTCATGCACCGGCACGCCCCACTCGGTATCGTGATAGCCGATGGTCAAGGCATCCGACAGCGCCCAGGGGCAGCGTTCGCGCGCTGCCTGCCGTTTCGCGATCTCCGTCATTTGCGTGTTAGAACCCGCGATTCCGTGCCTCGCCGACCTCCGTCTAGCACGTTGTTGTCCTTGTTCGCTCGTCAAAGGTTAGCAGGCACCGGTTCGGGAGATCAAGCGGCTTCCGCGGCGCCTAACCCAGGGGCCGCTTCCTAAGGGCATTTTTCACGCTGGAACGGTGATGACGAATCGAGAATGATGCAGAATGGTAGAAAAGTGGTCCTCTGAGCTTTCGGTAGTGGGCAATATGAGCATCAAGCTTGGCATCGTGATGGACCCAATCGCGGGGATCGACATCAAGAAAGACAGTAGCTTCGCCATGCTGCTCGCGGCGCAAGCGCGCGGCTGGCCACTCTATTACATGGAGCTGGCGGATCTGTTTCTCGACAACGCCCGGGCCTTCGCTCGCATGCGGGAACTGGCGGTCGAGGACCGTAGCGATCATTGGTATCGATTTATCCATGAGCAAACGCGGCCGGTTTCGGATCTGGATGTGGTGCTCATGCGTAAAGACCCGCCCGTTAACATGGAGTATATTTATGCGACCTATCTCTTGGAGCTTGCCGAAGCCGCCGGCGTCTTGGTTGTTAACGCGCCCCGTAGCCTTCGGGATGCGAACGAAAAGCTCTTTACTTCCTGGTTCCCGCAATGCTGTCCGCCGAGCCTGGTGACCAGGAGCCGGACGCGCATTAAGGAATTCCTGGAGGTACACGGCGATATCATCTTGAAGCCCCTGGACGGCATGGGGGGCGTTTCTATCTTTCGCGTGCGCGGGGGCGACCCCAACACCAACGTCATCATCGAGACCTTGACCGGCCACGGCAGCCAGTTCACGATGGCGCAGCGCTTCGTCCCGGAAATCGTAGCGGGGGATAAGCGCATCCTGCTGATCGACGGCGAACCCGCACCCTTTGCCTTGGCCCGGACCCCGGCGCCCGGCGAGACCCGCGGAAACCTGGCCGCCGGTGGCATGAGCAAAGGCGTGGCGTTAAACGAGCGCGATTACTGGATATGCAGTCAAGTGCGGGCCGCATTGTGCGAGAAGGGACTCGTGTTTGTCGGCCTTGATGTCATCGGCGATTATCTTACCGAGATCAATGTGACGAGTCCGACCTGCATCCGCGAGATCGATGCGCTTTATGGGCTTGATATCGCCGCCGAACTCATGGGTGCGATAGAGCGCCGGTTAAGCCCGCTTCGCGGTTAAATGCATACGCATCGGTGCCGGCTTGGGGCGGTTTTAATAGCCCTTTTCCTATGCGCCTGCGAACCACCTAAGATCCCCGTCCACGAGTTTCAATTCTTCGCGTTCGGGACGCTCATCGAGCTGACGATCGCCGGCGCGGAATCGCGCTCGGCGCAACGGGCGTATCGCCGCATCGAAAAGGATTTCAAAACGCTGGATGAAGACCTGTACCCTTGGCGGGAAGGCGTTTTAGCGCGCACCAATCGTTTGCTTGCTAGAGGACAGCCTTTTACGGTGGACCCCTTGCTCCTACCGATAATCGACGAGGCCACGCACTTGTCGCAACTGAGCGGGCGCCTATTTAACCCCGCGATCGGCGCGCTCGTCGAGTTGTGGGGCTTTACCGGCGGCGAGCCGCCGCGAACGCCGCCGCCGCGCAACGATATTATGCGGCTGGTCGCCGGGCAGCCGAGCATGCAGGCGTTGGTGTTCGCGGGCCCAACGCTCAAAAGCACGAATAAAACGCTGCGTCTGGATTTTGGCGCTTACGCCAAGGGTTATGCCGTTGACCGCGGGGTCGAAACCTTACGCGCCTTAGGGATTAAGAACGCCATTCTCAACGCTGGGGGCGATCTGCGCGCCTACGGCCGCCGCGGGGTCCGGCCCTGGCATATCGGCATCCGTCATCCGCGGGCGCCGGGGGTGTTCGCTTCGGTCGAGGTTGAGACTGATGAAAGTATCCTAACGTCCGGAGATTACGAACGGTTTTTCATTTATAATCGGAAAAGATATCATCATGTGATCGACCCACGGACCGGTTATCCCATACGGAAAGCGGTTTGTGCGACGGTGATCCACCCGAGCGCGGCCATCGGCGATGCGGCGGCAACCGCGCTACTGGTCGCGGGTCCCGATCATTGGGAAGCGCTGGCGCGGGCGATGGGAATAGAGCAAGCCATGCTGGTGGACGCCGCGGGGAACATTCATGTGACCCCCAAGCTGCGCGAACGCCTACGTTTTCACGTCGATCCCGGCCGCAGTATTTTTACAAGCGCGGATCCATGACGACCGCCGATAAGACCGTTCTGATGCTGGCGCTGGCGCTGACTGCGGGCTCGTATGCGCATTTTTGGGCGCCCGCGCCGCTGGCGGAAAGCGCGCGGGTGTCGAGCGCCGGAAAACCGGACCGATGGCTTGCCCTGGACGCTGATCGCGAGGTGGTGATCGAAGGCGTGCTGGGGCCCACCGATCTCGAAATACGGGACGGCCGCATCCGATTTCGCCGCGCGCCTTGCCTCGGCAAGCAATGCATTCACAGCGGGTGGCTCGCAAGCGACGGTGATTTCGCGGCTTGCTTGCCGAATGGCGTTGCGGTCCAGGTCGAAGGAAAAGGTATGGGTTTTGATGCAATAAACTTTTGAGCGTGGAATTCGAGGTCACACGAGAGGACATCCGCATCGCATGGTTAACGGCCTTGGCCTTAGGGATGTACGTTTTGGAAATGGCATTTCCCAGCCCCTTGCCCGGCTTCAAACCGGGGTTGGCCAATATCGTCACCGTGGCGGCGCTGGTATGTTTCGGATGGGCGACCGCGGCCTGGATAGCGCTACTCCGGGTGCTCGTGGGGAGCCTGCTTGCCGGTACGTTCTTGTCGCCGGGCTTCGCCTTAAGCCTGTCCGGCGCCCTGGCGAGCCTCATGGTGCTGGGTCTCGCGGTTTCCGTCAGTCGCGAGGCCTTGAGTGAAGTGGGCTATAGTCTGCTCGCCGCGCTCGCGCATATGGGAGGGCAAATCGGTGCGGCTTATTGCTTATTCATACCCCATTCCGGCTTGTTCAAGCTGCTTCCGGTGCTGATGAGCGCGGCGCTAGTCTTCGGACTCTTGAACGGTATAATCGCCCGCAGCATGACCCAGGTACTATTGACCAAGTGAGCGAGACAGTCGCCTATCCCACGGTTACTCCCGCCGATCGGTTGACGCTTACACTCTGTTTTGCCCTCGTGGTGCACACGATCGTCATCTTGGGAGTGAGCTTTGCGCCCCCGGATCGACCCGCGCCGCGTTACGATTCCCTGGATGTGATCTTAGTGCAGAGCCGCAGCGCCCGGGGACCCGATGAAGCCGATTTCTTGGCTCAAGCGAACCTGGTGGGCGGAGGAGAGAGCGAGCGCAAGTTGCGTCCCACCACACCGCTCGCCGCGCCCTTCCCCGAACGGCGCGCGGACATCGCCGCGGCGCCCCCTCCCGGAACCGTGAGCCGATTGGAGCAAGCCGTCAAAGTGGTGACGAAGGAGCGCTTGGTCAAGCGCGAGGTTGCCGAGAAAAGCGCGTCAAAACAACAGCGTAAGGTATTGGTCGCCGAGGCGAAATCCAGCCATAAGGCGGTGGTCGCGGAGCCCGCAAAGAAGAGCCATGCGGTTCAGGAACCGAGTACGACGGCGGCGCCGCCGGCGAGTGCGACGATGCTGATCAGTCAGAGCTTGGCGATGGCCAGCTTGAATGCCGAGCTAGCCCAACGCTTGGAAGCACGCGCTAAGCGGCCGAAACGCAAATTTATCTCCGCCACCACGACGGAGTACCGCTACGCCGCCTATATGGAGGCGTGGCGGACCAAGGTGGAACGGGTCGGAAACCTCAATTATCCCGAGGAAGCGCGCCGCAATAGGCTCGCCGGCAGCCTGATCCTCGATGTGGCGCTGCGGGCCGATGGCTCGGTGTTTGATATCGCGGTGCGGAGGCCATCGGGTTTTAAAGTCCTCGATGACGCGGCGATCGAGATCGTGAATCTAGCGCAACCCTTCGCGCCCTTTCCCGCCAACATCAGCGGCGAGGTCGATATCCTCCATATTACGCGCAGTTGGCAATTCATGCACAACCACCGCTTATCGAGTAATTGAAGGCACCGGGCGAGCCTCGTCCGATATTCAGCCTCCGTTCAGCCTCCCACCTGTATCCTGGCGGCGTTTTATGGGCAATGCGCCCGTTGGATCGATGACAGACCAGGGTTTATTTAGGAGGTTACCGATGAAAAAATTAATGCTTGGCAGCGCAATGGCGGTAAGTTTACTCGTATCCTCGCCCGGGTTTGCGTGGGACCGTCACCATGGTCATGGGCAGGGGGGCGGTCACCATGCTCGTGGGCATTATGGGGGCGGTCACCGTGATCATGGGCATCATGGCCGTCATTACAACTATCACCGTCACTATCATCACGCTCCGCGTTATTATCCGGCGCACCGTCCCCGGTACAATTACAACTATAACCAGCATGGTCATTACTATGCCGGGCGTTCTAATTATGGTTACGGATATCGCCGGCACCACGATGGTCACTCGCCGCTCGGGATCATCCTGGGCGGGGTGGTCGGCGGTTTCTTAGGCAGTGAATTGAGTTACGGCGACCCCTTCGCCACGGGCGCCGGCGCCATCGCGGGTGGGGTGATCGGCCACGAGTTGGGCGATTAGTGGGCCGCAATGGCAGCCCGGCGATCCTCTGCCGGAACGCAGGATCGCGAGGCGAGCAACGCTCACAGGCGCTAGGCCGTGGCCGGTTCCGGGGCGCCGCAGACGCGACAGCGCGGATCCTTAGCGATCCGCGCGCTGGTCCAGGTCATCGTTAAAGCATCGAGCCGGAGCAGCCGCCCGAGCAGGGGTACGCCTGTAGCCGTGAGCAGCTTGATGGTTTCGAGCGCCTGCACACTGCCGATGATCCCCACCAAGGGCGCGATCACGCCCGATTCCGTACAAGTGTCCGCGGCCGCATCGTGGTCGTTATAAAGGCAGGCATAGCAAGGGCTGTCCGCCTGGCCCGGTTTCAACACACACACCTGCCCTGCGAACCCCATGGCGGCGCCTGAAACGAGCGGTGCTTTCGTTTCGTAGCAGGCCTGATTCAGCGCGAAACGGGTCGGGAAGTTGTCGCTGGCATCCACCACGGCGCTGACGCCGGCCATTGTTGTGGTCAACTCGCCGCTGTCCAATCGACAGCCAATCGCCGTTATTCGACAATCGGGATTCAGCGCCTGTAGGCGTTCCGCCGCGGAGTCGACCTTGAGCCGGCCGATATCCTTGGTTCCGTGGGCGATTTGGCGCTGCAGATTCGCCACATCGACGCGATCAAAATCGACCAGGACGAGGTGACCTAGACCGGCGGCGGCCAAATACATGCCGGCCGCCGATCCGAGGCCGCCCAGTCCTAAAATCATCACGCTCGCGCCCAGGAGCCGCTCTTGGCCGGCGGTATCGATCTCAGGCAACAAGATCTGGCGGCTGTAGCGAAGCAGTTGCGAGTCTTGCATCGAGCCAGAATAGGTTTCCATGGAACGGGGCGCTGGCGAAATACCGGCTTCAATCCGCCGCGACGAAGCGCCCAAGGCAGATGCGTTCATGGCCGGCATAATCGCGAACACATTGTAGCGATCGAAATCCGTGCGCGCGGAACAGCGTCTCGATCGGTTTTCTTTGTTCGGCGCCGTGCTCGATCGCGAGCCAGCCGCCCGTTTGCAAACGCTCACGGGCGCCCGCGATGACGCTACGGATCGCTTCCAGGCCGTCACGGCCTCCGTCAAGGGCGATCAAAGGCTCGAAGCGGATCTCGCCCGCGCGAAGGCACGGGTCATCCGAAGCCACGTAAGGGGGGTTCGAGACAATCAGCTCAAACCGCCGCTCGGGCAACGCTCGGCACCAATCTCCCCGAAGCAACTTAATGCCGGAGAGCCCCAGTGCTTCAGCGTTGCGCCGCGCGACCACGAGGGCTTGCGGAGAAATGTCGGTGGCGAACACTTCAAGCGCTGGAACTTCGCGCTTAAGGGCGAGCGCGACGGCGCCGCTGCCGGTCCCGAGATCCGCCACCGTCCGCAGGCCGTGGGTACGAATCAGAGCGAGGGCGGTTTCGACCAGGTGCTCGGTTTCCGGGCGCGGGATGAGGGTGTTTGGGTTAACCGTGATCTCGAACGACCAGAACCCGTGCGATCCGGCCAAATAGGCGAGGGGAACCCCGCGGGCGCGCTCGTCGATGACCCGCCGATACCTTATTGCCGCGCGCACCGGTAAGATGCGCTCGGGATAGGCAAAGAGGTGGGCGCGGCTGGCGCCGAGGAGTTTAGCCAGCAACAACTCGGCGTCGAGCCGCGCCGAGCCCGACCTAGCGAGCTTGCGCTCGGCCTCCGCGATGATGGACCCAATGGTTGGTGGGGGCGGCCGCTTCTGATTAAGCACCGGTAGCCGCCATCAACTCCGCCTGATGCTCGCTGATGAGCGGATCGATGACGAGGTCGATCTGTCCTTCGAGAACATCGTTAAGTTTATACAGGGTGAGATTGATGCGGTGATCGGTAAGCCGGCCTTGCGGAAAATTGTAGGTCCGGATGCGTTCGGACCGATCCCCGCTGCCGACCAGGATGCGGCGGCTCTCCGCTTGTTCCGCGCGCTGCCGTTCCCGCTCGGCGGACAGGAGCCTTGAACGCAGCAGGCTCATCGCGCGGGCGCGGTTCTTATGTTGGGAGCGTTCTTCCTGGCACTCTACGACCAGCCCCGTCGGGAGGTGCGTGATGCGGATCGCGGAATCGGTTTTATTAACATGCTGTCCGCCGGCGCCCGATGCCCGGAACGTATCAACGCGAAGATCGGAGGGCGAGATCTCGATGTCCGTGACCTCATCGGCTTCCGGCAGGACGGCAACCGTGCAAGCGGAGGTGTGTATGCGGCCTTGCGCCTCGGTCGCCGGCACCCGTTGCACTCGGTGCACCCCGGACTCGAATTTCAGTCTCGAGTATGCCCCGCGCCCGGCGACGCGGGCGATAATCTCCTTGTAACCCCCGCCCTCGGCGCGGCTGGCGCTGAGGATCTCGATGCTCCATGACCTCAGTTCCGCGTAGCGCGTATACATCCTGAAGAGATCGCCCGCGAACAGTGCCGCCTCTCCGCCGCCGGTCCCCGCCCGCACCTCCAGGAAGATGTTGTTGTTATCCGCGGGGTCGCTCGGGAGCAAGTAGGCTTGAAGTTCCCGTTCGAGCCGCGCGCCCGTTGCCGTGGCCTCCTTCAGTTCTTCCGCGGCTAGGGCCCGCAGATCGGGATCGCCATCGTTAAGTATCTCCTTGGCTGCCTCGATCGCCTTGCGGTTTTGCAGATGCTCGCCGAAACACGACACGACCGGGCTCAGCTCGGCATGTTCCCGCCCAAGCGCTCTGAAAGCCGCTTGATCGTTAATCACCCGTGGATCGGCAAGCAGATGATCTAACTCTGACAGCCTGTCGCGCAGCCGTTCGAGCTTTATGCGCAAAGAATCCTTCATCGGCGGATGGGCACTGAAATAAAAATATCTTACTCCAGTTGCCGCCGGGCGGCCTAGATTGCGGCCGGTTGGGCGCATCCGGCGATCGCCTCAGGAGGGTCAGTCCGCTGGGTCCTGGAGGCCTATATCGAAGATCTCCTGTGCCGCCCTTAGCACTTCTAGCCTTCCGGCGGCGCTCGCTTCACGCATTCTCACGCTCGGGATGTGAATTAGTTTATTGGTCAATTGATGGGCCAGAGACTCGATGACCGCCGTGGCGTCCGCCCCGCTTTCCAGGCGTTGGCGGGCGAGCTGCACTGCTTGTTCGCGGACGGTCTCGGCCTTGCCGCGTAAGGCGCGCACGCTCGCCACCGCATCCAAGGACTGCACCCAGTCCAGAAAGCGGTTGACTTGGGTGGCGATAATTTCGTCCGCCTGCGCGGCCGCGGTCTGCCGCAGCCGGAGGTTATCCTGAATGACGACTTCCAAGTCATCGACGGTATAGAGATACGCGTCGGGGAGCGTGGCGACTTCAGGCTCGATATCTCGAGGTACGGCTAAATCGGCGAGAAACATGAGGCGGTGTTTGCGGGACTGCAATGCCTCTTCGACCAAGGCCTTGGTCACGATCGGTTGCGCGCTGGCCGTGGCCGAAAGCACGATGTCTGCCTCTTTCAAATAATGGCGGAGGTTCGCCAGGTTGACCGGATAGGCGCCGAAGCGCCCCGCCAGCGCTTCGGCGCGGGTAAGTGAACGGTTTGCGATCAGCAGGTGCCGGATCCCGCGTTCGTGGAGATGTTGGGCCGTCAGTTCAATGGTATCCCCGGCGCCGATGAGCAGCGCCGTGCGCGCGCCGAACTCACCGAAAATCTGTTGCGCAAGGCGGACCGCCGCGAACGCCACGGACACCGGGCTCGATCCGATTGCGGTATCGGTGCGCACCTTCTTGGCGACGGAAAAAGCATGCTGAAACAATCTGTTCAGCAATTTGCCCAGGGTTTGATAGCGGCGCGCGGTGCGATAGGCATTCTTGATCTGTCCGAGGATTTGGGGCTCTCCCAACACCATCGACTCAAGCCCGCACGCGACCCGTAGCAGGTGGCGGACGGTGTCTTCTTGCGGTAAAGAAAACAGATAGCGTTTGATCTCCGCTGCATCGAGACCCTGATACCCGGTGAGCCATGCGAGGGGGCTGCGGGTATCGGCGTGAGTCTGGTGACAGTATATTTCCGTCCGATTGCAAGTGGACAAGATAAGGGCCTCGTTGACGCCTTCGACACGGCGGAATTCCGAGAGCGCATGCGGGAGCCGATCGGGCGTGAACATGACGCGCTCGCGAATGGCTATCGGCGCCGTCCTATGATTGATTCCCACTACCAGGAGCGGCATGGGCTTCCCGGCCGCGATGGAGGCCGTGCGTGGCGGAGGAGGAAATTAACTCTATGCATGCTGACTGGACGATGGGCTCCCGGAAATCAAAGATCCCTCGCGTCTTAGTAATTACTAATACGAATGCAGTAGAATAGCAACATTAGCATAATCCCGGGGTTGGTCGAAGTCGCCATTCTGAAGGGCTGCCGAGGTTTCGGACGCTGTTTGCAAAACCTTACCGGGGGCGGTCACCGCGTTCTTCGGCCCACTGCCAAACCATGGATCTAGACATTCAGCCATGCTGTCTTCGCGTGACTCCTTGACGTTTGCGCCGTTTAAGCGGTACCAAACTCCGCGCCCTGGGCTTGTGTGCCTACTCGCAGCGTGGCTCGCCGGTTGCGCTACGAGCCAGGTTCAGCCCGATCCGGGGACGAAAGCGGTGTTGCAATCCGCCGCGAGCGCCGCTGCCGCCACGCCGAGAATCGAGCTCACCGAAGAGATGTTATACAAGCTGCTGGTCGCTGAAATCGCCGGGCAGCGGGGACATCCGGAGATCGCGGTAGAAAATTATTTAGAGATCGCACGTACAGTAGCCGATGCGCGCGTCGCGGAGCGTGCGACCCGCATCGCGATTTTTGCCAAACGCGAACACGACGCGCTGGAAGCGGCCGAGCTCTGGGTCGCGCGCGCCGGGGATGATCCAGAGGCGCGGCGGGTGCTGGCGGCGTTATTGATTCGCGGAGGCCGGCTTGACGAAGCCTTGCAACATCTCGAAATCGCTACGGACTCAGACGATGAGCAGGCGAGTCATAACCTGCGGCTGATCGCCAATTTACTCAGCACCGAAAAGGACCAAGCCGCGGCGCTCAAGGTGATGGAGAGGCTGGTGGCGAAACACCCAAATGACCCGCAAGCCTTGTTCGCTTATGCGTGGTTGGCGCTTCGCGCCGACGAGGTTCAGGTAGCGCGGGAAACCATGGAGCGGGCGCTGAGACTTCCTCCCTTCGACACCAACATGGCGGTGGCCTATCTCGGGATCTTGCAGAAGCAGGGCGAGGTGCAAACCGCGTTGACTTGGATCGAGGGGGCCGTGAAGGAACATCCCGAGGACTTTCATCTGCGCATGGCTTACGGCAGGCTGCTCGCCGACAATAAGCGTTTCGATGCGGCCCGCGACCAATTCGAGATCCTTGCCAAGAAGCAACCCGACAACCCCGATGTCCGCTTTGCGCTAGGGCTGCTCTACCTCCAAGGCCAAGACCTGGCCAAAGCCGAGCAAAGTTTTATGCGCATCGCGCGGAGCGGACAGTACACCCACGATGCGCGTTATTACTTGGGACAAATCGCCGAAGCGAAGAAGGATTACGGCTCGGCGGTCCGTTGGTACTCATCGGTCGAGGAAGGACCGAATCATTTCGACGCCCAACTGAGCATCGCGCTGGCGCTGGTTAAGCACGGTAAGGTGAAGGACGCCGAGCGCCATCTGGCGACGATCAAACCCTCGAACGAGCAGCAGAAGATCAAGGCAATCCGGATCGCGGGCGAAATACTAACCCACCAAAACCGGTACACGGAGGCCATGAAGCTTTATGACCAAGCGCTGGCCGGGGGCTATGATTCGGAACTGCTCTATACCCGGGCGATGCTCGCGGACAAGATCGGCCGCATCGATCTCCTGGAGCGCGATCTGAAGCACATTTTGGCGCGCGAACCCAAGAACGCCCAAGCCCTCAACGCGCTCGGTTATTCTCTCGCCGATCGCACCACCCGTTACCAAGAGGCTTATGCGCTCATTAAACGAGCGCTGGAATTGACGCCGAATGATTTTTTTGTCCTCGATAGCATGGGGTGGGTGCTTTACCGTTTAGGGCGCTTGGATGAGGCGGAAAGCTATCTTCGACGCGCGCTCCAGATCCGCAATGACCCGGAGGTCGCGGCGCATCTCGGGGAGATCTTGTGGGTGAAGGGCGACAGAGCCGAGGCGCGGCGGGTTTGGGACAGCGCGCTGCGGGTAGCGCCGGGGGACCCGAATCTACTCAAAGTGATGAGACGGCTCAAGCAGTGAAAGCAAGGCATGCCGCGCTTGGGCTGCTCATGCTCACCGCATGCGCGCAGATGCCCGTCTACCACTTGGGGGGGAACGCGGCCATCGACCAGGCTTGGCAACGCCACCGCGGCGAGATCGATGCCTTGCGGCGCTGGTCGCTCCATGGGCGCGTCGCGGTGCAAACACCCCGGGACGGTTGGCAGGCGGGTTTGCAGTGGCGGCAGGCGGGTGAAGGTTTCTCGCTGCGAATCGCGGCCCCGCTGGGACAAGGAACCTACGGTCTGGATGGCGATGCGAGTGGCGTCGTCATGCGTACGCCGGACAATAAATCGTTAACGGCCCGCGATGCCGAGACCCTGCTCTCGGAGCAGCTCGGGTGGACCCTGCCGGTGGCGGGTCTGCATTACTGGGTGCGCGGGATCCCCGATCCCGAGGCGCCGGTATCCCGGCTTCAATTGGATCCCTTGGGTCGCATGATCGATCTAGAGCAGTCTGGGTGGCGCATCAGTGTTCTGAGCTATGGCCACAGCGGGAAGCTCGATCTCCCGCTCAAGCTCTTCTTGCACAGCGATGAGCTCAAGGTACGGATGGTCGTGCAAAGCTGGGAGATGGGTTAAAAAATGCTCGCCACACCCTGGCCCGCACCAGCAAAGCTCAATCTTTTTCTCCACGTTACTGGGAAGCGCGGGGACGGCTATCACGAGTTGCAAACCGTATTTCAATTCCTGGATTGGGGCGATAGCGTCGAGATCCATCCGCGCGAGGACGGCCGGATCCGACGTCTGTCGGAGGTTCCCGGCGTGCCTGCCGACGATGACTTGGTGGTCAAGTCCGCGCGCGCTCTACAGGCGGCCACCGGTACCCGCTTCGGCGCCGACCTCAGGGTAAAAAAGCGTTTGCCGATCGGCGCCGGACTCGGCGGAGGGAGCTCCGATGCGGCAACCACCCTCGTCGCCTTAAACCAATTATGGGGACTTGGATTGCCCACCGAGCGCCTGATCGAATTAGGAGTACAACTCGGCGCCGATATTCCCATCTTTATCCATGGCCAGGCGGCGTGGGCGGAAGGCGTCGGAGAAAAGCTGACGACGCTATCGCTCGATGAGCCCTGGTTTTTGATCATCCAACCTCCCTGCATGGTATCGACCGAAGCAGTGTTCGCCGATCGGGAATTGACACGGGATTCGACTGCCATCACAATCGCCGATTTCTTCAACTCGGGTGGCCGCAACGACTGCGAACCCGTGGTGCGGGCGCGTTACCCGGAAGTGGCAAAGGCCTTGGACTGGCTTAACCAATGGGGCGACGCCCGGCTAACAGGAACCGGCGCCTGCGTATTCGCTCACTTTAGTGCGGAAGCCCAAGCGCGCGATGTGATTCGGGCCTTGCCTCACGATTGGCAAGGGTTTGTGGCCAGAGGGTTAAACCGCTCCCCGTTGTTGGATCGGCTCGCTAGAGAGCACGCGCGGGGCTCGCATCGAGTAGCTGCAATTGGGGTGTAGCCAAGCGGTAAGGCACGGGGTTTTGATCCCCGCATTCCCAGGTTCGAATCCTGGCACCCCAGCCATGTTTTAGGTGACGCAGGCATGTCGTTTGATTCGGTAATGCTGTTTACGGGCAATGCCAACCCTGCTTTGGCGCAGGCCGTGGCCAACCATCTGCAGATCCCCTTGGGGAAAGCGACGGTGGGCCGTTTCAGCGATGGCGAGGTGATGGTCGAGATCACGGAGAACGTGCGCGGGCGCGATGTCTTCGTACTACAGCCTACCTGCGCCCCGACCAATGATCACTTGCTCGAACTCTTGGTGATGGCCGACGCCATCCGGCGGGCTTCGGCGTTTCGCATTACCGCGGTCATGCCCTATATGGGCTATTCACGCCAGGACCGGCGCCCGCGTTTTGCGCGCGTGCCGATCACCGCGAAGATGATCGCCAATATGATTGCGAGCGTGGGGACCGATCGGGTCATGACGGTCGATCTCCACGCTGAGCAGATCCAAGGATTTTTCGATATCCCGCTCGACAACATCTACGCCTCGCCGGTGCTGCTCGGCGATGTGTGGAAACACGAATACCCGAGCGTAATGGTGGTCTCCCCCGATGTCGGCGGCGTTGTCAGAGCGAGAGCACTGGCCAAGCGGCTCGATGATGCGGATCTCGCGATCATCGACAAGCGCCGTCCCAACCCCAACGAAGCCCGGGTCATGAATATTATCGGCGATGTCGAGAGCCGGACCTGTGTCATGATCGATGACTTGGTGGATACCGCCGGAACCCTGTGCGAGGCCGCCAAAGCGCTTAAGGACCACGGCGCCACACGGGTTTTAGCCTACTGCACGCATCCGGTGCTTTCGGGCAATGCCGTCGAGCGTATTCAGTCTTCCGCATTGGATGAGCTGGTGGTGACCGACACCATACCGCTTGCACCCGTGGCGGCCGCATGCCCGCGGATCCGCCAGCTCAGTGTCGCTGGGCTGCTCGGAGAGAGCATACGCCGGATCGCCTCGGGAGAGTCCTTGAGCTCGATGTTTATGGATTGATGGCCAAACCTTCCCGGTCGCAGGGGCGCATGGCCAGCCGCGAAAAACGCAAACGAAAGGGGAAATCAAAGTGAACCAGTTCGAAATCAGCGCTGAAAGCCGTGCCGGCGCCGGGAAAGGTGCGAGCCGCCGCCTGCGCCGCGCGGGCAAGATCCCGGCCATCCTATATGGCGCCGGTAAAGACCCGGTGATGCTGCAGTTGAGTCACGAGGAGATGGAAAAACATCTGGCGCAGGAAGCGTTCTATTCGCATATTCTGAGCGTGAACCTGAACGATGCGACGGAGAAAGTGGTGCTCAAGGATCTGCAACGGCATCCCTTTAAGCCTCGCATCATGCATGTCGATCTGCTGCGCGTGAGCGAGCATGAGAAGCTCACGATGCGGGTGCCGATTCACTTCGTTAACGCGGACAAGTGTGTCGGCGTTAAACAAAGCGGCGGCGTCATCAGCCACTTGATGACCGAGGTCGAAGTCGTGTGCTTGCCGAAAGACCTGCCGGAATTTATCGCTGTTGATCTTGCGGACATACCGGTCGGTACGACATTGCACCTCTCGGACCTGAGCCTGCCCGCCGGTGTCGAGGCCGCCGGGCTCCTGCATGGAGGCGATCCGGCCCAGCCCGTGGTCTCGGTGCATATCCCGCGGGTGGTCGCGCCCGAAGGCGAGGCTGAGGCTCTGGCGGCGAGCGCGGAGGAGCCTGCCGCCGAAGCGGCGGCCGAACCGAAACCGAGCGCTTGATCTGGCTCGGACGTGTCGGACCACGCGGGGATCGATCTCATCGTCGGTCTTGGCAACCCGGGCCCCGAGTACGCGGAGACGCGTCACAATATCGGTTTCTGGCTGCTGGATCGGATCGCGCGCTCGTGCAACGCCGAATTTCAGGAACAAAGGCATTTTTTTGGCCACATCACCCGGGTCCGTCTCGCGGGCCGTGAGTGTTGGTTGCTGAAGCCCATGGCGTTCATGAACCATAGCGGGCGCAGCGTCGCCGCGTTCACGCACTATTATCGAATGCCGGCGGCATCGGTATTGGTGGCCTACGATGAGTTGGATCTCCCCCCCGGAACGGTGCGCTTGAAATGCGGCGGGGGTCACGGCGGGCACAATGGCCTGCGGGATATTTTGGCCTGCCTGCCCGATCCCGGTTTTATTCGCCTGCGCGTAGGAGTTGGACACCCGGGAGCGCGCGAGCTGGTCACGCCTTTTCTCTTGAGCCGCCCCTCGAGCGCCGATCGGGAAGCGATCGGATCGGCGCTCGACACGGCCCTCGAGCTGCTGCCTCGGATCGTCAGCGGCGATCTCCCGGGGGCAATGAATCGTCTGCATCAGCGCGGTGACAAGCTCTAAGCTTCGCCCCTTTCCTGATGGGGTTTAAATGCGGAATCGTGGGTCTTCCGAATGTCGGTAAGTCCACGCTGTTTAATGCGCTCACTAAAGCCTCGATCGCGGCGGAAAATTATCCTTTCTGCACCATCGACCCGAACATCGGTCTGGTCGCCGTACCCGACCCTCGCTTAACGGCGCTCGCGGACATCGTCAAGCCGCAAAAAATCGTTCCGGCCCAACTGGAATTTGTCGATATCGCGGGCCTGGTGGCCGGGGCTTCCAAGGGCGGGGGCTTGGGCAACCAGTTCCTGGCCCATATCCGCGAAACACAAGCCATGGCCCAGGTCGTGCGCTGCTTCAAGGACGATACTGTGGTGCATGTGGCAGGTCACGTCGATCCTCTGTCCGACATCGAGACCATCCATACCGAGATCTGCCTCGCGGACCTCGAGACGGTCGAGCGCGCCTTGGAGCGCGCCGTCAAGCGCACCACGATCGGCGACCAGGAAGCCTGGGCCGCGAGGGAGGTTTTCGAGACCGCGCGCACTCGCCTCGATTCGGGTCTAGCGCTGCGGTCGGCGGGTTTCACCTCCCAAGAACGCGCGCTTTTGCGCGATCTGCAGCTGTTAACGATGAAGCCCACGATTTATATCGCCAACGTCAAGGAGGCGGAGCTTCGCGGAAATCGCTGGACGGAGGATCTCGCAGAGTACGCCGCGCGTGAAGGTGCGGCCAGTCTCGTCGTTTGCGCCGCCTTAGAGGCGGAGCTCGTGTGCTTGAGCGAGGGCGAACGCCGCGAGTACTTGACGGCGCTCGGCCTCGAGGAACCCGGCCTCAATCGACTGATCCGCGCCGGCTACGCGTTGCTGGGCTTGCACACCTATTTTACCGCTAGCCCGAAAGAAGCACGCGCCTGGACGATTCCGGTGGGAGCGACGGCGCTCCAGGCGGCCGGGGTCATTCACACGGACTTCGAGCGCGGGTTTATCCGCGCCGAGGTCATCGGCTATGACGATTTTCTGACCTACCGCGGCGAGAATGGGGCGAAGGAAGCCGGTAAGTGGCGTCTGGAAGGCAAGGAATACGTCCTTCGTGACGGCGATGTCATACGTTTCCGCTTCAAGGTTTAAAGCGACATCCACGTCCGGCAACGTCCGGAGCGTTCCAGAAGACCCGGCATCTGCCAGTACTTGCTGGGATTTTTTTCCCTGCATGGCTGAGAATATATCCTGTTGATGGACGCGGCACCGCTGGGGAGCTCGAGGCCCAAGAGCGGTCACGGCCCGACGCCAGCCAGCTTGCCGATCGATGTCGCTGGCGGCGGGTACCAAAAGACCCCGGTGTCCTGTTCCTTAGGCCGACTTCCCGCGCAGGACGTGTCGCAATAGGACGGCTCATTGCGTAACATTAACGTCCCAGCGCGGGCCGGTCACACTAGAGCATATCGTACCCTTTGCGGTGTCCCTCAAGTCCGCCCCGGTAGGCGCTTTCGAGGTGCCGAAGATGAAGAGCAATTCAACCTCAGCGAATAACACCGCCGCCACCGTCGGCTACGAATCCCGGCTCTGGCAGATGGCCGACGCGCTGCGCGGCAGCATGGATGCCGCCGAGTACAAGCACGTCGTGCTTGGTCTCATCTTCCTGAAGTACATCTCGGATGCCTTCGATGAGCAACACGCGAAGCTCGAAGCGGAGAAGGCCCGAGGCGCCGACCCCGAGGATCCCGACGAATACCGGGCGCTCAACATCTTCTGGGTGCCGCCCGAGGCGCGCTGGGCGCACCTAAAGAACGCAGCCAAGCAGCCCACGATCGGGCGGCTCGTGGACGATGCCATGACCGGCATCGCGCGCGACAACCCGGCGCTCAAGGGGGTGCTGCCCAAGGATTATGCCCGCCCCGCGCTCGACAAGGAGCGGCTGGGAAGCCTCATCGACCTCATCAGCAACATTGACTTGCGTGAACCCTCACCCCCAGCCCCTCTCCCACTGGGAGAGGGTGGCCGAAGGCCGGGTGAGGAGCAGATCAAACGCAGTGCGTTTGATCTGCTCGGCCGCGTCTATGAGTACTTCCTGGAGAGGTTCGCGCTCGCCGAGGGCCGCAAAGGCGGCGAGTTCCTGACGCCGCACAGCGTCGTCAACTTGCTCGTCGAGATGATCGAGCCCTACAAGGGCCGCGTCTACGACCCTTGCTGTGGCTCCTCGGGCATGTTCGTGCAGTCGGTCGAGTTCATCCGGGCGCACGCAACTGGCAATGGAAACGGTCGCAACGGCGGCAAGGCCAAGGCCGACATCTCGATCTACGGCCAGGAGTCGAACTACACCACCTGGCGGCTGGCGAAGATGAACCTCGCCATCCGCGGCATCGACGGTCAGATCGCGCACGGCGACACCTTCCACAACGACCGCCACCCGGACCTCAAGGCCGACTTCATCCTCGCCAATCCGCCCTTCAACATCTCCGACTGGGGGGGCGAGCGCCTACGCGATGACAAGCGTTGGCAATACGGCGTGCCGCCGGCTGGCAACGCCAACTTCGCCTGGGTGCAGCACATCGTACACCACCTGGCTCCCGCGGGCGTGGCCGGCTTCGTGCTCGCCAACGGCTCCATGTCATCGAACCAGTCCGGCGAGCGGGAGATCCGCCGAAGCCTGATCGAGGCCGACCTCGTGGACTGCATGGTGGCGCTTCCGGGCCAGCTCTTCTACTCGACGCAGATCCCTGCGTGCCTGTGGTTCCTTCGCCGCGACAAACGAAAAGTCCCCTCCCCCTTGAAGGGGGAGGGTAAGGGTGGGGGTGAAATCGCGGACCGCCGCGGGCACGTGCTCTTCATCGACGCCCGCAAGCTCGGCCGCATGGTGGACCGCACCCACCGCGAGCTGACCGACGAGCACATCGCGCGCATTGCCCGCACCTACCACGCCTGGCGGGGTGAGGCTATTTCTCCCTCTCCCCTCGCGAGAGAGAAAGAGAACATCCCCTCCCCCTCGACGGGGGAGGGCGAGGGTGGGGGTGAATACCAAGACATTCCCGGTTTTTGCAAATCCGCCACGTTCGAGGAGGTCCGCAAGCACAGCCACATCCTCACGCCGGGTCGCTACGTCGGCGCCGAGGCGCAGGAAGACGACGACGAGCCGTTCGATGAAAAGATGAAGCGGCTGGTGGCGCAACTGCGCGAGCAGCAGGCTGAGGCCGCGAAACTCGATGCCGCCATCACCACCAACCTGCAGGAGCTAGGGTGTGGCGGATGATTTTGACATCGGGGTGCTACGGGACGCCGCGGCGCAGGGACGCGTTCAATGGCATCAGCATGCGTTGGAGCGGTTTCTGGAGCGCGGGGTTTCCCGCGCCGAAGTCGTGCGCGCTATCATGAACGGTGAGGTGATCGAGGTCTACCCGACGGATCGTCCATACCCGAGTTGCCTCGTCTTGTACGTCGAGGCGGAGCCGGTGCACGTGGTGGCCGCCGCTGATCCCGCCGCCCGAATATGTCATGTCATCACCGCATATCGTCCCGACCTTGAACATTTCGAATCGGATTTCCGGACCAGGAGGAAAAAGTCATGAGCGAAAACCTTGGGCGTTGCCCTCTTTGCGGCGGCGAAAAGCAACCAGGCACCACAACCTTCGCCGTTGATCTGAAATTCGGTGTCGTCGTGGTCAGAGAGGTCCCTGCGTTCGTCTGTACGAAGTGCGGCGATGCGTGGATCGACGACCCCGTGGCGGCGAAGCTGGAAAACATCACTGAGGACGCGCGTCGCAAAAATACCGTGGTGCAGGTTACTCAATGGCAACAGGTTGCGGCGTGATTCTAGGACAAGCAATGAAACTGGACCTTAACCCGCTCGTCAATGCGACCAATTCTCTTGAAGAGAGCATTGCCGTGGTGAGCGACGAAAAGTGGTTCGACGCGCAACCCAAGGCGGTACAGAACACGTTGATCGCCGGCGTGATTCAAAACTTCGAGTTTGTATACGAGCTCAGCGTCAAGATGATTCGTCGGCGTATCGAGCTGGATGCGGCCACTCCAACGGACGCCGACTTCGCGGATTATCGCGAGCTGCTTCGTACCGCCGCTGAGCGCGGCCTAATTGCCGATGTAGAAGATTGGTTCGATTATCGCGCACTGCGCAACATCACCTCCCACGCCTACGACCACAAAAAGGCCATGCAGGTTTATCGCGGAACCCTCGCATTTCTCGGCGATGCCAGGGCGCTGTTAAAAACGCTCGAAGCGCGCAATGCCTGACCCGCTGATCGACATCCGGCCCGATCACTGGGTCATCGTCGCCGACATCCTTCGACGCCATGTGCCCGATCGCGAAGTATGGGCCTTCGGCTCCCGCGCTAAATGGAACGACAAGGAATACTCTGATCTGGACCTCGCCGTCATCGGGGAAACACCATTGAGCCTATCTGTCAGCGCGGCGCTGAGCAGCGACTTTTCCGGATCCGACCTGCCGTTCAAGGTAGACGTCGTGGACTGGGCGACCATCAGTGAGTCGTTTCGCCAAATCATCGAACGGGACAAGGTGGTGTTGCAGGAGGGAAAAAGAACGGAATCGGGTATGGGGGGTGAGTGGCGGGAAGCCGCGCTCGGGGACGTCATCGAGTTGAAGCGTGGTTATGATCTTCCTCAACGGGACCGGATTCCCGGCAGTGTGCCGCTTGTTTCCTCGTCAGGTGTGACTGCCTATCACTCGGTAGCGATGGTCAAAGGACCAGGCGTCGTGACCGGCCGATATGGCACGCTGGGCCAGGTGTTCTACGTCAAGGAGGATTTCTGGCCGCTCAACACGACGCTCTACGTCCGCGACTTCAAGGGCAACGATCCGCGGTTTGTCAGCTACTTCCTACGCGGGCTGGATTTCCTCGCGTACTCAGACAAGGCCGCTGTGTCGGGTCTGAACCGCAATCACCTTCATCAAGCCGACGTGCGCATTCCGCCGGACGTCGGTGAACAACGCGCCATCGCCCACATCCTCGGCACGCTGGACGACAAAATCGAGCTGAACCAACGGATGAGCGAGACGCTGGAGGCGATGGCGCGGGCGCTCTTCAAGTCGTGGTTCGTGGACTTCGACCCCGTCCGCGCCAAGCAACCAAAAAATGTAGGGTGGCTTAGCCCGTCAGGGCGTAACCCACCGGACAAGGCCGATGGTGGGTTACGCGACTACGCCGCTAACCCACCCTACGAATTGCCGCCCCACATCGCCGATCTCTTTCCCGACCGCTTCCAGGACTCCGAGCTGGGAGAGATTCCGGCGGGGTGGGACATGGGGACTCTCGGCGATGTGGCGAAGCATCCCCGCCGTGGAGTTCAGCCGGATAAGATAGACGCAGCCACACCGTACATCGCGCTGGAGCACATACCGAAGCGCTGCATCGCCCTTTCGGAGTGGGGCGTCGCCAACGGTCTTGAGAGCAACAAGTTCGAGTTCAAGCGAGGCGAGATCCTCTTTGGGAAGCTCCGCCCCTACTTTCACAAGGTCGGCGTCGCTCCAGTGGATAGTGTGTGCTCGACCGACATCGTTGTGGTGACCTCCCGCGAGGAAGCGTGGTTCGGCTTCATGCTGGGTCACGTTTCAAGCACGGCCTTTGTGGACTACACGAACGCAGGCTCAACTGGCACGAAGATGCCGCGCACAAGCTGGAGCGAGATGGCACGCTATCCGGTGGTGATCCCTCCGGAGAGCGTCGCACAGGCGTTCACGACGCAGATTCGGCCAGCAGTGGAACGCATCATCGCGTCCATCCATGAATCCTGCACCCTTGCCGCCCTGCGCGACACGCTACTGCCCAAGCTCATCACTGGCGAGCTGCGGGTGAAGGATGCGGGGCGCGTAGCTGTAAGGGAAACCTGATGGCAGAGCTCAACCTCACGCAGCACGAGGCGGACGCCCTCTTCGCGATGGCCAAGCACCCGGGTGGACAACACACACTGGAACTACCCTGACCTCGGAGGAGCTATCTCGATTCCATTGGCCTCTGCCGACCGCCGGGAGCTATTCGTGCTCGACCTGCGGAGAGGGCGGATAGACCTCGCCAAGGGCACCTATCAGAACCGGGGCCGGCAGGTGGTCGTTCTCGTGCGGCTCGACTTCGGCGGTTCGCCGCATCGAAACCCGGACGGCGAGGAAATCGGCTCGCCGCACCTCCACCTGTACCGCGAGGGATATGGTGACAAGTGGGCCGTTCCGGTGCCGAGCGACCGGTTCTCCAACGTGGGAAACCCGTGGCAGACACTCGACGACTTCATGCGGTACTGCAACGTAGTCGAACCACCGGCGATCCAGCGAGGGTTGTTCACATGATCAACGAAGTGCAGAGTCTTCTGGATCAGTACTGGGCGTGGCTGCGCGACAAGACCACCCTCCGTCAGATCAACGACTGGGTCGAGATCACGACGCCGTACGTGGATCGTCACAACGACCATATCCAGATCTACGCCAAGCGTCGCGACGGGGGCTTCGTGCTCAGCGACGACGGCTACGTTCTCCAGGACCTTGAGCTGTCCGGCTGCAAAATCGACAGCGCGAAACGGCAGGGCCTGCTGAAGATGATGCTGAACGGGTTCGGCGTGCAGGTCAACGACCAGACACTCGAAGTGCACACGTCGCCGGATAACTTCGCCCTCCGGAAACACAATCTCGTGCAGGCCATGCTCGCCGTCAATGATCTCTTCTACTTGGCATCGCCCGTAGTTGCGAGCCTCTTTTACGAAGACGTCGTTTCCTGGCTCGATCTGTCCGACATCCGCTATACCCCCAAGGTAAAGTTCACTGGGAAGAGCGGATACGACCACCTCTTCGACTTCGTGATCCCCAAATCGAGAGTCCAGCCGGAGCGCATCGTGAGGGCCATTAGCCGTCCCAACCGCGACACCGCTCAGGCGATGGCGTTCTCATGGATCGACACCAAGGAAGTTCGTCCTCCCGAATCCCGTGCCTACGCGATCTTGAACGACTCCGAACACGCGATCTCGGAGAGCGTACTTGACGCCATGCGCAGCTATGAGGTCCGGCCGGTCTTGTGGTCGGGGCGCGATCAGGTGCGACAGGATTTCGCGGCGTGAGCGCCTCTGCTTTCACCGAATCCGTCGTCGAACAGGCCGCCCTCGCCTGGTTCGAGAGCATCGGTTGGACGGTCCGCAACGGCGCGCAGATCGCGCCCGGAGAGCCAGCCGCGGAACGCGGGGACTACGGCCAGGTGGTGCTGGAGCGGCGATTGCGCGACGCGCTGGCGCGGCTCAATCCTGGACTGCCCGCCGAGGCGCTGGAGGATGCCTTCCGCAGGCTGACGCGGCCCGAGGGTGCTGAGTTGGTCGCGCGTAATCGCACTCTACATCGGCTTCTGGTCGATGGGGTGACGGTCGAGTACCGCACCGCCGAGGGCGAGATCCGCGGCGCCCAGGCGCGGGCGATCGATTTCGACGATCCCACGGACAACGACTGGCTGGCGGTCAGCCAGTTTACGGTGGCGGAAAACAAGCGCAGCCGCCGGCCGGACGTGACGCTGTTCCTCAACGGCCTGCCGCTGGCGGTCATCGAGCTCAAGAACGCGGCGGACGAGAACGCCACGCTGTGGACTGCGTTCCAGCAACTCCAGACCTACAAGAACGAGATCGCATCGCTGTTCGCGATGAATGCCTTGCTCGTCATCTCCGACGGCGTGGAGGCACGCGCTGGTACGCTCACCGCCGGGCGCGAGTGGTTCAAGCCCTGGCGCACCATCGCGGGCGAGCCCCTGGCCGACCCGCACCTGCCGGAACTTCAGGTGGTGATCGAGGGCGTGTTCGCACCGGCACGCTTCCTCGACCTCGTACGCGATTTCATCGTCTTCGAGGACGATGGCGGCAGCCACATCGTCAAGAAGATGGCTGGCTACCACCAGTTTCACGCGGTTCGAGTGGCAGTGGGTGAGACCCTGCGGGCGGCCGAGCTTGCACGCGAGGATCAGGTGGCCCAGGACCGTGGCCGCTACGAGGCAGGCGGCAAGCCTGGAGGCAAACCGGGCGACCGCCGCGTGGGCGTGGTCTGGCACACGCAGGGCTCAGCGCGTCCGGCAAGTTCCAGGCTTCACCATGCATGAGCAGGCTCGCCGCGTCATACCGCCGAATCGGGTTCGTTATCCTACGGGCTGTTCTTTTGCCTCCGGTTGCTCCCCACCCCGCCTCACGGCGACGCAGTTACCTTCGGCTACATATGTCGCGATTTCATATGACATGGACTTTCACCTTGTTAACAAAACGTCCTCGCGGACGCACTCATGCCGGCGGAAGCTGGCATCCAGAATGCTCTGTAAAACCTGGATCCCGGCTTGCGCCGGGATGACGGCCAATAGCGTTCCGAGGCGATATTCAAGACTTCCAATACGTAATGAATGCGAGAAACGATCTACTAGCTTGGGGGGATTTTTTCCTTGTCCATGTCTTCGCTTATCGGCGCTCGCCGCCAGCCGCCTTGCTCATCCTTCTCATATTCCATCTCGACCGCTAATAGAGCCGCCTTATGGGCAGTCTCTGCTATCGCTTGATCGTCGTGGAGATCTTCCGAGGCCATGCAAACCTCGTAAACGCGATTATAGGCAGCCCGGTAGATCTCTTGCGCGCGTCGAGGAAACTCGTGCCGGAGAGAACTAGGGAGATCGGACAGTTTTTTGTAGCTCATTGCAGCTGCGCATTGCTACTTGGCCATCAGCGACCAACATGGCGCAGATTGACGCCAGATCCATCCGCCCTGTAAATGCTGTCGTCGTCATACACTTACACCCCCGAGTTTACTCCCTCGTATCGGTAAGGCTTGGTGGAGTGACTGGAACGTCGCGGGTCACCGGAGCGGTCGCGGCCCGCTGCGAATAGAGCCGCTTCACCATGAAGATCGCAACCGTTACCATGAGTGCGGCGATGAGCAGCAAGATCCAGATGTATGCCGCCAGATAGCTCATGACCACGTAGCTGAGACCGAGAAACACCCCTACGCCCAGGAATCGCCGATCCAGGTGTACTCCATAAAGAAAGGTCACGAGCGCAAACAGCAGCAGGGTTACCATGCCGGTGGTGGCGCGCGGGATATTGCCGGCGCTGAGCAGCGTGTAAGCCAACTCCACAGCGAGCAGAAGCCCGCCCCAGTGCAGTACCTCGGTGAGCAATAACCTCGGCCATTTGACCTCGGCGCCCGCGCGACGCGACAACTGAGCAACGAAACAAAGGGTGGCAAACACAGGAACCATCGTGAGCCAATACAGGTAGCTCAAGTCCTTATTGACATAGGTGATGGCCACGCCGAGAAACGCCAACCCAAGCGTCCCGCCCAACACCAACGCATCAATCGTCCAACTTCCGAAGAGGCTAAGCTGGGATCTCTGTTCCTCGGTGGCCGCGATAGGATCAGTATTCAACATATCTCAACCCTCGGCTTGTCGCGCATAGCATACGCACACTTGAGCAACCCAAGTGCCAAGCACCTCGCATTGATGTAAAAACTTGGTTTCAAGGGCTTAAATGCTCGCCGCATCGTTAATGAGCTTTTCTGAGGCAGCGCGCGCCGGTAATAACTGCCGGTGAGCATGGGAAGTTTTTACCGAAAACGCACACCAGATTAATCCTCGGGGACGAGTCAACGCTTTAATGGTATTCGCCCTGGCGTGCCTATCTCCGATTCGATCTTGTGACCTTCAAAACCGACCTTGAGCGTGTAGTCCGCTACGACCAGGCGCAAGGTTATTAAAGCGCGGGCCTCACGCACGACCTCGTCCTTGATCGATGGAGCGGGCTCGTGGCGATCCATATCAGCGATTAATATCGCTTATTCCAGATGATATCTGCCCCGCTGGAGCCCGAGGAGCTGGTCACGGTGCCGAGTTCCCAGCCCGGAGCCAGATCATAGTGTATGGATACTTCCTGCCCCTTTCTTCCGACCAGGTCCTGGGATATCGAGATCCGAGTCTTGGGCGTCAGATAACGCTCGAGGCCAACTTGCCCGCCCGAGAAGTCCATCTCCACACCCAGTGCTTCGAGTCCCAATGCGTCTGAGACAGACTGTCCGATCGCCGACGCCGCGTAGCTGCCGGCCAGCGACACGGCTTGGCGTTGCAAGTCCAGCTTCTCGCCCCGCTCCAGCTCACTCGCGGGCTTGCCAAAGAGGAGCACGGCCAGAATATCGGCTTGGTCTAGCGGCGGCTCGCTCTCCAGGTCCAGTGTCGGCTTCTCTGCGCTGCCTGCGACAACCACCTTGACCAGATACTCGGACGCTTGATGTGCCGCCACGATGTCTAGCAATGGATCGATCTCTCGGCCACCCGTAAACATGACCCGGCCACGTTCCATAGTAAAACGGCGGCCTTTGAACCCGGCCCAACCCTTCTCGACTTCGATGCCGCCTACCAAGGAAAGCGGGCCGCCCTTTGGCTTTCTGGCTCGGACATCACCCGTCAGTTCTAGTCTCGCATCGGGATGCCTCACCTGCGTGTCACGGCCCAAGCGCAGGACGAAATCCAGCGCTAGCGCCTCGTATATCGGGCTTTCGCCAAGCCCTGGTTCCTGCGCTTGCTGTTGCGGCTCCGGTTTGACCCGATCCTCGGCTTGGACTACGACGATCGTCTCATCCCGGGGCGTGATCGGCTTGTCCTGGAGGATCGTGAGATCCGGACGCAGGCGCGCATGGAGCACCTCCGCCTGGCCAGTCACACTGGGTGAGCTAAGCGGCCCTTGGGCATCCACCTGCAAGTCGATCTCGGCCTTGTACTGGCGCGTCCAGATCGCCGGCCAACGCGTTGCGGTTAGCGAAAGCTCGACTCGCTGCGGCCGGTAGCCGGAAATGTCTACCCGCCCGCGGCCTTGGATCTGGCCTTGGCGTGACTGAGCCGAGACCTGCTCGATCCGTATCTGATCCGGACTCATCGTTCCGAGCAGCGTTACATCGGCATAAGTCAAGCCGGTTGCCTCTACCGTGGCCTTACCCTCGCGCAGTCCAAAGCGACCCGAGGGCTGCGGGCGTGACACCGGACCCTGCAGCCGCAGGTCCAGGACCAGCTTCCCTTCCACGTCGCGTATGCCCTGGTCCGCCAGCGCATTGAGCACGGCCAGGTCCAGACCGGTGGAACGTATGCTAGCGTCCAGGTCGCCGTGAGCCTCCGCCTTAAAGCCGCCTGCCCAAGCTACGGTCACCGGCAGGCTGCCCGTCGCGGTAAGCGCGTGTGCTGCGTCCTGCTTCACGACCATGTCCAACGTCGCTCGGCGCTCGCCATAGGTGAGGCGAGTCGAAACGCCAGCCAAGGCCTGATCGCCTACCGTTAGTTTAGCTATATTCCCGGTGGCGGCTATCCGCGGGGCCGCAGCCGTCCCACCGATGTCTGCCCGTACATCTAGACGCCCTGCCAATCGAGGCTGCTCTAATAGCGCTTGCAAACTGGCGAGTTCGAATCGATCGATCTGCAGCCTGAGGTCTTGGCCACCCGATAGCGAGAACGTGCCTCTAGCGAGCAAGCGCTGGTCTCCATTGACAAGCAGAAAGTTGTCGATGGTGATGTCATCTCCCTTTTTAGCAACGTCGGCCGGCTGTGCGAGTTGCCAAGCGCCCCCGGGCAACGCCAGCCGAAGCTCCTTGAGGCCTACGGCGAGTCGGTCGACTAGCGATCGGACGTCCAAGCGCAACCGGTGGGCACGCGCCTCAGTGTCCTGCGCCTTTACTGCGATCTGAGCGAATAGGGTTTTCGCGGGCGGCAAGGTGACATTGGCATCGAGTGTCCTGAGACCAACATTTGCGGCCTTTAGCCCGGCCAGGCGGGCCGTTGCGGTGCCCCGCGGCTGCGGCCTTCCGATTCCACGGATGTCGAAGTCGAGGGCCCCGCTCTTTAAAGAAAAGTCCGGCAGGCGCAAGGCGGCTGCCTTCAGCTCACCCTGTGCCGCCAAGTCGCCGATCGCGCCTTTCGCTTTTCCCCTAAGCTCCAGCCTTCCAGACCCTTGTCGGCCGGCAAGAGCGAGCCACGGCCCGATATCATCCATCTGCACCGTGTAAGACAGTGCTCCGGGCGCATCCGCCTTCGTGGCTACCTGTCCGCTGATGGCTATGTTGGTGCCCTTGGCGAGGAGCCGCCCCTGGTCGATCCGAACACGCTGGTTTGCAAGCTGTGCATCGAGCCGTCCGCTTCGGACCTGAACAGGCCCCACGCGGGATGGGAGTAGATCGACCTTGGCCCTGGTGTTCATGTCCGCGAGGGCCAGGCCCTCCCCGCTTATCGTGGCCTTCAGGTTAAGGTCACTTTCGATCGGCTCTCCTCCTGCCGCAAGCTTCTTGATGTCTAAGTGCTCGGCCGATAGGTCGAGCCGATAATGGGGCGTTTCTCCCAAGCGGACCTCTCCTTGCCAGGTCGCCTTACCCGATTCTCCCCTCACCTCCCCTTTGAGCGTAGCGCTACCGCGGTCCAGGCGCGTGTCTGTGGCGGCCGTACCGATCTGCCAATCGCCTACTCGCAATCCGCGGCCTTTTAGCTCGGCTTGTGCCGAAAGTTGGTCCAATGACGCGCCTGATCCGCGCGCCGACAGCGTGCCATCCACAACCCCGGCCAAGTCTTCTAACCCGAGGAGATCGGCTAGATCGAGCCGCACCAGGCGGGCCGTGGCCGCGTATCGCGGTCGAGCTCCGCTCCTATCGGCCCGCAGCTCGCCCGTGATGCGTGATTGGGCGGCTGCGAGCTCGAGTGACGCTTGCAGGTGAGAGAGGGGACCGCGCACCACTAGGCTACCTGTCACATCCGACTTGAGCCCCGGATCCGGAACGAACTTGCGGACGTCTGCCGCGGCCAACTTATCGATCGACATCCTCGCCTCAACGTGGGGAGCCTTTAGGTCGCGGAGCTCGCCTGCAAAGCGTAGGCTAGACAGCGGCGTGGAGAGGACCAAATGCTGGACCCGCGCGGTGGCAGGCGCGGTGGCGTCTTGGTAAGCAAGCGCGGCCTCCATTTGAACGGGAGGCATTCCCGATGCCGTCAGCCGTGTTGCCAGCCGACTGACCTCGGCCGCGACGCCCGCGGGGTCGAGCACGACATGGGCATCCAGCTCTGTATCCGTTAAATGATAACTTTGGCCACCCGGCAGTCGGAGATCGATACGACGCCCGCGCAACACTACCGCATCGAGGGCTACCGTCAGCGGTAACCCTGCGCCTTCTTCGGCCTCCGGTTTTCTTGGAGACAGCGCCTCTACCAGGTTCCAATGACCTTGTGCATCTTGCTTAGCCGTCACCACAACCCCGACGATCCGCAAAGAGTCGACCTCTACACGGCCCCTGAGCAAGGATAGCAGCCGGTAGCTCGCGGTGATGCGCGGCACCGCCAGGACTACTTCCCCTTGGTATCGCAGGGTGAGATCCGAAAGGACCAGGTTGGTCCATATCGACCCTTGCACGCTTCCCAGGCCGATTTGGCCCTGGACGTTCTCGCTCAAGGCGGCTACTAATTCATCGCGCAAGCGATCGCGAAATCCTTCGGTGCGCGAATACAGCACGAGCCCTATTACGACGAGCAGTAATACCCCGCTTGCGATTAACGCTGTCCGGCCGAAATAAGTCCTTGTCCTCGCCATGTTAAAAGAACTGCCCGATGCTGAAATGCACCTGCCAGGCCGGATCGCCGGGGGGTGGATTGAGGGGGAAGCCTAAGTCTAAACGCAATGGTCCAACCGGGGTCAGATAGGATACGCCGAAACCAGTGGAAAATTCCAGCTCGCCGAACGGGAGGTCGTAGGCGCGTGTCGAGACCTGGCCAAAGTCCAGAAACACCGCTCCGCTGAGATCCCTCCACAGCGGGCGGCGCAACTCGATGGAACCCTCCACCAGGCTCAGGCCGCCAATGGGATCGTCTGCGCTACTCAGCGGTCCGAGCCGCCTGCGGCCATAGCCGCGCACGCTCTTCTCGCCACCTGCGTAGAAGCGCTCGAAGAGCGGGAAATCATCGTCCGCCCCAAGGCTATCCGCGATACCGATCTTCAGGCGACCGGCCAACACGGTCTCCCACCCCACCTGCTGATACGCCTTTCCCTCGGCGCTCAGCCTAAAGAATCGAAAGTCCCCACCCCAGGGCTGACCGGCCTGCTCGGCCCCTAGAGTCACGATGCCCCCTTTTTGGGGATTGAGCAGATCGTCCGTGGCGTTCCACACCACGCCCAGTGTGGGGCCTGCCAGAAAGCCTTTTTCTTTGATCCCACCGAGCGCCTGGACCGTCGCGTCAGCCACCTCTTCCAGCTTGTCATATTCCAACCGGTAGCCGATGAACCCAGACAGCGCGGGAGAGAACCGATGCTCTAGGCGCGGACGGAAGCGCGAGAAGTTAAGCAGGAAGGTCTCCTCATCCTCTTGACCCAGGGCCAAGTTGATTGCCCCCAGCGTATGCGGGGTAAGGAAGTGAGGTTGGATGAAGTTTGCGTCTAGCTCGCGCGTGATAAATGACCCCTTAAGATTGAAGGACAGCTGGCGACCGTCCCCAAGCCAGTTGCGATGAGTCCACTGGACCTGGCCGCGAAACTGGTCTTCTGTCCCATAGCCTAGGCCGATGCGAATGTCTCGCGGCGATTGCTCCTCGACACGGACTCGCATGGGGACCATTCTGGCATCTTTCTGGGTCTCTTCGGGAGCCAACTGCACGGAGCGAAATAATCCCAGGTTGACGATCTTCTCCCGCGAGACCTTGATCTGCCCAAGAGAGAACTGATCACCTCGTTTATAGGTGAGTTCTCGCACGATCAGCTCCGGAGAAACCCGCTCCGTTCCCTGCACCCGTGTCTCTCCGAACACGGCTCGCGGTCCGGGTTTGACGCTGTAGTCTACCCATGCCTGGCGTTCTCTTGGATCGATTTCCGCTTCGCGCTGGGTCTCCACATGGGCGTGACCCCGATCCAGATAATAGGCCCGCAAGGCCTCCTCGCTTTGCTGATAGGCTTCTTCTGTAAAGATCTCACCCGACTTCAAAGGCAGGTCTGGTATCCGATCGGGCGTCTTGTCTCTAGCGATCTCGACGGTGACGTCTTGCACCTTGACCGGCTGGCCTTCCACTATCCGAATGCGCGCGGTGATCAGCCCCTCCTCGTCGATCTCAAGGTCATAGCCCACTCGTGCGCCGTAGTACCCGCGCTCTTCATAGAAGCGCTGCAGTCGTTTGATATCGGTCTCGAAGACGAGCGGGTCAAATATCGGCGGCTCGCGCCAGAACAAGTAAAAGGGACGACTCTTGGTAAGGACCTCCTTTCCAAGAGCGCTAGCGGGGAAGACCTTATTACCAGCGATCTGTACCCCTTTGAGGCGATACTGTCGCGACGGGTCCAGCTCCTTGATCGTGACCGCCGGGAGATACGCGTGCCAGAAACACCCGAGCATCAGACAGAGAAAGGATTTCTTCATGTGCTGATCGACGCGCTTCCCGTATCCATCAATTAGACCATGCTCCCGAGTGATGCCCACGCTCATTCTGCGAGCGAGCACTAACTGTTTGCGTGTCGCTAAAGGCTTATTAAAACACAACGCTGGCGGCGTCGCACCGGCTCCCGGACTACACTGTGGATCTCATCGTCAAGGGGACCTTGCAGCAACCCTCGCTCCGGCTATAAAGCGTCCCACCTCTGGAGCAATCGGATGTCCTCGCCTTGCTTCTTTTTGGCAAGCCCGTGACCAAGCTCAGCCGGGGCGAGCAGAGTGATCTTCAGCAACAGGCCCTGGCCCTCGCGAGCGGTTGCGCCGCCTCGACGCTCGCCGAGTCCGTATCCGAGACGCTCGGGCTTTCGGATCTCGGCATTGATCTGCGGGAGGTTGATTTCAGCGGCGGGCGTATCGGCTTTGCACGTCACCTCACTCCCGACACTCGCATCGGGGTCTCGCAGGAACTGACAGGCGAGGAGGGGCAGGAGGTTTCGATCGGGCATCAGCTCGCGCCCCGCTGGAACATCGAGGCTTCAACTCACACCAAGGGCTCAAGTGCTATCGACCTCTTCTGGCGCTGGCCTGATTGATTCCGCTCGGGGACGCCGAGCCCGAGCCGCTCGCATCGGCCGCCGTTCCCGGCACACCTTGGATGATAACGCGGCGTTATGGGGATCCCGTACAATGATAAGAAATCATGCCCCGCATCTTCGATAACATCGAGCTCGACCTGCTCCCCGCGCTTCGGGCCACCCTGGAGGTCGCCAACCGCTCGGATGTCTGCGTCGGCTACTTCAATCTCCGCGGATGGAAGGCGATTGACGACCTTGTGGAACAATGGACGGGTGGGCCGGACAAGCAATGCCGCCTGCTCGTGGGCATGCAGCGCCGACCGCAGGACGAGCTGCGCGCCGCTACTTTCAGGATGACCACTTTACGGAAACGCTCATTATCTGCCCAAAGAATCTCGTAAAGATGTGGGAGGAAGAAATGGTTATATCCCACCGCGCGCAGGCCGTTTTCGGTGTTCGAAGCAACGGCGTTGTCCGTCCCCCGCTCAAATGGGCCGGAGGCAAGCGCTGGCAGCTCCCGCACCTCGTCGCCTACTGGCACGGCAATCGCCATCGCCGCTTGGTAGAGCCGTTTTGCGGGGGACTGGCTGTGACGCTGGGCCTTATGCCCAATCGGGCGCTTCTGAACGACATCAACCCGCATCTTATCAACTTCTACCGATGGCTGAAGCGAGGGCTCTCGGTCAATTTGCGGCAGGAAAACAACAGCACCTCGTACTACTCGCACCGGGAAGAGTTCAACAGGCTATTGTCTGCCGGCCAGGGCGAGAGCGCGGAAGCGGCTGTCCTTTTCTACTACCTCAATAGGACCGGCTATAATGGCCTTTGCCGGTTCAACCGCGCTGGCGAGTTCAACGTTCCCTTCGGTCGCTATAAGAGTATTAATTACAGAACCGAATTTGTCGAATACATAGATGCCTTCAAGGACTGGGAGTTTATGACAAGGCACTTCTCACGCATCCCACTAGATTCAGCCGATTTCGTCTATGCGGATCCGCCCTACGACGTTGAGTTTCGTCAGTATTCGAAGGACGGCTTCAGCTGGGAAGAGCAGGTCGAGACCGCCGAATGGTTTGCCACGCATCCCGGCCCCGTCGTTCTATCAAACCAAGCGACGAAGCGAATCATAAGGCTTTACCGGGAGCTTGGCTACACACTGAGGTTTCTCGAAGCACCCCGCAGAATTAGCTGTACCGGTGACCGCACGCCTGCGCCGGAAGTGCTAGCGATCCGGAACCTGCCTGAATGAGCTCCCGGAACACGCGCACCGGCGGAGTCCTTGAGCGCATGGTCCTTCCTGCCTTGGATCATGGCGGATACGCATATCGCGTGCAGGTCAAGCTTGGCGAACGTCTGGGTTGCGGAAGCCACTTCGTGGACGCGCTTGTCGAGAGGGACGGCCGAAAGTTTCTCGTTTCGGTGAAATGGCAGCAGGTTTCAGGAACCGCGGAGCAGAAAGTGCCGTTCGAGGTTATTTGTCTCATCGAGGCGTTGGAGAACGCGAGCTACGAAAAGGCGTACATCGTACTCGGTGGCGAAGGCTGGAGGCTCAGGAACTAGTGTAGTGTTTCACAAATGGCTATACATTGGCAGACTGCTTCGCCATCGTTTCGCGAGCGCGCTGGATCTTGGCGAGGATGTCCGCACCCTTGGCGCGCCAGCGATAGGGCTTGGGATCGAGG
>JBOIDF010000005.1:0-93332 GCA_050740455.1 Gammaproteobacteria bacterium | reverse complement strand
ATCGTGGACCTGGAGAACCGCTGCGTGCGGGTGTTTCAGGAGCCCGCCGAGAAAGGCTTCGCGCGCACGCGAACCCTCGCGCACCCTTACCTACTGACGCCCTTGCGCTTGGCCGGGTGTGAAATCGATCTCAGCGCTTTGTTCAGACGAGCTTAGCACGTACCAAGCGAAACTCGGTGATGCCCGCGGTGCTCCTTTGATTCTTGCCACGTCCCCTCCGCGAAACATTCCAATCACCGCGATCCATGCCGACCATTCGCCGCACCCTGACCTCGGCGTTCGCGCTTAAGCGAATGCGCAGCGGGGCCGCGGCTTCCGCCCTGACTTTCGATTCTCGGTCCCGCTTCTCTCCAGCCAGGCCACGAATAGTTTCCTCGGTCCTCGACGCGGCCGTGGTACAATTTACATATGGCAACAGTGACCTTCGACACCCTGAAATTCGTCGAAAGACTCAAAGCCGCCGGGGTTCCGGAAGGGCAGGCCAAGGCGATGGCGGAGGCGCAGCGTGATGTCTTCGCCGAAGCGCTGGAATCGAGTCTCGCTTCCCGTGCCGATGTCGAGCGCATTGAGCGGAAATTGATCGAGCACGATGGAGAATTCAAGCTCATAAAGCTCATGCTTACCATACTCATCGGCGGCGTCGTCGCGCTAATCCTCAATCCTTTTTCTAAGCCAGCGTAGCGTGGACGAAGCGAAGTAGCGTAGCCCGGATAAAGCGAAGCGGAATCCGGGAATCTTCGAACCCAAAGCCCCTCCCCGGAGGGGCTTTTTTTGCGTCTCATTGGATTCTGTTCTTGATCCCTGGGTTTCGCTTCGCTCCACCCAGGCTACATCCACTGACTGACACCGCATGGGACGCCGTTCCCGGCCCGGCTTATAGCAGCTTCACCAACGTCGGCCAGCGCCTCATCGAAGGTATCGCCCTGGCCGATGACAACGCCTTTCATTCCCAATGGATACGCGACATAACGGTCAGGGTGTTTTTCAATGACTATCTTGAACTCTTTACCCACGGTTTTTGTCCTCCGTTAGCGCGTAGGGCGCAATACCCTCACGCTATTGCGCCCTACGCGTGCTGTCAAACCCATAGCCAGGAGGACACGCGCGTCGGCCAGGCGCAAATAAACAGACCCCGATTATCATGCGATCATTGCCAGCATCCAAGTCTAATTGGGTGCGCGCCGTTGCAGCGTGAGACCCTTGAGCAAGTTAAGCGCTTCGTACAATTCATGGTCGCTGGTCGCCAGGGCTTGAGCGTTTTCGGTATTCGCTTTTGCATCCGTTGGCTTGGTTTCGGTCTGCGTCCCCTCGGCAGGGGGATCCTTCCCGTTCGAGAGATGTCGCGTGAGGTTGCTCTCTTTAATCTCGTCCAAGCCCGGATTCTCCGCGGCCGCCACTTTTACCCGGTCCAAAATGATGTCCGGGACGATGCCCTCGGCCTGGATGGACCGGCCCGAGGGAGTATAGTAACGCGCGGTCGTGAGCTTAAGCGCGGCGTTATTGTTCATCGGCAGGATGGTTTGCACGGAGCCTTTCCCGAAGGTCTTGCTCCCCATCAGCACGGCGCGGCGGGCGTCTTGGAGCGCGCCGGCCACGATTTCCGAGGCCGAGGCCGATCCGCCGTTGACGAGTATGACCATCGGCGCCCCGTTCAAGGCATCCTTGGGTTTTGCGTCGAAGCTCAGCTCGGATCCCTCGCCGCGCCCCTTGGTTAAAACAATGAGACCTTTTTCCATGAATACGTCGGCGACGGCCACCGCCGAGCCCAAGATCCCGCCGGGGTTATTACGCAGATCGAGGATGAGCCCGGAGAGCCTGTACTTGTTTTCGCGTTTCAGGGCGTCGAGGGCAGCCCTGAGATCCTCCCCGGTGCGCGTTTGAAAATGCGAGATGCGTACATAGCCCAGTTGCGGTTCCAAGGTCCGGCTCTTGACGCTTTGCACCTTGATTACCGCTCGCTTTACGGAGATCGCCAGCGGCTTTTCCTCGCCTTCGCGCATGATGGTTAGCTGAATGGCCGTTCCGGGTTTGCCCCGCATCATTTTTACCGCGTCGTTAAGGCTCATGCCTTTCACCGGCGTATCGTCGAGGCGGACGATAAGATCCCCTGCCTTGATCCCGGCTTGCGCGGCCGGCGTATCATCGATCGGCGCGATTACCTTGACGAAGCCGTCCTCCATCCCGACCTCGATCCCGAGGCCCCCAAATTCCCCGCTCGCCCCTTCCTGCAAGCCACCGTAGGCGTCGGGGTCGAGATAGGCCGAATGCGGATCGAGGCCCGACAACATCCCCCGAATCGCGTTCTCGAGTAGATCCGCGTCACCGACCTCTTCGACGTAATCGCTCTTGATCTTCGCGAATACCTCGGTGAACGTGCGCAACTCATCGAGCGGTAAGCCCGTGCGCGGATTCGAGGCGGCATTGGCGGTCTCATTTCCGCCGCTCGCGAGTTGAATACCAAGGCCGAGCCCGAGCGCCAGAACAAAAACGTTTTTCAGCATATGTTTCATCTACCGCACTCCACCGGGAAATCAAATAAGATTACGATTAAGTTCGCCATTACCGCAATAAGCGGCCCAGGCGTTGCCGTGGCCGCAGCGACTTGCGACCGGTCCCTTCGGCCTGTTCCAGCGCGACCAGCGTGTGCCCGCTCATTTCCGCGGGCGGATCAAGCCCTAGAAGATAGAGTAGCGTTGGGGCGATATCGGCGAGCGTGCCGCTGCGTGCAAGCTCGGCGGGACGTCCGATATAGAGGAGCGGTACCCGATTGCGAGTGTGAGCCGTGTACGGCTGCCCGCGCCGCATCTTGGTGGAAACCCCCCGCATCTTCTCGGCGTTACCGTGATCGGCGGTGATGAGCATCTCCCCGCCCACGGCTTGAATCGCGGCCACGATGCGTCCGAGACAGGTGTCTATCGCCTCGATCGCCTTGACCGTGGCCTCGAAGTTCCCCGTGTGGCCGACCATGTCGGCATTGGCGAAATTGCAAACGATGACATCGTATTTCTTGCTATAAATCGCCTCGACCAGGCGATCCGTGATCGCGTCGGCGCTCATCTCAGGTTTGAGCTCGTAGGTCGCGACGCGGGGCGAGGGCACCAGGATGCGATCTTCGCCGTCGAAGACGCGCTCTTCGCCGCCGTTGAAGAAGTAGGTGACGTGGGCGTATTTTTCCGTCTCCGCGATGCGCAGTTGAGTGAGCCCTTTTTGGGCGAGGTATTCGCCCAAGACATTGTGCAGGCGCTCCGGGGGATAGGCGCAGGGAATGTGAAAATCGGCGTGATAGCGGGTCAGGCTGACATAGGCGCCGAGCGCCGGCGTCCGTCCGCGCTCGAAGCGGTCGAAATCGGGTTCGATAAAGGCCCGGGTGAGCTGGCGGGCGCGGTCGGCGCGGAAGTTCATGAACACCATAACATCGCCATCGGCCACCGTCACCGTGCCGCCGTTCGCGGGTACGATCGCCGTAGCTTGGACAAACTCGTCGGTCTCCCCGCGCGCGTAGGCCATGTCGAGGGCGATGAATGGGTCCGTGGATCGGTAGCGGGCGCGGCCATGGGCGATGAGATCATAGGCTTCTTGAGTACGGCTCCAATGGTGGTTGCGGTCCATGGCGAAATAGCGGCCGATGAGTGAGGCGATCCGTCCCGCGCCGGTCGCGGCAATCTTGACCTGCGCCTCGAGAAGGGAGTCGGCGGCGCTTTTCGGGGGGCGGTCGCGCCCGTCCAAGAAGGCATGCAGGTAGATCTGCGTTGCGCCGCGCTTGGCCGCGAGGTCCATCGTGGCGAGGATGTGCGCCTCGTGGCTGTGAACGCCCCCGGGCGAGAGTAGACCCAAGATATGGATCGCGCGCCCGCTCCGCACTGCGCGGTCGAGGGGAGCGATCAGGTTCTCGTTGCGAAAGAAGGAACCGTCTTCGACGGCGCGGGTGATGCGCGTGAACTCCTGCAACACCAAGCGTCCCGCGCCGAGGTGCATGTGCCCGACCTCGGAGTTTCCCATTTGATTGTCGGGCAGGCCCACGTCTAGGCCCGAGCAACCGATAAATGTATGCGGGTACAATGCCCAGAGATCGTCCCAAACCGGCTTATGCGCGCTATGGATGGCATTGTATTCGGTAGTGTCGCTGTGGCCCCATCCGTCGAGGACGGCGAGGATCAGGGGGCGCGGGATTAGGGGCATGCGCGTCGGGCGAGGCGCGGCGGGTAGCTGCGGTGGCTGGACGAAACCGCATGCTGGCTGGTGAACATCCGCGTGAGTGTAGCATGATCCGGTGTCATTGATTGCGCACACCAGGGATCCCAAGCGCGGGCGTTTCGCGTGGCGGTGAGCATGGCCTTTTCATCCGTGGCCTGGCAAAATGCGCCCATGCGTTGCGACGCTTGCACGGCGGTGCTCGAGGCGAGATCACGATGGCTCGGCAACGCGGTGTAGCGGCGAACGGGGTAGAGGAGATTCAATGGAGCAACTTGGCGAATTCATAGTGAATCATTGGATATTATTTTCCCTGCTGGTGCTGAATATCTTGGCGCTGGCGCTGTATGTCGCGAAAGGATCCGCGGGCGGGGCGGCGCAACTGCTTCCAACCGAGGTGACTCGCATCGTAAATCATCAGGACGCGACCATTATCGATGTGCGTGATCAAGCGGCCTATGGCCGCGGGCATATCTTAGGCTCGTTGAGCCTCCCGCTCGCGGACCTGGCAAGCCGCACGGGCGCGCTGACGCTCGATCGCAAGAAACCGGTGATCCTTTGCTGCCAGGCCGGGAACACCTCCGTCGCCGCGGTGGAGCCGCTGACCAAGGCGGGATTCGAGCGCATCTACCGGCTCAAGGGCGGAATGCTAGAATGGCAGCAGAGCAATTTACCGGTCACTAAAAAGTAGAGGAAGGCGGAGTTGTTAAGCGAGGTGAAGCTATGACAGGCGCCAACGGGGATCAGGACAACGCTACGCAAGCGCAGCCGCTGGCCGGCCAGTTGGCGATCCAAAAGATCTATGCCAAGGATATTTCCTTCGAGGCGCCGCAGTCCCCGCACGCGTTTCTGCAGAAATTTAATCCGACCATCGACGTCCAGATCAATAATCAAGCCACGCGTCTCGATGAGGAGGTCCACCAGGTGGTGTTGACCGTGACCGTCACCGTGCGCAGCGAGGATAAGCCGCTGTATGTGGTCGAGGTGCAACAAGCGGGGATCTTTACGATCGCGGGCTTTCCCCCGGAGCACCTGGGGGCGATCCTGGCGACGGCCTGTCCCACTATCCTGTTTCCTTATGCCCGCGAGGCGGTATCCGACTTAGTGATCCGCGGGGGGTATCCGCCGCTCCTGCTCGCCCCGGTGAACTTTGATGCGCTCTATGCGCAGGAGCTCAAGCGCCGCCAGCAGGGGGTACCGCCCCACGCGGAGCAAGCGCATTAGGAAGCGGGTTTAACCGCGGTCCGGATTTCGCACCCGGCGTTGGATCCTTCCCCTGTGGCAAACACAACGGCGCCTATTCTCGTGATGGGCGCCGGTTCCTGGGGCACGGCGCTTGCCGTCCTTTTGGCGCGCAACGGGCAGCCGACCTACCTGTGGGGGCATGATCCGGCGCACATCGCCTCGCTGCGCGAGATGCGCCGCAACACTCGCTTCCTTCCTGGCATCAATCTGCCCGAGGCGGTCATGCCGATCACGATCCTCCCGCCGGCCGGCATACGGGATGTCATTATCGCGGTGCCCGTGAATGCCTTGCGCGAGGTCACGCGTGACGTTCTGGCCAAGGTTTCGGGAAGCTTGCGCATCGCATTGGCATGTAAAGGCATCGAAGCGAGCACCCACAAGCTGGGGCACGAAACCGTCGAGGAGGTGCTCGGGATGAACACGGTCACCGCCTTGGTCTCCGGACCGAGCTTTGCGGCGGAAGTTGCCGCGGGTCTGCCGACCGCCTTGACCGTGGCCTCGCGTAACGAGCCTTTCGCGCGCGATCTGGTCAAGCGTCTACATAACCGGAGCTTTAGGGCCTACATCAGCGACGACCTCACCGGGGTCGCCATCGGCGGGGCAGTAAAGAACGTCCTGGCCATCGCGGCGGGCGTCGGGGATGGCCTCGGATTCGGCGCCAATACGCGCGCGGCGCTGATTACCCGGGGGCTTGCCGAGATGGTGCGCTTGGGCTTGGCCTTGGGGGGCCAGCGGGCGACGCTCACGGGTCTCGCCGGAATCGGTGATTTGGTGCTCACTTGTACCGATGATCAGTCGCGCAACCGCAGGCTCGGCCTCATGCTCGGGCGGGGCGTGAGCCTGCCCGAGGCGCTACGCCGCATCGGCCAGGTCGTGGAAGGGGTCCGCACGGCCCACGAGGTATTGTCCTTGGCGCGAAAACACGCCATCGAAATGCCGATCAGCGAGCAGGTCGTGCGCGTTGTGGCTGGCGAGTGCGAGCCCCGCGAGGCGGTGCAGACATTGCTCGCGCGCGAGCCGCGCCAGGAGATCGAGTGCAGCTAGGCTACCGCGTGACCTGGTCAAATACCTATTAGGCACCAATCTATCGATACCCCTTCGTCATTCCCGCGAAAGCGGGAATCCAGCGTCATTTGTGGATTCCGGGCCTCCGGCGCTTCGCACCTTCGCCCGGAATGACGGGGCAAACGCGAGCAGTTATTTGGGAGACACTACCTAGAGAGAGCAGCTTGCGTTGCCGATGAACCCGCGCCGTGGAAACCCTGCTGCCGCCAGGCTTCGTAAACAATGACGGCCACAGCATTCGATAAGTTCAGGCTGCGGCATCCGGCCCGCATCGGAACGCGGAAGATGTTCTCGGGACCGAGCCGCTCAAGGAGGTGCGGCGGTAGCCCCCGAGTCTCGGGACCGAACAGGAATGCGTCTTCGGGCCGGAAAGCGATGTCGGTATAACAAGCTTGCCCTTTGCTTGAAAACCCGAATACCCGTAGCGGTTGCACGTGCGCCATAAACGCCCCGATCTCGGCATGCACAGCGATCCCCGCGAGCTCGTGATAATCCAGGCCGGCGCGCCGCAGGCGCCTATCCTCGAGCGAGAATCCGAGCGGCTCGATAAGATGCAAGCGCGCTCCGGTATTCGCGCACAGACGTATAATATTGCCCGTGTTCGGCGGGATTTCCGGCTGATAGAGAACAACATGAAACAAGGTGGCTGATGGCTGCACGAGAACAAGACATGCTGGCCGTCGATTTCCGCGGCCTGCCTTTCACGACCCCGTTGGTGTTGTTGTCAGGGTGCGTGGGCTTCGGCGAAGAATACACGCGCGTCGCCGGATTTTCCAACCGCGATGCCGGGGCGATCTGCTTGAAGGGGACGACGCTCGAGGCGAGGCTCGGGAACCGCCCGCACCGGATCGCCGAGACGCCGGGCGGCATGCTGAACGCGATCGGGTTACAGAACCCCGGCGCCCGGGCGGTGGTCGACGCCATTTTGCCGCGCTTGAATTTCGAGGAGACGCGTTTCATCGCCAACGTGTCCGGCTCGACCATCGAAGAATACCGCGAGGTGACTCGGATTTTCGATGATTCACCCATCGATGCCATCGAGATCAATATTTCTTGTCCCAACGTCAAGGAAGGCGGTGTCGCCTTCGGGAACGATCCCGATATGTCCGCCCGGGTGGTGGCGGCCTGCCGGGCGGTCACGCGCAAGCCTCTGATCACGAAACTCTCGCCCAACCAGACCGAAATCGCCGAAAACGCGCGCCGCTGCATCGAGGCGGGATCGGACGCCTTGGCGGTCATCAATACCCTCATGGGGATGGCGGTGAACATCGAGACCCGCCGCCCGGTCATCGGCAACAACCAGGGAGGATTGTCGGGACCGGCCATCAAACCCATCGCGTTGCTGAAGGTGCACCAGGTCTACCAAGTGTGCAGACCGCACGGCATTCCGATCATCGGGCAGGGCGGGATCACGAACGCCGCCGATGCCATCGAGTTTTTGATCGCGGGCGCGACGGCGGTCGGGATCGGGACGGCCTTGTTCTACGATCCGCTCATCTGCCCGAAGATCAACCGCGGGATCATCGAGTACCTCAAGCGCCACCGCGTGCGCTCGGTTTCGGACTTGGTGGGGACGCTGAAGCCCCATGCCGCGGCGTCGGCGGTGTGCACGGGCTGAGTGGACGTAATCCTCGATACCCATGCTATCATTGATGAAAACGCATACTGATGCTGTTCTCATTAAGGTGGAGCAAAAGCCAGTATTGTCGCCGGAGAGAGCTGTTGCTAAAGCGCGCTGGATTAAACTCGGGCTTGAGAACGAGGACCGACATGAGCCTGATTGACTGACCACTTCGGCCTACGCTTATCCGCTGTGCTCGCACCGCCGCCGAGCTCGGCGCGCGCGCGTTGCGAAAACGCATTGGATTCCCTATAATTGACGCTCCGTGATGGCCGGCACGAGGTGCGTCGGTTCGGTCGTCGGAAGAAGTCCAGTCGTTGTCAGGAGGGGGAAGATGGATCAGAGATCACGTACTTCGCGGAGTGTGGGAATCTGGCTGCTGATCGCTGGGCTGACGGTGGGCACGGCAGCCCATGCGGGCTTGCTCTCGAGAGTCCTCAACGGCGGGTTCGTTCCGAACTGGACCCTGGGTGGCGAGCCCGTGCGACTGATCGAGGTCCCGACGGCCACACCGTTCGGTACCGGTGCGTGCCCGGGCGTACGTCCGGGCGCGATCGTCAAGAGCGACAAGGGGCAGTGCACGTTCAACTTCGTGTTCACCGGCAGCGACCGTGAGACGTACATCGGTACCGCGGGTCACTGCATCCTCGGCGACTCGGCGATTGGGGGCGACGCCGGAGAGATGATCTGGGGGCCCGAGGACGGGCCACTGGCGAGCAACGGCCGCGGCGAGCGGATCGGTAGGTTCGTCTACGCGATCCTGCAGGATCCGAAGGATTTCGCCCTTATCCTGGTTGATCGTGGGGTCACCGCAGATCCGCAGATGTGTCACTTCGGCGGTCCGACGGGCGTCAACTCCGAGTCGGGAGCGGTCGTCCTCCACTACTACGGCAACGGCGTCGGTGTCGGCAGTGTCCTTCCTGCTCGCACCGGCTTCGCCCGCTGCATGCCGCCGGATCACGTCTTCGCGCAAGCCCTCGCGGTGCCCGGCGACTCGGGCAGCGGCATCATCAGCGACGATGGACGGGCCGTGGGCGTGATCGTGACCGTGGGCATCCAGTTCGCGAGCATCTGTCCGGAAGGCGAGGATCCGGGCATCGTCGGAATCACCCGACTCGCTCCTCAGGTCGCCCGCGCGGCGCACGTGCTCGGCGTCGCCCTGACGCTGAAGGTGGCCCGGACGCTCTGATCAGATCGCGTCGCTGGCACAGGCGAGAGCGGGTAACGCGTATCGGGCGACCGGAACCGCCGGTACTCGGGTGCGGCCGTGCCTGTGGCCGACCCCGCGACGTCGCCAATACATGAGGATTCCGAGCACCGCCGGAACACGAGATCCCGAGCGCAGTAGGTTTTTTCACAAACTCTCAGCCATGGTCCAAATCTCCTTCGTGGGGCTCAGCGGGTCTTACGGTTGCCCAGACGCAGCAACCGGTCGGGAATGAGGCCGCGTTCGGCCCCCAGCCCAGCAGTCCCGGCGCCGCTCGGGGAAGGTCCATGTCACTCGTTAGACGGCGGAAGCCGCGAGCGGTATATTGAGCGGCAGACGATCTTATTACTGCCTGCGGATGCGATATGCGAAACGAGTTTACTGCGATTATTGAAAGAGACGGCCAGTGGTTTATCGCCTACTGCCCCGAGATCCCTGGCGCCAATGGTCAAGGCCGAAACAAGGAGGAGGCCCGAGACAGTTTGGCCGAGGCGATTGCTTTAATTCTTGAAGACCGCCGTGAGGATTGCCTACGCGGTGTGCCGGCAGAGGCGGAGCGCGAAACTGTCGTGCTGTCGTGAAACGGAGCGCGCTACTCTTGCATTTGCGACAACACGGCTGTTATCTCAAGCGCGAAGGTAGATCGCACTCGCTTTGGACCAATCCGAACACTGGCGCCGTCGAGGCTGTTCCGCGCCATACTGAAATCTCCAATAAACTGGCGCGAAAGATTTGCCGAAGTCTCTCCGTACCCGAAGTCGGTGGTTAAGGAGAGAGCGGTCGGGGAGATAGGTACAAAAAAGTCCGGGGACATGGGTTACACATGAGGTCTTATAATCGTCCATAGGCATCCTCGATGCGCATGGATAGGATCGCGGCTTCGCCCCTATGACTCGGTCGAAAGACTTCGTCTTTCTCCTCGTCAAGGAGCGCCGCTCAACTCGCGCTCCGTTGAGCGGCGTAGAACCGGAGCGTAGTAAACTATTCCCCAATGAAGGTGAACGAGCTCATTGCGCTGCTTGAGGCCGACGGATGGTTTCAAGTTCGCATGAAAGGAAGCCATCGGCAGGTTCATCACCGAACGAAATCGGGATCGGTCACGGTTTCTGGCAAGCTGAGCATTGATGTTCCGCCCGGCACCCTCAGCAGCGCGCTTAAGCAAGCCGGCCTCAAGAAATAGGAGTTCCAATCATGCGCTATCTAGTCGTCGTCGAACAAGGCCCTACCTCGTATGGTGCGTACGTGCCCGACCTGCCGGGCTGCGTCGCGGCCGGAGAAGCCAGGGAAGAAGTCCTTACCCTAATTCGCGAAGCCATAGCGTTCCATCTCGAAGGCATGAAGAACGATGGCCAATCGATTCCGCGCCCCTCCTCATCCAGCGAAGTTGTCGAAGTCCAAGCCGCCTAACATTTCATTCAACCGGCAGCGCGAAAGCCGCGCTGCCGGTTCGCGAGAAAGGGTCCAGGGTAGTCCAGGGTCGATTAATTACACGCCGATAGAGCGAATGACTGGGCAGCGATGCGATGCCAAGCCCCAGGCAGGCCGAGGGCGCAGCTCCTCGTCGTTCGCGTACTTCCTTGGCGAGAGATCGCGCTATTGGAAGCTGTATGCAGATTCACCACCGTAGAAGATCGGTTCTCGGAGTGCGACTCCGCTGGTGAACGGGTTGAATCCATCTTCAAGACCTTCTTGGGATCGAGACCGGCAAACATAGGCGCCGACATTGACCGGTGGCGGGACCGTTTATTTCGGCGCTTCCACCGGCCTTTCAAAAAAGAAACAGTCAGGCAGAAATGCCGGCGCGATGTACTCGGTATCCTTCTCGGATACGCGGCAGGCGCGGAAATGGTCCCGCCAGGTCCGCAGCGTTGCGACCATCTTCTCGATTTCCTTTCTAGCCGCGTCGGTTGTCAGTCCGAACCGCTCGCATTGAGAGAGCAGGTTGTAGATGCTTGCTGTGCGGCCGTAGGTGCCGATCGTCATCGCGAGATCGCGGCGCTCGAGGCTGACGACGGGTGCAGGCACCAGGTCATACGCCGGCGTCAGGCGCCAGCCGTGCGCCGTGCGGCGCACCGCGTGGTTGCGGGGGTGGTCGTCGTTGTTGGTCACGGCGGCATTGAAGACGATGCGCCGGAATAGCTCGATGCGATCTTCGTCGGGCTTCTCCGACCACCGGCGCAGCTCGTCGGCGAGCAGGGGATAGGACCAGCGTTCCCGGTCGAGATAGTTCTCGTCGCAGTCGAGCAGGGTAAGCCCGCTGACGAGGCCGAAGCGGAGATAGCCGCCCTCGGTGTATTCGCGGTCGAAACGCTCGACCATGAGCACGTCGCGTCCGCCGATGGAGTCAAGCCGTGCGTTGCAGGCGGCGATGCCGCAGCGGCGGGCAAGCTCGATGGTCGCGTATTCGATCCGCTGCAAGTTGCAGCGGTCGGCTTTTTCCGGGAGTTTCCCGATCCACAGGCGATTGCCGTCCTCGATGGTGGCCTTTGGCCGCGCGCCGCCCATCGAGGTGCCGGGTTCGAGCTGCTCGAGGATGTGTACCGGCACTCGCTTTCCTTCTTCGATTGCCTCCGCAGCCTCGACCAGGTCCGCTAGTTGATGAGTGCGGTTGTATTTGCGTTTCGGCGCAGGAGGCTCAAGCTTCAGGCCAAAGCTCAGATAGCCCGCGCCGTCCTGAGGGCCGTTCAAGAGGTAGTCGATTTCTTCCAGGTCGCCGGGGCTGCGTTGCAGCTTGTGCTCGATCACGCGCCGTCCCCATGCGTCGGGGCCGGCGTCGCGCACGGCGCCGGGAATGCCCTTCAGCTTGGTGAATTCGTGGACGGTACTCCCGAGCGGAAGCTTGAAGGGATCGAGCGCGATTGCCTCCTTGCGCTCCAGATAGCGGTCGCCGTAGCGGATACGGCCGACGGAGGTCCCTTCGCGGAGCTTCTCGACCTTCAGCAGTGCTGCCGGCACGGTGTCGAGGGTGCCGGGCAGCTGGACGTAGATGTAGGCCTGGCGCTCAGAAGTCATATTCGTTCTTCGACTTCTGCGACTTGCGGACGCGCGCGGGCCGGCGCGAAGCTTCCAGGGTCTTGCCGTGCATGTCTGCGTCGGGGTGGGCGACGGCGTCCAGCGTCTTGTCGAGGCCGAGCGCCCACAGAACGGTGACGTAGGCCCCGAGCGCGACGCCGGGCCTGCCGAGTTCCAGCGCGTTGAGCGTGTTCCGGTTGATGCCGGCCTTGGCCGCGACTTCGGCGATAGACATCCCGCGGCGCGTCCTGGCCAGACGTACCCGGTAGCCAAGCTCCTTGGTACGCTCCGCGGCCTTAGTGGGGAGGATCTTCTTGATGCCCATAATTTTAGGCGTTAAGTTAGATAGTGCCTAATATATTAGGCTAAACATGCTGATTACGTCAATACTGATCTACGGAAAAATGCCTAGAAAATTAGGCGATAAACAGGATAGCGCCTAATAAATTAGGCAGCCGGCGTAGCGTGCGCCATGCGCCCGAAATGAGAAAGTGGACTTCAATCGTGCGCGCGGCGCACGCTACGCCGGCTGCCAGCAACTCGTCGTGCCGCTGCCGTCGCGTCTGCGGTATGCACCGGGCAGCCGTGGTTCTGCGCGCGTACGCGGTGTCAAGTCTTGAAATATCAGCTTGCGCTCCAGTCCGCGTGCTCCGTTTGATATACTCTAACGGGTGCTTTGGCGCGACTGCTATAACGATCATAAAGTGGCCACATTGAGCGATGGCGCCTAAATCGGAACACGCCGCTGCGAAAACCGGCCGGCTTCGGATTGGAGATGACTGGAACGCCATCACCATCATCGCGCTCTCACAGACCAATCCCCTCAAGGCCGTGGCCGAGTTCGTAGAGAACAGCATCGATGCGGGCGCTCGGACGATCACGATCACGCGCGGTCGGGAACACGGGGCGCATTACCTCACGATCGCGGACGATGGCCGGGGGATCGTGAGGGATCCGGAGGGCCTTCCTGACTTTCGGTACGTGGCGACGCATATTTGCGACTCGATGAAACGCCGGCTCAAGGCCAACGGGGTGGCAGGGATCCAGGGGGAGTTCGGGATAGGCCTACTGAGTTTTTGGACGGTTGGTGAGGAGCTCACGCTGACCTCGGCGGCCGTTGATGGCCGAACCTACACGATGCGGATGAGGCGCAACGATCCGAGCTATACGGTGACCGCGCGGCGGCTGCTTTTTCCCGCCCGCGGCACCGAACTCACCGTGGCCCCGTTGCTGTCAGGGATCCGGCAGTTCAGCGGCGAGAAGATCCAATGGTACCTCGCCTCGGAGTTGCGCGAGCGGATCCGGCAATCGGGTGTCGCGATCAAGATCGCGGATCGACACGCCCGAAAAGAGTTTAAGGTTGAGCCCCGGCAATTCACCGGGCGCTTACTGCACGGCTTGCCGATACCGACCACCGCCTTCGGCCAAGCCTACGTCGAGATCTATCTGTCGGATCCCGATCCGGCCAAAAAGGTGGGGCTCTATCGCTCAGGCACACGGCTCATAGAAGATCTGGCCGAGATTGACGCCCTGGCGCGGACCCCCTGGACGGAGAGGACGCTCCAGGGCATCGTGGATGCGCCCTTTGTGCAGGTGACGCCAGCGACGCGTATGGGCGTCATTTACGACCATGTGTTTGCCGCTTTCATCGAAAGCCTAGGCCCCTTAGAGGAGGCACTCGCTAAGCTCATGGAGGAACAGCGCCGCGCCGAGGAGGAGCAAACCAGTCAACAGATCTTGCGGACCATTCAGAAAGCCTTCAAGGAAGCCTTGCTCGCCTTGCCGGCGGAGGAATATGACTGGTTCGAGATCCACGAGCGCGCCCGCCCGGGCCCGGGGCAACCTGCGAGCGGGGATGCCCGGATAAGCCTGCCCAATGGCGCGGCGGAGACCGGGCGGGCGGGCACGTCCGAAGAACGACAGCGGCACTTTTTCGAGTTCGCGGGTCCCTTGTTTCAAGTGCGCGTATCACCGGCCTCCTGTGTCGTCGCGGTCGGCCAATCGCGAACCTTCTCTGCCATCGCCCGCGATCGCACGGGCCACCGGGTCGAGGAGGGCCTCACCTGGTCATGGGAGATCGTCGAGGGCGAAGGTTCGCTCCAGGATGCCACGGCCGAGATCGCGACCTTTACGGCGCCTGCCGAGCCTGGGCTCGTGCGGATCAGGTTGTCGATCACCCAAGGGCCTCTCAGCTGCCAAGCGGAGGCCCTCGTCACGGTAACGGATTCACTCATACCCGAGACTAAAGATATCTCTGCGAGCCGCTCGGGGCTTCCTGGCTACACCTTCCAACGTGCAGCGGGTCAACTTTGGCGATCGCGTTTCGATGCGGATCAGAACGTGATCGTGATCAATAACGGCCATCGTGACTTCGTCTACGCATCGAAAAACAAGGCCCTCAAGCTTCGTTTCATCAGCCGATTGTTCGCGAAAGAGCTCGTGTACAAGAACTTTCCGGGAATTCCGCCTGCAGAGCTCCTCGAACGCCTGATCGAACTCTCGCTCTACACCGAGGAGAACCTTAAATAGTGTGGGTAGCCGCAACCCTGCATCACGTCGCGAGGAAAAAAGCACTCACCGCCACTATGCGAGTGTGACAGTGAATGATTCATGTCATTACGCCATGCTCGAGAAGCGACAGAAATGGCAGCCGTGCTGAACCAGATTGGTCGGTGGGCATACGCTTGAGACGCCCAACGCGGATACTGTATAAAAAACGTGGTCTGTCCTGGTCTGTCCCCTATTGCTCTTTTTCGCCCTTCCCGTGCGCAGCCGATAAAGAGGCACAGGAAAGCCAAGGAAGAGAATGACCGCTGACCTTTGCAGCCGGGTCTAGGCGAAGTATACAGGCCTTCAAGAAGAGCTCGACTGCATGGAATATGAGCCAAAGGACCGCTTGCCCTCGGTGAAAGTTTGAGGACCACTGTCCGTCAGCCATTAGCGAGTTGAGCTTCTCGGCACTGTCCAGGTAGGCAACCGCGGAGCGCGCAAACTCCTCAGGCACCCCGGTCGGCTCGACTTCACGGTTTACGTGGATGGGCATTGCGTTGATGACGGCCAAACGTACCTAAGCTTAACCGTCGCTTGCCTGCGACCGATCCTTGCGCACCTCCGAAAGCCCACTTCTCGACAGATTCCTCGCTCAGTTCTTCGGCGATGAGAAGAACGCCTGCGCTCCGACAGAACGAGAAGAGATATGCATCGAAAGCCTCCCAATGACGCCGCGATACCCGAGATATTGGTAGCTGTGGTTGATGCCGATAAGATGACAAATCATGGACTATCTATCGGGAGCCCGAACGATAGAGCTAACCGGCGCCGCTACTATGGCAAAGGAAGGGCGCGGATCTTTCCGGCGTCCGGTTGAGCGAATGGGTTAGCCAAAGAACTTGTCATACTCGGCGTGCGGTCCAATCCAGAACCACTGCACTCCCTCTGGGACGGGCACGCCAAGAGCACGGTAATGGATACCGACCCGGACGCTGCGGAAGCGTCCGCCATACACGGATTTGAATCGTAGCGACGGGTGCGCCGGATTCTGCTTGAGAAGGGCGTAGTTGCGTCGGGCGAGATCCTGAATGTCGGTTGGTAGAGCATCGAAACAGCGCCGGAACTGACTCGACGTGAAATGCTTCAAATCTCGCGTGCCTTACCGTTATGGTATTCAGCTAAAGCCTCTTCAGCTAATGCATCGAATTTTCCGGCAGCGGCATCTGCCTCAATCTGAGCATCCCAAGCAGCAGCATCAAATTCCAAGAACCAGCGTCGCAACTTAGCGAGTTCGTTGGAAGGAAGCTGCTCGATGGCGCGCTCAATTGTCTCGACGGTTGTCATCATGGCATCCTCCGCATTTTGATTACGAAAATACCGTATTCTTTGTTTCGTGGCTAATAGTTGATTAGGCAGAGTCCTTAATTATTGTGCTAGCAGCCTGTCGGACTTACCGGGAAACTTTTCAAGGTAGTGCGGATCGGATCGGTGACCTGTTGAACGAGAGTGCGCGCATCAGCAACTTCCGTCCTGTCGATCGCGATACGCGACATCCGATGCTTTCGGCTTAACCGTCACTTGCCGGGGAATTAGGGGACAGACCACGATATATCGATACCAATAGCGCACCTGCTGCAACGCATAAACAAATATATCGTGGTCTGTCCCAGAGAGCGGTCGGGGAGATAGGTACAAAAAAGTCCGGGGACATGGGTTACACATGAGGTCTTATAATCGTCCATAGGCATCCTCGATGCGCATGGATAGGATCGCGGCTTCGCCCCTATGACTCGGTCGAAAGACTTCGTCTTTCTCCTCGTCAAGGAGCGCCGCTCAACTCGCGCTCCGTTGAGCGGCGTAGAACCGGAGCGTAGTAAACTATTCCCCAATGAAGGTGAACGAGCTCATTGCGCTGCTTGAGGCCGACGGATGGTTTCAAGTTCGCATGAAAGGAAGCCATCGGCAGGTTCATCACCGAACGAAATCGGGATCGGTCACGGTTTCTGGCAAGCTGAGCATTGATGTTCCGCCCGGCACCCTCAGCAGCGCGCTTAAGCAAGCCGGCCTCAAGAAATAGGAGTTCCAATCATGCGCTATCTAGTCGTCGTCGAACAAGGCCCTACCTCGTATGGTGCGTACGTGCCCGACCTGCCGGGCTGCGTCGCGGCCGGAGAAGCCAGGGAAGAAGTCCTTACCCTAATTCGCGAAGCCATAGCGTTCCATCTCGAAGGCATGAAGAACGATGGCCAATCGATTCCGCGCCCCTCCTCATCCAGCGAAGTTGTCGAAGTCCAAGCCGCCTAACATTTCATTCAACCGGCAGCGCGAAAGCCGCGCTGCCGGTTCGCGAGAAAGGGTCCAGGGTAGTCCAGGGTCGATTAATTACACGCCGATAGAGCGAATGACTGGGCAGCGATGCGATGCCAAGCCCCAGGCAGGCCGAGGGCGCAGCAAATAAAGTGAGTTTGGCCCCGGGTGAGAGCGTCAGGGGTGTGCCCTCATCGAGGGCGACGCGCTACGCGCGTCGGATCGGTGCGTTACGGCTTAAAAAGGACGCCTAACGCACCCTACATCGATGCCTTCGGCTTAACGGTCACTTGCGCGAGCCGTCCTTCTGCAAGCGCTTCAAAAACACGCGCATTTCCTTCGCCGCTTGAATATCGCCGCGGCTCTCAGCCAGGGCGATACCTTGCTCATAGGCCTGGATGGCCTCAGCGGTCAGGCCTTGTTCTGCGAGGACTTTTCCATAAAGTTTCCAGGCCGCGGAATAGCCGGGATCGAGCGCGAGCGCTTGGCGCAGGTGATCCGCTGCGGCCGCAGGCTGGCCGCATTTATAGTATTCGTTGGCGAGGCTGAAGCGTAAGATCGCATCGTCGCGGCCGCGCCGCAGGAGCTCCTCGAACTGGGCGATGCGGTTCATGCGTGGCGGCGCCGGCGCTTAATTCGCCGGCTCGCCGGAGGCCTGTTTCGGATCGATCCCGAGCGCCCGTAATTTGCGGTAAAGATGGGTGCGCTCGAGGCCTACACGACCCGCGACCCGGCTGATGCTCCCGCCGGCGCGCAGGAGCTGATACTCGAAATAAGCCTTTTCAAACTGCTCGCGCGCTTCCCGTAATGGGCGGTCAAACCCCGGCAAGGGCTCCGTTAAGCTCTCCGCGGTGCGGATCCCGAGCGCGGCTTCGACCTCGAAGCCTTCGACCGTCTCTCCGCTACCCAAGATGAGCAGCCGTTGCACCAGGTTTTTCAGTTCCCTGACGTTACCGGGCCAGCCGTAAGAGCGAAGCTGTTTCTGGGCGGGGAGCGTGAAACGCCGCCGCGGTAATCCTTCCTGGGCAGCGAAGAGTTCGCAATAAAAGGCCAACAATTCCGGGATATCCTCCGCGTGCTCCCGCAAGGGGGGGAGTTGAAGGGGGACCACATTGAGATGATAGTAGAGATCGTCGCGAAAGCGTCCCGCCCGAACGTATTCCATGAGGTCGTAGCGTGTCGCTGCGACGATGCGGACATCGATAGTGACCGGGTCGCGCCCGCCTACGCGGAGAAACTTTTGATGCTCCAGGGCGCTGAGCAGCCGGGCCTGGAGACCGAGCTCGAGGTCGGCGATGTCCTTAAGAAACAAGGTTCCCCCGTTGGCTTTCTCCAGGGAGCCGAAGTGCACGTTCCCCTCTTCCTCGCTGCCGAAGAGTTCCGCGGCCGGGTTTTCCACCGCCAGTCCCGCGACCGCGACGCTGACGAAGGGCGCCTGCGCGCGCGGGCTGTGATCATGAAGATAGCGGGCGAATACCTCCTTGCCCGTTCCGGGCTCTCCGCGCATAAATACCGCGGTATGATGCGAGGCGATGCGCTTGACTTGATCTCGCAGCCGGATGAATGCGGGGCTGCCGCCCACGGGCTCCCGGGTTGCCTGGCTTCGGAGCTTGATGTTCTCACGGGTGAGCGCCGCGGCCTCCAAGGCGCGTTTGATCGTGAGTAAGAGCTTGGCCATCGACAGCGGTTTCTCGATGAAGTCGTAGGCCCCGAGGCGCGTTGCCTCGACCGCCGTCTCGACGCTCCCGTGTCCCGACATCATGATCACCGGGATGTCGAGCGGGGCGCCCTCTGACCATTCCTTGAGCAGCGTGATGCCGTCGCAGTCCGGCATCCAGATATCGAGCAATACCAGGTCCGGCCGCCGGGCCCGGCGCGACTCGCGCGCGTTTGCGGCGTTGTCGGCGAGCGAGACCTCGTAGCCCTCGTCTTCCAGAATCTCGCCCAGGAGCGCGCGGATATCGGGTTCGTCATCGACGACCAAGAGATGCGGGGCGCTCATAGCGCTTGCGCTGTGGGGGCGGGGGATTCGGCGCCCGCCGTCACGGGCAGCTGGATCACGGCGCAGGCGCCTGCGGCCGGTAAGTTTTCCACCCAGACGACACCCCCGTGCTCCTCGACGATTTTTTTTACGATGGCCAGCCCAAGACCGGTGCCCTTGGGTTTATTGGTCATGTAGGGCTCGAACAGGCTTCCCAGCAATTCCTGCGGGACGCCCGGGCCGCGATCGGCGATGCGTAGTTCGACGAACCGGTGGCTCGCGTCCTCGACACTGCGCGTGCTGATGGTGATGTAGGGAGGAGCGGACTGGCCTTCACTCGCTTCCAAGGCGTTCTTGATGAGATTGTTCAAAACCTGGCGCAGGCGTCCGGGATCGGCGTGGGTCACGGGCAGCTCGGGATCGAGATCGGCCGCGAAAACGGCGTCGCGATCGACGTTTTGATAGAGATCCAGTATTTCTTGGATTAGTTCATTGAGACGGCACGCTTTCGGCTGCATCTGGGGCGTGCGGGCATACTCCGAGAAGGTATTGACCATATTCTTCATGGTTTCGACCTGCTGCACGATCGTATGGGTGAGCCGATCGAGTACCTCGGCTTCTTTCGGCGCCAGCGTGCCGAGATATTTTTGCCGCAGGCGTTCCGCGGACAACTGGATCGGCGTCAAGGGGTTTTTGATCTCGTGCGCCAGACGGCGCGCGACTTCGCCCCAGGCCGCGTCCCGTTGTCCCTGCAGCAGGGCGGTAATGTCGTCAAACACGATCACGTGTCCCCGTACCCGCGCGCTCGCGCCCGCTAAGGTCGTACCGCGGCACATCAGCACCTGCCGCCCGCTGGTCCCGAACAACTGCACCTGCTCGCGCCAGTCCGAATGCGGCGCATCGGGGGCATTGCGCAGCGCCTCGCCGAAGGGCTGCAAATAAGGGAAGGCGGCACAAATTCTGCCCACGCTTTGGCCAAGGAGCGGCACCAGCTCGATGCCGAGGATCTTGCTCGCGGCTGCATTCGCGGTCCGCAGGCTCAGATTGGGATCCAGGGTCAACACGCCCGAGGACAGGCGTCCCAAGACGGCCTCCAAATAGGAGCGCTGCGACTCGATCTGATCCTGGCTGCGCTTGGCCTCATCGCGCGCCAGCGCGATCTTGCGGGTCATCTCGTTGAACGATTCGACCAGAAATCCCAATTCGTCCTGGCTAGGCGCGTGCAACTCCCGCCCGTAATCGCCGTCGGCGATGGCCCGGGTTCCAGCGGCGAGATCCTGGATCGGGGCGACCAGGCGGTTGGCGGAATAAAACGCGGCCCAGACCGCACCCAGGATGCTGAACAACAAGACCAAGGTCAAGGTCATTACGAAACTAAGTTTCAGTTGGTCCCGCAGATAGGACAGTTCGCGATACTGGAGGTACGCCGAATGCACGTTATCGGCGAGCTTATTCGTGCGGCTTGCCACCGGATAGAGCGCCTGCAATAAACCGGGATCAGCGGCGGCCCCGATCTCCGGCACGTTGACGACGACGCGGACAGCGAGCGCGGCGTCGCGAATCGCGTCCAGTCCAACATAACTCCGTCCTTGCCGCAGTTGCAGCAAGATTTCCGCGCTCGGCAGGTTGGGCACGATTTCGTGGGCGCCGCTGCTGGAGGCGATGATACCTCCCTTACGGGTCAGTAACAGCAACTCGTCCGCGCCGCTTCTCGTGCGTAGCTCGTCGAGATTCATGGGTAAGGCCGGATCGGCCACCACGGTGCTGCTCGGATCCCTGAGCGCCGTGAGATCGAGGGGGGTGACGGAGATCGGACCTTCCATCAGCTCGTAGGCCAACTGTTGCGTCTGCTTCAGGAGCTTGCGTGTCTGCTGGTGGAGCGCGCCGCGGCTCAGATCGAGCGCGTCCTTCAAGGCCCGGGCCACGCGCACATCGAACCAGCTATCGATGCCACGGCCGAGGAAATCGATGGAAAACCCATAGACCACGAACAGCGGGCTCACCGCCAGAGCGACGAAGAGGCTCAGCATGCGCCGGCGCAGCCGGGCGCCGGGCCGGCGCGCGCGCAGATCGCGGTAGAGCTGACGGACGTTGAGGGCAATGAGCACGAGGAAGGTGATGAGCCCAAGGGCATTCACCGCCAAGAGCACCGAATACAACTGGCCGAAACGCTGAGAGTCCTGGGTGGCGTTGCTCATCATTAACAGTGACGCCAAGAGGACCAGGCTCAATGCGCCGATGGGCAGCAGGATCCGGCGTGCCTGCTTCATACCCTTAAGCTCCATTCGAACCATGCGCTGCTCAGGCGCCAGCCGGAAGAGAAATAGGCGATGAGGCGCACCGGCGCCGGAACCGATTCTATATCCATGCTCGCCCGGACCCGAGCGTGATAGGCACGCCCTGGGCTTAGCCGGCGGCGTTCGAGGATCGGGACGCCGCGGATCTTTCCGAGCCCCGCGCGAGCATCCGCCAAGGAGGTAAAATTCTGCCGATCACCGGTGATGAGATTAGCGATTACATAGGTCTTGCTGAGCGCGTGATGTTCAAGCCGGTAACCCTGCTTGACGGTGGCGATGCGCTCGTCCCAGAGGAATCCGCGCTCCCGCCGCAGCTCGGTTTCGATCAGGAGCTCGAGCGCCACCCCGTTGTCGAGCGCTTCCAGGGACTCTTTACCGAGCTTGAATCCGAGATTGGCGTCCAGCAGGTAAAAGCCGTTGACCAATCGCAACGCCGCGGATTTGATCGTGATCCCGGCCGCCGAGGCCGGCGCCGCCGCGAGCATCAACAGCAGCGCCATACCGGCCAAAGCGCCGCGCTTGGGCAGCGGCTCAGAGTTTGCGCAATCGCGCATAAAAGAATCCGTCCGTATTCGCGGCTCCCGGCAGCAGTTGCACTCCCGCCCCGGTATCCTGGCCGTGCGCTACGGCGATCGGGTCCAAGCGCACGTCGGCGTGCCGGGCCAAGAAGGCGCGGATCTGGGTTTGGTTCTCGGCGGGCAGCACCGAGCAGGTCACATACAAAAGCTTGCCGGCTTTCGCGAGCAAGGGCCATAATCCGTTCAAGAGTTGCATTTGCAGGCCGGCCGATGCCGCGATGTCGGACTCGCGCCGCAGGAGTTTGATATCCGGGTGCCGCCGGATCACACCACTGCCCGAGCACGGGGCATCCAAGAGGATGCGATCAAACGCTTTTCCATCCCACCATCCGGCCGGTACCGAGACATCGGCACAGTATATCTCGGCGCTTAAGCGTAAACGTTCGAGCGCCGCCCGCAGCGATGCGATGCGCGTGGGATCGCAGTCAACCGCGACCATCCGTCGCAACTCGGGACTGAGCTCCAGAATATGCCCGCATTTCCCGCCCGGGGCTGCACAAGCGTCTAGGATCCGGTGGCCGGGGCGCGCACCTAACAGCACCGCGGCGATCTGAGCGCCGGCGTCCTGCACCGAGACATGCCCTTGGTCGAAGCCGGGTAGCCGCGACACATCCAGGATTTCCGGAAGCGCGATTGCGTAGGGACTCAAGGAGAGCGGGTGTGCTTCGAGTCCGGCCTGGCCAAGCCGCGCCAAGTAATCCTCACGCGAGCCGCAACGCACGTTGACGCGCAGGGTCATCGGCGGCCGCTCATTGTTGGCTGCCGCGATGCGTTGCCAGGATTCCGGCCAGGCCGTCTTGAGAGCCGCCAGCAACCACACCGGATGCGCGTATTGCGCGGCCTCGGTGGCCGGCTCGGCGAGCAGCTTGTCGCGGCGCTTCAGGAAAGCACGGAGCACGGCGTTGACGAGCGGGGCGGCGCGAGCGCGCCCGAGCCGCCGGCTGGCGTCCACGGTTGCGGAGACGGCCGCGTGATCCGGAATACGCAGATATAGGAGCTGATAAAGACCGATCAAGAGTAAAGCAAAGACCGCGCTATCGATTTCCTTGTGTGGGCGCGCGAGGAGCTTGCTCACCAGCGGCTCCAAGGCCGGGAACCAGCGCAAGGCGCCATAGGCGAGCTCCTGAGCAAGGCCGCGGTCGCGGGGATCACGCAGGTGGCTCAACGACATCGGCATGCATGCGGCCAAAGATTGGCCCTGCCCCACGACGCATGATACCAGCCGCGCGGCGACCGCGCGCGCATCCTTAAGCGGGCGCGGGCACTGCCTAGCCGTCATGCGTAAGACCCGGATGGGCGTTGAGGAAATCCGTCGCGCTCACCGGCTTGCGACCGGCTGCCTGGACCCGGGTGAGACGCAATACGCCCTCGCCGGTCGCCACATCGATCCCGCCTCTCGCGCCGGGTAGCAACGCGCCCGGGGCGGCCGGAGCGCGGGTCTCGATCGCACGGGCGTCCCACACGCGAAATTCCATTCCGCCGAGCCGCGCGAGCGCGACCGGCTTCGGATTGAATGCTCGGACCTTGCGTTCCAACTCTGGGGCCGGGCGCAACCAGTCGAGCCAGGTTTCGGCGCGCTCGATCTTATGGGCATAGCTGGCGCCGCCTTCATCTTGGGCGCTAGGCCGTAAGCGCTCGTTCAAAATCTCTTCGAGGGTCGCTAGGAGGCAACTTGCGCCGAGCTCGGCCAGCCGTTCCCGCAGGGCGCCGCCGGTATCACCCGGAAGGATCTCGCAGCGGGCCTGGGCGTAGACGGGACCCGCGTCCAAGGCCGCGCTCATCTCCATGATGGAAACGCCGGTTTCACGATCGCCCGCGGCCAGGGCGCGTTCAATCGGAGCCGCGCCCCGCCAGCGCGGTAACAGGGAGGCATGAACATTGATGCATCCACGGCGCGGGATGTCGAGCACGGTGCGCGGGAGGATCTGTCCATAGCCGACTACAATCATGAAATCAGGTTCTAACGCGGCGAGTTGGTCCGCCGCCGCATCTTTGAGCGATAGGGGCTGGCGGATCGCTAATCCGTGCTCACGCGCCGTGGTCTTGACGGCGCTTTCGCGCACTTTGAGTCCCCGGCCGGCCGGCCGGTCGGGCGGGGTGTAGACCGCGAGTAACGAGCCCGGCGCGGCAGTGACTAAGGCGCGGAGTATCGTGGCTGCGAACTCCGGCGTGCCCGCAAAAACGATCCTGGCCTGCGCGAGCCGTAGCGGGCCGCTCATAAGGCGAGTCGTTGCGCCTTTTCCAGTTTCTTGCGGAGCCGGTTGCGTTTTAATATCGAAAGGTAATCCACGAACAGCTTGCCTTCGAGGTGATCGATCTCATGTTGAATGCACACGGCCAGCAAGCCGTCCGCCGCCAAATTGATCGCCTCGCCCTGGGCGTTGAGAGCCTGCACCTGAATGCGCTCGGCGCGCTCGACGGTCTCGAAAACGCCGGGAACCGATAAACACCCCTCCTCGGTTTGCTCACGGCCCTCGGTGCCCGTGACGCGGGGGTTGATGAAACACCAAGGTTGGTCGCGCCGCTCGGAGACGTCCACGACGATGACCCGCCGGTGGACGTTGACCTGGGTGGCGGCAAGGCCGATCCCGGGCGCTGCGTACATGGTCTCGAACAGGTCCGAAACCAGGCGTCGCACGCTGTCATCAACGGCTGGCACGGGTTGTGCCCTTATCCGAAGGCGGGGATCCGGATAGTGCAATATATCTAAAATGGCCATGCCACGCATTCTCCTGTTCGATGGCATAAATCATAGCAGAACCTGACTCTCAACTTTAGATAGCTCAGTGAAATTGCAGTTCTTTTTGCTAAAATTCATGCACAACATTAAACCTTTGCCGTAAGGGCGACACGACGATGAAAAAATATGTAATGCTGTTACTCTCCACGTTCGCCACGCTACCTTGCTACGGCGAGGATTTGGCGCTCAACCCGAGCCACCCCGACCGCTATGTCGTGAAACGCGGCGATACCTTATGGGACATTTCGGCGGTCTTCTTGACGAAACCATGGCTCTGGCCGCAGATTTGGCAGGTGAATCCGCAGGTGCGGAATCCGCACCGCATCTATCCGGGCGATATTCTTTATTTAACTTACCGAGACGGTAAACCCATGTTGGGGCGGACTCGGGGCAGGAGCGTCAAATTATCGCCGTCGGTGCGTGCGTCCGAGCACGACGACGCGCTGCCGGCGATCCCGCTCGATGCCATTTGGCCGTTCTTGAGCCGGCCACAGGTGGTCGGAGCCGATGAGCTTGCCAACGCACCTTACATCGTCTCCAGTCAGGACGAGCATCTGGTGACCGGCTTAGGGAATCGCATCTATGTGCGCGGTCGATTGGATGAGAAAGTCAAGCGCTACACGGTGGTTCGCTGCGGTGAGGTCTATCGGGAACCGCCGGCTGTGAAGGACGCCAATCATCGAGTTGCTGTCCGCAAGGATGTCGCTCAGGGCTACGCGTCGAATTGTCTGGGCGAGAGCGGCGACGATGTTCTAGGGTACGAAGCCCTGCATGTCGCCGATGCGGTCATCGACAGGCTGGGGGATCCGGCATCCGCCATGATTACCAGCTCACAACGGGAGGTCTTGGCGGGCGATCGGCTGATCCCGGAAGCAAAAGGTCATTATCCGGAGTTCGTTCCGCATGCGCCGGACGGAAACGTTGCCGGATCGATCATATCGATCATGGATGCCGTCTCGCAGGTCGGGCCGCAGCAAGTCGTGGTGATCAATCGGGGCGTGCAGGCCGGACTCGAGCCCGGGCACGTATTAGCGATCTTCCGTAGCGGGGTCATCGTCCGCGACGATGTGGCTGGAAGAGCGTCGGGTGGAAGCTATGGCGGGGGATTAAGCCGGGAAGTCGAGCTCCCGCACGAACGCATCGGGGAGCTGATGGTGTTCCGCGCCTTCCCGAACGTCAGCTATGCGCTGGTTATGAACACCGATCGCTCCGTGTACCGCTATGACACGGTAAGCAATCCTTAAAGCGCTTGGAGCGGTGCTCGCCCAGCGTTCCAAGCTGCAGCGGTGATAAGCTTGGTACGCTATGAGCCTCGAGGACACGCGGGACGAGCGGGCGCATTGGATTGCCTTGCACCGTGCGCCGGGCATCGGGCCCAGGGCATTTTTTGATTTACTCGCGCGCTATGGGAGCGCGAAAGCTGTCTTTGCGGCTAGATCGATGGAACTTGAACGCCACGGTCTCGGGAGCGAAACCCTCGCGTTTATCAAAGCCCCGGATTGGCAGGCCGTCACCGCGGCCGTGCGGTGGTTACGCGAGGATAAGCATCATCTGATTCTTTGGAGTGAGGAAACCTACCCGCCGCTCCTGCGCACGCTTTCCGACCCGCCGCCGCTGTTCTATGTCATAGGGGATCCGGGGATCCTCGCGAGGCCGCAGATCGCCGTGGTCGGAAGCCGTCACCCGACCGCCGCCGGCGAGCAAACGGCCCTCGAATTCAGCCGCCAGCTTGTGCTCGCCGGATGGGTCATCACCAGTGGGCTGGCCCTCGGCATCGATGCCGCGGCGCACCGCGGTGCGTTGGCGGCAAGGGGCGCGACGATTGCAGTCAGCGGTACCGGGATCGACCTGATCTACCCGGCGAGCAATCGCGCCCTGGCGTTCGACATCCAGGCCTCGGGAGGCGCGATCGTCTCGGAACTGCCTCTCGGCACCCCGGCGATCGCACGCAATTTCCCGCGCCGCAATCGCCTGATCAGCGGGCTCTGTCTCGGGACGGTCGTCGCCGAAGCCGCGCTGCGCAGCGGATCGTTGATTACCGCGCGCTGTGCGATCGAACAAGGACGAGAGGTATTCGCGCTCCCCGGCTCCATCCACAATCCGCTCGCGCAGGGGTGCCATGGGCTGATTCAGCAGGGCGCAAAACTCGTCACCAGCGTCGCGGACATCCTGGAGGAGCTGAACTGTGTGCTTCCGCCGCCGGCGCCGGTGTCCAGCCTCCCGCAACTACCCCATGAAGCGAGCGAGGCACTCGATCCCGATTATCAGAGTTTGCTACATTGTATGGGTGAGGATCCTGTCTCGGTCGATAGCTTGGTCGAACGCAGCGGATTGACCGCGAGCGCCGTGTCGTCCATGCTCTTGATACTGGAATTACGCGGATACGTGGGTGCGGAAGCATGCGGAGTGTACGTGCGGCAGAAGTAGATTTGCCCTTTTGAACAGCGGCTATCCCGGCGGTACAACTGGCGTCACCCTGTCCGTACCGTTCGACGCGCTCGCGGGCGAAGCCGCCTTGAACCAACCTCGTTTAAGCTAGTCTCGAACGCCTAAACATTCAGCGCATGCCGAAGAATTTATTAATCGTCGAATCTCCGGCTAAGGCGAAAACGATTGGCCGCTACCTCGGCACGGATTTTCGCGTGCTCGCATCCTATGGGCACGTGCGCGATCTTAAGCCCAAGGAAGGCGCCGTGGACACCGAGCACGGGTTCGCCATGCGCTATGAGCTCATAGAAAAAAACGTTAAACACGTTAATGCGATCGCCGAGACCATGCGTAGGTCGGATGCGCTCTATCTAGCGACCGACCTGGATCGCGAAGGTGAGGCGATTTCTTGGCATCTGGTGGAGATCCTGAAGGAGCGGGAGGTGCTGGATAACAAACCGGTATACCGGGTCATTTTTCACGAGATCACCAAGCGCGCCATTGAGGAGGCCATCCGCAGCCCGAGGGTGTTGTCGGTCGATTTGGTCAATGCGCAGCAAGCGCGCCGGGCGTTGGATTATTTAGTCGGGTTCAACCTTTCGCCGCTGCTGTGGCGGAAGATCCGGCGGGGCTTATCCGCAGGAAGGGTGCAGAGTCCCGCGCTGCGCATGATCGTGGAGCGCGAAGAGGAGATCGCAGCCTTCGAGTCGCGCGAATATTGGACCGTGGAGGCGCAGGCCAGGCAGCAAACACAAGCATTCGGCGCCCGGTTGGTCGTTTATCGAGGCGAGAAGCTCAAGCAGTTCAGCATCGTTACCAGCGCGGAGGCGGAAGCTATCCGGCAAGATTTACTTACCCTTGCCCAAGGGTGGCTCACCGTTGGCAAGGTCGAGAAGAAACAGCGCAAACGGCCCCCCCCGTCTCCCTTCATCACCTCGACCTTACAGCAGGAAGGCGCGCGCAAGCTCGGGTTTACCACACAACGCACGATGCGGATCGCGCAGCAACTCTACGAAGGGATCGATATCGGCGGCGGATCGGCCGGTCTTATTACCTATATGCGCACCGATTCGGTAAGTCTCGGCGGCGAGGCGCTGGAGGAAATCAGGGATTTCATCAAGGCGCGTTTCGGCGCCGGACAAGCGCCGGCTCAGGCGCGGCGCTTTAAGACACAGGCGAAGAATGCTCAGGAAGCTCACGAAGCGATCCGGCCCACCGCCATCCAACGAACGCCCGAGGAATTGAGGCCTTACTTGAGCGAGGAGCAATACCGATTATACGAGCTCATTTGGAAGCGTACGCTGGCCTGTCAGATGATCGATGCCATCATCGACACGGTCGCCGTGGATCTAACTTGCGGGATAGGTGTCGCGTTCCGGGCGACGGGCTCAACGGTGGTGGAGCCGGGGTTCATGGCCGTGTATCTGGAAGGCAAGGATGACGGAAAGAACGACAGCGACGAGGGCGTCTTGCCGGCGATGAAAGCGGGTGATCGGGTGCAGCTCGCCGACATCACGGCGACCCAGCATTTCACCGAACCGCCCCCGCGCTACACCGAAGCGAGTCTGGTGCGATCGCTCGAGGAGCACGGCATCGGCCGCCCTTCGACCTACGCCGCGATTATCTCGACGCTGCAACAGCGCGAGTATGCGACCTTGGAAAGCAAGCGCTTCAAACCCACTGACGTCGGCAGGATCGTGAGCAGGTTCCTGACCGAGCATTTCAGCGACTATGTCGATTACGGTTTCACCGCGCGGCTGGAAGACGAGCTAGATGCGGTGTCCCGAGGCGAAAAGGACTGGACGCCGGTGCTCGAGCATTTTTGGACGCCATTCAAGGGGCTGGTCGATAACAAAGCCGAGACGGTCACCCGCCGCGACGCCACCCAGAAGCTACTCGAAGAGCAGTGTCCTCAGTGCGGTAGGCCCTTGGCGACGCGCTTAGGGCGGCGCGGCAGCTTCGTCGGTTGCACGGGGTACCCCGACTGTGACTATACCCGGAATGTGGACGGGCAAGGCCAAGTTACCCCGGTCGCCCAGGTCGTCGCTGACCGGCATTGTCCCGAGTGCGGTTCGCCGCTATTATTGCGCGAGGGGCGGTACGGTAAATTTATCGGCTGTGGTAGCTATCCGAAATGCCGGTATATCGAGGCGGTGGAGAAACCGGCGGACACCGGCGTCACCTGTCCCGAGTGCCGTAGCGGGTGTCTCGTGCGGCGCCGCTCTAAGCGCGGGAAGGTTTTCTATTCTTGTTCCACCTACCCGAACTGCCGTTACGCGATCTGGAACGAGCCCTTGAGCCAGCCCTGCCCAAAGTGTCATTGGGCGATCACGATGACGAAAACCACCAAGCGCGAGGGCGGCTTGCGCGTCTGCCCACGAACGGGGTGTGGATTCAAGGAGCCGTGGGTCGAACCGGCAAGCCTGTCCGCGGTATCTTAATCGAGACGCTTTCGCCTGCGTCTATTCGTAACATGTGCGCCAAGCTGCGCCTGCTTGAGCCTCGGAACCAAGGATTTATGGCCTTATGACCGTCCCTTTCGTAGCCCTTTTGGTCGGATCGGATTCCGACCTTCCGGTGATGGAATCCACGCTAGAGGTGTTACGGCGCCTGGGGGTCGAGGTCGAGGTGAGAATCGCCTCCGCGCACCGGACGCCAGCCGAGACGCGCGCCTATGTTCAGCAAGCCGAGGAGCGCGGGGCCGCGGTTTTTGTTGCCGCCGCTGGGCTGGCCGCGCATCTGGCGGGGGCGGTGGCGGCGCTGACAGTCAAGCCGGTAATCGGCGTACCCATGGCGGGAGGGCCTCTGAACGGGCTCGATGCCCTGCTATCGACGGTGCAAATGCCGGGTGGTGTGCCGGTGGCGTGCGTTGCCATCGGTCCAGCCGGTGCGAAGAACGCCGGCTATCTCGCGGCCGAGATCTTGGCGCTGCAAGACCCGGAGATCGCGGAACGCTTGCGGGCGGAACGCTCGGCGACCGTGGAAGCCATCAGCCAAAAAAACCTAGCACTCACGAAACGCGCCCGCTAGTGCTTCAAGCTTGGCATCTCGAGCGCGCCGCGCGTGTAATTGTAGCCGGCGGCATCATCGCTTATCCGACCGAGGCCGTGTTCGGGCTCGGGTGCGATCCGTTCAATTTCCGCGCTGTCTCCAGGCTCTTAATGCTTAAAAGGCGGAGCGTCAAGAAGGGCGTGATCGTGATTGCCGCGACGCTACCGGCGATAGAACGTCTTGTATGTTTTCCGAATGCGGTGAGGCGCGAGGAAATCGACTGCACTTGGCCCGGTCCGGTCACCTGGGTAGTGCCGGCGCGATCGTCCGTTCCGCCGTGGTTGACCGGTGACCGGCGTTACCTTGCGGTGCGGGTAACGGGGCATCCGATCGCGGCGGCGTTATGTCAGCGCGTGGGGGTCCTGGTTTCGACCAGCGCCAATCCCGCCGGCTGTGTTCCAGCCCGGGATCCCGCGCGGGTCCGGGCATATTTTAATGGAGCGATTGATTACGTTGTATCCGGACGGATCGGGGACGAGGCGGGCGTGAGCGAGATCCGCGATGGGGTGAGCGGGCGGGTTTTACGGCCTCGGCATGGAAGATCGACGACGGATGGATGCTCGGGTGGAGCGTGAAGCGCGACTCTTTATTGACATTGAGCTATTTATTTTTCAGAATTGATCGCTTTAGACTTCGGAGGGGTACCCAAGCGGCCAACGGGGGCAGACTGTAAATCTGCTGGCTCATGCCTTCGTAGGTTCGAATCCTACCCCCTCCACCAGGCAGTAGCCGGGTAGCGAAGGCCGGCGAGAAGCGGGTGTAGTTCAACGGTAGAACCTCAGCCTTCCAAGCTGATGACATGGGTTCGATTCCCATCACCCGCTCCAGGTTGACGCCCATATAGCTCAGTCGGTAGAGCACTTCCTTGGTAAGGAAGAGGTCACCGGTTCGAATCCGGTTATGGGCTCCAGTTCTAGGGTAAGAAAAGTCAAGCGGTGAGACCAACGAAAGCGGAGACCCGAGTTATGTCCAAGGAGAAATTTCAGCGAACGAAGCCGCATGTGAATGTAGGGACGATAGGGCATGTGGATCATGGGAAGACGACGTTGACGGCGGCCTTAACGATGGTGATGTCGAAGAAGTTTGGTGGGGAGGTGAAGGGTTATGATCAGATCGACAATGCCCCCGAGGAGAAGGCGAGGGGGATCACGATAGCGACGGCGCATGTGGAGTACCAGAGTGAGAAGCGGCACTATGCGCATGTGGACTGTCCGGGGCATGCGGATTATGTGAAGAACATGATCACGGGGGCGGCGCAGATGGATGGGGCGATATTAGTGGTGAGTGCGGCCGATGGGCCGATGCCGCAGACGCGCGAGCACATTTTGTTGGCGCGTCAGGTCGGGGTGCCCTACATGGTGGTGTACATGAACAAGGCGGACATGGTGGATGATGCGGAGTTGCTGGAATTAGTGGAGATGGAGGTCAGGGAGTTACTGGAGAGTTACAAGTTTCCCGGGGAGAAGACGCCGGTGGTGGTGGGGAGTGCGTTGAAGGCGTTGGAGGGAGAGGGGAGTGAGCTTGGGGTGCAGTCCATCGAGAAGCTGGTGGCGGCGATGGATGAGTACATTCCGGTGCCCGAGCGGGCGGTGGATCAGCCGTTTTTGATGCCGATTGAGGATGTCTTTTCGATCTCCGGGCGCGGGACGGTGGTGACGGGTCGGGTGGAGCGTGGGCGGGTCAAGGTCGGGGAGGAGGTAGCGATTGTGGGGATCCGGGAGACGCAGAAGACCGTCTGCACGGGGGTGGAGATGTTTCGCAAGCTCCTCGATGAAGGCCAGGCGGGGGACAATGTCGGGGTATTGCTCCGGGGGACCAAGCGCGAGGAGGTGGAGCGTGGCCAGGTCTTATGCAAGCCGGGGAGTGTGACGCCGCACACCCATTTTGAGGCCGAGGTCTATGTGTTATCGAAGGAAGAGGGCGGGAGGCACACGCCGTTTTTCAGCAATTACCGGCCGCAGTTTTATTTTCGGACCACCGATGTGACGGGGGCGGTGGAGTTACCCTCGGGGGTGGAGATGGTGATGCCGGGGGACAATGTGAAGATGGTGGTGAAGTTGATTGCGCCGATTGCGATGGAAGAGGGGGTGAGGTTTGCGATCCGCGAAGGGGGCCGCACCGTCGGGGCCGGCGTCGTCGCTAAGGTCATCGAGTAGCGCTAGCGGGCGCCATCATTTGGGCAGCTCAGAGTTTAAGTCGTCGGAAAAAAATAGAGGACCTTATCGGAACCTAGCACGACCTAACCTTTTTAAGGGTATAGGCCAGTAGCTCAATTGGCAGAGCGGCGGTCTCCAAAACCGCAGGTTGGGGGTTCGAGTCCCTCCTGGCCTGCAATTGCGTGCAGGGTGGAAGCTACGACGGGTCGGCGGCGCACCTATATATGGTAAATCCAAAGGCAGAAATCCAAGGAAGTAAGGGCGATGTCTTTAAACTCGCTCTGGCCCTATTGTTGGTCACCGGCGCCATGGCCGCGTTTTATTTCTACAGCGAGCAGTCGTTACTGTTACGGGTCGTCGGGCTCTTGGCCGTGGGAGGTGTCGCAGGGGCGCTGGCGCTGCAGACGGCGCAGGGGCGCGATGTCTGGGGATTCTTCAAGGAGGCTCAGATCGAGGTGCGCAAGGTCGTATGGCCGACGCGCCAGGAAACCACCCGCATGACCCTAATCGTCATCGCCATGGTCATCGCGATGGCGGCCATCCTTTGGCTCCTTGACGCCCTGCTTGCGTGGTTGGTGCAGTGGCTTACCGGGTCGAGAGGCTGATGGCATGACGCTGCGTTGGTATGTCGTGCACGCCTATTCGGGGGCCGAGAACCAAGTGAAGCGCTCGTTGCACGAGCGCATCCAACGCAGTGGTTTACAACACAAGTTCGGCACTATCTTGGTGCCGACGGAGGAGGTCGTGGAGCTGCGGGATGGACAGAAACGCAAGACGGACCGCAAGTTTTTCCCGGGTTATGTCTTAGTTCAGATGGAAATGGACGAGGACACCTGGCACCTGGTAAGGGAGGTGCCGAAGGTAATGGGTTTCATCGGTGGGAGCGGCGATCGGCCCGCGCCGATCACGGATCAGGAAGCCGAAAAAATCTTGCATCGCATGCAGGAAGGCACCGATAGGCCGCGGCCAAAGGTATTGTTCGAGGTGGGCGAGGTGGTGCGGGTCAAGGAGGGGCCGTTCACCGATTTCAGCGGTGTGGTCGAAGAAGTGAACTACGAAAAAAACCGCTTACGCGTGGCGGTGTTAATCTTCGGCCGCGCGACGCCGGTGGAGCTGGAGTTTAGTCAGGTCGAGAAGGAATGACGGAGCGCGATGGTTTACCCAACAGGATGCTTACTCAAGAGAGGCACACGTGGCAAAGAAAATACAAGCGTACGTAAAGCTGCAAGTCCCCGCGGGCAAGGCAAATCCGAGCCCGCCGGTTGGTCCGGCCCTGGGCCAGCACGGTGTGAATATCATGGAGTTCTGCAAGGCCTTCAACGCCCATACACAAGGGCTCGATCCGGGATTGCCGACTCCGGTGGTCATCACCGTCTTCGCAGACCGCAGTTTTACGTTTATTACCAAGACCCCGCCCGCATCGGTGCTGCTGCGCAAGGCCTTGGGACTCGAAAAAGGCAGCAGCACCCCGAACAGCAGCAAGATCGGACGGGTCACGCGGGCGCAGCTCGAAACGATCGCCAAGACCAAGGAACCGGATTTGACGGCCGCGAGCGGGGAGGCGGCGGTGCGAACCATCGCCGGTACCGCGCGCAGTATGGGTATTGAAGTCGAGGGAGTTTAGTCATGGCGAAGCGCAGTAAACGAGGGAAAGCGGCGCGGGAAAAAGTCGTCGCGGGTCAACAGTATGGCGTGGATGAGGGCCTGCGACTCCTCAAAGAGGTCGCCTCCGCGAAGTTCGATGAATCGGTCGAAGTGGCGATCAACCTGGGCATCGATGCGCGCAAATCGGACCAGTCGGTGCGGGGCGCCATCGTCTTGCCTCATGGCACCGGAAAGCAGGTGCGGATCGCCGTGTTCGCCGAGGGCGCCAAGGCCGAGGCGGCGCGCGCCGCGGGCGCCGACATCGTGGGACTCCAAGATCTGGCGCAACAGGTGAAGGCGGGTCAGATCGATTTCGACGTGGCCGTCGCCGCACCCGAGAGCATGGCCATCGTGGGTCAACTCGGTCAAATCCTGGGACCGCGCGGCCTGATGCCGAATCCCAAGGTCGGCACCGTCACCCCGGATGTGGCTACGGCGGTAAGAAACGCGAAGGCCGGGCAGGTGCGCTTCAAGAGCGATAAATCCGGTATAGTCCATTGCTGTATCGGCAAGGTTTCGTTTGAGACTGGCGCTCTGCAGGAGAACCTGGCGACAATTGTCGCCGCCCTCAACAAGGCCAAGCCGTCGGCAGCGAAAGGTGTTTACCTGAAGAAGGTGAGCGTTGCCAGCACCATGGGGCCGGGGATCCAGTTGGATCGAGTCAGCATCGCCGGGACCTAGGCCGTGCGCGGCGGGCCGCAGAGGGTGTCCCCGTGACGGCTGGGGTCCTGGGTAAGAGGCCAGGCTACGAGGAGATGACTTGATTTGGTGATTTAGCCAGTCCGCTGGCGGATCTACGGGAGTCGGGAAGTGTCTTAAACAGGAGGGCAGGCGTGAGGCTTAATTTGGAAGCAAAGCAGGCTATCGTAGCCGAGGTGGCGGAAGTCGCGCGTAGCGCTCATTCCGCGGTCGCCGCCGAATACGCGGGATTGTCCGTCGCACAAATGGCGGACTTGCGCAACGCGGCGCGCAAAGCGAGCGTTTATTTGCGCGTGGTGAGAAACACGCTGGCGCGCAGGGCGGTGTCCGACACCCGATTTTCGTGCATGCGTGAAGGATTGGTGGGACCGCTAGTATTGGCGTTCGCGGGCGAGGATCCCGGCGCTGCCGCACGAGTGATCGACGAGTTCGCGAAAAGAAACGATAAACTCGTCGTGCGATTGGTCGCGCTCGGCGGAAAGCTGCTCGATCCGAGCGCCATCAAGGCGGTTGCGAGCCTCCCGACGCGGGCAGAGGCTATCAGCCGTCTGATGGCGGCCATGCAAGCCCCGGTAGCCAAGCTCGTGCGAACGCTAGCCGAACCGCATACGCGCTTGGTGCGCGTGCTGGCGGCGGTACGCGATCAAAAGCAGGCGGCTTAAGGAAGCTCTGCAAGAGTGCGCAGTAACTTTTGCAGCGTTTCCTCAATTCATAGGTACAGGCATTTTTTGTTAGGAGGCTTAGCTATCATGGCAGTATCGAAAGGAGAGATCTTGGAGGCCATTTCCAAGATGACGGTTCTCGAAGTGGTGGACCTTGTTGAGGCTATGGAAGAAAAGTTCGGGGTGTCGGCCGCGGTCGCGGTCGCGCCGGGGGCCGCCGGCGCCGGAGTGGCACCGGCGGCGGCGGTGGAAGAGCAGACCGAGTTCACCGTGCTGATGACGAGCTTCGGGGAAAACAAGGTCGGCGTGATCAAGACGGTGCGCGCGATTACCGGCCTTGGGCTCAAAGAAGCTAAGGATCTGGTCGAAGGCGTGCCCTCGGCGGTCAAAGAAGCGGTGCCGAAGGAGGAAGCGGAAACCGTCAAGAAGCAACTTCAAGAGGCGGGTGCGACGGTCGAGGTTAAGTAACAGCAGGCGCCTTGTTTGGGTTGTCTGCTCACGCCCATACGGCCGGTGACGCAAGTGACCGGCCATGCCATGGTTTATAACGCGGATCTTAACGATGGCCTATTCGTACACAGAGAAAAAGCGTATTCGTAAGGATTTCGGTAAGCGTCCAAGCATACTCGACGTTCCCTATTTGTTGACGACGCAAATCGATTCCTACCGGGATTTCCTGCAAGCCGATAGCGCGCAAGAAGCGCGCGTAGACAGGGGCTTGCATGCCGCGTTTACATCGGTCTTTCCGATCGTAAGCTACTCTGGAAACGCGCTGCTCGAATATGTCAGCTACCGCCTCGGTACCCCCATATTCGATGTGAAGGAATGTCAGGTGCGAGGGCTCACCTATGCCGCGGCATTGCGAGTGAAGGTCAGGCTCGTTATCCATGACAAGGAGTCGGGCGCGGCACGCACCGTCAAGGATATCAAGGAGCAAGAAGTTTACATGGGCGAGTTGCCGCTCATGACCAGCAACGGCACCTTCGTCATCAACGGCACCGAGCGCGTCATCGTTTCGCAGTTGCATCGATCGCCGGGTGTCTTTTTCGAGCACGATAAAGGCAAAACGCATTCCTCGGGTAAATTACTGTTCTCGGCGCGGGTCATCCCCTATCGGGGTTCATGGCTCGATTTCGAGTTCGATCCCAAGGACTATCTGTTCGTGCGCATCGATAGGCGCAGGAAGATCCCGGCGACTATCCTACTGCGCGCTCTCGGTTACTCGCCTGCGGAAATCCTCGACGTTTTCTTCGAAAAGATTGTCTTTGAGATCAGCAAACGCACGATCAAAATGGAGCTCATCTCGGAGCGGCTGCGGGGCGAGACGCTGGCCTTCGATATCAAGGATGATCATGATCAGATTCTGGTCGAGAAGGACCGGCGTATCACCGTTCGGCACGTCAATGCCCTCAAGAAGGCGGGTCTAAAGCACATCGTGGTGCCACGCGATTACCTGCTCGGAAAGGTGCTGGTCAGCGATGTCGTGGATTCCAATACCGGGGAGATCGTCGCACCAGCCAATGACCCGATCACCCACGAATTCTTGGAAAAATGCAGCGCCTGCGGCATAACGTCCGTCACCGCGATCTATACCAACGATTTGGACCGCGGGTCTTACATCTCGGACACCTTGCGTGTCGATCCGACGCGCTCCGCGGGGGAGGCGCAGGTGGAGATCTACCGCATGATGCGTCCCGGCGAACCGCCGACCCGGGAAGCCGCCGATAGTCTGTTTAAGAACCTGTTTTTCAGCCCTGACCGCTATGATTTATCCGCGGTGGGCCGCATGAAGTTCAATCGGCGGGTCGGGCGCGCGGAGCCGGAGGGAGCCAGCGTTCTGTCGAAGGAAGACATCATCGATGTGCTCAGGGTGTTAATCGATATCCGTAACGGAAACGGAACCGTCGATGACATCGACCATCTTGGAAATAGGCGCGTGCGTAGCGTGGGCGAAATGGTCGAAAACCAGTTTCGCATCGGCTTGGTGCGGGTCGAGCGGGCAGTCAAGGAGCGCTTGAGTCTTGCGGAGTCGGAAGGGACCATGCCGCAGGAGCTCATCAACGCGAAACCGGTGTCGGCGGTCATCAAGGAGTTTTTCGGCTCGAGTCAGTTGTCGCAATTCATGGATCAGAACAACCCGCTGTCGGAGGTCACGCACAAACGCCGCATCTCCGCGCTCGGTCCCGGGGGACTTACCCGCGAGCGGGCCGGTTTCGAGGTGCGCGATGTGCACCCCACCCATTATGGCCGGGTGTGTCCGATCGAGACGCCGGAAGGACCGAATATCGGTTTGATTAATTCGCTCGCGGTGTACGCGCGGACTAACCGTTATGGTTTCCTCGAGACGCCCTACCGAAAAGTGGCGGATAGCAAGGTGACGACCGAGGTGGAATACCTGTCCGCTATCGAGGAGGGCCAGTACGTCATCGCCCAAGCAAACGCAAAGCTGGATGCCGGCGGGCGGCTCATCGATGACCTGGTCTCGTGCCGCTGTCAGAATGAATTCGCCTTGTCGACGCCCGATAAGGTCGAGTACATGGATGTCTCGCCGAAGCAGATCGTGTCAGTGGCGGCGTCGCTCATCCCCTTCCTCGAGCATGATGATGCCAATCGCGCGCTCATGGGCTCCAACATGCAGCGCCAAGCGGTGCCCACGCTGCGCGCGCAGATGCCGCTGGTCGGGACGGGCATGGAACGCGCCGTCGCGATCGACTCGGGCGTCGCGGTGGTGGCCGAACGCAGCGGCGTGGTCGATTCGGTGGATGCCAGCCGCATCGTGGTGAGGAGCGAGGAGGACGACACCGATGCGGGTCAGGCGGGCGTCAATATCTACAATCTTACCAAATATACCCGCTCGAACCAGAACACCTGCATCAACCAAAGGCCCCTGGTGCGACCGGGCGATCGGATCGCGCAAGGCGATGTGTTGGCCGACGGCCCCGCCACCGATCTCGGAGAGCTTGCGCTCGGGCAGAATATGCTGGTCGCCTTCATGCCTTGGAACGGTTACAACTTCGAGGACTCGATCTTGATTTCCGAGCGCGTCGTCGAAGAGGACCGCTACACCAGCATTCACATCGAAGAGCTCAACTGCATCGCCCGCGACACCAAGCTCGGACCGGAGGAGATCACGGGGGATATTCCGAACGTGAGCGAGAGCGCGCTCGGAAAGCTGGATCAGTCGGGAATCGTCTATATCGGCGCCGAAGTCAACCCCGGTGATATTCTGGTGGGCAAGGTCACACCGAAAGGCGAGACGCAACTGACGCCTGAAGAAAAACTACTGCGGGCGATCTTCGGTGAAAAGGCTTCCGATGTGAAGGACACCTCGCTACGGGTGCCCTCGGGGATGAGCGGGACGGTGATCGATGTCCATGTGTTTACGCGCGACGGGATAGAGAAGGATGCCCGGGCCTTGGAGATCGAGACGGCGGAGCTCATGCGAGTCAAGCAAGACTTCGATGACCAACTGCGGATCCTGGAAGATGATGTTTATCAGCGCATCGAGAAAGCCCTGCTCGGCAAGGTGGCCGACGGAGGTCCTGGCGGTCTGAAGGCAGGAACCAAGATCACCAAGACCTATTTAGAAGGACTGAAGCGCGAGAAGTGGCTCGGCCTCAAAGTACGCAGTGCGGAGGTGCAGGCGCAGCTCGATCGTTTGGCGGCGTTGGTTGCCCAGCAACAGCAAGAGTTCGATCGCCGCTTCGAGGAAAAGCGTTCGAAAATAACCTCCGGCGATGATCTTGCCCCCGGCGTGCTGAAGATGGTCAAGGTCTATCTCGCGGTTAAACGCCGTGTTCAACCCGGTGACAAGATGGCCGGCCGGCACGGCAACAAGGGTGTCATTTCAACCATCGTGCCCGTCGAGGACATGCCGTTCATGGAAGACGGCACCCCGATTGATATCGTGCTCAACCCTTTGGGCGTTCCCTCGCGCATGAATGTGGGCCAGGTACTGGAGACACACCTCGGGTGGGCGGCGAAAGGCGTGGGCGAGCGCATAGGGAAGATGTTGAACGGCGTGGCCAAGATGACCGAGATCCGGCAGTTCTTAGAGCGTGTCTATAACAGTAGCGGCAAACAGGAAGAGTTTTCCGCACTCAGCGACGAGGAGATCCGCGCGCTCTGCACGAATCTCCGCCAAGGTGTCCCGGTGGCCACGCCGGTCTTTGACGGGGCCTCGGACCGGGAGATTAAAGACTTGCTGAAACTCGCGGGGTTACCCGAGAGCGGCCAGGCGGTCCTGCGTGATGGCCGTACGGGTGTAGCCTTCGATCGTCCCGTGACCGTTGGGTACATGTATATACTGAAGCTTAACCACCTTGTCGATGACAAGATGCACGCGCGCTCCACCGGTCCGTACAGTCTGGTGACGCAACAGCCCTTGGGCGGAAAGGCGCAGTTCGGAGGCCAGCGGTTCGGGGAGATGGAAGTGTGGGCGCTCGAGGCCTACGGCGCCTCTTATACGCTGCAGGAGATGTTGACCGTCAAATCCGATGACGTGAATGGGCGCACCCGGATGTATAAGAACATCGTTGACGGGGACCACCGCGTGGAAGCCGGGATGCCGGAATCCTTCAACGTGTTGTTGAAGGAGTTACGCTCTTTGGCAATCGACATCGAGCTCGATCAGAAGTGATGCCTTATCGCATCGGATCATTTCTCGGGTCCGCCTGAAAGGTCCCGGGAAGGAGGAATAATCTTGAAAGATCTATTGAATCTCCTCAGGCAACAGGGGCTGAGCGAGGAATTTGACGCCATCACTATCGGCATCGCTTCGCCGGAGAAGATCCGATCCTGGTCCTACGGTGAGGTCAAGAAGCCGGAGACCATCAACTACCGGACCTTCAAACCGGAGCGCGACGGTCTGTTCTGCGCCAAAATCTTCGGGCCGGTTAAGGACTACGAATGCCTGTGCGGAAAGTACAAGCGGCTCAAGCACCGCGGGGTGGTCTGTGAGAAATGCGGTGTCGAGGTCACCCTGGCCAAAGTCCGGCGCGAGCGGATGGGCCATATCGAGCTCGCCAGTCCCGTGGCCCACATCTGGTTCTTGAAATCATTACCCTCACGCATGGGTTTGCTGCTGGATCTTTCCTTGCGGGAAATCGAACGCATCCTCTATTTCGAGGCCTATGTCGTCATCGATCCCGGTACCACGCCGCTCGAACGCGGGCAATTGCTGACCGAGGAAATGTATCTGGATTCGATGGAGCAATACGGCGATGAATTCAACGCGCGTATGGGCGCCGAGGCCGTGCACGCGCTCCTGCGGACGATCAATCTTCGGGTCGAGATCGCCAAGATCCGCGAGGCACTGCCGCAAACCGCCTCCGAGACGAAGTTAAAGAAGCTCAATAAACGGCTCAAGCTGCTCGAGGCGCTCGTGTCCTCGGGTAACCGTCCCGAATGGATGGTCATGACCGTGCTGCCCGTCCTGCCGCCGGAATTGCGTCCGCTGGTCCCGCTCGATGGCGGCCGCTTCGCCACCTCCGATCTCAACGATCTCTACCGGCGCGTGATCAACCGGAATAACCGCTTGAAGCGCTTGTTGGATCTCAGCGCCCCGGACATCATCGTCCGCAATGAGAAGCGCATGCTGCAAGAGGCCGTGGACGCGCTGCTCGATAACGGACGCCGGGGCCGCGCCATCACGGGGACCAACAAGCTTCCGCTGAAGTCCCTTGCCGATATGATCAAGGGCAAGCAAGGCCGGTTCCGGCAGAACCTGCTCGGCAAACGCGTCGATTATTCCGGGCGCTCGGTGATCGTGGTGGGGCCGACCTTGAAGCTGCACCAATGCGGGTTGCCCAAAAAGATGGCGCTGGAATTATTCAAGCCTTTCATCTTCAGCAAATTGGAACGCCTGGGCATGGCCACCACGATCAAGGCCTCGAAGAAGATGGTGGAGCGCGAGGGCCCGGAGGTATGGGACATCCTCGAGGGCGTGATCCGCGAGCACCCGGTACTGCTGAACCGGGCGCCGACCTTGCACCGGCTCGGGATACAGGCCTTCGAACCGGTGCTCGTCGAGGGCAAAGCGATCCAACTACATCCCTTGGTTTGCACGGCCTTTAACGCCGACTTCGACGGCGATCAAATGGCGGTGCACGTGCCCTTGTCGATCGAAGCTCAGCTTGAGGCGCGCACCTTGATGATGTCGACCAATAACATCCTCTCGCCGGCCAATGGCGAACCCATCATCGTGCCAACGCAGGATGTCGTTTTGGGTTTGTACTACCTGACCCGGGAGCGTGCCGGGGCCCGCGGCGAGGGTATGGCTTTGACCGATCTCGATGAGGTGCATCGCGCGTATGCGAGCGGTTCGGCCGATCTGCACGCCCGCATCCAGGTGAGGATCCGCGAGGTCGTTCAAGACCAATTCGGGCAGCGCCGCGAGGTTTTGCGGCGCGTCGAGACCACGGTCGGACGGACGTTGTTATCGCAAGTGCTGCCGAAGGAGCTTCCGTTCGACCTCATCAACAAGGAACTGAATAAGCGCTCCATCTCCAATCTGATCAATGCCTGTTATCGTCAATTGGGTCTCAAGGATACCGTGATCTTCGCGGATCGGCTCATGTACACGGGTTTTAATCATGCCACACGCGCGGGGATATCCATCAGCGTAAACGATATGGTGGTCCCGGAGGAGAAAAAAGGCATCATCGGCAGGGCGGAAGATGCGATCAAGGAGATCGAGGGGCAATATGCGTCGGGCCTGGTCACCAAGGGTGAGCGCTATAACAAGGTCATCGACATCTGGTCGCATACGAATGATCAAGTGGCTAAGGCGATGATGGACAAGCTCGGTACGGATCTGGTCAAGGTCCAGGGCAAGGACATCCGCCAGACCTCGTTCAATTCGATTTTTATGATGGCCGATTCCGGCGCCCGCGGATCGGCGGCACAGATCCGCCAGCTCGCGGGCATGCGCGGATTGATGGCCAAACCGGACGGGTCGATCATCGAGACGCCCATCACGGCTAACTTCAGGGAAGGCCTGGACGTCCTACAGTATTTCATCTCGACGCATGGCGCGCGCAAGGGCCTTGCCGATACGGCCTTAAAAACCGCGAACTCCGGCTATCTGACCCGCCGCCTGGTGGATGTGGCGCAAGACCTCGTGGTCACCGAAGAGGACTGCAAGACCACGGAGGGTTTTCTCATGGCGCCGATCATCGAAGGCGGTAATGTGGTGGAGCACCTCCGCGACCGGGTACTCGGGAGGGTGGTGGCGGAGGATGTACGCCGGGCGGGTGAGAGTGCGGTCGTCGTGCCCGCCGGCACCCTATTGGATGAACGCTGGGCCGAGCGCATGGAGGCCGCCGGCGTGGACCAGGTGAAGGTGCGTTCGCCGATCACCTGCCGGACGCGCTATGGAGTCTGTGGCGCCTGCTACGGGCGCGATCTCTCGCGCGGGCATCTGGTTAACGTGGGCGAAGCGGTCGGGGTGATCGCGGCGCAGTCGATCGGCGAGCCCGGCACACAGTTGACCATGCGCACCTTCCATATCGGCGGCGCCGCCTCGAGGGCGGCGGCGGCAAACAGCATAGAAGCCAAGTCGAAGGGAGTTATCCGGCTCCATAGCATCAAATTGCTCAAGCACGAAACGGGGACCTACGTCGCGGCGTCCCGCTCGGGCGAAATCTCGGTCGTGGACGAGTTCGGGCGGGAGCGCGAACGCTACAAAGTCCCTTACGGCGCGGTGCTGACGGTTACCGACGGGTTCGAGGCTCAGCCCGGGCAGGTGATCGCCACTTGGGATCCCCATACTCACCCCGTTATTACGGAAGTGGCGGGCGTGGTGGCGTTCGCGGATATCGTCGAAGGGGTCACCGTGATCCGGCACATCGATGAGATCACCGGTCTGACCAGCATCGTGGTGATGGATCCGAAACAGCGGCCGTCCAGCGCCAAAGACCTGCGGCCGGTCGTCAAGCTTGTCGACGCCGAGGATACGGATCTCAAGATCCCGGGCACGGAGATCCCAGCGCACTATTTCCTGCCGCCGCGGGCCATTGTGAATGTCGAGGACGGTGCCGACGTGAAAGTCGGGGATGTCATCGCGAGACTGCCCCAGGAGTCCTTGAAAACGCGCGACATCACCGGGGGATTGCCACGCGTGGCCGATCTGTTCGAGGCGCGCCGGCCGAAAGAGGCCGCCGTCCTTGCCGAGGTCTCGGGGACGGTCAGCTTCGGCCGCGACACCAAGGGGAAGCAACGTTTGGTGCTTACCGACCCGGCGGGCGAGCAAACGGAGATCCTTATCCCGAAATGGCGTCAAGTCGCCGTGTTTGAAGGAGAGCATGTCGAGAGGGGCGAAGTGATCGTGGACGGCGCGCCGGACTCGCACGATATTTTGCGCCTGAAAGGCGTCTATGCGTTGACGAATTACATCGTCAATGAAGTGCAGGACGTGTACCGCCTGCAAGGGGTGAAGATCAACGACAAGCATATCGAGGTCATCGTGCGCCAAATGCTGCGCAAGGTGGAAATCACCGACCCCGGCGATACGCGCTTCCTCCTGGGTGAGCACGCCGAAAAGGAGCGGGTGTTCGATGAAAACGAACGCGGCGCGCGGGAAGGCAAGAAACCGGCGCGGTGGACGCAGATGCTGCTCGGAATTACCAAGGCTTCCTTGGCCACCGAATCGTTCATCTCGGCGGCGTCCTTCCAAGAAACCACGCGGGTGTTGACCGAGGCGGCGGTGACCGGGAAACGCGACGAGCTGCGCGGGCTCAAGGAGAACGTCATTGTTGGGCGATTGATCCCGGGCGGAACGGGGTTCGCCTTTCACGGGGAGCGGCGCAGCCAACGTGAGCAACCCGAAGGTCTGGCAACCCGCTTCGCCGATCTCGGCGGGGTGGATGTGGCGGCGCGTTAGGCCAGTTTTAGCTTGACAGTGGGTGACTCGAATTATTAGAATTCCATGATTTTGACAGGCTGGAGTGCTCCGGCCTGTTGTTTTTTTAAAGCGGCCGGAATTAATCGCCGCACAAGGTGCTCGTTAACGAATGGCTACCATCAATCAACTGGTCAGGCGTCCACGGAAACAACAGCGGTTAAAAAGTACCGTGCCGGCGCTCGAGGGGTGTCCGCAGAAGCGCGGTGTCTGTACGCGTGTCTATACGACCACACCCAAGAAACCGAACTCGGCCCTGCGAAAGGTCGCGCGCGTGCGCCTCACCAACGGCTATGAAGTGACGAGCTACATCGGGGGGGAGGGACACAATTTACAGGAACACTCGGTGATCCTGATCCGTGGCGGACGGGTTAAGGACCTTCCCGGTGTTCGCTATCACACGGTACGAGGCATCTTGGATACGTCGGGTGTCGCGGCTCGCCGGCAAGGGCGATCGAAGTACGGTGCCAAACGCCCGAAGTCTTAGTTCTTAGAAGTAGAACTACTACGGATGATAGCTCGCTATGTCTAGAAGACGCGTCGCTGAACAACGAGTCATTTTGCCGGATCCGAAATACGGCGATGAGACGATTGCGAAATTTATAAACATGGTCATGAATCAGGGAAAGAAATCTCTCGCGGAAAGGATTGTGTACGGAGCCTTGGAGCAAGTGGCCGCCAAGGGGCAAAGCGATGCTTTAGCGGCGTTCAAGCAAGCGCTTGACAACATCCGGCCACGCGTTGAGGTCAAGTCGAGGCGCGTCGGCGGCGCCACCTACCAAGTGCCGGTCGAGGTGCGCGCCAAACGCCGTACGACCTTGGCGATGCGGTGGCTGGTCGATGCCTCGGACAAGCGCGGCGAGAAGACCTTCGGATCGAGGCTTGCCGCCGAGATTCTGGAGGCTTTTGAGAATCGAGGGACGGCGGTTAAGAAGCGGGAAGACACTCACCGTATGGCGGAAGCCAACCGCGCCTTCGCGCATTATCGCTGGTAGCGCCCGTTGGTAGCGACAGAGTCTCATCATGCCCCGGTTAACCCCCATCGAACGCTACCGCAATATCGGCATCATGGCTCATATCGATGCCGGTAAAACGACCACGACCGAGCGTATCCTCTACTACACCGGGGTGTCGCATAAAATCGGCGAGGTTCATGACGGCGCCGCCGTGATGGACTGGATGGAGCAGGAGCAGGAACGCGGTATCACGATCACCGCGGCGGCGACCACGTGTTTCTGGCGCGGTATGGGTAACCAGTACCCCGAGCACCGGGTCAATATCATCGACACCCCGGGTCACGTCGACTTTACCATCGAAGTCGAGCGCTCTCTACGCGTCCTCGATGGCGCGGTGGGCGTTTTTTGCGCCGTTGGGGGTGTCGAGCCGCAGTCCGAGACTGTGTGGCGCCAAGCCAGCAAGTATTCGGTTCCGAGATTGGCATTTATTAATAAGATGGACCGCGCGGGCGCCGATTTCCTGCGCGTGGTGCGGCAGATCCGCGAGCGTCTGGGCAGCGCGGCGGTGGCGGTCCAGATCCCGATCGGTGCGGAAGAAAAGTTCGAGGGCGTGGTCGATCTCATCAAGATGAAGGCCATTTATTGGGATCCATCGTCGCAGGGGACGCGCTACGAGGAACGCGAAATACCCGCTGAGATGAAGGCCTTGTGTGCCGAGTGGCGTGACAAAATGGTGGAAGCAGCGGCCGAAGCGAGCGAGGATCTGACGGAAAAGTACCTGGATGCGGGGGGGCTTGATCCGAAGGACATTTATCGTGGCCTGAGAATGCGGACGCTTAGAAACGAAATCGTTCCCGTGCTGTGCGGTTCGGCGTTCAAAAACAAGGGCGTGCAGGCGCTCCTCGATGCGGTCATCGAATTACTCCCGGCGCCGGTTGATGTCCCGCCCATCGAAGGCACATTGGACGACGGTAAGACGCAGGAAACCCGGCCGCCCTCGGATGATGCCCCTTATGCCGCGCTGGCCTTCAAGATCATGACCGACCCGTTCGTGGGCACCCTGACGTTCTTTCGCGTCTATTCGGGAGCGCTGCAAAGCGGCGACACCGTGTATAACCCTCTAAAAAACAAAAAGGAACGCATCGGCCGCTTGCTGCAAATGCATGCCAACAGCCGCGAAGAGATCAAGGAAGTCCGGGCCGGTGATATCGCGGCGGCGGTGGGCCTCAAGGATGTAACGACCGGCGATACCTTGTGCGCCGTCAACAAGATCATCACCTTAGAACGGATGGTGTTCCCCGATCCTGTCATCTCGGTGGCATTGGAACCGAAGACCAAGGCCGACCAAGAGAAGATGGGTATGGCCCTCTCGAAGCTGGCCGCGGAGGATCCGTCTTTCCGTGTGCATACGGACGAGGAGTCCGGTCAGACGATTATCTCGGGCATGGGCGAGCTGCACCTGGAGATCATCGTCGAGCGGATGAAGCGGGAGTTCAAGGTTGCGGCCAACGTCGGGAAACCGCGGGTGGCTTACCGGGAAACCATCCGCAAGATCGTGGATAAGGCGGAAGGAAGGTTCGTTCGGCAGTCGGGCGGCCGGGGTCAATACGGCCATGTGCTCTTGCGCTTGGAGCCAAGGGCCCCGGGGGAAGGGTTTGAATTCGTGAACGAGATCGTGGGCGGTGCGATTCCCAGGGAGTACATTCCGGCAATTGAAAAAGGCATTCGCGAACAGTTGGGTAACGGTGTGCTGGCTGGATATCCGGTCGTAGATATCAGGGCGATAGTCTATGATGGGTCTTTCCATGAAGTCGACTCGAGCGAAATGGCGTTTAAGATCGCTGGCTCCATGGCGTTTAAGAACGGCGCGGCGCACGGTAAGCCCGTGCTTTTGGAGCCGGTAATGAAAGTCGAGGTCGTGACGCCCGAGGAATACCTCGGGACCGTAAATGGGGATATGAACCGCCGCCGAGGCGTGTTGCAGGGTACGGAGGATTCTCCCGCGGGCCGCATAGTTCGCGCGGAGGTGCCGCTGGCGGAAATGTTCGGTTATGCGACCGATCTGCGTTCCGCCACCCAAGGACGAGCCACCTATACGATGGAATTCGCAAAGTATAGCGAGGCGCCGGCGAGTATCGCGGAAGCCGTGACGAAGCAGGCCCGGTAACGACCAACGAAAGCGGAGACCCGAGTTATGTCCAAGGAGAAATTTCAGCGAACGAAGCCGCATGTGAATGTAGGGACGATAGGGCATGTGGATCATGGGAAGACGACGTTGACGGCGGCCTTAACGATGGTGATGTCGAAGAAGTTTGGTGGGGAGGTGAAGGGTTATGATCAGATCGACAATGCCCCCGAGGAGAAGGCGAGGGGGATCACGATAGCGACGGCGCATGTGGAGTACCAGAGTGAGAAGCGGCACTATGCGCATGTGGACTGTCCGGGGCATGCGGATTATGTGAAGAACATGATCACGGGGGCGGCGCAGATGGATGGGGCGATATTAGTGGTGAGTGCGGCCGATGGGCCGATGCCGCAGACGCGCGAGCACATTTTGTTGGCGCGTCAGGTCGGGGTGCCCTACATGGTGGTGTACATGAACAAGGCGGACATGGTGGATGATGCGGAGTTGCTGGAATTAGTGGAGATGGAGGTCAGGGAGTTACTGGAGAGTTACAAGTTTCCCGGGGAGAAGACGCCGGTGGTGGTGGGGAGTGCGTTGAAGGCGTTGGAGGGAGAGGGGAGTGAGCTTGGGGTGCAGTCCATCGAGAAGCTGGTGGCGGCGATGGATGAGTACATTCCGGTGCCCGAGCGGGCGGTGGATCAGCCGTTTTTGATGCCGATTGAGGATGTCTTTTCGATCTCCGGGCGCGGGACGGTGGTGACGGGTCGGGTGGAGCGTGGGCGGGTCAAGGTCGGGGAGGAGGTAGCGATTGTGGGGATCCGGGAGACGCAGAAGACCGTCTGCACGGGGGTGGAGATGTTTCGCAAGCTCCTCGATGAAGGCCAGGCGGGGGACAATGTCGGGGTATTGCTCCGGGGGACCAAGCGCGAGGAGGTGGAGCGTGGCCAGGTCTTATGCAAGCCGGGGAGTGTGACGCCGCACACCCATTTTGAGGCCGAGGTCTATGTGTTATCGAAGGAAGAGGGCGGGAGGCACACGCCGTTTTTCAGCAATTACCGGCCGCAGTTTTATTTTCGGACCACCGATGTGACGGGGGCGGTGGAGTTACCCTCGGGGGTGGAGATGGTGATGCCGGGGGACAATGTGAAGATGGTGGTGAAGTTGATTGCGCCGATTGCGATGGAAGAGGGGGTGAGGTTTGCGATCCGCGAAGGGGGCCGCACCGTCGGGGCCGGCGTCGTCGCTAAGGTCATCGAGTAGCGAAACGGGAGCCTATGCTTAAGACCGGGCCCAAGATGAATCATCCATGAACGAGCAAATCATCCGTATCCGTCTGAAGGCTTTCGACCATCGGTTGATCGACCGCTCGACGCGCGAGATTGTCGAGACTGCCCGGCGCACGGGCGCCCAGATCAGAGGGCCGATCCCTTTGCCCACAAAAATGGAACGCTTTACAGTGTTGATCTCACCGCATGTGGACAAGGATGCCCGCGATCAGTACGAGATCCGCACCCACAAACGCCTGCTCGACATCGTCAATCCCACCGACAAGACCGTGGATGCGCTGATGAAGCTCGATCTGGCGGCGGGCGTCGATGTCCAGATCAAGCTGAGTTAACGCGAATGGCATTGGGCATAATCGGGCGTAAATGCGGCATGACGCGCATCTATAACGACGCGGGAGCGGCGATCCCGGTGACCGTCATCGCCGCGGACGCTAACCGGATCACCCAAGTCAAGACGTTGGAGCGCGATGGCTACCGCGCCATACAAGTAACGAAAGGTTCTCAAAAGCGGAACCGAATTAGTAAAGCGCTGGCCGGGATCTATAAAAAAGCAGGTGTCGAAAGTGGTCAGGGTTTGTGGGAGTTCCGGTTGGAAGGGAGCGAAGGTGAGGCGCTCAGCGTCGGCCAGGAAGTCAAGGTCGATGTATTCAAAGCGGGCGAGATGGTCGACGTGAGCGGTGCCACACAGGGGAAAGGCTTCGCCGGGACGATCAAACGGCATCACTTTAGATCCGGCGACGCCACGCACGGTAACTCGCTTGCGCACCGCACGCCTGGTTCCACCGGGCAGCGTCAGACTCCCGGCCGCGTGTTCAAGGGCAAGCACATGCCGGGGCATCTGGGTAACGTAAATCGCACGGTCTCGAATCTGGAGGTGGTGCGCGTCGATGCCGAGAGAAACCTGCTGCTCGTGAAGGGCGCCGTGCCGGGCGCGCGCGGCGGCCATCTGCTCGTCCGGCCAGCGGTCAAGGGGCGTTAGCATGGAGTTTCAGGTCCAATCGGGCGACACCGGGGCCGTGGTCGGTAGCGTCGCCGTTTCCGAGCGATTGTTTAACGCCAAATACAATGAGCCCCTCGTGCATCAAGTAGTAACGGCCTATCTCGCCGCGGGCCGTAGCGGGACCAAAGCCCAAAAGTCCCGCGCGCAGGTTCGGGGCGGTGGCCGCAAGCCGTGGAAACAAAAGGGTACGGGAAACGCTCGCGCCGGCAGCTCACGTAGTCCGCTGTGGCGCAGCGGTGGGGTCACCTTTGCGGCGGTGCCGAGAGATTACGCGCAAAAGGTCAATCGAAGAATGTATGCGGGCGCATTGCGGTCCATTCTCTCCGAGCTCGCTCGCACAGGGAGACTCAAGATCGTGGATGCATTAGTGATGCAAATGCCCAAGACGAAAGCGCTCATCGAGCGGCTCAAGGTCTTGGGTCTGGAGGCGGGATTAATCGTCGTCGACCGAGAGGAAAGGAATCTTGATCTGGCATCCAGGAACCTCCCGCACGTCGAGGTCACCGGCGCGCGTGCGCTCGATCCGGTCCGTTTGATCGAGCACCAGGCGGTGGTTATGACGCAAGACGCCCTCAAGCTCGTCGAAGCCCGGCTCGCATGAATCAGGAGCGGTTGCTGCAGGTTCTCATCGAGCCCCGGGTTTCGGAGAAAGCGACGCGGCTTGCGGACAGCGCCCGGCAGTTCGTATTTCGCGTGATCCCAAACGCGACCAAACCCGAGATCAAGCAAGCGGTCGAGCTGATGTTTAAGGTCGAAGTCGAAGGCGTGAGGGTGTGCACAATCAAGGGGAAAGTTAAGGCGAATCGCCGCATGCGGGGACGCCGTTCGGCCATAAAGAAAGCCTATGTCAGCCTCAAACCCGGATTTGACATCAATTTCGTGGGTAAGGAGTAAGCCGCCGTGGCATTGAAGCAGCTCAAACCGACCTCGGCGGGTACGCGCGGCGTGGTGCGGGTAGTGACGCCCGGGTTGCACAAGGGTGATCCTCATTGGCCGCTGACTGAAAAACAGACACGCAAGGCCGGACGCAACAACAGCGGCCGAATTACGGTGCGCCACCGGGGAGGCGGGCATAAGCAACATTACCGCATCATCGATTTTAAGCGCCGTAAGGACGGGATCCCGGCGCGCGTTGAGCGCATCGAGTACGATCCGAACCGCAGCGCCCATATCGCCTTGCTGCTGTATGCGGACGGCGAGCGCCGTTACATCGTCGCACCGAAAGACGTGCGAGCGGGCGTGCGTTTGATGTCGGGGAGCGAGGCGGCGATTCAGCCGGGGAATTCGTTGGCCTTGCGCAACATTCCCCTCGGCACGACGATTCATTGCGTGGAGCTACGGCCCGGAAAAGGCGCTCAGTTGGCCCGGAGCGCGGGCGCCACGATACAACTGATCGCTCGGGAAGGGGGGCATGCGACCTTGCGGCTGCGGTCCGGGGAAGTCCGGAAAGTTGCTCTCGATTGCCGGGCGACCATTGGAGAAGTTGGCAACAATGCGCATGCCCTGCGTTCGCTCGGTAAAGCCGGCGCCAAGCGCTGGCGAGGTATCCGCCCGACGGTGCGCGGTGTGGCCATGAATCCTGTCGATCATCCGCATGGGGGCGGGGAAGGCAAGAGCTCCGGGGGGCGGCACCCGGTGACCCCATGGGGTCAGCCCACCAAGGGCCACAAGACGCGGAAAAACAAGCGGACGACCGGCATGATCGTGCGCAATCGGCATAAGGCAACGTAGCGTCCGGAGGCTCGCGTGCCACGCTCACTCAAAAAAGGGCCTTTCATAGATCACCACCTTGCCGCAAAGGTCGCCAAGGCCCGCGACAGCAAGGACAAGCGGCCCATCAAGACCTGGTCGCGCCGCTCGGTGGTGGCGCCGGAGATGGTGGGGATCACGATCGCCATCCATAACGGACGCCAGCACCTGCCGGTTTATATTACCGAGAATATGGTCGGACATAAGCTCGGGGAGTTTGCGGTAACGAGGACCTTTCGCGGCCATTCGGCCGATCGCAAGGCCAAGAGTCCGTAAGAGCGGCCAAGCATGGTAACGGCAGCTAAACTTCGGTTCGTGCGGGTGTCTCCGCAAAAGGCGCGCCTGGTTGCGGATCAAATCCGCGGCCTCCCGGTGGATCGCGCCTTGAGCGTATTGGCGTTCAGCGGTAAGAAGGCCGCGGGAATCATCAAGAAAGTGCTAGAATCGGCGATTGCGAATGCGGAGCACAATGACGGCGCGGACATCGATGCGCTTAAAGTTGAAACCATAATGATTGATAGCGCGCCGATGATGAAGCGGGTGGTGGCTCGAGCCCGGGGGCGCGCCAACCGACTCATGAAAAGGACCAGCCACATCACCGTCCGCGTCGCGGAGTAACGAGATAGTCATGGGACAGAAGGTTCATCCAACAGGTATACGGCTCGGGATCGTCAAAGACTGGTCATCGAAATGGTATGTCGATTCGAAAAAGTACGCGGATTATCTAAATATGGATCTCGCCGTGCGCGAGTTCTTGCGCAAGAAACTGCGGCAGGCCTCGGTCAGCCGCATCCAAATAGAACGCCCGGCGAACAATGCGCGCATCATTATTCATACGGCCAGACCCGGTATCGTCATCGGCAAAAAGGGTGAAGACATCGAGTCGCTGCGCAAACAAGTGTCGCGGTTGATGGGCGTGCCGGTGCAAATCAGCGTCGAGGAGATCCGTAAACCAGAGCTGGATGCTTATCTGGTTGCGGAGAGTGTCGCCGGTCAGCTCGAGCGCCGTATCATGTTCCGCCGGGCGATGAAACGGGCGGTGACCAACGCCATGAGGCTCGGGGCGCAGGGGATCAAGATCCACGTTGCCGGAAGGCTCAACGGCGCGGAGATCGCCCGTTCCGAGTGGTACCGGGAAGGGCGCGTGCCCTTGCACACCTTGCGGGCGGACATCGATTACGGTTTAGCGGAGGCCAAGACGACCTACGGCGTGATAGGCGTGAAGGTTTGGATCTTCAAAGGTGAGGTGATAGATCGGGCGGCACCGATCGAAGATCGGAGCGTGGACGGAGCCCTGCCTCGTTAATCGGCTAAGCGATTATGCTTCAACCTAAGCAAACGAAGTATCGTAAGCAGCAAAAGGGCCGCAATCGCGGTATTGCGACCACGGGCCTACGCGTAAGCTTTGGCGAGTATGGGTTAAAAGCCACCACGGCGGGACGCATCACGGCGCGCCAGTTGGAAGCGGCGCGGCGCGCGATTTCGCGCCACGTGAAGCGAGGTGGCAAGCTGTGGATTCGAGTGTTCCCCGACAAGCCCATCACGACCAAACCCTTGGAAGTCAGGCAAGGCAAAGGAAAGGGAAACGTGGAGTATTGGGTCGCGCCGGTGCAAGCGGGCCGCGTCCTGTACGAAGTGGAAGGCGTGCCTGCCGATATCGCGCGCGAGGCGTTTCGATTAGCAGGGGCTAAACTCCCCGTGAATACCACGATGACGAGTCGGACGCTGTTATGATGCAGCCGAACGAACTGAGGAAAAAACAACCCGCCGAGCTGCAAAGTCTATTACTGGACCTGCGGCGGGAGCAATTTAATTTGCGTATGCAAAAAGGCGGCGGTCAAACGGTGAGGCCGACCCGGCTCCAGGGCGTGAGACGGGAGATCGCCCGCGTGAAGACCGTGCTTCACGAGCTGAAGCAAGGCGAGTCCGCATGAATGAGCCGTTAAAGGCCCCGCGGATCCTGATCGGTCAGGTGGTCAGCGATAAGATGCGAAAAACCGTTGCCGTGCTTGTCGAGCGCAAGGTATTGCACCCCTTGTACAAGAAATACATACGCCGTTCGACGAAGTTACTCGCCCACGACGAAGCCAGCGCCTGTAAGCAAGGGGATACGGTGGCTATCGAAGAGTGCCGGCCGATCTCGAAGCGGAAAAGCTGGCGCGTTCAAAAGCTTATCCAGCGTGCCGCGGACCTTTGAACCATGTCGCTGTCATGGCCGCGTTTGGGAAATGAGCGATGATACAGATGCAGTCGAATTTGGATGCGGCCGACAACAGCGGAGCGCGGCGCTTGATGTGTATAAAGGTTTTGGGCGGGTCAAAGCGCAGGTATGCTTATGTCGGCGATATCATAAAAGTCACGATCAAGGAGGCCATCCCTCGGGGCAAGGTAAAAAAGGGCGAGGTGTATGACGCGGTGGTCGTGCGTACCAAAAAGGGAGTGCGGCGAGCGGACGGTTCGGTGATTCGCTTCGATGGTAATGCCGCGGTGTTATTGGATAAGCAGTTGCAACCCATCGGCACACGGATTTTCGGCCCGGTCACGCGGGAGCTGCGTACCGAGCGGTTTATGCGCATCATTTCGTTGGCGCCTGAAGTACTCTGAGCCGAGCAATGCGTAAGATCAAAAAAGGTGATCAAGTCGTCATCTCCGTGGGTAAATCGAAAGGCCACCGCGGGGTGGTGATGCGCGTTTTCCCCGATGGCAGGGTCGTGGTCGAGAGCGCCAATATGGTAAAGCGCCACACCCGGCCTAACCCGCGCTCGGGCACCGCGGGCGGGATCGTCGAGAAGGAAGCGCCCATCCATATTTCCAATGTGGCGCTCTATAACCCACAGACGAAAAAGGCCGACAAGGTCGGCTTCAAAGTGCTCGAGGACGGCCGCAAGGTGCGCTATTTCAAATCCTCGGGAGAAGTAATAGAGACCTAACACAGGTGTGGGCATGCCGCGGTTGCGTACAATTTATCGCGAAACCATCGTCGCAGAATTGCAAAAGGCGTATGGGTACAAGAGCATCATGGCGGTCCCCCGGATTATCAAAATCACGCTGAACATGGGACTTGGAGAAGCGGTGGCGGATAAGAAGATTGTCGACCATGCGGTCGACGATTTAACGCGGATCGCCGGTCAGAAACCGGTGGTGACGCGAGCGCGTAAATCGATTGCCAACTTCAAGATCCGGGACGGTTGGCCTATCGGCTGCAAGGTGACTCTGCGGAGCGAACGCATGTATGAGTTTCTGGATCGCTTGATCAATATCGCGATACCGAGGATCCGCGATTTTCGCGGCTTGAGCGGCCGGGCCTTCGACGGCCGAGGGAATTACAGCTTCGGCGTGAAGGAGCAGATTATTTTTCCGGAAATCGATTACGACAAGATCGACGTGATCCGGGGCTTGGATATCTGTATTACCACCACCGCAAGAACGGACGATGAGGCGCGGGCCTTGCTGAGCGCGTTCAAGCTTCCGCTGCGTCACTGATCCCAAGGTAAAGAAATGGCAAAGACATCGATCATCAATCGCGGCCTGCGGCGGGTGAGGCTGGTAAAAAAATACGCGGCCGCGCGGGCGCGGCTAGCGGCGCAAATAAAAGACACTACGCGGAGCGAAGAAGATCGTCAGCAAGCGCGCGTGAAGCTACGCCTGCTGCCTAGAGACTCGAGTCCGGTTCGGCTGCGCAATCGATGCCGGGCTACGGGGCGACCGCGCGGTTTTTACCGCAAGTTCGGCTTATCGCGCAACAAACTGCGGCTGGCCGCGATGGACGGCGACGTCCCGGGTTTGGTCAAGGCAAGCTGGTAAGCATGCACGCCGTCACGGCCTGCTATTATCTTCAGGGTTTTTGGAAGGTTCGCTAAAAGTATGACCATGCAAGATCCGATTGCGGACATGTTCACCCAGCTCCGCAATGGACAAGCGGCGGGCAAGCGTTGTGTTGTCCTGCGGGCTTCCAAGCAAAAAAGCGCACTTGCCGAGGTGCTCAAGCGCGAGGGTTATATCGAAGACTATTGCGCGCAGGAGCGCGATGGAAAGCCGGCGCTTTCGGTGACGCTCAAGTATTTCGAAGGACGGCCCGTGATCGAGAAAATCAAGCGCGCCAGCCGCCCGGGCCTGCGTATCTACCGCTCTCAAAACGCTATCCCCAAATTCAGCGGCGGTCTAGGGATCGCCATCGTGAGCACCTCGCAGGGTCTCATGTCCGACCGCGAGGCGCGAGAGCGCGGCATCGGTGGCGAAGTGCTGGGCTACATCGTCTGAGGGTAGCCATGTCTAGAGTCGCGAAAAATCCGGTACTGCTCCCGAAGGAGGTCAAGGCCACCGTGACGGACCAGAGCGTGATTCTGAAGGGTTCTCAAGGTACGATGTCACGGGAGTTTTCAAGCTTCGTGGAGATCATCAATAAAGACCGGAGCTTGTGCGTGTCACCCAAGGATGACTCCAAGGCCGGCCGCATGTTCGCGGGCACGACGCGGGCGTTGTTAGCCAATATGCTCGAAGGGGTCGCCACGGGGTTCCAGAAAAAACTGGAGATCACCGGGGTGGGCTATCGCGCCCAAGTACAGGGCAGGGTATTGAACCTCACGCTTGGCTATTCTCACCCGATCCACTTCGACATTCCCGAAGGCATCACGATCCAGACCCCAAGTACGACGGAAATCGTGGTAAAAGGGGCGGATAAACAGCAGGTGGGACAGATCGCGGCGAATATTCGCAGCTATCGGCCGCCGGAACCTTACAAGGGGAAGGGGATCCGGTACGCTGGCGAAGTGATCAGGCGTAAGGAAGCAAAGAAAGCGTAGCGAGGCAAGGAATTCGGTGGACAAAAAAACGACTCGGCTCAGACGCGCCCGCCGTACTCGGGCGAAGATCAAAGAACTGGGGCTGCATCGGCTGAGCGTCCATAAAACGCCGCGGCATATCTACGCCCAAGTGATAGCACCGGCCGGGGCAGAGGTCGTCGCCAGCGCTTCCAGCTTGGACAAGGCGCTACGCGTGGAAATCGGCTACGGCGGCAACATAAAGGCCGCGGTGATCGTGGGTAAAGCCGTCGGCGATCGCGCCAAGGCGGCAGGCCTCGATCGGGTTGCATTCGACCGATCGGGATTCAAGTACCATGGCCGGATCAAGGCGCTGGCCGATGCGGCGCGCGAATCGGGCCTCCAATTTTAGGCGTGGCGGGCATGGCGTTAGAAAGCTTAAGCGAATCGAGCGAAGGTTTTTTGGAGAAACTCGTGCACGTCAATCGCGTGGCCAAGGTCGTTAAAGGCGGGCGCATCTTCGGTTTTTCGGCCCTAACGGTGGTCGGTGACGGCGCCGGAAGGGTCGGTTTCGGGCGCGGCAAGGCGCGTGAGGTTCCCGTGGCGATCCAAAAAGCGATGGAGAAGGCTAGAAGAAGCATGTGCTCAATTTCCTTGCGGGACAGTAGCACGGTTCAGTACCCCGTCACCGCACGCCACGGCGCGGCCAAGGTTCTCATCCTTCCGGCGCCCGAGGGTACGGGCATCATCGCCGGTGGCGCCATGCGGGCGGTATTCGAGGTGGCGGGAGTGAAGAATGTGGTCGCCAAGTGCATCGGTACGACCAACAAGGTCAATGTGGTCAGGGCGACCATCAAGGGCCTGTCCGGTATCCATGATCCCGCCTGGTATGCGGCCAAGCGTGGCAAGACCGTTGAGGAGATCCATGACGCCTAGGCCGCAAGGGCGCTTGCGAGTGACTCTGGTGCGGAGTGTGTTTGGGCGCCTAAAGGCTCACCAAGCGTGTGTGCGAGGCTTGGGGCTACGGCGCATCGGACACAGCGCCCTCGTGAATGACACGCCCGCCATCCGCGGCATGATAACAAAGGTGTCCTATCTCTTAGCGGTGGAAGAAACCAAAGATGCGATTTAATACGTTGAAGCCGGCGCGGGGTTCCAAGCGCGAGCGCCGAAGGCTCGGCCGGGGGATGGGTTCGGGTTTGGGAAAGACCGCCGGGCGTGGGCATAAGGGGCAGCACGCCCGCGCGGGCGGGTACCATAAGCGCGGGTTCGAAGGCGGGCAAATGCCCTTGCAGCGGCGCCTACCGAAATTCGGATTCGCATCTCGAAGCGCGCGCTACGTGTCCGAGGTGCGCTTGGGCGATCTTGTCCGCGTCGATGCGGACATCATCGATTTAGCCGCGCTCAAGGCCGCGAAGCTCCTCGCCCGGCAAGTAAAGCGCGCGAAGGTCATTGCGACCGGGACGCTGGATAAGGCGCTCCGGCTCAAAGGTCTTGCGGTGACCAAGGGCGCCCGCGCGATCATTGAAGCCCAGGGCGGTAAAATCGAGGACTGATGGCGGTCACCCGGCCTCTAGGAAGCGGGGCGCTCGGCGGCCTCGGTCAGCTCAGCGAGCTGCGGCAACGGGCATTTTTCCTCTTAGGCGCCTTGGTCGTCTTTCGGATCACCACGCACATTCCGGTCCCGGGCATCAACCCGATCGCCTTGGCGCAGCTCTTCAATGAGCAGCGCGGCACGATCCTGGACATGTTTAACATGTTCTCGGGAGGCGCGCTGGAACGGTTTTCGATCGTCGCCCTCGGGATCATGCCCTATATCTCGGCCTCCATCATCGTGCAGTTGCTGACGGTCGTCCATCCGAAGCTCGAGCAGTTAAAGAAGGAAGGCGAATCCGGCCGGCGTAAACTAACACAATACACGCGCTACGGCACCGTTGGCTTGGCGCTGTTTCAAGCCCTGGGTGTCGCCATCGCACTCGAGGGTCAGCAGGCGGCGTCGCAGGCCTTGGTGCTCAACCCAGGCATGGGCTTTCGCGTCACCGCGGTCACGACCTTGGTGACCGGGACCCTGTTCCTCATGTGGCTCGGTGAGCAGATCACCGAACGCGGGATCGGGAATGGGATTTCGATGATCATTTTCGCAGGTATCGTCGCCGGGTTGCCAAGCGCGGTCGGGGGTTCGCTTGAACTTGCCCGCATCGGCGAGATCCACTACATCACGTTAGTTCTGCTGTTCTGTCTGGTTCTCGCGGTGACGGCGGTCGTGGTCTATGTCGAACGCGGCCAGCGCCGCATCACCGTCAACTACGCCAAACGCCAAGTCGGGCGGCGCACCTACGGCGGGCAAACCAGTCATTTACCGCTGAAGCTCAATATGTCGGGCGTCATTCCTCCCATATTCGCGTCGAGTTTGATCCTATTTCCATCGACGCTCGGAAGCTGGTTCGGGAGCACGCAGGGGATGGGGTGGTTGGCGGACGTTGCGAACGCTATCTCCCCGGGTCAGCCGCTGTACGTCATCCTGTACACGGGCGGGATCATATTTTTCTGCTTTTTTTACACCGCGCTGGTGTTCAATCCCAAGGAGACGGCGGAAAACCTAAAGAAATCGGGGGCCTTGGTCCCGGGCATTCGGCCGGGTGATCAGACCGCGCGTTATATCGATGGGGTGATGACGCGCTTGACGCTGGCTGGCGCGGCCTACGTGACGCTCGTCTGTTTGCTTCCGGAGTTTTTAATCCTAAAGTTCAATGTGCCTTTCTATTTCGGAGGGACCTCCTTACTCATCATCGTCGTCGTGGTGATGGACTTCATGGCCCAAGTGCAGTCTCATTTGATGTCCCACCAGTATGAAGGTTTGATGAAGAAGGCGAATCTCAAGGGCTATGGCCGGCGCTAGAGAATAGTATGAAAGTTAGGACGTCTGTAAAAAAGGTTTGCCGAAATTGCAAGATTGTGCGGCGCCGAGGGGTCGTGCGTGTCATCTGCACCGAGAAACGGCATAAGCAAAGGCAGGGTTAAGTGCGCAGCCAGCATGGTTAGGGTGGTTTAGCCGCCCTATGGACGCAAGGTGTCACTATGATCAAGATGATTAGGAGGTGCTCCCGATGGCCCGCGTAGCCGGCGTCAACGTACCTGTCCAAAAACATACTAGCGTCGCCCTTACCCATATTTACGGGATCGGGCGTAATCGCGCGGTCGAAATTTGCCGAGCGGCCGGCGTGCCGCCGGCGGCCAAGGTAAAGGCATTGAGTGAGGAACAATTGGATGCGCTGCGCGCCGAAATAGCCAAGTACCCCGTCGAGGGCGATCTCCGGCGCGAGGTATCGATGAACATCAAGCGCTTGATGGACCTCGGCTGCTACCGTGGACTGCGGCATCGCCGGGGTTTGCCGGTACGAGGGCAGCGGACTCGCACCAATGCCCGAACGAGAAAAGGACCCCGCAAGGCGATAAGGAAATAGAGAAATCATGGCCAACAAGAGTGCACGTCCGCACAAACGGACGAAGAAGATCGTGGTGGATGGGGTGGTGCATATCCATGCTTCTTTTAACAACACGATTATCACCATCACCGACAAGCAAGGCAATACGCTCGGCTGGTCCACGTCCGGCGCCAGCGGTTTCCGGGGCTCGCGGAAGAGCACGCCGTTCGCGGCGCAAGTCGCGGCGGAGAAGGTCGGGACCGCAGTGAAAGAATTCGGTGTCGAGACGCTCGAGGTCTACGTTAAGGGACCTGGGCCGGGCCGGGAATCGGCGGTGCGCGCGCTCAATGCGGCCGGATTCAAGATCACCAACATCACTGATGTCACACCCATTCCTCACAACGGATGCCGCCCGCCGAAGCGGCGCCGCGTATAAACGAGAGAGACTAATGGCCAGATACCTCGGACCGACGTGCCGCTTAAGCCGGCGTCAAGGAGTCGATCTCGCGCTCAAGAGCCGCGCCCGGCCGCTCGAGACCAAGTGTCACTTAGACAAACCCCCGGGCCAGCATGGGGAGAGCCGCCAGCGGCGCATATCGGACTACGCGCTGCAACTCAGAGAGAAACAGAAGCTGCGCATTATGTACGGGGTGTTGGAACGTCAGTTTCGCAAAGTCTATCAGGAGGCCGCTCGCCGCAAGGGGTCAACAGGCGAAAACCTTCTCAAGCTACTGGAGTCCCGTCTGGACAATGTCGTCTACCGTATGGGGTTTGGGGTGACGCGGGCTGAGGCGCGGCAGTTGGTGAGCCACAAGGCTATCTGGGTTAACGGCAAGGCGACCAACATCCCATCCTATGAGGTGCGGGCCAATGACGTGATCAGCGTCTCGCCGAAGGGTCGGGCTCAGGTCAGGATCCAGGATGCATTGACCCTCTCCGAACAGTACGGATTCCCGGAGTGGGTCGAAGTCGATCCCAAGAAAATGGAAGGGACATTTAAAACCGTTCCGGACCGCGGCGAGCTGCCGCCGGATATCAACGAATCGCTCGTAGTGGCGCTTTATTCGAAATAGCCGAGAGGGGCCAGTTCGCATGTTGGCAAATACTGTCAGTCTATTAAAGCCACGCCAGATCGACGTCCAAGCGGTGAGCAGCCGCTGTGCGCGCATGATATTGGAGCCCTTGGACCGGGGCTTCGGGCACACCCTGGGAAACGCCTTGCGGCGCGTCTTGCTGTCATCGCTTCCGGGCTGTGCCGTCACGGAAGTCACCATCGAAAACGTATTGCACGAATACACAACGATTCCCGGTGTCCAAGAGGATGTCACGGACATTTTGTTGAATCTCAAAGACCTCGCGATACGCATGCACGCCCGTGACGAGGCGATGTTGACGCTTAATAAGAAAGGCCGCGGCGATGTGCTGGCGCGCGATATCTCCCTAGACCATGATGTCGAGATCGTCAATCCGGAACATCATCTGGCGACCTTGATGGAGGGCGGGGAGCTCCATCTAGCGCTGCGGGTCACGCGCGGGCGGGGTTATGTCCCGGCGAATATCCGGATGAACGCCGAGGAGGAGGAGCATGCGATCGGCCGCTTGAAGCTGGACGCCTCGTTTAGCCCTATTCGCCGGGTCGCTTACGAGGTTCAAAATGCCCGCGTCGAGCAACGCACCGATCTCGATAAATTGGTCATGGAGATTGAAACCAACGGCACCGTGGATCCCGAGACCGCCGTCCGCAGGGCGGCCGGCATTTTACAGGAGCAGTTATCGATCTTCGTCGATCTCAGCGGCGGCGAGCAGCCGGCGCCGCAGGGAACGAGGGATGTGGAGATCGACCCGATTTTGCTGCGCTCCATCGACGATCTGGAATTGACGGTGCGCTCGGCGAACTGCCTGAAAGCGGAGAACATCTACTATATCGGCGATCTCATCCAGCGTACCGAGGTGGAGTTGCTCAAGACACCGAATCTAGGGAAAAAATCACTCACCGAGATCAAGGATGTGTTAGCCACACGGGGCCTGTCGCTCGGCATGCGGCTCGCTAATTGGCCGCCGCCGGGCTTGCAAAGAGTCTCGGCCGGAAGTGCAGCGGCCGGAGCTGAAGAAGGTTAAGGAATGCGACATCTCAACATCGGCAGGCAGCTTAGCCGCAATAGCAGCCATCGTAAGGCGATGCTCAGGAACATGGCGGTGTCGCTGTTTCGGCACGAGGTTATCAAGACCTCCGTTCCCAAGGCCAAGGAACTGCGCCGTACCGCGGAGCCGCTGATCACGCTTGCCAAACAAGACACGATGGCGAAACGCCGGTTGGCGTTTTCCCGGTTGCGGGACAAACAGGTGGTCGCGAAGCTTTTTAGCGATCTCGGACCGCGTTATCGGGAGAGGCCCGGTGGTTATTTACGTATCCTTAAGTGCGGTTTCCGTATCGGTGACCGCGCTCCGATGGCCTTGGTCGAGCTCGTCGATCGGCCTTTGCCGCAAGAGGCGACCGGCGCCGACGCTACGAAGGACGCGAAAACCTCCTAATCCCCTCCACGCCGCGGCCGTGGGACGCCGGCGAGCGTCGCAATCTGGGAGTGAGTGGAGGAGCAGCGAGGCTACACCTCTCCGACAATCGACTGTCATGATCGTGTTGGTGACGGATTACGGGATGGAAGGGCCGTACCTCGGGCAGGTTCTCGCCGTGCTGTATCAATATGCGCCTGGGGTCCAGGTCGTCAACCTCTTCGCCGATGCCCCCACGTACGATCCTCGCGCCACGGCCTATCTGCTTGCCGCCTATCGCCACGGCTTCCCGAAAAACAGTGTGTTCTTATGCGTCGTGGATCCCGGTGTCGGAAGCCACTCGCAGGCACCGATGGTCGTTCAAGTCGACGAACAATGGTTTGTCGGTCCCGGCAACGGCATCTTCAACGCGGTGATGAAGCACGGGGGATCTGGCCGTGCCTGGAAGATCACCTGGCGCCCCGAGGTGATCTCCTCGACGTTTCACGGCCGCGATCTCTACGCGCCCGTTGCCGCCGCCCTCGCCCGCGGTCAATTTCCCCAATGCGATCCTCTGGAGCTACGCGATTATGCGATGTGGCCCGATGATCTCCATGAGATCGTCTACTTCGATCACTTCGGGAACGCGATGACCGGTGTGCGCGCCTCGGTCGTATCGCCGCAGGCCGCCATCACAATCGCGGGACAAAGCGTGCCCAGGGCCAGAACGTTCAGTGACGTTCCTGTGGGGCATCCGATGTGGTACGAAAACTCGAACGGGCTCGCCGAGATCGCCGTCAACCAGGGGCGCGCCGACAGGGTGCTGGACCTGTGCGTGGGCCAGCCAATAAGCTTCGAGGAACCGCAGTAAGCACTTGCCCTAGGCATCTCGCAAGACTGGGGATTAAACTATCGATTCCAATGCAGGGCGGGTTAGCGTGGCCCACCGACCCGTCGGCCGCAGGCTCATAGCTTACTTTCGAACCGTACGGTTTCAGCGAAAACCATAACAAAAAGTTTGTCACCGATTCCGATCACCTGATCTTGCATGCACCACACTGACGCGCTGTCGGTCGCGAAGGGACGCTTTTGGCGTCTTGGATTGAGCGCCGTGGGCGTGGCGCTAGCGCTGGGCTCGGTGCTTGGCGTCTACAGCGGCGCCTTAGTCGATGGTGTTCAGCCTTGGTTGCTGGGGGCTCTCGCTGGCCTATTTTGGGCGTTTGCTTTAGGTGACCGCTGGTCGCCTATCGCCGTGCCGGTCGCGGCGGCGATCGTCACCGGCTTATTCAGCGCCTCCGTCAGTCCGGAGGCGAAGCTATGGCAGGCTCCCGCCTACTGGACTGAGTTAACTGTGCTGACTCCGCAGGGGGCGGTGTTAGGCTGTCTCTTGTATTTCAGCGTTGCGCTGTGGTGCATGGTTCGCTTCGGGCGGTCGCTGTCACTCATCGCCAATCTCTCGCTGCTCGCCACACCTTATCTCTTCAATCTGCTGCTGGTGCTGGCCGCTCACGCTATCACGCTTGGGCTCGGACGTACCGTTCTGGGTGCCGGTTCGCCCGATGCGATCGCCTCTGGCCTGGGCCGCACGATGATTCTGTTTGCCTTCAACGAAGCCCTGTTGCTGGGTCTGGGTTTGTTGATGGATCGGCGCTGGACCCGATCCTGGCGTCTGCATCTGCTGGTCCTGGGCAGTTCCGCTTTGGCGGCCTTCACGCCCGTCGTCGCGGACTTAGGCTCCACCGAAACGCTCTCGCGCTGGGCTGTGGTTGCGCGCCTGGGTCCGATGGTGTTAACCGAAGCCCTGGCGCAGGCAGGCTTGTGGGCGCAAGTTTTTTTGGTCACCGGCATGCTGCTCGATGCGCTGCGTGGACGGCGCCCAACCTGGGCCGCAGGCTATGGGCACTGGTATGCCGGCCTGGTGCGGGGGGCAGTCTACGGCGGCCTGTTCGTGCTGCTGGTGCACTTGGGTGCGCTCATTTGGGGTTCCCGGGCAGTTGTCGGCTGGCTGCGCAGCTATCCCGTCCTCGGGAGCGCGCTTCTGGGCCTACTGCTATTTCCACTGGCCAAAACCATCCTCGAAAGTTTCGACGGTAGCGCGCCTTTCTTCGCCCGCTTTGCGGCAGCGATGCGCGAGCCACTCAACTATCTGCGCGGCTTGATTGCCGGCTTAGGGCTCGGGCTCGCCCTGGCGCACGATGTGCCGACGCTCTCTGGCGGTTTACGCTTTGCGCTCGGCTTGGTGATCGGAGCGGCAGCGTATGCCGGGGCGGACGCGCTGCGGGACATCCATTCAGTGCTCGCCCATCACCGCCAGCGCATGCAGTCTTGGCGGGTGTACGGCTTGGGCGCGGTGCTCGGGGGATTCGTAGGTGGGGCGCTCGCGTGGTATTTCGATGCCGCCCAATTACAGGTAGTCGCCGAGAAATGTGTCACCTACGCCATAGCCTATTTCCCGGCAGCCGGCAAGGCAACTACGAGCTATGTGATTTATCCGCTGTTTAGCAAGTGGGGTGCAATCGATCTGGGAAGCGTCTCGGGGGGCGTCAAACTCCTGTATGCGGAATCCCTGTCGGGTGTGATCAACTGGTCGCTCGCCGCGCCGCTGTTCAGCATCAATCTGATGCTGCTTACCGCGCTGTTCGAGCGCAGCTTCGGCCCGCTCAAGGGCTTGTTCAGCGCTGCCGGATTCGCGACTGTCGTGGAACAGGCGGTGCGCGTTCTGCGCTGGGGCCTGTGGATGGCGCCGATCATTTATTCCTTCCTGCGCCTTGCCGCAGACCCGAGCTGGTACAACCAGGATGGCGCGCTGCGCAGCGCGTTGGCGAGCGTACAGTCCGTGCGGTTTTCACCGGATGAGTTCCGTGCCTGGAGCCTCGAGTTGTTTCTTGGGCTGCTCGCTTACGATTGGCTGCGGGTGCTGATCTGGTTCGACCATATGGGGCTGCGGGTGGCGACGCTGGTCAATCTTTCCTTCGTTGGCGGCGATGCGTTGGATGAAAAAGCGGCGCGATTTCTGGGTCACTCGGCGCGCACGCGCTGCATACCGGAAGCCATACGCCGTTTTCTCACTTGGGCACCGCTGTTGATTCCTTTCTATATACCGCGCGGCGGGGAATGGGACTATGTATGGGATCGGGCAGAATCTTTGCCGGCTGCTCCGCAATCCCTGCTGCCCGCGGTCGCATCTTTGCTGCTCGTTTATCAGTTGGCCGCTATTGGCGCGATTTTGGGGGTGGCAGCCGTGTGGCTGCTGCGCCAGAGCAAAAAGGAATTAGTGCCGTCGCCCGCCGCGACCGACCCTTACTTCATACTCGGCAACGGGCAATACACGGCGGAGTGCGGCTGGGATGGCCGCGGCTTTAGCCACGTGACCAGCACGGTTCGCCCTGGCTTCGAGCTCGACCTCTCTCGAAGGCCGGACGATCCGTTGCAGTTGCGAGGCAAGTTCTTCTTCCTGCGCGAACTGGACAGCGAAGGCAAGGCCGCTGGCGAGCTCTGGTCACTCGGGTCCGAGCCCCTGCAGAAGCGCGGCCCCGACTATTCGGTGAGGCAGCCCTCTCCTAGTACGCTGCGTATCGTCAACAGCTACGGCAGGCTGCGCGCGGAAGCTTGGGTGACTCTCGATGCCCGCGACCCCGTGGAAAGCTGGGCCATCTATCTAACCAACCTTGAGCAGCGTGCGCGCATCGTCGAAATTACGAGTTACCAAGAGCTCGCTGTGGGGCCAATCGAAGCCTACCGCCGCTCGCCCTTCTTTGCGGCAATGCACGTGGGTACCTGCTTCGCGGCCCCATTAAACGCGATCATTGCGCGCAATCGCCTCATGCGGAACAATGCAAGAGATCCCGCCGTGCAGCGCATGTGCCGCGAAGTCGGTTTTCATGCGGTGCGCGCGAATGAAGGCGTGCGCCTTGTAGGTTACGAGGACTCCCGCACCCATTTCATCGGCTTGGGCACATTGAGGCAGCCGGCCGTGTTCTCTGGCCAGGCGCTGCGCGATCCTGCCGATGAAGGGTTGCTCTACAGCTTCGATCCGGCGGCAAGCTTGAGACTTAGGGTGGAGTTGCCCCCAGGTGCGACCGTCGAGGTACCTTTCGTGGATGGTTATGCCGAGGACGAGCATCAAGCGGCCGCTTTGATTGCCCGGCATCTCGAGGTTGCGAAGCCAGATGAGGCCACTCTAAAAGCGAGCTTCGCACGCAGACGTAGGCTACACGCCGCTCCCAGGCGCACCACAGTGCACAGCGGTTTCTCTGAGGATGGGCGTGAACTTTCGGTGCCTTGCGACGCGCAGCGTCCTTGGGCGCATCTCGTCGCCAATCCGCTGGGCCAAGGCTTTGTCGCGGGTAGCGATGGAGAGATCTTTTCCTTCGCCGGCAATGCGCAGCAGAACGCCCTTTCGCCTTTCAATCTGGACAGCATGCCGGCGCAGCTCCCTGGACAGGCGATTTATATCTTTGATATCAAAACCGGGGTCGCCGAGACTGCGGGCTTCGTGCCTTACCGCAAGCAGGAAGCCAAACACGAGGTTTTCTTCGGGCTGGGTTATGCGCGTTACCGCAAAGAGAGCGTTGGACTTAAGCTCGATCTGACCGCCTTTGTCCCGCTGGACTGCGCAGTGGAGATCAAACTGCTGCGTATCCGTAACTTGGGAACGATAGCGAGGCGCTTCAGGGTCGTCCCTTACGTGGAAATGGTGTTGGCGGAAGTGCCGCCGGACAGCTGTGGTCGCGTGCACGCCTGGGCGGACCCGACGCCCGGCGTGCTCTATTTCGAAAATGCCGGTAATGATTTTCGCAAGGGTGTGGCTTTCGCCGCCGTGAACCTTAGATGCCAGACACACGAAACCGTCCGCGAGCGCTTCGTGGGCGGCGAGGGGCGCGATCTCGCGCGACCGTATATGGTCGAGCATGGCCAGCCCGATAGGGGGCGGGTTGATGACGGACGCCGCATAGCGAGCTTTGTCGTCGAGCTGGAGATTGCCGCGGGAAAGGAGGTGACGGTGGTGCTCGCGCTCGGTCAAGCCGCCGACCAGGCGCAGGCGACTGCGCTCGCGCGCGCCTATCTCGAACCGCGGGCGGCAGAACTAGCGCTGGAAAAAACTAAGGCGTGGTGGAACGAGACGCTATCCGTCGTGCGCGTCGAGACCAATGAACCGGCTTTCGACCGCTTGGTGAACGACTGGCTGCCGTACCAGCTCCTGTGTGCACGATTATGGGGGCGCACCGGATCCAGCCAGCGCAGCGGCGCCTACGGCTTCCGCGACCAGTTGCAGGACGTGCTGCCACTCACCTTCCTCAAGCCCGAGTGGGCGCGCAGCCAGATCGTGCTACACGCGGCGCAGCAATTTATCGAGGGCGATTGCGTCAAGTGGTGGCATCCCTCGTGGGAAGGCAAGACCGGAATCGCGGTTCGCACCCGCGCCTCCGATCCGCATCTTTGGTTACCCTATGTGGTGGCTCGCTACGTAGAAGCTAGTGGCGACACTGGCGTTCTGGAGGAGCAGGTCGCCTTCCTGGAAGGCCGGCCGGTGCCGAAGGGTCATGAAGGATTCTTGTTCGCGCCCAGGCCCTCGCGCGATACCGGTTCGGTTTACGAGCATTGCCGGCGCGCGGTGGAATACACTCTCGCGCGGCGCGGCGCGCATGATCTCCCGCTGCTCGGCTCTGGCGACTGGAACGACGGCCTCGATGTGCCCGGTATCAAGGGCAAGGGGGAAAGCGTATGGCTGGGCTTCTTCTTGCACGATGTGCTTGTTAGGTTCGCGAGTCTCGCCGAACGCTGCCAAGGTCAAGAAGCCAAGAGCCGCTATCTCAAGGAAGCGAGAAACCTATCTGCGGCTCTTGGGGCGATGTGGCGCGAGGACGGGTATCTACGCGCGATTACCGATGAGGGCGAAGAATTCAAATTGTGCAGCGCGCTCACGAGCGCTTGGCCGCTCCTGTCCGGGGCAGTGGATGCGACGCGCGCCCATGCAGTGCTTGAGATGGGACTCAAGCGTCTGGAGAAGAGCAACCGCGTGCTACTGCTGACCCCGCCTTTCACGGAGCACTCGCTGCCTTATCCTGGACGTATCGCGGAGTATCCGCCCGGGGTGCGCGAAAATGGGGGTCAGTACTCGCACGGCGTCTCGTGGCTAGTGGATGCGCTGCTGCGCTGCGCTGACGAGACGCCCGAACTAGCCGAACGCTGCCGCGCGTACGCCGTGGATTTGTGGATCAAGATATCGCCGCTAAGCAAGAGCGATCAGACAGACATCTACGGACTGCCACCGCATCAGCAGCCGGCGGATGTTTACGACGGTCCGGGCTACGAAGGTCGCGGTGGCTGGAGTTGGTACACGGGCGCAGCTGCGCGCATGCTCTCCACCGCCTACGAACTGCTCGGACTGCGGGTCGAAGGCGGCAAGCTCAAGCTGACTCAAGACCTTTTCCTGCGCAAGGGGCGTTTGCAGGTCAAGCGCCTCTGCTATCGCGGGCGGCAGATCGAGCAGGAGGGGTCGAAGGCGACCGAAAGTGGTCGACTGAACTGAATCTTAACGAACGTAGCCTCGGAAAAAAATGTGGTCTGAACTTATTACGCTCGAAATGCGGCCGGTTGCAATTTACTGGATGAGCCTCGTTGCCGGGTGCATGATTTCGGCGCCGGCTTTCGCTTTAGGACTCGAAGACGTCACCGCCCTGGCTCGCGCCCTCGCGGAAAAGCGTTTTGAAGCGCCACGCGAGAATCTGCCTCGCGAGCTCAGGGACATCACCTACGACCAGTATCGAGACATCCGCTTTCGGGACGAAAAATCGCTGTGGCAGTCCGCCAGTCTACCGTTCGAGATTCGGTTCTTCCACGCGGGACTCAACTTCCGTCATCCGATCAGGGTCAACGTGGTTGAAGCGGGAGGCGTGAAGCCGTTTCGCTTCGATTCCAGTGACTTCCATTATGGCAAGAACACCTTTGACATCAGCAAGTTCGCGGATGCAGGTTTCGCGGGTTTCCGCGTGCACTACCCGATCAACAATCAGGAGTACAAGGACGAGGTTGCGGTGTTTCTAGGCGCGAGCTATTTCCGCGCCGTGGGTAAGGGGCAGCGCTACGGACTCTCGGCGCGCGGGCTCGCGGTGGACACAGGGGAAGACACGGGCGAGGAAATCCCGGCCTTCAGAGAATTCTGGCTCGAGCGTCCCGCGGCGAACGCCAAACATCTGGTCGTGTATGCGCTGCTCGACTCCAGACGAGTAACCGGCGCCTATCGTTTCATCATCCACCCCGGCGAAGAAACATACATGGACGTGAACGCGAATATTTTCCAGCGCGAAAAGGGCGCCAAGCTGGGAATCGCTCCGCTGACCACGATGTTCTATTTCGCGGAGAACCAGCCCGCCCCTTCCCACGAATACCGCCCCGAAGTGCATGATTCCGACGGGTTGCTCGTCCAGACTGCTCACGGCGAGTGGATCTGGCGTCCGCTGGTCAATCCGAAAAGGCTGTGGGTGAGCAGCTTCGGCGCGCACAATCCGCGCGGCTTCGGGTTGATGCAGCGCGACCGCGATTTCCGGAATTACCAGGATCTGGAGGCGCGCTACGAGCTGCGCCCTACCGCCTGGATCACGCCCAAAGGCGACTGGGGACCGGGGCGCGTGGAGCTGGTGCTTCTCCCGACCCCGGGTGAGACCAACGACAACATCGTCGCCTACTGGGTTCCAAAGCACGTCGCGGAGCCGCGCCAGGCGACGAGCTTTGAGTACCGTCTGTCTTGGCAGCACGATAAGATCGCCGAGCCTCCGCATTCCGCGGTCGTGCAATCGCGCAGCGGACACGGCTTCCGGACACACGCCGACGACTCGCTATTGTTTATGATCGACTTCGAAGGGGCTGCGCTGAAAAAACTCAAACCGGACGCCGAAGTCAAGGGCCAGGTATGGTTAGGTGATACGGGTGAGCTTCTCGAGCACCAGGTGTTTCGCAACGATGCGACCGGAGGCTGGCGGGTGTCGCTGCGCATGCGCCGCAAACAGAGCGACCAGCCGGTCGAGATTCGCGTTGGGCTGCGTAGCGACGGCAAAGATATCTCTGAAACCTGGAGTTATCTGCTGCTCCCGCCGTAACGGCTGGGGGGCTGCACGAAGAAGCGCCTGAGCTCTGTATCGAAGTGATGTCGCCCTCGAACACCTATGGCGAGCTTCAAAAGCGCGTGCAACTGTATCTCGATGCAGGTGCGCAAGAAGCATGGATCGTGCACTTACTTTCACCCGAACTCGGAGCAAGCGATGAAAAAAGTGTTTTTTGGTGGATCTCGGCGGCTTGGACGATTGAACCCGCAAGTGAAATCTCGGGCGGAGAACATGATCGCCGAAGGTCTTCAGATTCTCGTTGGCGATGCCAACGGGGTTGATAAAGCGATTCAAGGGTTCTTTTAGAGCGTGGATATGACAACGTCGTCGTGTTTTATGCTGGTGATTTATGCCGAAACAACCTGGGTCATTGGAGTACGCGAAAAATAAAGGTAGATCGCGTTCGTCGGGACTTCAAGTTTTTTACAGCGAAGGATATCGCCATGAGTGACGAAGCAGACTACGGTCTTATGATTTGGGACGGTGAAAGCCAAGGAACAGTCAACAATGTTTTGAATCTCCTTGAACGAGGCAAGAAAGTAGTCGTGTACCTCTCTCCGAACAGAGAATTCATTACGCTTACGTGTCCAGCTGATGCGACTGAGTTGCTCAAGCGCATTGATCGAGGATTAGCCGACGTTCTGGATAAAAAGGTCGGGCTACGTCGTCGCATCGCTGCGTCTCAACAAGCTTTGGGGTTGGCCTAACAGCCGCCTTGAGAGGGACGCGGAAGCGGCGGTTCGCACCGCTTCTGCTCGCGGGTTAACGTGAACGTTGGGCCGGTCAACGAAAGAAACCCGCGTAGCGGGGTAACGCGCAAAAAAACTGCTAACTCACCCCTTTTCTACGACATAGACCAAAACGGGGAGGCATGCACGGAGCGAGGCGGAGTGCTAATATGAAGAGCCTTACACCTCGAGAGATTGGCCTAATGTCCGTTGTCTCACCCGCTACACGCAAAGCCTTTGCTCCCGCCGAGCTCGTACTACGGTGGGCGGGGGTATTGGAAGATCCCACACTCCGCAATCTGCCGTATCGGATTGAGCTCAACAAATGGGGGCATATCGAAATGACACCGCCCGCAAGTCCCCGTCATATGAGTATCGCCTCGAGCTTGGTGAGGTTGCTTGAGGACCGGCTTGGCAGTAAGGCGTTCACCGAATGTGCAATCGTAACCTCGGGGGGTCTACGGGTCGCAGATGTGGTGTGGTGCTCGACGGCGTTCCTCACTCGCCACGTTCGCATATGGGAGGACTGGGCGGCTGCGTTCGAAGAAGCGCCTGAGCTCTGTATCGAAGTGATGTCGCCCTCGAACACCTATGGCGAGCTTCAAGAGCGTGTGCAACTGTATCTCGATGCAGGTGCGAAAGAAGCATGGATCGTGCACTCTTCCGGACAGGCGGACGTCTTCGGAGCCGAGGCTTCCCGATCGGTATCGCGGCTTGTGACGGATTGGGCGAGGTGGCTAGCAACGTTGCAGGAGCTTACGCGGAGTCCGGGACGAGGGTAGGCGCCGCCCTACTTTCTGGATCTCTCAGTACATATCGAGGAACCAACGTAGGAACCACCGGCGGTTCAGGGACTTTCTAGCTTCTTTTTGAGGATCGTATTGATCTGCTGTGGGTTGGCTTTGCCCTTGGATTTTTTCATGACTTTCCCCACGAAGTAAGCAAGCAATTGTTCCTTACCGGAGCGGTATTGAGCGACTTGCGAGGGGCCTTCCTGTAGCACCTCCTCGATCATCGCCGCAATCGCGGCCGTATCGGTGACCTGCTTTAACCCCCGGTCGCGAATGATTTCGTCGGCCTCCCCCTCGCCGTTCCATAGGGCCTCGAACACCTCTTTGGCGATCTTCCCGGAGATCGTGCCGTCGGCGATCCGAACTAGCATTCCCCCGAGCAGCGCCGGGCTGATGGGGCTTTGGGTGATGTCTTTGCCCTCACGGTTCAGCGCGGCCATCAATTCGACCATCACCCAGTTGGCGCAGAGCTTGGCCTGACCTCCAGAGGCCGCAACGGTGGCCTCGAAATAATCCGCGGTCTCCCGGTTCGCCGTCAGCAGCGCCGCGCCATAAGGCGACAACCCGAACTCCGCCATGAACCGGTGTTTCTTGGCATCGGGGAGCTCGGGTAGCGTAGCCTCGACCCCGGCAATGAATTCTTCGCTGAGATCCAAGGGTAAGAGATCGGGATCGGGAAAATACCGGTAATCGTTGGCCTCTTCTTTTAAGCGCATCGAGCGGGTCTCGCCGCGTTCGGCATCGTAGAGCCTGGTCTCCTGGATGACCCGCCCGCCGGATCCAAGCAAGTCGATCTGCCGTTCAATCTCGTAATTGATGGCTCGCTCGACGAAGCGAAACGAGTTCAGGTTTTTAATTTCGGCCCGAGTCCCGAACGTGGTTTGTCCTTGCGGGCGGACCGAGACGTTGGCGTCACAGCGGAACGAGCCTTCCTGCATGTTTCCATCGCAGATTTCGAGGTACCGGACTAAGCTATGGATCTTTTTCATGTAAGCGACGGCTTGCTTGGCCGAACGCAGCTCCGGCTCCGAGACGATTTCAAGCAGCGGCGTTCCCGCTCGGTTCAAGTCGATGCCTGACATTCCGTGAACGGCTTCATGGAGCGATTTCCCGGCATCCTCTTCGAGGTGGGCGCGGGTGATGCCAATGCGCAAAACCGCGCCGTTTTCGCCCTCGATCTCGATCGATCCCTGTCTAACGATGGGGATCTCATACTGGCTGATCTGATAGCCTTTGGGGAGATCGGGGTAGAAATAGTTCTTGCGCGCGAATACCGATCGCCGGCTGATGTCCGCATGGATCGCGAGGCCGAACTTCACCGCCATCCTCACGGCTTCTTTATTGAGCACCGGCAGCACCCCGGGCAGCCCCAGATCGACGCCGCAGGCCTGCGTATTCGGAAGGGCGCCGTACGCGGTGGCGGCCCCGGAAAAGATCTTGCTTCTTGTCGCGAGCTGCGCGTGAATTTCGAGTCCGATAACGGGTTCCCAATCCATACCGCTAGCCTAATCGCATCCCTGGGGGGCGCGCGCGTGCCAGTCCGTCGCTTGCTGGTAGCGGTGGGCCGCGTTCAATAACCGCGCTTCGCCGAAGTGATCGCCGATGAGCTGTAAACCGACGGGAAGACGCCCGACAAAGCCCGCCGGCATGGACAGGGCCGGTAATCCCGCCAGATTGCTCGAAATCGTATAGATGTCGGAGAGATACATCGTGACCGGATCGCCGGTCTTCTCGCCGAGCTTGAAGGCGACGGTCGGCGAGGTCGGGCCGAGGATCACATCGGCCTGCTCGAAGGCCCGGTGAAAGTCATCCCGAATGAGTCGCCGGATCCGCTGCGCCTTGAGGTAGTAAGCATCGTAGTAACCGGCCGAGAGAGCATAGGTTCCGATCATGATGCGCCGCTTGACCTCGGGGCCGAACCCCTCCCCGCGGGAGCGGGAAAAGAGATCGTTGATATCTAGCGCATCATCGCAACGGTAGCCGTAACGTACGCCATCGAAACGGGCGAGGTTGGAAGAGCACTCGGCCGGCGCAACCACATAGTACGCCGGGATGGACAGGCGGGTATTGGGCAGTGAAATCTCGGAAACGACCGCCCCCAGGCGTTCAAATTGTTTCACCGCGGATTCGATCACAGCGCCTATCCGGGAGTCTAAGCCTTCGCCGAAGAATTCGCGCGGGAGCCCGATCCGGAGTCCATCGATCGAGTCGTCGAGGTGTGCCGAGTAGTCTTCGGCCGGGCGCTCGGCGGAGGTCGAATCCCGCGCATCGAAGCCCGCCATGGCGGTGAGCAATAGCGCCGCATCCTCGGCGGAACGGGCGATCGGTCCGCCTTGATCGAGGCTCGATGCATAGGCGATCATCCCATAGCGGGACACGGTCCCATAGGTGGGCTTAATGCCAGTAAGACCGCAGAGCGCCGCGGGTTGGCGTATAGACCCGCCGGTGTCGGTGCCGGTGGCGGCGGGCGCCAACCGGGCCGCGACAGTGCAGGCGGAGCCGCCGGACGAGCCCCCCGGCACGCGCTCGAGATCCCAAGGGTTGCGCACGGGTCCGTAAAAGCTGGTCTCGTTGGACGATCCCATGGCGAATTCATCCATATTGGTCTTGCCGAGCATCACCATACCGGCCCGCCGGAGCTTTTCGACCACTGTCGCATCGTAGGGAGCGATAAAGTTGTCCAGCATTCGCGAGCCGCAGGACGTCTTGACCCCGCGGGTACAAAAAATGTCTTTGTGCGCGATCGGGATGCCCGTGAGCGGTCCATGGTTACTCGCCTGTCGCCGTTGATCGGCCTCCCTGGCTTGCGTGCGCGCGAGATCCGCGGTGACCGTGATGAAGCTATTGTATTTCCCGTCCATGCGGGCGATGCGATCGAGGTAGATCTCGGTCAGCTCAACACTCGAGACCTCGCGCCGATCGAGCGCCCGCGACATTTGTGTTAGGGAAGTTTTATACATCCGGCGGCTAGGTATCCATCACCTTCGGGACACAATAAAGTCCCGACTCCACGTGTGCGGCAAGCGCTTGAAACGTCTCTCTCTGAGCCCCTTCCGTGACCACGTCGTCGCGGAGTCTCAGGCTCAGCTCCAGAGGATGGGCGAGCGGTGCGACGCTGACTGTATCCACGGTGTTCATCTGTTCGACCAAGGCCAGGATACTGGAAAGCTGCCGCGCATACTCGGGAATGTCGTTGTCACTCAACTTTAGCTGCGCCAACCATGCGATTCTCTCCACGTCTGTTTTCTCTAGGGTCATTTCAGCTCGCCATGCGGGTCCGGGATCCCAAATTTACCACAGCCACAAGCTTGCTCGAAGCCTTGGCGACTGTTACAGTGGCACCTACGTTGACCTGGGAAAACGTTTAGTTCGTTGTTCTTAATCGCACCGGGCGGGCTTTCGCCGCCCGCATTCGCGAGTTGCGTCTGGTATGTTTAGCCGATTGCGCGGATTTTTTTCGAACGACCTATCCATCGATCTGGGGACGGCGAATACGCTCATCTACATGCGCGGAAAGGGCGTCGTTCTGAACGAGCCCTCGGTCGTGGCCATTCGCCAGAGTCCGAATCATTCCAACCACAAGAGTATCGCAGCCGTCGGCACCGAGGCCAAGCGCATGTTGGGACGCACGCCGGGCAACATCACGGCGACGCGTCCGCTCAAGGATGGGGTCATCGCGGATTTTACCGTCACCGAAAAAATGCTGCAGCACTTTATGCATAAGGTCCATGGAAATCGCTTCTTGAAGCCGAGCCCGCGGGTCGTGATATGCGTACCCTGCGGTTCGACACAGGTGGAGCGGCGGGCCATCCGCGAATCAGCCGCCGGGGCGGGCGCGCGCGATGTCTACCTGCTGGAAGAGCCTTTGGCGGCGGCCATCGGCGCCGGGTTGCCGGTCAGCGATGCCAGCGGCTCGATGGTCTTGGATATCGGCGGGGGCACCTCCGAGGTCGCGATTATATCGCTTAACGGCATTGTATTTGCAGATTCCGTGCGTATCGGCGGCGATCGATTGGACGACGCGATCATCAATTATGTGCGCCGTAACTACGGAACCCTGATCGGGGATGCGACCGCCGAGCGCATCAAGCACACGGTAGGCTGCGCCTATCCGGGCGATGAAGTGAGGGAAATCGAGGTACGGGGTAGGAATCTTGCCGAAGGGCTGCCCCGCAGCTTCACCCTGAACAGCAACGAGATCTTGGAGGCCTTGCAGGAGCCCTTGTCGGGAATCGTGAGCGCCGTGAAGACATCCCTGGAAAAGACACCGCCGGAGCTCGCCTCGGACGTCTCGGAGCGCGGCATGGTGTTAACCGGTGGAGGCGCCTTGCTCCAGGACTTCGATCGATTGCTGAAAGAGGAAACCGGGATCCCGGTGGTGATTGCCGAGGACCCGCTCACCTGCGTCGCGCGCGGTGGTGGGCGCGTACTGGAACTGATCGATGAGCTCGGTCCCGAGGTTTTATCGTTAGAGTAAGCGTCAACACGGCACGGAGGGGATTGTGGCGGAAAAGACCCTATTTCGGCGCGGGCCGCTGCTCCGGTTGCGTCTCGGCCTGCTGTTGCTGACATCGCTCGGCTTGATGATCGTCGATCATAAGCGCGAGCAGCTGGAGGACGTACGCGGGGCCCTCTCGCTCGTGGTGTATCCGCTTCAGTACGTTGTAAACCTTCCGCAGGAAATCGTTCGCGGGGTGCGTAAGAGACTCGTAACCCAAACCAGCTTAATCGCCGAGAATCGGCTTCTGCGCAGGCAAAACTTGCTACTGAAGACACGTTCCCAGCGGTTTGCGGCGTTGGAAGCGGAAAACATGCGCTTGCGGGAGCTGCTGGAATCGTCGCTGGAGGTGAGCGAGCGGGTGTTGGTAGCCGATGTGATCGCCTTGGAGCTGGTCCCGCCCAGCCGAACCGTCGTGCTCGACAAGGGCAGCCAGCAGGGTGTCTATCAAGGTCAACCGATCATCGATGGCGACGGTATTATGGGGCAGATCATCCATGTGAATCCAATTTCATCCACGGCCTTGCTGATCACCGATATCAGTCATGCCTTACCGGTGCAAATCAATCGCAGCGGCGTACGCGCCATCGCCAGCGGTAGCGGTTCGGCCGATGGCCTGGAGCTCGCGCACGTAGCCTTGAATGCCGATGTGAAGCGGGGGGATTTAATCGTCTCTTCGGGCCTTGATGGGCGTTTCCCGGCCGGCTACCCGGTGGGCGTGGTGACCGAAATCAGCGTCGATCCGGGTGAACCGTTCGCGAAGGTCATGGCGGTCGCAAGCGCGAAGGTCGAACAAGCGCGGGAGGTCCTATTGCTTTGGCCTGACAGGCGGCAGAGCCCGGATTATCCATCGTCCAGAGAGAGTATCGCTTTTCAATGATGGCGGAACAAGGTAGCGCGGCTTGGGCTATTCCGGTGACCCTGCTGGCGGCGATCGTACTCACGCTCATGCCCCTGCCTGACTGGGCGGCGGCGTGGCGGCCCGCGTGGACGGTCATGGTGTTGATCTACTGGTGCATGGCCGTACCGGATCGGGTCGGTATCGGCACCGCTTGGGTTATCGGGCTGGTCCTCGACGCCTTGGAGGGGAGTCTGCTCGGGCAACACGCCGCCGGGTTCGCGATCATCGCCTATCTCACCGTGACGAATCACCGGCGCTTGCGTACCTTTTCGTGGTTTCAACAGTCCTTATGCGTGGGTCTCCTAGTCGCAACCAATGCGCTATTGAAGTCCTGGGTCCAAGGAATCATGGGCTTAACCCCGAACTACGCGGTCCACTGGTTGCCCGTCATCTCGACCATGGTGTTCTGGCCATGGCTCTATCTGGTGTTGCGCGATATGCGCCGCAAATACGGCATTGTTTAACCGCTTTCACCCGCGGGCTCAGCGAGGGTATTCCCATCCGCTCCGGTAAGTTAGTATAACGAACAGGTGCCCTACCCACTTGTCCTTACGGATTCGGGGACCGAGACCCGGATTTTTCGTAACCGCGTCATCGCCTCGCTCGTGATTATGGGCGTGTCGCTATTGCTGGTCATCGGGCGGCTTATCAAGCTTCAGGTATTCGAGCACGACCGCTATAAGACGCTATCGCGAGAGAATCGGCTCAAGATCGTGCCGGTCGCTCCGACACGCGGACTTATATACAGTGATGACGGCGTGCTGTTGGCCGACAACCGGCCTACTTTCAGCCTCGAGGTCGTACCGGAAAGGACGCCCGATCTCCCTAAGGTCATGCGTGAGCTGCGGGAGTTGATGACGATTGGCGATGATGATCTCAAGACCTTCTATCGGGCCGTGCGCAAGAAGCGCAGGTTCGAAGGGGTGCCCTTATTGAGTAATCTCGGCGAGGAGGACGTTGCGCGCTTTGTCGTCGATCGTCACCGCTTCCCCGGCGTGGCGGTTGTTGCGCGTTTAAGCCGCTACTACCCGCGTGGAGCAGAGCTCGCTCACGTCGTAGGCTACATGGGCCAGATCGACGAGGCGGAGACCAAGCACTTGGACACCTCGAACTACAGCGCGACCACCCACATCGGTAAGACCGGCGTGGAAAAATCCTATGAAGCGGTGCTCCACGGGCGGGTGGGCTATCAAGAAGTGGAGGTGAATGCCGAAGGGCGCGTGATCAGGGTTTTGAAGCGCGTGCCGTCAGAACCGGGTCGGGACCTGCACCTGTCCATCGATACCGGCCTGCAACGTGCGGCTTTGCAGGAGCTAGGAACGAGGAGGGGCGCGGTGGTGGCCGCCGATCCTCGAACCGGGGCGGTGTTGGCTTTGGTCAGTAACCCGGTGCATGACCCGAATGTATTCGTCGGCGGTATCGGCATCGACGAGTACAAAGTATTGCGTGATTCCCCGGATCGGCCGCTTTTCAACCGCGCGCTGCAAGGAATGTATCCACCCGGTTCCACGATCAAACCGTTCGTGGCGCTGGCCGGCCTTCACCATGGGTTGAGAACACCCGAGACGGCGAGTTGGTGCCCCGGTTGGTACAGCCTTGCCGGACAACGGCACAAGTACCGCTGTTGGAAAAAGACCGGTCACGGGCATGTGGATCTAGGGCGGGCCGTCGCCCAATCCTGCGATGTGTATTTTTACCGCCTGGCGCACGATCTCGGAATCGAGCGTTTGCACGCCTACCTGAGCCGGTTCAACTTCGGACAACCTACGGGAATCGATTTACCGAGTGAGGCTTCCGGCCTTCTGCCCTCGCCAAGGTGGAAACGAGAGTCGCGGCGTCTTAGCTGGTACCCCGGGGAGACCTTGATCGCCGGCATTGGGCAAGGATTCGTATTGGCGACGCCCTTGCAACTCGTGATGGCCACAGTGATGCTCGCTAACGGCGGCCACCGCGTTACACCGCGCGTCGTGAGCCACACGCTTGACCGCCGGGCTCGGAGGAGCACTCCGGTGGAGGACCCCGCCAAGGCCGAAGCCCCCTTCATCAGGGCCGCGGACCGGCGACAGATCGTTCAATCCATGGAACGGGTTGTTCACGGTAGCGATGGAACGGCCCGAACGGTCGGTCTGGATGCTGCCTTTCGGTTTGCGGGGAAGACCGGTACCGCTCAGGTGTTCAGAATCAAGCAAGGTCAGGCGATCAACAACAAAAACGTACCGGAGCATCTGCGTGATCACGCCCTATTCATAGCATTTGCTCCGGTGGAAGCGCCGGTTATCGTGCTGGCGATCGTGGTCGAGCACGGGGGCAGCGGCAGCGAGGCCGCGGCGCCGATCGCGCGCAGACTCTTGGATCAGTACCTTAGCGGCGACACGACGGAGATGCAGCAAGTTGGCGGTAGATACACTGCGCCCGGCCATTAATCGGTTTCATCTCGATCCGCCTCTCTTTACCGGGGTGCTGACCTTGTGTGCGATTGGTTTGCTGGTGCTCTATAGCGCCGGCGGGCAACGGATGGGAGTTGTCATCGGCCAAGGCGTGAAGATGGCCGCCGGGCTGGGGATCATGATTGGCATGGCGCAGATTCCCCCGGCCCAATGCAGACGCTGGGCACCCTGGTTCTATGCGATTGGCGTGGCGCTGCTCGGTTTGGTGATGCTTCACGGCACGGGGCGCGGCGCCCAGCGCTGGCTCGATCTGGGCGTCCTGCGTTTTCAACCCTCGGAGCTGATGAAGATCGCGCTGCCGATGATGGTGTGTTGGTATTTGAGCTACGCGGGAATGGCCCCGGGTTTTCGCCGCACGCTCGTGACCCTTGGCATCGTTATGATTCCAGTGGCTCTCATTGCCGAGCAACCGGATCTCGGCACCGCGACGCTGGTGGCGGCGAGCGGTCTGTCGGTGTTGTTTTTAGCCGGCGTAAGCTGGCGCTTGCTTGGCGCTGGGGCGATCGTGACCGCAGCGGGCGCGCCGGTTCTTTGGTATTACATGCATGAATACCAGCGCCAGCGCTTGCTCACTTTGTTGGATCCGGAGAACGATCCGCTGGGATCGGGCTACCATATTATCCAATCCATGATTGCCGTGGGTTCCGGAGGCTTGTACGGCAAGGGCTGGTTGAACGGCACGCAATCACATTTGGAATTCTTGCCGGAACGGTCGACCGACTTTATTTTCGCCGTGCTGTGCGAGGAATTCGGATTAATGGGTGTGTTACTGCTTCTGAGCGTTTATTTATTCGTGATCCTGCGCGGTTTCACGATCGCCCTCGCGGCGCAAGAAAGCTTCGCGCGTTTATTCGCCGGGGGCCTTACGATCACACTGTTTATTTATATCTTCGTCAACATGGGCATGGTGGTCGGACAATTGCCGGTTGTCGGCATCCCGTTGCCTTTCATCAGCTACGGAGGAACCTCGCTCGTGACTCTGCTCGCGAGTTTCGGTATTCTGATGTCGATTCACACCCACAAACGACTACTGTCGAATTGAGAGTTTGTGAAAAAACCGTCGCGAACGAGGGGAGGTCGCATTTCGCCGGAGCGCAGGAACCGGAGTGTATGTTGAAATACATGAGGATTCCGAGCACCGCCGGAATGCGAGATCCCGAGTGCAGTAGGTTTTTTCACAAACTCTGAGGAGCGCGTTTGAAGGCGTTGATAGGGGCCGTGTGCCTCGCGATTTCCTGCATCGGATCGTCGTGTGCGCGCGATCTCGATCGCAATGCGGTCAAGGCATTTATCGATGAGATGGTGGGACGCCACGCTTTTTCGCGCGCCGATCTCGATGCTTTGTTCCGTGAAGTCCGCTTGGCGCCGGTGGTATTGGCGGCGATCGCGAAACCTGCCGAGTCCAAGCCTTGGTATCAATACCGCACCAACTTTGTGACGCCCGAGCGAACCGAAGCAGGCGTCGATTTTTGGGCCCGTAACCGCGCGGTCCTGGAACGGGTGGAACGTGCTTTTGGGGTACCGCCTCACATCATCGCCGGCATCATTGGGGTCGAGACCTCCTACGGAAAGAATACCGGCACGCATGTGGTCGTGGACGCACTCAGCACCCTGGCGTTTCACTTTCCGCCACGCGCCGCGTTCTTTCGTAGCGAGCTCGAGAGCTTCCTGCTGTTCACGCGCGATCATGGCATGGATGCGCGATCGATTAAGGGGTCCTATGCCGGCGCCATGGGGATCCCTCAATTTATTCCCAGTAGCTATCGCCGCTTCGCGGTGGATTTCGATCACGACGGCCGCGCGGACATTTGGGGAAATCCGGCCGATGCGATTGCCAGCGTGGGAAACTATTTAAAAGCCCACGGTTGGGAAGCCGGAAAGCCGATCGCGGTACCCGCCCGCGTCACGGGCCGGCGGTATGATACCTTCTTGTATCAAGGCGGGGAGCCCAGTGCGAGCTTGAAAACAATGCGGGAGGCGGGGATCGTCCCGGAGAAACTCATTGGCGATGACTTGCTCGCGTTTCTTGTCGCCTTGGACACCGGCGCCGGCCGGGAATTTTGGCTGGCGCTGAAAAACTTCTTCGTGATAACGCGCTATAATCATAGCGCCTTATACGCGATGGCCGTATTTCAACTGGCCGAGGCCGTCAGGCACGGTTATAAAAACAGTGATGCTCATCCGCGTGATCCCATCGCCAGCCACTGAAGCCGGCCGAAGCTACGGGTACGCCTTTCTACTCTGCCTTGGCCTGCTAGCCACGGGGTGCGGCACGCCGCCCGTGCGGCAAGGACCCGCTTCCCCGGCGGCAAAAATTCCCGATCCCGCCCCCCCGATTCGTGACGAACCCTTGAGTCGTTACGGTAACCCCGAATTCTACGAGGTCTTTGGCCGGCGTTACCGCCCGTTGAAAAATGCCGCGGGATTCGCGGAACGTGGGATCGCTTCTTGGTACGGCCGCAACTTTCACCTGCGCCGCACTTCGAGCGGAGAGACCTACGATATGTATAAGATGACCGCGGCGCATCGGGTCTTGCCGTTGCCGACCTACGTCGAGGTCACCAATCTGGAGAACGGCCGCCGGGCCATCGTTAGGGTCAACGATCGGGGGCCGTTCAGGGATGATCGTATCATCGATCTTTCCTATGCGGCGGCCGTGAAGCTCGGTGTTCATGGACCCGGCACGGCGCGTGTCGATCTGCGGACCATCGCGCCCGGCCGCCGGCCGGCGGTCCGTTCCGCGGCTCCGCCGCCGCTCCATCGATCACCCAAGCGCTCCGGGTATTATTTGCAGGTGGGCGCCTTTTCCGACATGAGCAACGCGGAGCGCCTGCGCAACCGTATGCTAGCGCTGCTCAACAATCGCGTTGAGATCCGGCCGGACGTCATCGCGGACAAGTCCTATTATCTAGTACACGTCGGTCCGTTGGCAACGACGGCGGCCGCAAGCCGCCTCGCCGCGCGGCTTACACGGATGGGCGTCCGGCACCATCGCCTAATCGAAAACTGATACGCTGTTTCCGGGCGGCCTGCCTGCGCCCATGAGTTGCAAACCACCATGAAAAGCTATTCACTCTTGGTCCTAACTTCAGTGTTATCGAACTGGGCGCATGCCGTTGAGGCGCCGGTGGCGCCCCCGCCGCGGATCGACGCCGCGGCACACGTTTTGACGGATTATCACAGTGGCGAGCTCCTCGCCGAGGGCAACCCGGACCAGCGCTGGGAACCCGCGAGCCTGACCAAGATCATGACGATGTACGCGCTCGCTCACGAGCTGAAGGAAGGGAATGTCACCTTGGAGGATCCGGTAACCATCAGCGAACGGGCGTGGCGCACGGGCGGGTCGAAGATGTTCATCGAGGTAGGCAAACAGGTCTCCGTCAAGGACCTGTTACTGGGCGTGGTCATCCAATCCGGCAACGACGCGAGCGTTGCGCTCGCCGAGCATATTTCCGGTTCCGAAGAGGTGTTCGCGGAGCTCATGAACCAGCACGCACGGCGTATCGGTCTTAAAAATACTCACTTTACCAATACCTCGGGACTTCCCGATCCGAACCACTACACGACGGCGCGCGATCTCGCCCTCCTGTCCAGGGCGCTCGTCCAGGATTATCCGGATGTCTACGCGCTGTCCAAGATCAGGGAATTCACTTTTAACGGTATTAAACAACCTAACCGCAACAAGCTCTTGTGGCGCGATGCGTCCGTAGACGGCATCAAGACTGGCCATACGCAGGGCGCCGGGTATTGTTTGGTGGCCTCCGCGCTGCGCGACGGCATGCGTCTAATTTCGGTGGTGCTGGGATCGAAAACGGAAAAGGGGCGCGGCGCCGCAACCCAAGGATTACTCAATTATGGATTCCGGTTTTACGAAACCCATCGCCTGTACGCCGCCCATCAAGCGCTTGCCCAGGTGCGCGTGTGGAAGGGTGAAGCGCAAGCCGCCGACGTGGGCCTGGTGGAAGACCTTTTTATCACCTTGCCGCGGCGGCGGCATAAGGATTTGAAGGCGGCGATACATCTCGAACCGCGGATCGTAGCTCCCGTGGCGAAAGGGCAACGAGGCGGGACCTTGAAGATCAATCTCGGCGGCAAGGAGCTACTGCAAAGGCCGCTGGTTTTGCTGAGACCGATCGCCGAGGGGCCGCTCTATAACCGTCTCCTCGACGAAGTTTGGATGCGTATACAGTAGCCGTTTCCCGCGATGCCGGATTGCTATCTTAACGGCGAATTCATCGCCCTCGAATGCGCCTGCGTGTCCGTGTTGGACCGGGGCTTCATCTTCGGTGACGGCGTCTATGAGGTGATCCCGGTATTCAAGGGACGCCCGTTTCGCTTGGACCAGCACCTTGCACGGCTGCGGAAGAGCCTGGATGCGATTCGCATCCCGCAGCCTCTCTGCGAGCGCGATTGGGCGGATCTGTTGAATACGCTCATCGAGCGTAACGGGGAGGGCGACCAATCCCTGTATGTTCAGGTGACCCGTGGCGCTGCCAAGCGCGACCATGTAGTGCCCGAGCGCATCGCACCGACCGTCTTTGCGATGAGCACCTGCCTAGACCCCAAGCGCGGGCACGCGCCCGTCAGCGCGATCACCTGTGATGATATCCGCTGGCACTACTGCGACATTAAGGCTATCGATCTGCTGGCGAACGTAATGCTGCGGCAGCGGGCCGCCGATGGCGGGGCTTATGAAGCCATCTTGTTGCGGGAGGGCCGGCTGACCGAGGGCGCGGCCAGCAACGTGTTTATCGCCGCGGGCGGTATGGTCAAAACACCGCCCAAAAGCCATGCGCTCCTGCCGGGGATCACCCGCGACGTGCTGGTGGAAATCTTGCCCGCGGCAGGGATCCGCTGCGTGGAAACCGAGGTTCCGCGCGCTGAGCTGATGGGCGCGGAGGAAATATGGCTGACGAGCTCGGTGCGCGAGATCCTGCCGGTGACCGTCTTGGACGGGCATCCCGTGGGCAGCGGTGAACCGGGACCGCTGTGGTTGCGGGCGTTTGAACTGTACGAACAGTTCAAAGTGGGCCAGGCGTTAAAAGGAACGCCACTTTAAGCGGATGCACACGTGGGGTACGCCGGTCGTCCCTAGCGTTCTGTAACTCAAATAAGCCAGAAAATACTATCGGCGTCGAAAATCAGATTCGTCATTCCCGCGGAAGCGGGAATCCAGCGCCGGCCTATGTCCGCATGGATTCCGGCTCGCGTCCGCTGCGCGGACTTGGCCGGAATGACGGGCTTGTATTATGCGGCGTGTTCCGTGACACTCGACTAGCGATGCGAGAGCGTTGCTCCAACGACAGCCGAAAAAGCGGTAGGATGACGGGTCATGGAGATCTTCAAGGAATTCTCGATCGAGGCCGCGCACCTCTTGCCTCACGTCCCCGAAGGCCACAAGTGCGGCCGCCTGCATGGCCACTCGTTCCGCATCGCAATCCATGTCCGTGGCGCGCTGGAAGCGAAAAGCGGTTGGGTCATGGATTTCGCCGATGTCGGGGAGAAATTCCAGCCGCTTTTCGAGACGCTGGATCATCACTGGCTCAACGAAATCGAGGGCCTGGAGAATCCGACCAGTGAGAACCTGGCCCGTTGGATCTGGCAGCGGCTGAAACCCGGCCTTTCGCAGCTTACAAAGGTCGTGGTCCGCGAGACCTGCACGGCCGGTTGTGTCTACCAGGGCGAGGAGGGGTGAGAGCTTATGATAAACCCTGGGCTAAACGGGGGGTGCTGTCATCGAATCGGATCCGGTGATAAGGCGCGTGCCGCGCTCGAAGGTCAGGTACGACCAGAGCCACTGCAGGGCGACGAGCAGGCGGTTACGCAGGCTGATGAGAAAATAAATGTGCGCGAGGCCCCAGATCCACCAGGCGAGGTTCCCCTTAAGGCGCAGCCAGCCGAAGTCAATGACCGCTGATTTGCGCCCGACGGTGGCAAGGTTGCCCCGGTTACGATAGCGAAACGCCGGAGGGGCCGCCTGTCCCGCGATCCGCGCCTGGATCAGCCGCGCGACGTAGACACCCGCTTGTTTGGCGGCCTGAGCGATCCCGGGTACCGGCTTGCCCTCGGGGTCCAGCACGAGGGCTGCATCGCCGATCACAAACACGTTGGGTAAGCCCGGTACGGAGAGGTCGGGTTTCACGATGACACGGCCGGCCCGATCGTGCTCGGCGTCCAGCCACTGCGCCGCCGGCCCGGCCGCGACTCCCGCCGCCCATAGGATGGTGGCCGCGGGGATGGGGCTGTCGCCGAGCGTCACGCCGCCCGCGTCGCAAGCCGTCACCGGCTGGCCCAAGCGTACCTCCACGCCGAGCCGCCCGAGCGAGGTGAGGGCGAACTGCGAGAGCCCCTTGGGGAAGGCCGCCAGCACGCGCGGCCCGGCCTCGAGGAGCAGGATGCGGGCGCTGCGCGGATCGATATGGCGGAAGTCAGCCGAGAGCGCCTTGCGCGCCAGCTCCGCGATAGCCCCGGCCAGCTCCACCCCCGTCGGTCCCGCGCCGACGATAACGAAGGTCAGCAGGCGTTTCCGCTCGCGCTCATCGGTTTCCATCTCGGCCTGCTCGAAGGCGGAAAGGATGCGCCGCCGGATCGCCGTGGCATCGTCGAGGTGCTTGAGCCCGGGGGCAAACGGCTCCCAGTCTCCGTGGCCGAAGTAGTCGTGCCTGACTCCTGTAGATAACACTACATAATCATAGGTAAGCGATCGTCCGCCCATGTCTAAAACCTGCCGCGCCGAATCGACAGCGGTCACTTCGCCCAGCAAGACCCGCGCGTTCGGCTGACGCCGCAGCAGGCGGCGGATAGGCCAAGCGATATCGCCCGGAGAGAGGGCGGCGGTGGCGACCTGATAGAGCAGCGGTTGAAACAAATGGTAGTTCTGACGGTCCACGACGGTGACAGCGACCGGAGCGCCCGCTAGAGCCTTCGCCGCGGCCAGTCCCCCGAATCCGGCCCCGACGATCACGACTTGCGGCTTGCGGGCCGGCTCTGATTTTTTACTCACCGCATCCGGGGGCGTGTTCCCATGCACAGCCATGCTTTCTCCTAAACTGTCCAGGTGATCTGTCCCAGGTCTGTCCCCTAATTCCGTTCGCGCGAACCATCGTCGCGCGAACGGGGTTAAGATAGATGTAGCGCATGCAGGTAAGGAGTAGTCCTCTTCGCCAAAGAAGCACGGCTCGCGGTTATGGCCGCGTTGCACGATGTGCAGGGGAAACTTCATTCAGGTGAACGCGCTGGCGGCGGAGCATGAACCCAATATATCACAAACAAATCGATCCTGGGCTATCCTGGCCCCTTTAACTCACAACCCTTTCCGTAGGGGCGTGCTGGCAGATGAACGAGCCTTCCGCCACACGTTCAACCGATTTTGGACTAAGGCCAAGATCGGTTTATCTTGCGTCGGAATGACCGAGTCCATCTATACGACCCGCTATCGACGGCTTTGTGAGTTGCTCGTTGAGGCACGCAAATCTAGGGGGCTGTCGCAAGCAGCGCTGGCAGAACGGCTGGGTTGGCTGCAAACCGTCATCAGCAAGTACGAACGCGGCGAGCGACGTCTCGATCTTATAGAGTTTCTGGACGTTGCCCAAGCGCTCGAAATCGACCCTCACCGAATCATTCGCCGGCTCAAAGTCGCAGACGTATAGGGATGGCAAAGAAGAAATACAAGCAAAGGTCGATTCGGGACCGGCTCGAGGCTTTCCTGCTCGACAATGTGGGAAAAGTTGTCACGCGCCAGCAGATCCAAGCCGTCGCCGCAGACCCGAAAACGGGGACCGTTCCCGAAAATTGGCATCAACGTCTGTCGGAGCTACGTACCGACGCTGGCTACACAATCCAGTCGTGGCGTGACAGTGCCGACCTGAAGGTGTCGCAATACCGACTGGTTTCTACGGAGAAGCGAACGACAGCCGGTCAGCGAGTGAAAATCGCTCCCGCGACGTGGAAGGCCGTGTTGGAGAGGGCGCAGCACACCTGCGAGTGGGACGATGTCGGCGTCAAATGCGGTCTCAAGCAAGGTGAGATCGATCCCATCGGGGGTGGCACGGCCAAGTTGACGGCTGACCACAAAACGCCGCATTCAGCCAACCCGCAAGCCGATGCCCAAGACCCCAATGCCTGGCAAGCACTGTGCGGCAGGCATCAGGTCGTCAAAAAGAACTTCTGGGACCACGGTTCGGGCAAGTTGAACGTCTATGCGATCGTTCAAAGCGCTCCGAAATCGGTTAAGCGGGAGATTTACGAGTTCTTACGCGCGTATTTCGGCGACGTGTGATTCCGAGCCGCGCTTCGGCCATTACCGTGTATTCTTCGGATTCGTCGCACAAGATTGAATGCACGCCGAGACGCGCACAGACAGAACCGGTGGTTCCAGATCCGCACATCGGGTCGACGACAACATCACCCGGCTTGGTAGTCATCAAATACAACGGTTCATAGACTTTTTCAGGTTTTTGGGAGGGATGCCCGGTCTGCTCGTTGCGGCCTACGAAGCCAATATTGAGCGGAACATCGATGACGCTAGGAGGACCGGGCATGTAGCGCAGCTTGCCTTGTTGCTGCTTTTCAAGCTGAGCTGAATTGAGAAAGTGCTCGGGGTAAAGTTTCGCATCAGGCTGCGCCAAGTGCAGGCAGGTGTACTGAGCCGACCGCCAACCCCGGATTACCGAGGGGCAGTTCTTGTAATACCAGGTCAACCAGGTAACTAGAGAAAGCGATTTCGGCAAGCGATTCAAGAGCCGCCAGACGATTTCGGGGAAGCCCCAGACATACACATGCTCGGCAAGGTCGCCAGACAAACCTACTAAGCGCACGATCCAATCGTCGTAGTCATCACGCACCCCTCCAAATCCTTTATTGTACCAGGGGTCGAGCATGACGACCTTGACAGGACTGGGGAGCGATTGAAGCGTTTCGAACACGTCGGCCGGGGGCAAAACGGTGATGAGCTGCCGATGTGATTGTGGTAATGTTCCCACGTCGTCCAGAGCATTTTCTTCCGTCGCGCTCCGGCGACTGAACAAGTCCATTTGGTTTGCTTCGTCCTTCATCGCAATGAACCGCTGGATGAGGCGATTTGTGATCGGTCCGTTGCTGAGCCCGGCATCGCCAATCATTTCTAACCGACTTTGGGTTATGCTAGTACGTTACGATCCGCCCGTCAAGTCGGCATTTGTCGTTACAAGCCGCGGGTGGTATAAGAAAAACAAACGCCCTTTTTCGACAAGAGGCACAGTACTGCTAGTAGGCTAGTGAGTTGTCAAAGACGCAAGTCATCGGTCTAGAGTCAGGGTATCTTCGGCCCACTCATCGGCGTCAGGCACCAATATCGAGGCATTTTGGTGTCTCGGCGTTCACGAAAGTGGAGCACACGAAACCCGCGGGGCTGCCGCTAAACCCCGCCCCGTTATAGTCTTGCGCGAATGGTAACAGATAGACTCACAGCTCGGAAGTACTGCGATTTAATACCAAGCGCCGACATCGGTCTACTCTACGCGGGACATTAGGGGGGCATTAGGAGACAGACCTGATCACATCGGCGCCGGGAGAGCCGACGAGCACGTTGTTGCCGTTGTCACCGACGATGGTCGGGACGCGGCCAAAGCAGTTGGGCACGACCACGGCGACGCCAAGTGGATTGCCGCCGAGCGCACCTTGGCCGGCATTGCCGAAATCGCTGACCATCTCCCGCTGTCCGCTCAGCCGATCCACCCGGAACAACGCGCCGAGACCTTGAGGCCCGGGGGGGCCAGCCGTCCCCGCGTTTAGGTCGACGACCAGGACTGTGCCGGCCGCCTCCAGCGCGAGGCCGAAGGGAAGATCGCCCAGTCCTCGTAGGGCGGATACGCGAAGCGGGATCCGCCGAATGGGAAATGAGTTTCGGCGAATGTGGAACAAGAATGCTCGTCGGCATCAATGCCACCGCGAAATATTAATTGGAACCACGCTCCGCTTGGCGGTCAGGTGGGTTACGGGCTGTCGCCCTACCCACCTACAAAGAGCTTAGATGGATGAACGAACAGGCAGAGGGGAGTCGCAGCCAGTTCGAGGATGGAGAGAGCCGCCCTTCCCCTGGCCTCTTTGGGAAGATCTCGCAGATCCTTAAGGACGCTCTGGCTGATGTGGAGCTTCCACGGCGGCAAGGAGTTCCTCCAAAGAAGAAATGGCAATACGCGGCTCAGATCTCCGCTCCTCAAGCAAGCGAAGGTCTTCTAGCTCCTCCAACCGTTCGACCAGGGCGCGGAAATCGTCAATGGGCAGGACCACGGCGGTCTTACGGCCTTCAACATCAACGACAAATTGTGCGTTCATATACACCCTCAACATCGCTTTCAGGTGGGTGTCCCTCCATTGGGCAACCCTCATCACCTCCAGTACCTTATTTTCCTTTGACATCAGCTCCAAGCCCATGATACCGCATGTGTAGCACGAGACGAAAAATTTGCCTCATGGCCGGGCTGTTCCTGCTGCTCGTTTGACATAGGGGACAGACCTGGGACGGACCACGATATATCTTTTACGCGTCATAGTAGCTCCGCTTTTCGTATCGATACATCGTGGTCTGTCCCCTCAGGAGCGCTAATGCGCGGTCCAGCCGCCGTCGACCGGAAGCGCCGCGCCCGTGATCTGGGCCGCGGCATCGCTTGCGAGGAAAACCGCCAATTGACCCAGGTCCTCCGGCTTGACGAATTGCTTGGTGGCTTGGGCTGCCAGCAGCACGTCTCGAATCACCGCCTCACGGCTGATGCCGCGCGCCTTGGCGGTGTCGTCGATCTGGCCCTCGACCAGCGGCGTGAACACATAACCGGGGCAGATCGCGTTACAGGTGATCCCGCACTGCGCGACTTCGAGCGCCACGGTCTTGGTGAGGCCGAGGAGCCCATGCTTCGCGGCGACATAAGCGGATTTGAAGGGCGAGGCCACGAGCGCGTGCGCCGAGCCGATGTTGATGATCCGTCCCCAGCGCCGGGCCTTCATCGCCGGTAACAAGGCGCGAATCGTGTGGAACGCCGAGGATAAGTTTATCGCGAGGATGGCGTCCCATTTTTCCGGGGGAAAGTCTTCGATCGGCGCGACGTGCTGGATGCCTGCGTTGTTCACCAAAATATCGACCGCGCCGAAGCTAGCGAGCGCCTGTTGCGCCATGCTGGCTATCTCACTCGGTTTGGACATATCGGCACCGTGATACAGTGCGCGGACGCCGTGCCCGGACTCGAGTCCCAGCCTCAGCTTCTCGATCTCATCGGGGTTTCCGAATCCGTTCAAGACGATATTGCAGCCCGCCTCAGCCAAGGCTTTAGCGATCGCAAGACCTATCCCACTCGTTGAGCCAGTCACGATCGCCGTTTTACCGTTCAACATAATAGTTCTCCCCGTCATGCCATTTTTCGCGTTGAGCTTGTCATCGTTGCAAAGGAAGCGCAACAGCACCGGTTGCAACCCGCCGCGTTGGCGGTGTGACGGGATTTGATCTTGTAATCGACGGCAAAGTTGCTTATTGGGCTGAACCAGAGTTCATGGCCGCCCTTGCCATGACGCTCGAACCGACAGCCGTTTTCCCGAAGTATACGTTTGAGCTCGGGAGAGTAGTTGCTCAAGTGCTCAGGCGGCTTCGCGGTGGGCTACCGCGAAGCGCTGACCAAGGATCTCGAAAGGCACGTCTTGGCCGTAACCGATACCGTTTGCATCGAGAAGCTCTGGAATCATTTTCTTGAGCTTCTCAACCAAGACTTCCATATCCTCCGCTTCAGTGGCGAGACCGGGGACGTCGTCGCTCGTCGCGACCCAAACCCGGACCTCGTCGTCCCAATCGGCATTGATGACAAGGCAGTCTGAAGCGTTCATGGAAGTGGTTGCGTAGTATAGCCAAGGGGTCTCGCATCGCCAATCCTCCCCTATCGAACGACCAACGGCTGCTAATTGGCCATTATTGGACCATACGGCTGACTGTTCGGCATCTGCTACAATCACCGCGGTGAGACCCATCATCTCCGTCTCGAATCTTTCCAAGACCTATGCCTCCGGATTCCAGGCTCTGAAGAACATCAACCTGGACATTCGCCGTGCCGAGATTTTCGCCCTGCTCGGTCCAAACGGTGCCGGCAAGACGACACTGATCAGCATCATCTGCGGCATCGTAAACCCAAGCGAGGGTGCGGTCTCGGTCGATGGTCACGATATTGTCGCCGCCTACCGGACGGTCCGCTCGATGATCGGTATGGTTCCTCAGGAACTGACGACGGACGCATTCGAGAGCGTTTGGGCGACCGTCACCTTCAGCCGGGGATTGTTTGGCAAGCCGGCGAACCCCGGCTACCTCGAGAAGGTGCTCAAGGATCTGTCCTTGTGGGGCAAGAAAGACAGTAAGATCATGACACTGTCGGGCGGCATGAAGCGCCGGCTCTTGATTGCGAAGGCGCTCTCGCACGAGCCGCAGATCCTGTTCCTTGATGAGCCGACGGCCGGCGTCGATGTCGAGCTGCGCAAGGACATGTGGCAGGTCGTGCGAACGCTCCGCGCGTCCGGCGTGACCATTATCTTGACTACCCACTACATCGAAGAAGCCGAGGAGATGGCTGATCGGATCGGGGTGATCGCAAAGGGTGAGATCATCCTGGTCGAAAGGAAAGACGAGCTGATGCGCAAGCTCGGCAAAAAGCAGCTCGTGCTCCAGCTGCACAACCGGCTCACTAGCATTCCGCCGAATCTCGCGGTCTATGGCCTGGAAGTGAATGCAGACGGCAGCGAGCTGATGTATACCTACGATACGCGCGCCGAGCGCACCGGCATCAGCGCACTCCTGAAGGACCTGAGCACGACAGGGATTGTGTTCACCGACCTCAACACGACGCAGAGCTCGCTCGAGGACATCTTCGTCGATCTGGTAAGAAAATCGAAATGAACTTTCGGGCGGTCCGAGCGATCTATGTCTTCGAGATGGCGCGCACCTGGCGCACCTTGATGCAAAGCATCGTCTCTCCGGTGATTTCGACTTCACTGTACTTCGTGGTTTTCGGAGCCGCCATCGGCTCACGCATTACAGAGATCGACGGGGTGAGCTATGGGGCATTTATCGTACCGGGACTGATCATGCTGTCGCTGCTGACGCAGAGCATCGCCAATGCCTCGTTCGGGATCTACTTCCCCCGGTTTACGGGTACCATCTACGAGCTTCTTTCGGCACCCGTCTCTCCTTTCGAGATCATACTTGGCTATGTCGGCGCAGCAGCCACCAAGTCCGTTGTTTTGGGTTTGATCATACTGGCGACCGCGGGCCTATTTGTGCCCCTGCGCATCGCTCATCCCGTATGGATGCTCAGCTTCCTCGTGTTGACGGCGGTCACGTTTAGCCTGCTCGGTTTCATCATTGGCGTTTGGGCCGATGGCTTCGAGAAGTTGCAGGTCGTGCCCTTGCTTGTCATCACCCCGCTGACCTTCCTCGGCGGTACGTTTTACTCCGTGAACATGCTGCCTCCATTTTGGCAGACCGTAACGATGGTTAATCCTGTCGTCTATTTGATCAGCGGTTTCCGCTGGAGCTTCTACGAGCTTGCGGACGTGAGCGTCGGTATAAGCGTGACGGTAACGCTCGGGTTCCTTGCCCTGTGTCTAGGTGCTGTGTGGTGGATCTTCGCTACCGGATACCGGCTTAAGGCATGAGATCCTTTGCAATCTTCAGTCACGACAGTGGGTATTAATAGGCGTTCTTTCCGAGGGCGACGATAAATATCGTAGTAAGAATGATTTTCAGATCGAAATACGGTGACCACGATCGGATATAGTCAAGATCAAATCGT
>JBOIDF010000004.1:0-94921 GCA_050740455.1 Gammaproteobacteria bacterium | reverse complement strand
CGCGCAGCACCTTAATGAGGCAAGACGGCGGCTATTTCAATCCATCCACCACCGATCCGAACGCGCCGCCTGATGACTCCACTCTAGCACTTCGTTCAGACTCAAACCTCTATTGGAATTGACTTCGCTGACGGCGGCTGCCGGGCGCTTGCAGCGCTCAGAGCTTGTGAAAAAATCTGCTGCGCTCGGGATCTCGCGTTCCGGCGGTGCTCGGAATTCTCATGTATTTCAATATACACTCCGGTTCCTGTGCTCCGGCGGAACGCGACTTCCCTTCGCTCGCGACGATTTTTTCACAAGCTCTCAGCTACCCTGCCGCGTGCTAAGCCGGATGGCGCATTAAACCTAAGAAAGTGCTTTAAGTACGTATTAATAATACTTTATATCAATGTGATATAGGCTTTAGTTAAAGTTACTCGCCCCATCGAAAATCGCTGTACCGATCCGCTCATATTTTGTATCTTTAGGCACCCATGAAGATTAGTCACATCAAGCTCTCCGGATTCAAGTCCTTCGTCGATCCGAGCACACTGCATCTGTCCGACAATCTTACCGGTATCGTCGGTCCCAACGGTTGCGGTAAATCGAATATCGTCGATGCGGTGCTTTGGGTGATGGGCGAGATCTCCGCCAAACACTTGCGCGGCGACTCGATGGCGGATGTCATCTTCAATGGTTCCAACAGCCGCAAACCCGTCGGCCAAGCCATGGTCGAACTGGTGTTCGATAACTCCGAGGGCGGCTTTTTCGGCCAATACGCGGGGTACGCGGAGATCGCCATCAAACGGCAGGTCACCCGCGATGGCGGATCGGATTATTTTCTCAATGGCATACGTTGCCGGCGGAAAGACATTGCCGATCTGTTTCTAGGCACGGGGCTCGGCTCGCGCAGCTATGCCGTCATCGAGCAGGGGATGATCTCCCGGATTGTGGAAGCCAAACCAGAGGAGTTGCGGGTGTTTATGGAAGAGGCGGCCGGCATCTCCAGATACAAGGAGCGCCGGAAAGAGACCGAGGCTCGGATCCGCGACGCTAAGGGCAATATTGCTCGCCTCACCGATATCCGCGACGAGTTGGAAAAGCAGATCTCCAAGCTCCAGCAGCAAGCGCGCGCCGCCGAGAAGTTTCAGCGCTTGAGAGATGAGGAACGGCGGTTGCGGGCGGAATCGATAGCACTTACCTACCGCCAGCTTGAGCGTGAAGACAACGAACACCGCTTGGTGACTCAAGCGCGCACGTTGGCCGTGGACGCCGCGATGGCGCAACTTCGCGAGATCGAGCTCGAGACAGAGCAGACCCGTCAAGCGCGAGCTGCGGCGAATGACGGTTTTAATCAGGTGCAAGCGCGTTATTACAGCAGCGGGGCTGAAATTGCGCGCTTGGAGCAAGCGATCCAGCACGCCGAGGATCGCCAGCAGGCATTGGAACAGGGGCTGGAACGCCTCGGACAGGACCTCGCGCGGGCGGAGGGACAAACGGTAACGGACGAGCAGGCGTGCGCAAGCTTGAAGACGGAGATCGAATACCTTGTCCCGCAGCATGGGCGCGCATCAAGGCAAGAGCGGGAAGCCGCGGCGCGGCTGCTGGCGCAAGAGGCCCAGCTGCAAACACTGCAAACGGCGTTGGATACCCTTGGCGAGGAGGCGACGCAGCTCTCCCGCGCCGAGAGCGCGGAGGACGCGCGTGTTCAGCACGTAAGCCAAAGCCTCGGAGCGACTCGCGAGCGGCTGCGGGAGTTACGGTCTGACCTCAGTGCCTTGGCTTCGCGGGAAGAGGTTTCGTCCCTGGACTCGCTCGGCAGCGATCTCGCCGGGCTCGAATCGTCCTACCAGCACTTGCAAGCCCGAAAAGCCGAGCTTCAGGCCTCGATCGGAGAGTTGCGCGAGCGGCGCGATCTCCTGAGCAGCGAATTACATGATTTGCAGACCCAGTTGCAAGCCGCGATCGGGCGGCGGGCGTCATTGGAAGCGTTGCGCGACGGCCAGGCGGGCGTTGATCTCGGCGCGGCGCGTGCCTGGCTGGAATCCCAGGGGGTCGTGAACCCCGGGCGCGTGGCCCAGGAGCTTGCCGTCGATCCGGGCTGGGAGCCGGCGCTGGAGATGGTCCTGGGTGACTTTATTAATGCTTTTGTATTTAAAACAATTGAGACAATTTCTAATAAACTTAATACCTATGGCCAAGGGCTGCTCTGCGCTCTCGAATCGGCGGATGGCGAATGCAAAGACCCAGGTCCGGAACCTCTTGCCGCGGAGTTACTGCTGAGCCGGGTGGGAGGACCGCATCCCATCACCTGTCTTCTGGGGGGCGTGTATCTCGCCGAAGATGTGCCGGCGGCACTGTCCTTACGGCCGCGTTTGCGTTCCGGAGAGTCGGTCGTGACGCGTGGCGGCGTGTGGCTCGGCTGCAACTGGATGAAATTAAAGCGCGCGGAGGGCGAGGACGGCAGTGCCCTGCGCGTGCAAAAGGACCTCGATGCCGCCTTGGAACGCGAGCACGGGTTAGCGGACCAGGCCGATGGGTGCGCGGCGCGCATGGCGGGCACGCGGCGGGCGTTGGCCGAAGCGGAGGAAGCAATCCGATCCCTGGAAGAACACCTCATCGATGCGCAAGGGCGGATCGGGAGTGCAAGGGAAAAGATCGCGGTGCGTCAAGCGGAAGATGAGCACATTCGGCTGCGCAACGAAACCCTGGGCGCGGAGTTGCGTGGGCTCGAAGGACGCGATCGGGCCGGCACGGCCGAGCTCGAGGCGGCGGAGGTTCGCTTGGAATCGATACGCCGGGACCTGGACGCGCTCGCAGCCCGGCGGGCCGAGGTCACCACGAGCCGGGAGCAACAAAAAGCGCTGTTGCAAGGCGCGAAGGACGAGTGGCAAGGCGCTCGCGAACGCATGTACGAGATGGCGCTGCGGCTGGAGTCGCTGCGCGCGCGTTGCAGATCCCTAGAGCAAGGCTTTAATCGCAATCGCCTCCAAGTCGAGCAAATGAGCGTGCGCCGCGGCGAGTTGCTGGCCGCGCTCGAGGAGGCCGCGCAGCCCCGCGGCGATCTCACGAAAGCATTGCAACAAACCTTGGAAGAGCGGCTAGGGGTGGAAGCGGAACTGGCCCAAGCGCGCGCGGACCTGCAGGCGCTCGATGCCCGTTTGCGGGAAGGCGCGGAGCGCCGCGCCGAGACCGAAGGGGGCCTTCAGGGGCTGCGCGATGTGCTCGAGCAAGCACGCGTGCACGAGGAAAGCTTGCGAGTGCGGATGCAGACCCAGCGCGACTTGCTCGCTCCGACCGGTCATACCATGGAGCACTTGCTACCCGGCCTCCCCGCCGAGGCCAATCCGGACGCTTGGCAAGAGCGCCTACGCCACATCGAGAGCCGCATCGAGCGGCTCGGCCCAATCAATCTAGCGGCGGTGGACGAGTTCCAGCAACTGAGCGCGCGCAAGAAGTACCTCGACGATCAACACGCCGATCTCAGCGAAGCGCTGGCGACCTTGGACGATGCCATACGGCGGATGGATCGGGAGACGCGCGGCCGGTTTAAAGAGGTATTCGAGGCGGTCAATTTGCGCTTACAGTCGATGTTCCCGCGGCTCTTCGGCGGCGGGCAGGCGTATTTGGAGTTGACCGACGATGACCTCTTGGCAACGGGAATCACGTTGATGGCGCGCCCTCCGGGCAAACGCAACACGACGGTGCATCTGCTCTCGAGCGGTGAGAAGGCATTAACGGCGCTCGCATTGGTGTTTGCGATCTTCGAGCTCAACCCGGCGCCGTTCTGTCTCCTCGACGAGGTGGACGCGCCGCTCGACGATGCCAATGCCGTGCATCTTTGCGACATGCTACGCGCGATGTCGGAGAGTGTGCAGTTCCTATTCGTGACTCACAATAAAACCACCATGGAGATCGCCGAACGCCTCATCGGGGTCACCATGCAGGAAGCGGGCGTCTCACGGCTCGTGGCCGTGGATATCGACACAGCGGTGCGGCTCGCGGCAACGGCGTGAAATGAACGGCCTGCGCTTGAGCTTGGTGGTGATCGGGCTCGTCATTCTCGCGGCGATCTATTGGTGGGGTACGGCGTCGCAGAAGGGCAACCGCTTGAAGCGCTTTACCCGGCGCCGCCGGCGAGAGCAACCGCCGCTCGACGCGCCGCCGATGTCGCTCGAACGAAAAGAGGGCGTTGATTACACCCGGACACTCGCCGATCTCAATGAGCTGATAGTGGAAAGGCGCGACGGACGTACGTCTCAGTCCCGCATCGGCCGAGCGCTGCGTGGCCGCGAACGCTTCACCCAGCCCGCAACCGACGCCGCCCCGCCAGATCCCAAAGCGGACAAAGCGCCGGAACCGGAGAAGATACTGGCGCTATTTCTTACTGCCCCCGCGGGCGAGAGTTATCGCGGCGTCGCGGTTCGGGATGCTGCCGAGGCGGTTGGGCTGCGCTATGGCGACATGGGCGTGTTTCATCATTACGGCCTCGCAGGCATAGCGTCGCGACAAAGTCTTTTTTGCCTTGCCAATATGCTTGAACCCGGTAATTTCGACCTCGAGAACATCCGCACTCACGAGACCGCGGGCCTGGTCATGTTCATGCGTCTTCCGGCGCCGGCCGACGGGAGCGTGGCATTCGAGCTTATGCTCAACACGGCGCAACGCCTGCAAGAGCGGTTGGGGGGTGAGCTGCGCGATGGCGAACACCGGCCGCTCGCGCGCGCGGCCGTCGATGGGATGCGGAAGCTCGTGGCGGATGCCCACCGATAGCCGAACGGCGGCACGCGTTTGCGAGCTCCGCGAACTGATTGACACGCATAATTACCGCTACCATGTGCTCGATGATCCGCTCGTCTCCGATGCCGAGTTCGACGGTTTCATGCGTGAACTGAAGGCGCTGGAAGCGCAGCATCCGGATCTCATCGTAGCCGGATCTCCCACCCAGCGCGTGGGCGCCGAGCCGCTAGCGGAATTCGGCGAGATCGTGCATGAGATCCCGATGCTGTCGCTCGGCAACGCGTTCATGCCTGCCGATCTCGTGGCCTTCGATCGGCGGGTGCGCGGAACCTTGGGCGTGGAGGAGGTGGAATACAGCGCCGAGCCCAAGCTCGACGGCCTTGCCGTCAGCATACTGTATATAGAGGGCGTACTTGCTCGAGCCGCGACCCGTGGCGACGGGATGCGCGGCGAAGACGTGACGCGGAACGTGCGCACGATCCCGAGCATCCCGTTACGCCTGCTCGGCGCCGGGTATCCGCGAGTGCTTGAAGTCCGCGGTGAAGTGCATATGACGAGACAGGGATTCCAAGCGCTGAACGAACAGCAGCGGGCCGCCGGCGCCAAGGTATTTTCAAACCCGCGCAATGCGGCCGCGGGCAGCCTGCGGCAACTCGATTCACGGATAACCGCCCACCGCCCCCTGACGATTTTTTGCTATGGCGCGGGGAAGGTCGACGGCGGGGAGATCCCGGGTAGGCACGATCACCTCTTGCGTCAATTCAAAACCTGGGGTTTGCGGGTCTCCGGCGAAGCCGCGGTCGTTCGGGGGGTGCAGGGGTGTCTGCGCTATTTCGAGGCGATGGAGCGTCAACGCGCGCAGCTCCCCTACGACATGGACGGTGTGGTCTACAAGGTCAACGATCTGCGTCAGCGCGCGCTGCTCGGTTATGTCGCGCGGGCGCCGCGCTGGGCGCTTGCTTATAAGTTTGCGCCCGAGGAGCAAACCACCCGGGTCCTCGCCATCGAGGTGCAAGTAGGGCGTAGCGGTGCGCTCACGCCGGTCGCGCGGCTCGATCCTGTTTTTGTCGGCGGCGCGACGGTGACCAATGCGACCTTGCACAATCAGGATGAGATCGATCGCAAGGATGTGCGCGTCGGCGACACCGTGGCGGTGCGCAGGGCCGGAGATGTGATTCCCGAGATTGTGCGTGTTCTGCTGGAGTATCGTCCGACCGGCGCGCGGCCCTTTCGGATCCCGGATCGCTGCCCGGTATGCGATGCGCCCGCCGTGCGTAAGGCGGGCGAAGCGGTGTCGCGGTGCAGCGGCTCCTTGCGCTGTCCGGCGCAGCGCGTTCAGGCCATCTTGCACTTCGCCTCGCGGCGCGCCCTCGACATCCAGGGTTTGGGCGATAAATTAGTCGAGCAATTGGTGACGGCAGGTAAGGTCAAGGATGTCGCCGATCTTTATAAGCTCAATGAAGCGGAGATCGCGGATCTCGATCGCATGGGTTCAAAATCCGCCCATAACCTGGTCGCCGCCCTGGAGAAGAGCAAGAGCACAACCTTGGCGCGGTTCCTCTATGCTCTCGGCATCACGGATGTGGGGGAAGCCACGGCCCGGACCCTCGCGGCGCATTTCGGCTCGCTCGATGCGATGCGCGCGGCGAGCGTCGCGAAGCTCGAAGCCGTGGCGGATATCGGCCCGACCATCGCGAACCACATCGCCGAATTTTTTAGCAATCCTAAGAACCTCGACATCATCGCGCGTTTGCAACAAGCGGGAATGCGATGGCAAGAACAGGCCGATACGATCCGTCGACCTCTGGAGGGCTTGACATTTGTCCTCACTGGGGCACTCGCATCGATGAGCCGCGAACAGGCAGCCGAGCGCCTCGTTGCTCTTGGCGCCAAGGTCAGCGCGAGCGTGTCGCGCCAGACGAGCTTCGTCGTCGTGGGAACCGATCCCGGGACCAAAGCCGTGCGGGCCCGCGAGCTCGGTGTAGCAGTTCTTTCCGAGGACGAGTTATTGGAGAAATTGGCGCAATAGAGAAACCCGTTGCTTGTTAAGTGAACAAAACGTGGTCAGACACCAGGGGATCCTCTCAGGGATTCATGAGGCTGGTAATCGGTCGCCCCTCGCTCCTCGGCACCGTGAAGCGGTTTTCCAACCCGGTCTCGCGTACCCGGTCCAGCCACTGCGTTTCCACAGCTCACGGCGCATCCGCCGCCGCTCATTGATGCCCACAAACGTCGGACCACCCGGCTCGACACGATCCCCAGCCCATGTGTAGCCCATAGCAACTTGCAAAGGCCCGCGCTGCAGCGCCCGGTGTTTGCTCCGGATCACGGCCTCCCTTTTCCTGCTACCCCTTCCTTATGGGTTAGGCGCCATCGGGCTCACGTGTTCTGAAGACGTGTCCTTACCAAGAGTTCGAAAAGATTGGTATGTTGCCAAAGTCAAGGCCTTTTACTCTTGCAATTAGTGAGTGCCGTGCTTGCATCATCCTTCACGCGCACATTGTCAGACCGAAATCGGTAGCATCTGCCCGGCAACGTCGAGTGACAACCGCAGGGCTTCTCCCCGCTCGACTTCGAAGGCACCGCCCGGCCCATCGAACTTAGCTTTCGCCGCTAGTTTCACGCTTTGCCCTTTGGGCCGAGCGTCTCCGGCGAGCAGTGTGACGACCAGACGGTGGCTGCCGTCGAGTAGGTTCTCATGAGCCACCCGCAGTTCGCGCCCCTTCAAACGAAGCGTTGGCATAGTTACGCTCGTCGGCGAAAGAAGATTCCCAAAGCGGTCCATCGGTGTGAACGTCACTTGGAATTGACGCGCCCCAACCCAACGGAGCTTTGGTTGCGATCGAACGTGATCGAGCCGCACGCTCAACGAGGTCTCGGCCGACACCATGCGCACAAAGTATTCCGGAGGCCGTCCGGGACGGATCAGGAATCCTTCGAAGTACGCGCCCACTCGGTAAGCCCCGGAAACTTCCGTCTTCTCTATGTGCGACTCGAAGCTAAGATCTTCGCCTTTTCCCCGCAGTACAAGCTGTTCATCTCGCGGCGCAAATACTCCTGGTTTCGCCCGCTCGTAATCCGCCAGAAATCGCAGTTCGTCGAACAGCAATCCTTCTCCCGTGCGCAGAACGTATTTCTTGCGTTGCGCGAGCGAGATCGTTTTCTGGTCGCGAAACGCAGCCCCTATTGGGCTGCCTGGTGCGATGACGCGTCCGTACGCCCGCATGTTCTGTATTTGTCCGCCATCGTCATCCTTGACGCGCAACTTGAGCCTTAGTGCATCGCCGGCAAAACGTGGTGACCCGTCAAACTGCAGAACCACGTGAAGTGTGGTTTTCGCGTAGAGGTTCACGATGACGGGCATTGCGGGCGGAAACGGCTCCGCCACGGCCGGCCCTCCCACTGTGGGCAGAATGCGGCTCGCCAGAACGCGAGTCGACACGCGTTCGGCTTTGGGCACGTTGTATTGTGCAAACACCGGTCCCGCCAGTGGCGGCGCACTCGCTGGCACGATCAGGTCCCACGTGGTCGGCATGATCATGCCACCGAACACTGTCTCCCTATGATCCTCGGCGTGCTCGGCACCGCCCTCGTGTTCGTGATCGTCCGGATGTACGTGGCCCGGCGGACAGTACGCGAGATGTAGAAACCAGCGACCGATCCAGCGCGAGTCAGCGGCGAGGTTGCGGCGAAGAAAAATCGTGTCGCGTCGCCCGCGCCGCTGGATGGTTATGAAATACGGCGAAGCGCTGGATTCATGATAGCGGCCGCCATCGGGAGACATGAGCGCGATGTGCCAGCAGTGGAGGTCGTCGTTGCCGCGCAGAACCGTGATGAATACTCCGTCGTCGGCGCTGGTCGTCCAAAAGGGGAGGTGAACCTCTTCGCCGGGAAAGAGTTCAAAGCGTGGATCCATTATGGGCGTGTACCCAATGACGCCAGCGATCGTATTGCTGTAGAACTTGTCGATCGCACCCATCGTCTCGCCCTGAAAGACCTGGGTGAGACCAAGCGCCGGCGGTGGGGTCTTTCCTTTGGAAACGATGGTATCGATCGTCGCGTAATCAACGCCGTCCCATCCGGTGCCGCTACCGAAGCCCATGCCGAAGATGTACGTGTCGGAGAATTGATTTGCCGCCAGTGTGTTGAGAAACGGTGCTGCGGTCTCCTTTCCGTCGGTGAGAAACGCCAGATAGCGAGTGTCATCCGCTGGCAGTGCATTGGACGGTGGTCGGACGACATCGAAATAGGTTTCGCTGAGTGCTGCTGCGAGGGGCGTCGCGCCGCTCGGGGCGGTGGCCGTGAGGCCGGTATTCACGTCCGCGGCAGGGTACGCTTCCGGGTAATTGGCGCCGGCACGGATAAGACCATAAGGCTTGCCCGCAATCACCGGGTCTACCTCATTGCTCCCGCCGCTCGTCGTGAAGGTGTGAACCCCTCCGATCACGTACGCCTCTCCTGCGGCATAAGCTGCCTCGCAATCCGCCATGAGGTTCTGAACTCCCAGCTTCGCGAGCTCCCACTTCGTAGTCGCCGTGCCCATGTTGAAAGGATCGGTGCTCGCGCCGACCATGCTGCCCGAACGATCCAGCGCGATCCCAAGCACCGGCTCGGTGTCGTACGCGTAGCCTTGCGCGTGGTGGTCGAGCAGGTCGGCGTTGGTGCGGATGACATTGCCGAAGTTGGGGAAGTAAAACGTGGGTGTTTGGTTTCCGATGAAGTACGGCACATTGCCTACCCACGGCCACATCGAGTGGGCGGGCGCGTGTCCCTGCACTGCGGACACTGGAAACCAATTTGGGCCGGCGTGACCGTCGAGCTGCCACATACCCCAGAGGCGATCGATGTTGCAATGGTGTAGCCAAAAGATCGGATCATTGGTTGACATGGCCGCACCCATGTGGCCGCCTATGTAACGGTGCACCTCATTGTGCGACGACGTGACTCCAAACCCACCTTGTTCTAACGCAGTCCGGAAATTCGCTGCGGCTGTTTGCCGCTGTGCCGCGTTCGCCGGGTTGGCCGCCGTAATCGCAAGGAGAGCGACAACGTCACTTTGCGTCGGCAGAGTATCGCCATTGGACTGCCCGAAGAATCGGCGCAACGTGGTGCCCTGGTTCGTGTCATCAAGATCCGGACGGATGCGCCATCCCTGCAACGCTGCCGGCCACCACGCAGGGAGCGGTGTGGTGTTCACTCCGGTACCAGGACGGTCAAACGCGAACCAGCCCGTGCGCACCACGCCGCCGCCGACTCCGTTGACACCGCCGTTCGGCCCCAGGAGCGTGTCGGTAAACACTGCGGGCGACCAATCCCAATAGGGAAGCATCACGCCTGGCACTTCGGCCTGCAGGGCGATCTCAAAGCGGCGAAGCAACTCACGATGCCAGGAGAGGAACGCTGGGCCTTGATGACCGGCATTGAGGAAAGGGCCATTCTGGTTCAGCGATACGTTGAACACAGCCCAGTGTAGCGATGCGAACTGGTCGTACACGCTATACTGATCGGCCGGGTCCGCCATTTGATTGACGATATTCGCCTTCATTTTGAGCAGCGCCTCGAAGAACAGGTCACGCTCGACGGACGTCATGTAAAGAATATTCTTTCGGATTCCCATAATCTCTTGCTTTCCTTAGTGGTAAATAGAGTTAAGCGGTTACAGGCCGCAATCACCTCGGCTGCGATGGTCACGGGGTCACGCGCACCCAGCGTCCCATCGACGGCACGCGGCTGGCGTTCAAGATGAACAGCAGGTACCAGCCCGGCGGCGCCAGGTTGGCCTGCGGCGGCGCCTCGACGTTCAAGGTGCCGGCGCCGAGGCCAGCGATCACCAATTCGATGCCGCGTTGTGACATGTTGAAGCCATGCGTGACGGCGCCGGCACGCAGGAGCACGACCTCGGTGATGTCAATCGCGTTGGGCGTGTTGATCGTAAAGTTGCCGCCGTAGTTGATCGCCGCCGGCGCGGCGCTGATCACCGGCCGCAGCATGTCAAAGTAATCGGGGAAGAAGCGCTCGTGCGGCGTCGGCGCGCCGCCGGATTGCGGGTCTCCGCCGCCGAGGATGCTGCCGTCGGTGAGCAGGATGAACGACGAGTGGTAGGTGCGCACGTATTTCATCGGCGGACCGACGACCCAGCCGGCGCCGGGATTGCGCGGGTCGAAGATCTCGCACAGTCCACCGTCGGCACCGCCGCTGATGCCGCCCGCGATGAAGACGCGGCCGTCGGGCAGCAGCGTGGCGGTGAACTGCTCGGCGCGGGCAAGATTCATGTCCGGCAGCCCCGTCCACGCCGGTGCGGCCGCCGACAGATCGATCATCTCGGCCGTCTTCTGCGTTGCCGCCGGGTTGCCTCCCATGATGTAGCCGATGGGCTTGTAATCGGGCGGGCGCATCATCAGCAGCACCGAGGTGCCTTTCTCGCCGCCGGTGCTGCGGTTGCCGTGGATCGTCGCGAAAGATTCGGCCGCCGCCGGCGCGGCGAGGTCGAAGCGGTGCGTCGGGTCGTGCGGCCCGGCGATGAACAGCCCGCCATCGGGCAGCAGGTAGGTCCACGGGTAGTACTGGTGGTGGTTCATGCCCGCGGGCATGGCGATCGGCGCCGCCCAGCCGGCGCCGTGGGTGTAGATCTCGATCGACTTCGACGCCGACCCGTACAGCGTCGCTGCGCGGCCGTCGCCGAGCGTGAGCGTGGTCGAGTAGAAGCGGTCGTGCGCGGTGTCGGCCACGCGCGTCCAAGTGAGCGAGGCAGGATCGAAGCTGAACGACTTGTTCGGCGAGAAGCCGCCGTGGATCAGCACGGTGCCGGCAGCCGTGTCGAGGACGGTGTGTTCGGCCGACCACATGTCGGAGTCGGCCACACCCAGTACCGGGTCGTCTGCCGGCTGGTTGGCGGGCAGCAGGTAGCTGCCGGCCGGCGTCGAGTAGTCCCACACGCGCGACTGATCGGCGCCCGTGTAGCCCCAGTAGAGCACGCGTTGCGTGTTCGGCAGCAGCACCGAGTGCATGAAGGCCTTCTCCGGTGCGCCGGGCATTTCCTCCCAGCGGCCGGTGCCGTGGCCGTGACAGGGATGCGGATCAACGTCGGGGCAGGCGTTGCTGCCGTCGTCGAGCGGCAGCCCGGTGCGATGGCTGATTTCGTGCGCCATGTCGTCGGTGAGCCACAGGCTCTGGCGTGCGCGCACCAGGCCCACCATGCCGTTCATCATGTGATGATGCACGTGGCAGTGGAACACAAAGTCGCCCTTCAGCCGATACAGCTTCGCGCCGGGCGGGCGGTGCTCGGGCAACTGCGCCTTTTCCTCGTGGGCAGTGACCAGCAGCACCGGCGGAATCTCGGCTTCGACCACGAAGGACTCGGCGGGCCCCATGCTGCGGATGTCGAAGTACTCGCCGCCGAACTTCCAACGCATCGCGTGCGGATGGAAGTTGTGCCAGGTCGGGCTGGTGTCGAGGTTGAACACGTACCAGCGAATGCGCTGGCCGCTGCGGCCGGCGATGGTCGGTGTATTGCCGACGAAGCCGCGGCCGTTGATGCAGTGGGTCGCCATCGCCGCGCCTTGCTTTGACGTGACCGTGTGGTGGAAGTCGCTGTCGTTGATCCACTTGACCGTGCCGCCGACGCCGACCGTTATCTCGGCCGGGCTGAAGGCCATCGGCGGGCCGCCGACAATGGTCACCGAGACCGGCGTCGGGCCGCCGGGCACGACGTGCACCACGCCGGTCATCTCCGGATGGTGGCGGCAGAAGTACTCGAAGTCGCCGACGGTATCGAAGACGATCTCGGCCTCGCCGCCGAGCTCCTCGATGTCGTCGGTGTCGAACACCGGCTTGGCGTCCGGGTTGGACATCACGTGGAAGAACACCGGCACGTGATCTGTGTTGACGATGCGGCGCGGCAGCGCGAGTTCCTTGAGCGTGAATTCCTCGAGGAAATCCAGGTGCTGGAGCAGGCGCTGGCGCGTGGCGTCCTTCAGCCGCCGCGCGTGGATGTGCGGCGCGAGCGGGACGACGGTCTCCTCTTCGAACTCGAATTTCTCCGGCAGCCGCTTGTCGATGAAGACGGGCAAGCGTTCCAGACGTTCGATGTCGAGATAGACCGCGCGCAGCAGATGCCACGGGAAGCGGAAGCGGCGCGGCGGCCGGTCGCAGGGGCCGAGCACGACGATGCCACCGAACAGCCCCTGGTCGATCTTCATGTCCATGTGGTGCGTGTGATCGTGGAACGGCCACGCGCCGAGCGCATTGTCAGGGACGTCGAAGGTGTAGGTCCAGATCTGCCCGGGGCAGATCGCATCCGAGCGGCCACCGTGGTGCGCCGCCTCGGTGCCGAACGGCCACGAGCCGTCGGAGTCGATGCCGTAGCGCAGGCCGTGCGCATGCAGCGAGTGCGACACGTCGTCGGTGTTCCACACGTGGATCTTCAGCCGCTGGCACGGGCGCGTGTAGATGACCGTGCCGGGCACGCGGTGCATGTAGGCCGGCTCGTTGATGTCGGCGGTGATCAGCTTGTCCGGCTTGGGAATCAGGTAGCCGGAATCCAGATATTCACGGTACAGGACCGCGGGCAACGAGCGCGCGTCGATCTCGGCCTGCGGGATCAGGCCGTTCTCGTGGCCATGATTGCGCATGCAGTCGCGGCCGTACTGCACTGGCGGTACGACTTTGTCCTGCGGCTTGACCGGGCTGTAGTTCTCGATCCGCTCGATCTTCAGATAGATGTGCCGCTCGTCGCACACCGGCGGCTTTGGATGATGCGCCTTGATCGTGACGCCGACCTGCGGGCGCTTGACGTTCCACAGCACCGAGTCCTCGGTCGACGCGAGCAGCTCATTGTAGCAGTAAACCTTGAAGTAGAAGTCTGGCCAGTTGTCGAAGAAGATGTCGCGGAACGCACTGTCGTCGAAACTGATCGAGAACGAGCCGTCGCCGATCGTCGTCGCGGAGCCGAGATAGTCGTCGAGACCAAAGTCCTTGTCCCAGGCCTCGACCCGAACTCCGGCGATGCCGTCGTCGGTAAATTGGTCAATAACGCGTCCTCTTATCTCGTAGCGCATCGTTGTCCTCCTTCGTTCAGCGGCCTAACGTTAAAGGTAACCGGCGCGCCGCTTTTTGGCGTCCGAGTTGAGCACCGAGTTAGTCTCAACACCGCTAAGAATACAAAATGTACCTTGGCTTTTTCATTGACTTTTCGCACAAACATTTTGTGACATATTCACAAACTGTCCCGACAGAACACCGTGCACTTCTCAATGCGTTACGCATGGATAGCAGCGGATGGTGGAACCTGTATCGATGGCGGGAGGGCCGGGTCGAGCCGATCGTTCAGAGGGAGGCGGAGATGAGCGATCCGCCCTGGCTATTCGGCTTCTCGAACTTTGGGTTTTCCGCAGAAAAGCAGCTCGTCCTGAGCTATCGTCAGGGCGGCCACAGTCACCTGGCCGTGGTGAGGAAGGACACGGGGGCCATCGAGGAGATCGAGACCCCTTATACGGAAATCTCGTACCTGCGAGCCGAGGCCAGCCGGGTCGTCTTCCTCGGCGGATCGCCGACCGAATTTTCGTCCGTCGTGACCCTCGACCTCATGACTCGCAAGATCGAGGTCCTGCGGCGTGTCCGTGACGTCCAGCTCGACGCCGGATACGTTTCGGCCGCGGAGCCGATCGCATTCCCGACGGAGAACGGCCTTACCGCCTATGGCTTCTTCTACCCACCCAAGAACCGGGACTACACGGGGCCCGAAGGCGAGCAGCCCCCGCTGATCGTCATGAGCCACGGGGGTCCAACGGCCGCAGCCGACAGCGGCCTTAACCTCGGGGTCCAATACTGGACGAGCCGGCGCTTCGCGGTCCTCGATGTTAACTACGGCGGGAGCACCGGTTTCGGGCGGGCCTATCGTCGCAGGCTCGACGGCCAGTGGGGGATCGTGGATGTGTGGACGACTGCGTGAACGGCGCCCGGTATCTGGTTGACCGGAATCGGGTGCACGGGGAGCGCCTGGCGATCCGGGGCGGGAGCGCGGGCGGTTTCACGACGCTCGCGGCGCTCACCTTCCGGGATGCCTTCAAGGCCGGCGCCAGCCACTTCGGAGTGAGCGATCTGGAGGCCCTGGCTAAGGACACCCACAAGTTCGAGTCGCGCTATCTCGAACGGCTCATCGGGCCGTATCCCGAGCGAGCCGACTTGTACCGGGCGCGCGCCCCGATCCACGCCGTCGAGCGTCTGTCCTGCCCCGCGATCTTCTTCCAGGGCCTGGAAGACCGGGTGGTGCCGCCCGCGCAGGCGGAAAAGATGGTGGCGGCGCTGAGGAACAAGAAACTACCGGTCGCCTATCTCGCCTTTCCCGGCGAGCAGCACGGCTTCCGGCAGGCCGCGACCATCAAGCGCGTGCTCGATGCGGAGCTTTACTTCTATTCGCGCGTGTTTAGCTTTGAGCTGGCGGAACCGGTGGAGCCGGTCCCAATCGACAATGTGTGAGCACCGGCGGGCCACCGCTCCTGAGCGGTGGAAGCTGATCAGCAGGGGTAGCGTGCGCTTTGCGCACGATTCACCGGTGTCCGTTCGTGCGCATGGCGCACGCTACTCTTGCTGAGATCCCTATCCTTTATCCTTTCCTCGGGATGCCCGTCCGCAGCGCGCACACAGCATGGATGACCCCCATATCACCGTCACCCCGGCGGAAGCCGGGGTCCAGTACGGCGCATGAAGGCTCGCCTGGATGCCGGTTTTCACCGGCATGACGGAAGAGAAAATGTAGATTGTGACCGTTGCCTGTGTAGCTCAATTGACGGGAATTACGTCGCACCTGCCAGGCAAAAAATGTGGGCGTTAGGGCTGCACGGTTTTGTTGAGTATCCAGTCGGCCGAAGCTCCAGCACGATTCACCGGTGCCTGTTCGTGCGCATGGCGCACGCTACTCTCGCTGGCTCAGTAAAAAAACAGCAGTGCGTTCCGCAAGGCGCCGATCGAAGCACCAGCTACATCGGCCGGCGCAGCACGGTGGGTGAGGGCGGACGGGATGCATCGGGAAGCGGATAGTCCAGGGTGTAGTGAAGGCCGCGGCTCTCCTTGCGCCGCAGGGCCGATTCGATGATAAGCTCGGCGACCTGCACCAGGTTGCGCAACTCGATGAGGTCCACGGTGACGCGAAAATTACCGTAATAATCGATGATTTCATCGCGCAGGAGTTGCACCCGGCGGCTGGCGCGCTGCAAGCGCTTTGTGGTGCGCACGATGCCGACGTAGTCCCACATAAAGCGGCGCAATTCGTCCCAATTATGGGCGACGACGACTTCCTCGTCGGAGTCCGTCACTTGCGTTTCATCCCAATCGGGAAGCGGCGGCACGTGCGGCGCGCCCGCCAGTTGCATGCGGATGTCCATAGAGGCGGCGCGCGCCATGACGAGGCATTCCAACAGGGAATTGCTGGCCATGCGGTTGGCTCCGTGCAAGCCCGTGTAAGCGACTTCGCCGATGGCATAAAGCCCCGGAACCGCGCTTTGCCCGTGCCGATCCGTGACCACCCCACCGCACATATAGTGTGCGGCGGGCACGACGGGGATCGGCTCGTGGGTGATGTCGATGCCGTACTCAAGGCAGCGGGCGGCGATAGTGGGAAAGTGGCCGAGAATGAAATCCGCCGGTTTATGCGAGATGTCGAGGTAGACAAAGTCGAGGCCCAAGCGTTTCATCTCGTGATCGATCGCGCGCGCAACGATGTCGCGGGGCGCAAGCTCCGCGCGCGCATCGAAACGGTCCAGGAAAGCCGAGCCGTCGGGCAGGAGGAGTTTCCCACCCTCCCCGCGGACGGCCTCGGTAATGAGAAAGGACTTCACCCGCGGATGATAAAGGCAGGTGGGGTGGAATTGAAAAAACTCCATGCTGGCGATCGGGCAACCGGCGCGCCAGGCCATCGCCACGCCGTCGCCGGTGGCGACATCGGGATTGCTCGTATACAGGTAGACCTTGCCCGCCCCGCCGGTAGCGAGGACCACGAAACGCGCCCGAAAGGTGAGTACCCGATGCGCGCTCGCCTCCAAGACATACGCGCCCAGGCAGCGCTCGGCGCCGAGACGAAACTTGGCCGCGGTAATGAGGTCAATCGCCAGGTGGTGCTCGAACACATCAATGGAGGGATGAGCGCGGACCCGGCCTTCAAGGGTGTTTTCAATGGCGCGTCCAGTGGCGTCCGCTGCATGGATAATGCGCCGGTGGCTATGCCCCCCCTCGCGGGTCAGGTGATATTCGATGCCCCCTACCTTTGGTTCGGCGCGCGTGAACGCGACACCTTGATCGATAAGCCACTGCACGCTCTCACGCCCGCGTTCGACGACGTAGCGTACCGCGGCGAGATCGCAAAGGCCGGCGCCGGCGGTCAAGGTATCCTGCACATGGGACTCGATCGAGTCACAGCTATCGAGCACTGCTGAGATCCCCCCTTGCGCGTAGAGTGTCGCGCCTTCCTGTAACGGGCCCTTCGACAGAAGGGCGACCCGCGCGCCTTGCGCGAGCTGCAGCGCGACACTTAATCCGGAAGCGCCGCTACCGATCACGAGGACATCGTACTGGTGCGTCATAGCGCGATGGAGCAGAACGGATCAAAGATTCAGATGCCAGTAAATCGGTATATAATGCGCCCCGCCAATCTCATGGCGTCGCGCTGCGAACTTGATAAGGGTCACACGGTCTATCTAGCAGACAGCGCGCCGCTCAATAATACAAGGAGAATGCCCCGATGGGCGAGACCGGCGCCGATGCACAGCTTGTCAAGAGGGTACAGAAGGGCGACAAGAAAGCGTTTGATCTACTCGTGTTGAAGTACCAGCAGAGGATCATTAAATTGGTGTCCCGATATGTACGTGATCCCACCGACACCTTGGATGTAGCGCAAGATGCATTTCTAAAGGCCTACCGTGCCCTGCCAAACTTCCGCGGCGATAGCGCCTTCTATACATGGCTATACCGTATTGCCATCAATACGGCGAAAAATTATCTCGTAACGCAGTCCCGGCGGCCCATGGATTCCGAGAGTTTTCGCGTCGAAGGCGAGCAAGTCGAACTGGAATCGATGCTTAAGGATCTCGCGACGCCTGAAAGTCTTTTAATTACCGATGAGATCAAGGAGACCATCGCCGAGGCCATCGAACAGTTGCCCGATGACCTTCGCACCGCCATTAATCTACGTGAGGTCGAGGGGTTGAGCTATGAGGAAATCGCGGATGTGATGACTTGCCCGATTGGAACGGTCCGATCGCGGATATTCCGGGCTAGGGAGGCGATCGACCATCGTTTAAAAGCATTATTGGAGTGACGAAAAGCCATGAGCAATGAACGGCGAGAACAGATATCCGCGCTTTTGGACGGTGAATTGTCGGAGCGCGAGGCCGGTCCGTTATTGATTGAAATGCGGACCGATCCGGAGTTGAGATCGGCTTGGTCGCACTATCATTTGATGGGTGACGCGTTATGCCGGCGCCTGCCGGATACGGCGTGCCCGGATATATCTAGGAGGGTGTCCTTGGCGCTGGAGCACGAGCCGGCCCGTCTGCCGATGCGCTGGAGATTGCAGTCGCGCTGGAAACCGGCCGCGGGGCTCGCCATGGCGGCTGCTCTCGCGGGAGTCGGGTTCGTCAGTCTTAACCGTAATCAATTACCGGAGCAAGTAGTGCCACAGGCGAACCCTATCGGGTCCGCTGAACTTCATCCCCTGCCGATAGCCACGGTTAAATGGAACGGTCAACCGGCCGATGCGTCATCGCGCCTGAGCGCGTATATAGTCAATCATCAGCACTTCAATTCTAGCCCGCAGACGCAAGGCTTAACGCCTTACTTCCGGGTAGTCACCCATGAAACCCAACCGTGAAATCGGGACGATCCGCTGGCTGACCCCGTGTTTTTTGATCCTCACCCTATCGGCACCGCCGGTGTCCGCCGCCGACACTTCCGGCCAAGCCCGTGCCATCCTTGCCAAGATGGCCAATGCGACCCGTGCCAAGAACTATGACGGGACCTTCGTGTCGATCCGCGGCGCTGACACCGCGAGTATGCGTATCATTCATAAAGCCGATAGCCGGGGAGAACATGAACGTCTGATTGCGCTTACCGGCACGGCTAAAGAAGTGATCCGGCGCAATGACGAGGTGATTTGTATCTTTCCGAATGAGCGCAGCGTCATGGTCGAAAAAACCTCGCAACAGGCATTCTTTGGGACAGCATGGAGTCAGCCGATCGAGCAGGCCGCCGTGCTCTACGATTTTTCCGTCCTCGGCGGAGATCGGATCGCGGGCAGGCCGGCATGGGTCTTGGGCATACGACCCAAAGACGCCGATCGGTATAGCTATCGCCTGTGGGTTGACACAAGCTCCAGCTTGTTGTTGAAGTCACAGGTGCTGGACGGTGGCGGCAGCATCCTCGAGCAATTGCTGTTTACAGCGTTGGAGACACCCGCGGTGATTTCAGAAAGCGCGCTGCAGGCGTCGATTAGCGGGGAGGGCTATACTTGGTATCGGAACGAAACACCTCAAACGTCCGGTGAGCGGAATGCGGGATGGAAGGTAGGATGGTTGCCGCGTGGTTTCGCGATGACCGAGCAGCAGATGCATGACATGCCCAAAGACAAGAAAGCGGTAAAGCACAAGGTGTTTTCGGACGGCTTGGCGACGGTCTCGGTCTTTATCGAGAAAAATGAGGAGCAGGCGGTCCCGGTGCAGGGATACTCCGCGTTTGGGGCATTGAATACTTACCGTACCTTAGCGGACGGATATCAAATCACCGTTGTCGGCGAGGTGCCGGCGGCGACGGTACGGCAGATCGCCGTCTCCGTGAGCCCGGCCGCACCCTAAGGGGCTCGCGCCACGCTTGTTCGAGTTACCAGAGTTTGCATTGGAATATATCGCTACTTATGGGAGGAAGGCGAAGTCACGATGGGACTAACACACTCATTTTCTAGAGCGCTCTTGGCGCTCGCGGCACTATTCAGCATGCAGTCAGCCGTTGGCAGCTCGCTGCCGGACTTTACCGATCTTGCCTCGGAGAACGCCCCTGCCGTGGTGAATATCGGGACGACACTGAAAGAAGCCAAAAAACGCGCCGATGGTGCGCCCCCTCAGTTCCAAATACCCGATATTCCTGAAGACAGCCCGTTAAATGAGTTCTTTCGCCGCTTTTTCGGCGATAATATCGAGGGACCTGATCTCTCGCCACGATCATCATTGGGCTCCGGGTTTATCCTCTCTAAGGACGGCTACGTGATCTCCAACTATCACGTCGTCAAGGATGCGGATGAGATTTGGGTGCGCCTGAGCGATCGGCGCGAATTTCTGGCCAAGCCGATCGGTCACGACGAGCGCAGCGATTTGGCAGTATTAAAGATTGAAGCCACCGATTTGCCCATTGTTAAGCTCGGCCGTTCCTCGGATCTTGAGGTCGGAGAATGGGTTTTGGCCATCGGCTCACCGTTCGGGTTCGATCATTCCGTGACGGCGGGGATCGTGAGCGCGAAGGGGCGGGCGTTGCCGAATGAAAACTACGTCCCCTTTATTCAAACCGATGTCGCGATCAACCCGGGAAACTCGGGCGGCCCGCTGTTTAATATGGACGGGGAGGTCGTCGGTGTGAATTCGCAGATTTACAGCCGGACCGGCGGTTTTATGGGACTGTCGTTTGCGATCCCGGTGGAAGACGTGATGAACGTGTATCACCAGATCGTCGCCAAGGGCAAGGTGTCGCGGGGCTGGTTAGGCGTATTGATACAGGAGGTCACCCGGGAGCTTGCGGAATCCTTCGGAATGGCGCGCCCGCATGGGGCTTTGGTCGCCAAGGTGCTTCCGGACAGTCCGGCCGCCGAGGCCGGGATTCAGCCCGGCGACGTGGTGGTCGAATTTAACGGTATCGAGGTCGATCGGTCCTCGGATTTACCGCCGCTCGTCGGTAACACGGAGGTTGGCAAAAGGGTCCCTGTAAAGCTTATTCGTGAGGGCGATCCGAAGGTGGTGGACCTTGCCGTCGGGGAGCTTCCGCAAGAAGAAGAGCTGAAGGTGGCGTCCTCGGATCGAGGTACGCCGGACGCGATCACGGATAATCGTTTGAAGATCGCGGTGAAAGAACTTTCCCGCAAGCAACGTAAAGCGCTCGAAATCGAAGGCGATCACGGCGTGGTTGTAGCAGCGGTGCAACCGGGCCCGGCAAAAAACGCCGGGATCCGTAAGGGCGACGCCATATTGCTAATCGACAACGTGAAGGTTAAGGACAGCAAGCATTTCACCGAACTAGTGGCGGCCTTGCCCACGGGGAAGCCCGTACCGGTCCTTATTCAACGGCAGGGCGGTCCGATTTTTCTGGCGATCAAAATCGCTGAGTAGGGGTCCAGAGCGTGGAATTCCGCCGCGGAGGTGTTCTGGCGCCGGTCGTGATCGACTAGAATGACGGCCTGCAAACGTCAGGCCGCGGTGTCCACATTGCGAAGTCGAATCCCCGTATAATTCTCGTGTTGGCCAATTTAACCGTGCGTGGCGTGAACGGCCGGGCCTTTGCCTGCCCTGTGCTCTAGAGCCAGCGAGCACGAACGCCATGGAGCACGTGCGAAACTTCTCGATCATCGCTCATATCGATCATGGAAAGTCCACCTTGGCCGATCGTTTTATCCAGTTGTGCGGCGGCCTCAGTCAGCGCGAGATGGCCGAACAAGTATTGGACTCGATGGACATCGAGCGCGAGCGGGGGATTACCATCAAGGCTCAGAGCGTAAGCTTGGGCTTTCGCGCCGATGACGGGATTACCTACCAGCTTAATTTCATCGATACCCCGGGGCATGTTGACTTCAGCTACGAGGTATCGCGCTCGCTCGCCGCCTGCGAGGGGGCACTGTTGGTCGTCGATGCGGCGCAGGGTGTGGAAGCCCAGACCGTCGCCAACTGCCATACGGCTGCCGAGCACCGGCTCGAGATTATTCCGGTTCTCAATAAAGTCGATTTACCCGCCGCCGATCCGGAACGCGTGCGCGCCGAGATCGAGGATATTATCGGTATCGATGCGAGCGCGGCGCTCGCGGTCAGCGCGAAGACGGGACAGGCCGTGCGCGACCTTCTGAACGCGATCGTACACCGGGTGCCCAAGCCGCGCGGGAACCCGGAAGCGCCTTTGAAAGCCTTGATTATCGACTCCTGGTTCGATAATTACCTGGGGGTCGTGTCCTTGGTTCGCGTATTCGATGGTGCGATCGAAACCGGTGCTAAGGTTCGGGTCATGTCGGCTGGGCGCGAATACGAAATCACCGAGCTTGGTGTCTTCACGCCTAAGCGCGTGGTATGCAAGACATTGCGTACGGGGGAGGTGGGTTTTGTCGTGGCCGGGATCAAAGAAATCGACGGCGCCCCGGTCGGGGATACGTTTACCGGCGCAAGGCGGCCGGCCGCCGAGCCGCTTGCGGGCTTTAAGGAGATCAAGCCCAACGTCTTCGCCGGCCTTTATCCCACCGACTCGAACGATTACGAAGGGTTTCGTGAGGCCTTGGCGAAACTGCGCTTGAACGACTCGGCGCTGCGTTATGAACCCGAGACCTCGCAAGCACTGGGATTTGGATTCCGGTGCGGATTTCTGGGCTTGTTGCATATGGAGATCGTCCAGGAGCGTTTGGAGCGGGAGTATAGACTCGCCCTCATTACCACCGCGCCCACGGTCGTGTATGAAGTCGCCACTACCTCGGGCGAGGTCCTACGCATCGAGAATCCGGCCAAGCTCCCGCCTCAGAACGAAATCGCCGAGATCCGGGAACCCATCATTCAAGTTGACATACTGGTGCCGCAGGCGCACCTCGGTAACGTGATTACGCTATGCGTGGATCGGCGCGGTTCGCAAACGAAACTCCACTACGGGCGGCAACAGGTCGCCGTGAGCTACGAGCTGCCAATGAGCGAAATGGTGCTCGATTTTTTCGACCGCCTGAAGTCCTTAACCCGCGGTTATGCGTCTTTGGACTATAGCTTTCTGAGGTTTCAACGGGCGTCACTGGTGAAGCTTGATATTTTGATCAATGGGGAACGGGTGGACGCCTTGTCCACCATCGTTCATCAGCATCAAGCCCAACGGCGCGGCCGGGAGCTTGCCGACAAGATGCGGGAATTGATCCCGCGGCAAATGTTTGAGGTCGTGATACAAGCGGCGATAGGGGCGCAAATCGTCGCCCGGGAGACGGTAAAACCGTTGCGAAAAAACGTTACTGCGAAATGTTACGGAGGCGATGTGACTCGAAAACGGAAACTTCTAGAAAAACAAAAGGCCGGCAAGCGGCGCATGAAACAAGTAGGAACGGTCGAGATCCCGCAGGAAGCCTTTATGGCTGTGTTAACCGTGGGTAAGGCGAAATGAACGTCGATTTCTCATTGGTCATGGTGGTGTTGGTATTCGTCAGCGGCCTCTGCTGGCTGGCCGACGCCGTGTTTTTCGCGCCGCGCCGCGATCCGGCCGCCAAGCTCCCGCTTATGGTGGACTATGCGCGCTCCTTGTTTCCGATTTTCCTCATCGTGCTGCTCCTGCGGTCGTTTCTGGTCGAGCCTTTTCGCATTCCCTCGGGCTCCATGATGCCAACCCTCTTGATCGGAGATTATATTCTCGTCAACAAGTATGTTTATGGTCTTAGGCTCCCGGTGCTCAATACGAAAGTCATACAATTGGGCGCGCCAGAACGCGGTGATGTGGTCGTATTTCGATACCCGGAAGACCCCTCGACTCCGTTTATCAAGCGCGTGGTAGGGTTGCCTGGAGACCGCATTGCTTACCACGACAAGGCGTTGTGGATTAACGACGAACGGATTTCGCAAACGCGCTTGGGTCCCTATGAGGGCGTAGGCGCTGGAACCTCGATGACCGGGGCGGCTTTAATCGACGAAGATCTCTATGATGTCAAGCATGCTATTCTCGTCGAACCCGAGCGGCCATCCTTGGAGACCGAGACGGTGGTGCCCGATGGCCATTATTTCGTGATGGGTGATAACCGCGACAACAGCAAGGACAGCCGCTACTGGGGCACCGTGCCCGATGATCACCTTATTGGGAAGGCATTTATGATCTGGATGAACTGGGACAGTCAGAACGGGGGGATTGATTGGCAGCGCCTTGGCCGTTCGATTCGTTAACGCACACTCAGAGTTTGTGAAAAAACCGTCGCGAGCGAAGGGAGGTCGCGTTCCGCCGAAGCGCAGGAACCGGAGTGTATGTTGAAATACATGAGGATTCCGAGCACCGCCGGAACGCGAGATCCCGAGCGCAGTAGGTTTTTTCACAAACTCTCATAGCATTAAGGAGTACGGCATGAAGCATGACAACATACCGGCAAAGCAGCGGGGACTCACTCTCTGGGGGCTTTTGATCGGCGGCGCGCTCCTCGGATTCGCGGCGCTGACTCTGATGAAGCTGTTTCCGCTCTACAACCAAAGTTTCAAAGTGCGTGCCGCCATGCAAGCCGTGGCCGGTATGCCGGAGATCGGCCAAAAGGGCGTTCGGGAGATCAGGGGGCTGATCATGCGTAACTTCGACGTCTCCGATGTGGACACGATTACCGATAATGATCTCCAGAAATATTTGAAGGTCGTAGGCAACCCCGATGGCAAAGGCCGTCTCATGACCATGATCTATGAGGATCGCGGACCGCTCTTTGGGGATTTGGATGTCGTCTTGAAGTTCAATGAAAGCATCGCCATCCCAGGCATGGGTATCGAGTGACGGCGACTTCAGGGATTAGCGAGTCGCTCGGGTATGGTTTTAAAACTAAAAGCTTATTAACGGCCGCCCTTACTCACAGCAGTGCGGGGGAAAACAACAACGAACGGCTGGAATTCCTCGGTGACGCCGTGCTCGATTTGGTGGTTGCGGAAGCGCTTTTCGAGCGTTTCCCGTACGCGCAAGAAGGTGAGTTGAGCCGCTTGCGTTCGACACTCGTCAACCGGGAAACGCTGGCCGTGGTGGCGCGTGATCTCGACCTGGCAGCCTATCTCACCTTGGGCCAAGGCGAGAAAAAAAGCGGCGGGATGCAGCGTGAATCGATACTCGCCAACGCGCTCGAAGCGATTATCGGCGCCATCTATCTCGATGGGGGACTGGCGGTCTGTCGCGAACGGGTGCGGGCTTGGTTCTCATCAATGCTGGATCGAACCCTGCTGGAGGCGATCCGAAAGGATCCGAAAACCGAGTTGCAGGAAATACTGCAAGCACGTCGCCTTCCGCTTCCCACCTACGCGGTGGCCCGAGTTGCCGGTAAACCCCACAACCAGCTTTTTACCGTCACCTGCCGATGCGTAGCGTTGCCCAGGCCTGTGTCGGCGCAGGGCTCGAGCCGCAGGCGCGCGGAGCAGGCGGCAGCGGAGCAAGCCCTGCGGCTACTGCGCGAGGCGAGTGATTCCTGATCGCTAATGATCCTCGCTAGCCCCGTAAGCCGATGCGGAATGGTTGCCATCGTCGGGCGTCCTAACGTCGGCAAATCAACCTTTCTCAACCGCGTGATCGGACAAAAACTCAGCATTACCTCGCGCAAGCCTCAGACGACCCGTTATCAGATCCTGGGCATTAAGACAGAAGGTGTCCATCAGATCGTGTTCGTGGATACGCCTGGACTGCATCGAGAGCGGCATGGGGCGCTCGATCGCGCTTTGAATCGGGAAGCCATCAAGGCGATTGCACAGGTCGACATTATCCTATTCATGGTGGAGGCGTTGCGCTGGACGGAGGATGATCGGTACGTCTTGAACTGTATAAAACCGGCCGCGTGTCCGGTCTTGGTCGCGGTTAATAAAGTCGACACCGTCGCGGATAAATCCCAACTTTTGCCTTACCTCGGCGAAGTCAGCGGATTCATGGATCTCGCCGAGATCGTTCCGCTGTCGAGCTCCACCGGTGACAACATCGTCGCATTGGAGGAGGCATTGAAGTCGAGGCTTCCCGAGGGCCCCGCTATGTTTCCCGCGGACGAACTGACCGATCGCGGCGAGCGGTTTTTCGCGGCCGAGCTGATTCGAGAGCGGTTGCTGCGCAGGCTCGGGGCGGAGGTGCCGCACCGCTTGAGCGTAATGATAGACGGGTTCGTCTCGAAACCGCACATAACCTGTATCGATGCCACGATTTGGGTAGAGCGGCCGGGTCAAAAGCGAATCGTCGTCGGCGCGCATGGGGCGGTGCTGAAGGCCGCGGGTCAACAGGCGCGATTGGAGATGGAGCGCTTGTTCGGCAAGCGGGTTTTTCTGCGCACTTGGGTCAAGGTCAAGGAACGCTGGTCCGATGATATTCGGGCGTTGGGCGGGCTCGGGTTTCACGATTAAGAGAGTGATGTGGTTTGTGTCGGGGGTGGCCGATGCGTGTTGACCTGCACAGTGCGTTTGTCCTGCACCAGCGTGCGTATCGCGAGACAAGCTTACTTTTGGAAATTTTCTCCTCGCGCTCAGGAAGGGTCGGATTAATCGCGAAGGGCGCAAACCGCGAGCGTTCGGCGTTCCGCGGCGCTCTGCAATTCTTCAGGCCGCTCCTTTTGGCCTGGGCGGGACGGGGGGAGCTGGCGACGCTCGTCGGCGCCGAGATCGACGGGCCCTTCTCCGCCTTGAGCGGCCGTGCGCTCTTAAGCGCTTTCTATCTCAACGAGATCTTGATGCGGGTATTGCATCGGGACGATCCGCATCCGGCGCTCTTCGCGGCCTATCGCCAAGCCTTGGAAACCCTCGCGCAAGCCGGGAACGAGGAGCCGGCCTTGCGCTTGTTCGAGAAACGTCTGCTCGAAGACATCGGCTATGGTCTTAGTCTGAGCGTTGATGTGGATGCCAATGCCCCCATTGAACCTGAGCGCGATTATTACTATCAAAGCGATAAGGGTCCCTGGCGCGATCCGCCCGCGCACATCGACACCGTTCAGGTACAGGGGCGCACCTTGATCGCCGTAGCCGCCGCGCTGTTCCATGAACCCGAAGTACTCAGTGAGTCGAAGCGGTTGATGCGATTTATCCTTGCTTCCCATATCGGCGGCCGGCCGTTGACCAGCCGGCAATTGTTCAGTTAGAGATCAATGCTTACCCGCGGACCGATGCTGCTTGGAGTCAACATCGACCACGTGGCGACGTTAAGGCAAGCGCGGGGAACCCGCTACCCCGATCCCGTTCAAGCCGCCCTGGAAGCGCAGCACGCCGGAGCGGACGCCATCACGATACATTTGCGCGAGGACCGGCGCCATATACAGGAGCGCGATGTCGAATTGCTCGCTGCCGTGCTGCAAGTGCGCATGAACCTCGAAATGGCGCTGACCGATGCGATGCTCGCCTTGGCCGAGCGGATCCGTCCGGCGGACTGTTGTTTCGTACCCGAAAGACGCCAGGAATTGACCACCGAAGGAGGCTTGGATGTCGCGGCCCAGCTCGACGCGATTTCAGCGGCATGCAAACGTATGAGGGGCGTGGGCGCCCGCGCGTCGCTGTTTATCGACCCCGACCCGCGGCAAATCGAAGCCGCCCGCGAGGCGGGCGCCGCGGTCATCGAAATCCACACCGGACGCTATGCGGACGCGGCCGATCCCGGCGCGCGGGAACGCGAGCGCGAGCGTATCGCTGCGGCGGTTCGGCTGGCCGCAAGTCAGGGATTGCGAGTCCATGCCGGACACGGGCTCAATTATCAGAACGTTGGCCCGATTGCGGCTATCGCCGAGGTAGAGGAGCTCAATATTGGGCACGCGATCGTCGCGCGCGCGGTGTTCAGCGGTCTCGCCGAGGCAGTGCGTGAGATGAAAAGGTTGATGCTGGAAGCCCGGCGATGATCCATGGGATCGGCGTCGACATCGTCAAGGTCGAGCGCATGCGCGCGGGCTTACAGCGTTTCGGCCACAGGTTTTCACGCCGGATCCTCACCCCTCAAGAGCACGCCGAGTTCGAATCCCGTCGCTGCCCGCCGCGGTTTCTCGCGAGCCGTTTCGCGGCAAAAGAGGCTTATTCGAAAGCCCTCGGCACCGGATTCCGAGACGGTCTCACATTCCACACGCTAAATGTCAGCAACGACCCGCTGGGCCGGCCGCTGATAATTTGCGCGGGCCGCGCGGCCGAGATCATCGAAGCTCTCGCTATTGGCAGTATCCACCTGTCGCTTAGCGATGAAATCGATTTTGCCGTGGCCTTCGTGGTTTTGGAGGCCCGGAACGTCCCTTAGGAAAGCTGCAAACGTGTCGCGAGCATTCTCCCCTTTGGTCGCCCCGCGGGGTTGCATACCCCGTGGCGGCGAAATCTATATTGACTAACGCAGAGGTTTAACGTATGGAACAGATTGTCAATCTACACATCGAGCACCTGCCGGAAGGCGTCTACTTGGCGACATCGGATGATATTCCGGGACTGGTGGCCCAAGAGCGCACCGTTACCGAGACCCTGGAAATCGCCCGCGATGTGGCCAAGAAGCTCCTGGCGGCGCAGGCCGAGCGTCAAGAGCCGCTTCATCTCAAAGAGGCCGGGGATTCTTTCGATTACCCGCTGGTGGTGAGCGGTTAAATGGGACGATTGGCAGGCTTTCGTTATCGCGAGATCGTCAAGTGGCTAAAGCAGTTGGGGTTTGAGTTCGACCGCCAGGCAGCGGGTTCTCATGAGATCTGGCACAACCCGCCTACCCACCACTACACCACGATCCCCAACCACCCCGGCGACATACCCGAAGCCACGCTGCGCGCCAGCCTCAAGCAGGCAGGCATCGAGCCGGAGAAGTTTTTGAGGAAGAAGTAAGAACAACCATCTCACACAGAATGTGTCGTCGCTTCACTTCCACTTCGCCACAACCGCACTGCGTTCGAGGAAGTTCTTTGCCTCAGCCAGAGCGCGTAGCGTAGGGCGGAAAGCCCCTTGTGGGCGTTCCGCCGGATGGGATGCATTCATTCTACGAGTTCTCGGTATTGGCAGTATCCACCTGTCGCTTAGCGATGAAATCGATTTTGCCGTAGCGTTCGTGGTTTTGGAGACCGTCCCTATTAACGCTCGATGAGCGGTGTCTGGCAACCGGGCAGAGCAAGAGCGGCTTTTGACGCCTGCCCCTAGTCGGTCAGTTGCAGGCGATGCTCGATGCGCTCCACCCGCCGGCGCAAGGAATCCAGATCGTTCTGCTGGCCGCCGAAGGACGTTATCAATCCGGCCATGTGATGTTCGATAGCGGTGAGTCGGGTTTCTATCCGCGCTTGGCCCTCGCGCGACTCGGCGATGTCCGCGCGAATAGCGCGGAGCTGCTCCAGCACCAGGTTCTCGGTCTCGGTCATGATGATAGTCTATACCTGGTGGCCGAAACCGTCGAACGCCAGGGCGAAGGCTCGCTCCGAAGGCCAGCGCCTGGCGCTCTCCTCGGCGCCAGGGCGTTTGATCCTAGCGGACCATTAGGGCGGACCACTAGCCTGAATTTCCACGGAAGAGAATTACCCTAACGTGGATGGGCCATTCGAGCTCATTCGATGATGCGCAAGGGAGTATTGTTCCACCACGGTATCTGGACGGGTCGGTCGATGAGGCCAGAGGCGAGGACGATGGGAAGAGGATGCGCAGCGGACCGCGTGGTTGGAAGCTCAAGGCTTCCGGGTTTTGCGGTTCTGGTATACAGAGGTCCTGCAAGCCAGGAAGACGGTTCAGGAGGCGATTCAGGCTGCGCTGGATGACCCCCCCTCCTCAATCCTCCCCCGCAAGGGGGGAGGAGGAAGAACGCCCCGACAACGCATGGAACGTGAATTTCAACAATGGCAACGTGAACAACGACGATAAGAACAACGACCTCCATGTCCGGGCGGTGCTGGGCGGCTCGTGATCGGCCCTGAGCTCTACTCGTTCCGCGCGTTGTGGCGGCACTACCGCAACTGCCGCCGCAACAAGCGGAACACCTTTAATGCGCTGGCCTTCGAGGCGGACGCCGAGGCCAAGCTGCTCGCGCTCCAGGAGGACCTCCGTGCTCACAGCTACCGGCCAGGCCGGTCGATTTGTTTCATCACCGACGGGCCGAAACCCCGCGAGGTCTTCGCCGCGGACTTCCGTGACCGGGTGGTGCACCACCTCCTGGTGTCTCATCAAGAGCGGATCTTCGAGCCCCTCTTCATCCACGACTCCTACGCCTGCCGCAAGAACAAGGGCACGCTCGCGGCGAGCGACCGGCTGATGGCGTTCCTGCGCCGGGTAACGGATGGGCGGCGCAGGGCGTGGGCGCTGAGGGAACGTCCCTTAGGGAAGCCCTTCGGGGACCGACGGCGGGTTCGTCACGGCGACCCGGTCTTCTCGGCGAGCGTAACCCTCGGGTTCGGGAGCGCTGGCCGGCAAATTATGCGGCGGGCTTGCCTCTAATCCGGCCGGATGCTCGGACAACGGGCCCATTGTCTCGTTGGCGTCACTCGGGCGCCCGCCGTCCTCGCTCGGGGAAGAGACGCGCTGGTCATCGGCCGCATCACCAACCCGTGAGCCCGATCCTCGTGGGGAACGGCGTCCACCATGACCACCACGGCGGCCGGAGCGAGAGCGGCCCCGCGGCCGCTGCGAGATAGGCCGCTCGCCGATGACCGCACCGGGGGTTTCGTTTCCTACCACCGGTAGCGGAGCATCAGCGGGCGCTTCGGAAGCCGCCGCGGAAGGAGCCTCAAGGGCACCTGGAGCTGGCGCACGCAGCGGTGATCTCTGCTGCCGGCCGCGGCCGCCTCGGGAAGATCGCCCGCCGCGCCGGCGTGGTGGCCGATCGCCACCCATAGCGGGGCGTTGCTGCGGGGGTGGCGTGACTTCTTCTGGCGCTCCGATCTCTTCCGAACCGGGGTGGACCGACTGTGGTTCCTCTCTCTCGTCACCGAACAAAGTCGATATAAACCTGCGGATGAATCCCGGGTGCGACGGTGTGCTTGGCAGCAGAGGCTCGCTGCGGATCTGGGGTGCTGGTATATCCCTCAAGACCTCCTTGACAGCAGGTGCTTCTTGCGGCCGTTTATCTCTGGTTCCCATGTCCCCGGCGTCCACCGCTGGCGCCGGTATCAGGCGATAGCTAGGATCGGCCGCGGCGTGAAGATCATGCTGGCGGATGCGCTTAAGCTCGTAGTGAGGTGTTTCGAGGATGGGATTCGGAATAACCACGACGCGGATCTGCTGCCGCGTTTCAATAGCGCTAATTTCCTGGCGCTTCTCATTGACCAGAAAGGTCGCGACTTCCACCGGCAAATGCACCACGATTTTGGTGGTCGATTCCTTCATCGCCTCTTCTTCCATGACGCGTAACACTGAAAGCGCGAGCGATTCGACACCGCGAATGCTGCCTAAACCGCTGCACCGCGGACACACGATATGGCTAAACTCATCGAGGGAAGGCCTAAGACGCTGCCGCGACATCTCAAGGAGCCCGAATCTCGAAATGCGGCCTAACTGCACGCGCGCCCGATCCATCTTCAGGGCTTCCTGCAGGCGATTTTCGACCTGGCGTTGATTCTTTTGATTCTCCATATCGATAAAATCAATCACGATCAAGCCCCCGAGATCGCGCAACCGCAGTTGACGCGCGACTTCTTCGGCGGCCTCCACGTTCGTATTGAACGCGGTCTCTTCGATATCGCCGCCTCGCGTAGCCCGGGCCGAGTTGATATCGATAGTGATCAAAGCCTCGGTGGGTTCGATGACCAGCGAACCGCCCGAGGGAAGCTCGATCTTGCGGGCAAAGGCGGATTCAATCTGGCTTTCGATCTGATAGCGAGTGAAAAGCGGGACACCATCTTGATATAGCTTGAGTTTGTTGAGGTTTTGCGGCATCACCTGCTGCATGAAATCCCGGGCCTTTTCGCATAGGCCCGGGTCGTCGATGAGGATCTCGGCGATGTCATGACGCAGGTAATCGCGGATCGCGCGGATGATTACGTCCCGATCCTGATAAATCAGAAAGGGAGCCGGGCGGTCTTTCGATGCCTCCTCGATCGCGCTCCACAAGTGCAGCAGATAGTCGAGGTCCCACTGCAACTCCTCGGCCGCCTTGCCCATGCCGGCGGTGCGGAGGATAAGTCCCATGCTTTCGGGGATATTGAGGCCACTCATGACGTCCCGCGCCTCCTCGCGTTCCAGGCCTTCGATCTGCCTCGAGACACCCCCGGCGCGCGGGTTATTGGGCATCAATACGAGATAGCGTCCGGGAATACTAATGAAGGTGCTCAGGGATGCGCCTTTGGTGCCGCGCTCGTCTTTCTCGACTTGTACGGTGAATTCTTGCCCCTCCCTAAGCACCTCCCGGATGTTGACACGCGCTCCGCCGCGCGGCGATTCGACGAATAAGGACCGTGCGACCTCCTTCAACGGCAAAAATCCATGCCGTCCGGCGCCATAATCGACGAAGGCCGCTTCGAGGCTCGGTTCGATGCGTACGACCTTCCCCTTATAAATATTCGATTTTCTTTGTTCGCGGCCGGTGGCCTCTATATCAAGGTCGTAAAGGCGTTGTCCGTCCACAAGGGCGACACGCAACTCCTCCGGTTGAGTTGCGTTGATAAGCATTCTTTTCATTTCTGCATATTCCTGTCAGGCGCCTAGGTAATGAACGGGAGGCGCCCCGGTAAAAATTCACTATTTCCATAGCCGGTATGAGTGACATTTCTGGTATCACGAGGTGATTGGCGGCGGCCGACGGTCGCTATGATGCTCTGGTAATTATCTTAGGGCTCAGAAGGGGGCGTAGGCCTCGCTTCGAGGCTAGTAACTCCGGACGAACCTGTAATTAAGCACGTACCCCGCGATCACGATTAAGCAAGCCCCCGGGAGTGAATCCGCGCTCGCTATGAAGCTGTCCGCTCAATCGTCACTGCACCGTTGCGTTGTTTAGTACGCGATAGGCTACGAATTCCTGGTAAGCTCGATAGCGCGTTTGCGACTCGATATACTTACCGCAAGTTAATATAGCAACGATACAGCAATGCAGCAATCGGGTCATTGATTTCAACGAGCATGGGACTAAAGATTAGCGCCGCGACGGACTATGGTACACATTCCAGCGCGCCAAATTATTGTTGATTTAGAGCATGACGGGCGTCGCATCGACAATTTTTTGGCCTGGACGCTCAAGGGGATCCCTCGGGACCGGATCTACCGGATGCTGAGAAGCGGCGAAGTTCGTGTGAACGGTGGCCGTATTCGGCAAGACTATCGCTTAACAACCGGGGAGGTGCTGCGTCTGCCACCCGTGCGCATGACTCCGAATGAGGGCATGACGCCTCCCGAAAGTTTACGGGCGGCGATACGCGATAGTGTGCTTTATGAAGATCAGGAGCTTCTCGTGCTGAACAAACCGGCGCGGATCGCGGTCCATGGAGGAGTGGGGATCCGCAATGGGCTGATCGAGGTGTTACGCGATCTTAGGCCCGATGCGCCCTATATGGAGCTCGTGCATCGGCTCGATCGCGGCACGTCGGGGTGTCTGATGATCGCGAAACGGCCGCGATTCCTGCGGGCGATGCACGGCCTTATTCGGTCCGGCGCTATTGCGAAGACTTACCTGGGTCTGATCAGCGGTCATTGGCCGGTTAGCGCGGGTGTGATTAAAACCGGTCTCAAGAAAAACGGGGTACGCCCCTCCGAGCGCAGGGTGTGCGTGACCGATGACGGCAAGTTTGCCGAGACACACATCGTGCCGATCGAGCGATTCGAAAACACGAGCTTGGTCGGGGTCCAGCTTAAGACCGGTAGAACGCATCAAATCCGGGTCCACACCGCCTACGCCGGTCATCCGCTGGCCGGCGATGACAAATATGGCGATAAGGCATTCAACCGAGCGATGCGACATTACGGTTTACGGGACTTGTTTTTGCATTCTTACCGTATCGAGTTTGTGGCGCCGGACTCCAGAGAGCAAATATCCGTGCAAGCGCCATTACCGGCGGGATTGCTGTCGGTTCTTGAGTCATTGCGGCGGGACCGGGATCACGAGGGGAGTGCCGAGTCCGCCGCGCGTCACCGGCGGTTGCCGTAGCCATTTAATTTACGATAGGCTAGTGAAATGGATCAAACTGAGCTTAAAGAGCAGGCTGGGAATTGGGAACACGCGCTTGTCCGCGATCTCGCGTTAGCGGCGATCACGGAGCAGCGGCGCGCGCGGCGGTGGAGTATCTTGTTCAGGTCGGTCGCGGTTATTTACGTGCTGGTCTTGTCGGCGTTTTACCTTTCAAGCCAATGGGAAGAAGGTTCCCTGTCCTCCGAGGCGCACGCCGCCTTGGTGGACGTCGACGGGGTCATTGGATCGGATCCGCAGGCTAGCGCGGACAGTGTGATCACCGGACTGCGCGCTGCCTTTAAGAACGATAAGACCAAAGCCGTCATCATGCGTATCAATAGTCCGGGCGGCAGCGCCGTTCACGCGGGTTATATCAACGATGAGATGTTTCGTTTGCGGGCGCTGCACCCGAACATTCCGGTGTACGCGGTAATCACGGATATCTGCGCCTCGGGTGGCTATTACATTGCCGTGGCGGCGAATAAAATTTATGCCGACAAGGCGAGCTTGGTCGGATCGATCGGGGTAGCGATGGACGGTTTTGGCTTCGTCGGGACCTTAGAGCGTCTCGGCATCGAGCGGCGGTTACATACGGCCGGCGCGCACAAGGCATTTCTCGATCCCTTCTCACCCGCTAACCCGGAGGATTCCAAACACCTCCAGGTAGTATTGGATCGGGTCCATCAGCAGTTTATCGATATCGTGAAAAAAGGCCGCGGCGAGCGTTTGAAATCTGATCCCGCGCTGTTCACGGGGCTCGTGTGGAGCGGTGAGCAAAGCCTCAATCTGGGGCTCATCGACGCCTTGGGCAGTAGCGGTTTCGTGGCGCGCGAGGTCATCGGAGTTGAGAATATCGTCGATTTTACTCGTCGCGAGCATTACTTTGACCGTTGGGCCAAGCAATTGGGCGCGACGGCGGCGAAGGTGTTCCTGAACCCGATTCCGGCGCTGCGGTAGGGGCATCGATCTTAACCACCCTCGGGCGCGAGGACATCGATTCCCTCGTTGCGCAGCATGCCGACCAGACGAATAAGCGGCAGGCCGATGAGCGCGGTCGGGTCCTCGCCTTCCATCTTTTTCACCAATGCGATGCCGAGCCCCTCGGACTTGAAACCGCCGGTGCACCCGAAGGGTTGTTCGGCCGAGAGATAGCGTCGTATCTGCTCCTCGCGCAAGCTGCGGAAATGCACATCAAAGGGGATGCAGGCGAGTTGCATCTGCCGGGTTTCGGCGTTTAATAAAACCAATCCCGTCAAGAAACGCACACGGCGTCCGCTCAGCGTTCTAAGCTGCTCGCATGCTGCCGCAAAGTGGCCCGGTTTCCCTAGCAGACGGCCCTCGCAGATGGCGACCTGATCGGACCCGATAATCAATGCCTGTGGATAATGCGGTTGGACCGCTTCCGCTTTTATGCTCGCAAGTCGTACCACCAGATTGCTCGGATCCTCGCCCGGCACGGGGGATTCATCCACGTCGGGGACGCGGGTGGAAAAGGGCAAGCCGAGGCGCTGCAGCAGAGCCTTCCGGTAAGCCGACGACGATGCTAAGACCAAGGACCGAGGAGGAGTTTCCGTCACATCGGGCATCGGCGCGAAGGTCGATCGGTCACACCGCAGGCACTTGTTGGGTAAGGCAGTGAAAAGCGCCCAATCCCCAAACGAGATCGGTGCAATCGATGCCCATGATCTCACGCCGAGGGAAGCAGGATTGAATAATGTCCGTCGCCGCGCCATCCATCGGATCGTTAAAAAACGGCACTAACACCACCCGGTTGGCGATGTAAAAGTTGGCATAGCTGGCCGGCAAGCGCATGCCGTCATAATAAACCGGGGTAGGCATCGGTAAGGTTTTGATGGTTAGCGGCCGGCCGTCGAGGCCCGTCATGGATCTCAGCCGCGCTAGGTTGTCCTCGAGCGGAGCGAAGTTAGCGTCATCCGGATCTTCTTCGATGACCGTGACGACCGTATCGGCGGATACGAAGCGTGTGAGATCATCCACATGACCATCGGTATCATCGCCTTGGATCCCCTCGCCCAACCACAGCACCTTTTCGATGCCCAGAAACGCGCGCAGTCGCCACTCGATCTCGGCGCGGTTCAGATGCGGATTGCGATTGGGGTTAAGCAGGCATTGCTCGGTGGTCAGTGCCAGTCCCGCGCCGTTCACGTCGATCGAACCCCCCTCCAAGATAAAATCGGCTTTAAAGCAGGGAACGGCGAGTGCCTCGGCCATCCGCGCCGGGATGGCGTTGTCCAGATCGTAAGGCGGATATTTTTCTCCCCAGGCATTGTATTCGAAGTCAATCGCGGCAAGCTTGTCGCCGCCTGGACGGATCACGAACACCGCGCCGTGGTCGCGGCACCAGGCATCGTTGGTAGGGAAGCGATGAAACTCGATGGCGCCTGAGATCCCCGCGCACAGTGAGCGCACGTGCCGTTCGTGGGATTCGTCGAGCACGTTGATGCGCACCGTCTCGCTGCCCGCGAGCGCCTTCACCATCTCGACGATGATGGGCTCAATGGCAGCGAATTTCCCCGGCCAGCTCTCGCGCTTATGGGGCCACGACAACCAAGTGGCTTGGTGGGGTACCCATTCCGCGGGCATGCGAAAGCCTCTTGCGGACAGTGACACGGCTGGGACGGACATCGTTAGGACTAGAAGTTGTCACCCCTCGTTTTGCATGGCCATTTCCGGTCGCTCGTGTTTTTTGGACATGCGCCTGAAATGCCGGACCATAATAGCAATGCGAAGCAGCGAAGAAAACTCGGTGGAATTGGAAAGCTTACGGTGAAAGCGTTAGTGCTGGTAGCGGTAAACGACATGATATTCCGCGTGATCTCGGATGCCGGACAGCATGTAGGCAACTTGAAGAAAATCCGGGGCGTATGGAAGTTCAAGGCCATCGGATATGACAGTAACGGTTTCGTGATCCCGGGCGGCGGTCCGCTCACGGAGCGGCATAATACGGTGTTCGACCGTCCGGACCCGAGTCTCCTTACCTCGCGACTTCTGGGGTGAGCGTCTGACTGACCCTTCTTCCGAGACGTGACCATCCTGCCCGAATGAGCATCATCCTTTAGGGAGCCAGCGTAGCGTGCGCCGCGCGCACGATTGAAGTCTACTTTCTTGTTTCATGTGCATGGCGCACGCTACGCTGGCTGACCCCGTTCCTCGCAGCCCAACGGGCGTCAGATCGGCATGGCTAACTCGCGCGAAAGAGCCTTGACCCATGCTACTTGAGCCAAAGTATCCGGGACCTCCAAGCGACGAGCTCGGCTGAGAATTGGAAATACTTCTTGGAACGGCACACCCAGCTTCAACAAGACGCAAGCCGTGATTAGACCGGAGCGACCGATACCCGCACGGCAGTGGACACCAGCTGCCCTTCCGCGTCGAAACCTAGAAACTAAAGTCTCAACCAGAGTCAACGTGTCCCGCACAGAGGCCGGAACGCCACGGTCCGGAATCGGAAACGAAAGAAGCTGAATTCCACGAGCCTCACAAAGCGACCGTTCTTCCGTGAGTTCGAGTTCCCGAACTTCGTGAGGCTCGAGCAAACACACAATGGTTTCGAGAGTAGCGCGATCCCACGCAGAGATCTCGTCAGGAAGCCAATCGCCACCCCGTGGCCGTGGCAGCAGCGCCAGTCGAACTGGCTCAACATCGCGGACCCAATGGATCTGTGGTGTCACCGCATTGCGCTCTGGGGTTCCAGGTAACCGGCATCTCTACCGCGATCGATTTTCCTAAGCTTGCGTCAAACGCCGGGGACACCACGGAGTTGAGCGAGAGCTACCAGTCCGAAAATTGCCCTCGTGTGACGTTACTGCAGATAATTCAACAATACTTCCTCAATCCCAAGATTTCTTGATCCTAGCGCAAGCATTTCACAAAACTGCTCATCCGGCATCCGTTCTAGCTTGCCTCTTGCTATACTTAATTGCTGATCTGAGACTCGATGTAGTAGTTCGTTAAATCTTCGTAACGCAATCGGATTATCAACTCCGTCTGATCCTACGGTATAGGTACCCCTCGCAAGCATAGAAATGAAGAACGATAGCTTGCTCAACCATATTAGTCGATCAATGAAATCCATTTGTTGAAATCGATTTAGCTCTGTTTTCCAAGCATCGGGCATTTGTTGGCCACCTCTGGTGCGACAGGTTAGCGTGGTTCGGGTATGCCTGGTTCGATAATTTCTCGCGGTAATGAATTTATGTCGAAACCCCTTTGCTCCAAAATCATGCATCGTACGTTACCGTTGAATGCTCTGCCGTCAGGTGTAGCCCTCAATGGTCCTTCCATGCCGGGGCGCAGTGATTCAACGATTTCGTTCGTCGACTTGCTGTTCCAATAATCGTAGCTAGGGCGGTTGCTTCCCGATAATATAGTTTCATTGGAGTGAACTCTTTCGAGTGGTGGGAGGCTTCCTGAAGCTGTGTCGTCGCCCTGCAACCCAAGTGGATCGACAAAGTTTAGAGGATCATTCAGCACATACCCATACAGATTCGTATCCCCACCGCTGAAACGTATAGGATCTTTCGCCGTCCACCGCCCGGTCTCGGGATCGTAGTCCCTCGCGCCGAAGCGCACGAGTCGGGTGTCGCGGTCGTAGAGCCCACCAGCGAAACCGAAAGGCTGGAACCCAGGGTTGGTGTCGACTTGCACCTTGCCCCACTCATCATAGTCCATCCGCTGGACGATGGTACCATCGGCGGTGTTGACGATCAGCCGCGGACTGCCGAGATGATCGCCGATGATACGGTAGGTCACGCCGCCCTTAATGAGATACGCGGGGACGTTCGGTTTATCGGCGTAGACGAAACGCGAGAAGACTTGGTTACTGCCATCCAGCTCGGCGATGGGTTTAAGTTGGTCTTGATAGAGGAAGCCCTGGACCAAGATGCCGTTGAGCTTCTTCCCAATTCGCCGATTCCGCCCATCGATGAGGTAGTCGATGTGGCTGCCGCCCGACAAGATGACCTACCGCACCTTCCCGAGCGCGTCCTATGGTAGGTCGTGGTAAAAGCTCCGGTCGTTCTCGAGGCGCTCGTGCTTCATTGCAAGACCTGACCCCGTTCCCGTTCCCCGCCGTTGACCTTTGTCCCGATTCGGCGGTTCTGGCCGTCCATGAGGTAGTCGTTGCGGCTGCATCGGGGAGCGCGACGCTTCGGAGATTGCCGAGCACATCGTATGTCGCGCGTTGGCTAATCGCCAAAGTAGTAATAATCGAGGTCTATACTCGCATTGATGTAAGCAAGTTCACGTACCGAAACAGCATCAATGCCAATTGCAGGCCTTTGATCCATATAAACGTAGATAACGCAGGATAGTTCAACGACACTTCCTGAAGGCAATTGTTCAAAGTTATTACGATTAGGCCTCACGATATCTAAGATATAGGCGATATGAGGCTGAAGCTCAGGGTAACTGTTCAAGCTCTCGTCATATTGGCGTGAGCAGATTTCCCAGCCGTTTTGTTTATGTCTTATCGTTGCTCTATTAGTCTTATCGATAAGTTGCCCTTTTAGCCAAGTGCCAGATGCAGGAATATTTAGAATTTTGCTTATTTCATTGGGCGAACACTCGAACTCCATAATTCTAAGGCAAACTTGTATTTCGCTTTTCCGGCGCTTATGAGTTCCTCGGCCTGTGTTTATATCCGTCATAGAACTTGTCGCGTCGTAACTCTAGAACTAGAAGTCATTGATATTCAGCCCGGTATCTTCTCCTGGGCCACTCCCATCTTTTGGTTTAACGCAAATATTACCGTTTGGTCTCTTGAACAAGTCGCGTTTGCTAGCACCCTCTTTGCCCTTCAGATCATGAATATCAATGCCAGCGTCCTTTAGCGTCTTTTCCTCGCCGGGCGAAAGTCTCTTATCTTGAGGACTGCTACCATCGTCGCCTTCGTTATGATAAGACTCGCTTTGACCCGGCAGTAGATTGTCGATGATTGTCCCGATTTGTGTGGAGGAGCGATTTTCCCCGTCCGTGTACATTAGACCTAGCGGATCTCTGAGGTTGACCGGATCATTCAATACATACCCATATAGATTCGTATCCCCGCCCTCGAAACGAATCGGATCCTTCGCCGTCCACCGCCCGGTCTCTGGATCATAATCCCGGGCACCGAAGCGCACGAGTCCCGTGTCGCGGTCGTAGATCCCCCCGGCGAACCCGAAGGGCTGGAAGCCAGGGTTCGTGTCGAGCGTGACCCGTCCCCACTCATCATAGTCCATCCGCTGGACGAGGGTACCATCGGCGGTGTTGACGACGAGCCGCGGACTGCCGAGGTGATCGGAGAGGATGCGGTAGGTGATGCCGTTCTTGATAAGGTAGGCCGAGACGTTTTCCTTGTCGGCGTAGACGAAGCGGCTGACGACTTGGTTGCTGCCATCGAGCTCGGCGATGGGACGAAGCTGGTCTTGGTAAAGGAAGCCCTGGACCAAAATGCCGTTGAGCTTCTTCGCGATTCGCCGATTGCGCCCATCGATGAGATAACCAGCGTAGCGTGCGCCGCGCGCACGATTGAAGTCCACTATCTCCGTTTCGTGCGCATGGCGCACGCTACGCTGGCTGAGCATGACGAGATAGCATGAATCTTTAATTTGCCGACGTAGCGGACAGCAAAAAACACTGGTGACCATCCTGCCCGAATGAGCATCATCCTTTAGGCAGTATCGCTTTGGTCGATTCCGCCGTGCTGACTATGCAGCGCTCTAATTCAGCCCCATTTGGGAGATCGGACGCCCAAAAAATAAAACCCTCCCCGTCATACGCGCCAACAACGATCGCGAAAGCGTTCGATACGCAAAGATGATCTAGCATTTTTTCAGTTATGACACCGTCAAGCTCCGCTATACCAACCGTCGTAATAAATACACCCAAGAAGTGCCAACTAGTACACGCAGTTCGAATAGCAATATCAACGACGTCGGGTGCGCAGTCGTGTCCCAAACTGTAGTAGATCTCTTTCTTATACCTCAAGGTATGGTTGCTCAATAAATGATTGTCCGTCAGCTTGCGATCACTCGGCCTGGCAATAGGATCTTCCAAGACAACTATGCGCTCTTTTTGATCGTGTATATAGCCCAATACTACATCCTTTAAGAATGGTTCTAACGTGGGAGTTTGACGGACGGATACTATGCGTCCGTTCTTATTGATAGATAAACTTTCTTGTTCTTCGAGCTGAGGTAATACTCCACCACAGCGGTAGCGATCTGCTAAATTCGTATTTGCACCTTCGGGCAATGGCGCAAATATACGTCCACGGCCTAGATCTAATACGCTTAGAAGCTTGTTAGATAGGACGCCTCCGTTTGCAAGCGTGTCGGAAATATATTTTCGTGCGCTATCACATCGATCGAATCTCACAAGTTGCATGTTATGCATACCATCAAGAACACTTAAGTCTATGTTTCTTCCCATTACGATCAATCCAGTCCCAGCCAGCGTAGCGTGCGCCGCGCGCACGATTGAAGTCTACTTTCTCGTTTCGTGCGCATGGCGCACGCTACGCTGGCTCCCCGTTTGGAGTGTAGCCGTAGGTGGTACCTTGGTAGTCGAGGAGCCGGTCCTGGGCGTCGTAGTGGGCAACTTCGACGTCGTTCAGATGGGTGCGGTTGCCGTTCTCGTCATAGCGGTAGGTGACGATCACCGCACCATTCTGTTTGACTTCGACAAGCCGGCCGGCGAGGTCATAGGCATAATCGAGGGTCGTGGTGAGTGCGCCTTGCGTCTCGGTCTTCTGGGTAATACGGCCTAAGGCATCGCGGGTGTAGTGGAGGTTGAGCAATGCGTTACTGTTGTGGCTCGCGCTGTAGTCCTCGACTTCGCCGAAGCCGTTGTAGCCGCGGCTGTCGTTCACGGTCCCCAACACCGTGCCGGTGAGGAGGCCATTGTCGGGATCGCGGGTGAGGCTCAAGCTCCCGGCGCTGGTCAAGAGACGGTCGCTGTCGTAACCGAAGGCGATACTCGCGCCGTTGACAGAAAGGGCCTGCACGCGGAAGTCGGTGTCGTAGCTGCGGGTGAGGGTACCGGTCGCGGGACCGGCGAGCGTTTCACCCGTGACCAGCGCGCCGTCGTAGCCGTAGCTGAGGGTGATACCGCCCGGCGCCGTGAGGCTTTGCAAGCGCCCGGCGCTGTCGTATTGATAACCGGTGTCGCCGTGCGGGGCGGTGAGGGTTTGCAGCCGTCCGGCGCTGTCATAGACGAAATCCAACACCTGGCCATCGGGCCGGGTGATGAGCTCCAGTTGCTGGTCCCGGTTGTAAGTGTAGCGGGTGGCGGGATCGAAGGTGTCCACCGCGGGTGGGGTGTATTCACTCTCTTGATCGAGCGTGGTGTAGTCGAAAAGGTGCGCCGGCTGGCCGGGCGGGATCAGCGACGTAAGATTGCCGTTGGCGTCGTAGCCGAGCTCGATAGCCCGCCCATCCGGCAGCGTTTGCCGCGTGACCCGGCCGGCGAAGTCATAGTCGTAGCTGAGGGTGCGATTGAGCGCATCGGTGAGCGTGTGTAGGTAGCCTTGGCTCGGGCCGCTCTCGTAATAGCCGAGGTGGGTCGTGCGCGCCCCGGTGGTCGTCTCCGTGAGCCGGCCGCGGGGATCGTAGGTGTGGTTGACCGCGTTCAGGCCGGTAAGCTCGCGCACGAGGGGCCGGTGCTGATCGTTGATCACGGTCGTCGCCACCCGCCCAGTCGGGCTCGTGTAGCCGGTGGCGTTCTCGGTGTGGGCGATGGTCCAACCGCCCAGGCCGGCGTTGTTGTCTGCTACGAGACGCCCGAGCGGATCGTACGCGAGGGTAGTGGCCTGGCTTTTGGGATCGGCGAAGCGGGTTGGAAGACCATCCGGCGCAATTCGATCCGTTTGTTGACGTCCTACAGCATTTCGCCTTACGCGCGATTATCCCATGAACGGATAACCCTGTAAGACCGTCGCTAATGATCAATCATCCGCTAACGTATAAAGATCAAAGTCTAACCCTGCACGCATCTCAGCAATCGCTGCTACCATATCAGGTTCAAGTGATATATCAGGCCGGCCATGTTCACTATATACAACACAAGACACTTCTATATCAGTACCACTAGGTAAATTTAGTAACTGCTGTTTTTTAGGTGTGACCATATCTAACAACGTTTGCAGTTGTTGTCTAAACGGCGTTTCTTTGGGTAAAGGCGATTGCAAAACCCAACCATTCTGCTTGTGTTTAATTATTGCCTTGGGATGAACACGATCACCTTCTAACCATGTTGTGGTTGGCTCTAGTCCAAGTATTTCGCTGATGCTATTGGGATCGCAATTGAAATCCGTTATTTTTAGTGATACTTTTATTTCGTCTGGTTTTTCGGCCATTGCTCAATCTCACAAATAATCATCGATATTTAAACCCGTTGGATCACCAGGTCCTTCGCCGCTCTTGGGTTTTATACAGATATTGCCTTCTCTGTCTTTAAATAGGTCCCGTGGTCCCGTATTCTTCCCACCCTTTAACCCTTCTGGGTCGACCCCAGCTTCTTTAAGTTTTTTGATTTCTCCCGGTGTTAGCTTCTTATCCTGGGCAGGATTTCTATTGTCAGCACCTTCGCTTAAATAGATTCCTAATCCAGCTCCAACAGCGCCACCAATAACAGCTCCCGCAACAGTGCCGGCAGGTCCAAGTGCGGAGCCGACATAAGCGCCTGCCCGCGCCCCGTTAATGGCAAGAGTCGCGCTTTTTCCGTTTTTATCGAGGTAATTGACCGGATCGTCAAGCACATACCCATAAAGATTCGTATCCCCACCTTCAAACCTGATCGGATCCTTCGCCGTCCAGCGCCCGGTCTCGGGATCATAATCCCGCGCCCCAAAGCGCACGAGTCCCGTGTCGCGGTCGTAGAGGCCGCCGGCGAAGCCGAAGGGCTGGAAGCCGGGGTTGGTGTCGAGGGTGACCCGCCCCCACTCATCATAGTCCATCCGCTGGACGAGGGTACCATCGGCGGTGTTGACGATCAGCCGCGGACTGCCGAGATGATCGGAGAGGATGCGGTAGGCGATGCCGCCCTTGATGAGATACGCGGGGACGTTGGCTTTGTCGGCATAGACAAAGCGGCTGACGACTTGGTTGTTGCCGTCGAGCTCGGCGATGGGTTTGAGTTGGTCTTGATAGAGGAAGCCTTGGACCAAGGTGCCGTTGACCTTCTTGCCGATGCGCCGGTTCTGGCCGTCGATGAGGTAGTCGATGCGGTTACCACCGGGGAGCGCGACGCTGCGGAGGTTGCCGAGCACATTGTAGTCGTAGTTTGTGGTGCCGGTGTCCTCGCTCTTCGAGAGCAACTCCCCGTTTGGAGTGTAGCCGTAGGTGGTACCTTGGTAGTCGAGGAGCCGGTCCTGGGCGTCGTAGTGGGCAACTTCGACGTCGTTCAGATGGGTGCGGTTGCCGTTCTCGTCATAGCGGTAGGTGACGATCACCGCACCATTCTGTTTGACTTCGACAAGCCGGCCGGCGAGGTCATAGGCATAATCGAGGGTCGTGGTGAGTGCGCCTTGCGTCTCGGTCTTCTGGGTAATACGGCCTAAGGCATCGCGGGTGTAGTGGAGGTTGAGCAATGCGTTACTGTTGTGGCTCGCGCTGTAGTCCTCGACTTCGCCGAAGCCGTTGTAGCCGCGGCTGTCGTTCACGGTCCCCAACACCGTGCCGGTGAGGAGGCCATTGTCGGGATCGCGGGTGAGGCTCAAGCTCCCGGCGCTGGTCAAGAGACGGTCGCTGTCGTAACCGAAGGCGATACTCGCGCCGTTGACAGAAAGGGCCTGCACGCGGAAGTCGGTGTCGTAGCTGCGGGTGAGGGTACCGGTCGCGGGACCGGCGAGCGTTTCACCCGTGACCAGCGCGCCGTCGTAGCCGTAGCTGAGGGTGATACCGCCCGGCGCCGTGAGGCTTTGCAAGCGCCCGGCGCTGTCGTATTGATAACCGGTGTCGCCGTGCGGGGCGGTGAGGGTTTGCAGCCGTCCGGCGCTGTCATAGACGAAATCCAACACCTGGCCATCGGGCCGGGTGATGAGCTCCAGTTGCTGGTCCCGGTTGTAAGTGTAGCGGGTGGCGGGATCGAAGGTGTCCACCGCGGGTGGGGTGTATTCACTCTCTTGATCGAGCGTGGTGTAGTCGAAAAGGTGCGCCGGCTGGCCGGGCGGGATCAGCGACGTAAGATTGCCGTTGGCGTCGTAGCCGAGCTCGATAGCCCGCCCATCCGGCAGCGTTTGCCGCGTGACCCGGCCGGCGAAGTCATAGTCGTAGCTGAGGGTGCGATTGAGCGCATCGGTGAGCGTGTGTAGGTAGCCTTGGCTCGGGCCGCTCTCGTAATAGCCGAGGTGGGTCGTGCGCGCCCCGGTGGTCGTCTCCGTGAGCCGGCCGCGGGGATCGTAGGTGTGGTTGACCGCGTTCAGGCCGGTAAGCTCGCGCACGAGGGGCCGGTGCTGATCGTTGATCACGGTCGTCGCCACCCGCCCAGTCGGGCTCGTGTGGGTATAGGTACGGGTGGCTTGGTCGAAGGTCGAGGTATAGGCCTTGCCGTTGACGGTGGTCGTCTCCGTGAGGCTCGTGAAGCTGAGGGGATCGGTAGGCACGGACAGCGCCGCCGTGCGCACCGTGGTGGTATTCGAGGTCAAGCCGCTCGGTAACTTGACGGTGATTGCGGCCGGTACCGGCGCTTGCATCCCAAAGCGAGGATCGGGGCCTTCGAGCACGCTGGTCACCGTGCCGTCGGGCGCCGTCGTCGTCTCCTCGCCGTTGGTCTTGAAAAGCTTGGTCTGTACCGTGCCGCCTGGATAGGTATTGATCTGCTGCCGATCGCCGGTCGAGAGCGGTTCCACCTTGAAGGTCGTGGTGCGGCCCTCGGCGGTGGTCATGGCGTTCGTGTAGCCGGTGGCGTTCTCGGTGTGGGCGATGGTCCAACCGCCCAGGCCGGCATTGGTATCTTTCAGCAAACGGCCGACACTGTCGTACTCAAAGCGGTTGATGTTGCCCTTGGGATCAGTGAACTGGGTCATCAGGCCGTTGGCGGTGTAAGCTATGCGGTGCGCTTCACCCGCGGGATTGGTGACCGAGGCGAGGTAGCCGTTGGCATCCAGGGTCAGGGTCGTGCGCTGGCCGTCGGGGGCGACGATGGCTGTGGGCTGGCCCTCGCTATCCCGCTCGATGCGGGTGACGTCACCGTCACCATCGGTGATCTCGTGCAATTGGCCGGCGGCATCGTAGGCGAAGCGATAACGCTCGGCCCCGGTCAAGGCGCTCAGGGTGCGCAGATGCCTGCCCTGGGCGTCGAAGTGGTAGAGTTCTACACCATCGGCGGAGGGAATGAGCGTCTCACTCAGGCTAAGCCCGGGCAGGGCCGGCCCGACCCGCCGGATGCGGTGGTTCTGCTCATCCGCGATATACAGACTGCCGTCCGCCGCGACCGCAACACCCCAAGGACGGCTTAGGCGGGCCTGGGTGGCCGGGCCGCCGTCGCCGCTGAAACCAGTGATGCCGCTGCCCGCCACGGTGCTGATGATGCCGTCCGGCCAGACTCGCCGGATGCGGTGATTTTCTAAATCAGCGATGTACACACTGCCGTCGGGGCCGAGGGCGAGGCCATGTGGATAATAAAGTTTCGCCTGCGTGGCCGGACCGCCGTCGCCGCCGTAGCCGCTTTGGCCGGTGCCGGTCACGGTGCTGATGACGCCGTCCGGCCCGACCCGCCGAATGCGCTGATTAAAGTAATCCGCGATATACAGACTGCCGTCCCCCGCGACGGCAACGTCCGTAGGATACATTAGGCTGCCCAGGGTGGCCGGGCCGCCGTCGCCGCTGAAACCAGAGGTGCCGTTGCCAGCCACGGTGGTGATTATCCCCTCCGGCCCGACCCGCCGAATGCGCTGATTAAAGTAATCCGCGATATACAGACTGCCGTCCCCCGCGACGGCAACGTCCGTAGGATACATTAGGCTGGCCAGGGTGGCCGGGCCGCCGTCGCCGCTGAAACCAGAGGTGCCGTTGCCAGCCACGGTGGTGATTATCCCCTCCGGCCCGACCATCCGGACGCGTTGGTTACGGTAATCCGCGATATACAGATCGCCATCGGCCGCGACGGCAACACCCCGTGGTAAGTTTAGGTTGGCCTGTGTGGCCGGGCCGCCATCGCCGCCAGAAAGGGCCGTCCCATTGCCAGCTACGGTGGTGATTATCCCCTCCGGCCCGACCATCCGGACGCGTTGGTTAGCGTCATCCGCGATATACAGACTGCCGTCCGCCGCGACGGCAACGTCCTGTGGAAAGCTTAGGCGGGCCTGCGTGGCCGGGCCGCCGTCGCCGCTGAAACCAGAGGTGCCGGTGCCCGCCACGGTGGTGATGACAGCACTCACATCGCCCGCTTCGCGATGCTCCCCGGTGCCCAGCTCCAGTAGCCGATGGACGGCGTCGTAGCGATGCTGCGTGCTCAGGCTCCAGTCGCCAACGGCCTGCGCCGCTGGGCTTCCGGCCAGATCTTTTTGCCAGGTCCGTGTCACGGCGATGGTAGATGCGCCTCTGGTTCCGATGACAGCGGTGCCGGCCCCGGCGCTCGCTTGGGCAAAGCTTTGTTCAAAATCCGCGGGCGCGGCGTAGTAGACGGCGTTATACCGGTAGCTCACCGTCACCGTGGCCGAGGCATTGCCCGTCACGGGACGGCCATAGCCGTCGAGACCATCCCATACAAAGCTGTAAGACTGGTTCGCCGCCGCCGGGAAGGCTTGGGTGAAACTCTGTCCGGCCACCGTCACCGACAGATCGATGCCCTGGAGGCTCGCAGGGATGCCGGCCCCGGCAAGGGGGATACGGAGTTCACGGTCCGCTTGATAACCCTTGGCGCGCCGGCTTTGGTAATGCAGCACATAGGGGGTTCCGGTGATCGGGAGGGCTTCGCCCAGGGTCCGGGCCTGTGCATTGATGCTGCACCCTGGACACTCGTCGCTGTCCTCATCGGGCGGCGGGTCTTGCGAGTCATCGGGCGGCGGCGGGGGCTCGCTGTCGAGCGGCGGACCATACGGCCAGTTGCAATCCCAAGGGGTGAAGTGCGTGATCGGCGCACGCCACAGGGTTTTGCCGGCGGGATATAAACCGGCCAGTTGGGCCAACTCGGCATCGGTGATCCCCAGCGCCGTCAGTGTGGCGCTATCGTCGGCGAGATCATCGCCGTCCGTATCCAGGCTGGCCGTGCCCCCAGTCGTGCTCAAGATCTTGATCACCCGGCCATTGTCGGACGGGATCCAAGCGCTTTTGGCCTTGTCATACCACCCGACCGGGACAATGCCGCCGATCGGAAAATTTAAGAAATTATCGACGTACAAGGGTAGCGCTTGGTCGAAATCGACCCGCATCGACCCGGCCGCGAGGGCCGCATCGACCGACAGTTCCACGGCGTAGGTGTATCCGGAATGCGTGGGTAAGGGACCCGGCATCGCCTGCGGGCCGTTCTCACCCACGGTATATTCGGTGGCGCGTACCTCCAGGGTGGTCAGCGACTGGGTCGTCCCGTCCGCGAGCGTCATCGTGGCTCCCGTGCCTGCCGGAAAGAAAACAGTGGCTTGCCGGGTCCCATCCTGGTCGGTTGTCACCGAACCTTGGGCCACCTGGATCGGCGCATTGGAGGAAAGATCGATCGTCGTCACCTGCTGATCGAGGACAACCATCACGACGTCGTCGACGAGGGCATAATCCTGCCACGGTGTTTGCACCTGGCGTTGGGCGGGGAGATAGCCCGGTTTCTCGTAGTTGACGGTCAAGAGCCCGCCGCCGTTGACGGCCATATCGAACTCGCCATCCGTGCGGCTCAGGGTCTGACCGAATTCTGAATGGTCCTTGATGGTAATCGTCACCCCGGACAGCAGCTGGTTGTCGCGGCTGAGCACCTTGCCGCGGATGACGGCCACGCGCAACGGGTCGATGGTGCCCGCTGCCACGCCGGTTTGAATCGGATCGGCGCCTGAGTATAGGAACGCGGTTGCCTCCTGCATCGGGGTGATTCCCGTTTCAGTTAGCGGTGGCGCGACCGTCGCCGGATCGGGTGGCAAACCCCCGCTGGAGCCACCGACCGTCAAGGATCGTGTTTCGCTCTGATTGCCCGCGGCATCGAGGAGCCGGATCTCAAGAGCGTCGCCTGCTTGGGCGGCGATCTGGGCGGTGAAGCTGCCATCGCTATTGGCCGTGACCGTGACCGATTCACCGCTACGCGTATTGGTGATCATCAGGACGGCGTTCGGTTCGACGCTGCCCGCCGCGCCCGTGACCGCGACCGTGCCGGCCTCGGGATCCGTGACGTGGATCTGGGTGGGGTCCGGCGCCGCGGGTGGCACGGTATCGACCGTGAAGGCGACGCTCGCGAGATCCGAGCGATTGCCGTTGAAATCCGCGATCCCGGCTTGCAAGCTGTGGGTCCCTTCGGCCAGTGGCGCCGTCGGCGTGCAATTGGCCCGATCGGCTTCATAGGTACAGTTGACAGAGAGCGGCTGGCCCTGCTCGGTGATCGCGAGGGTCGCGGTATCGACTCCGATCGCGCTATCCTGGTGGTGCAATTCGAATATGGGCTGATTGATCGGTAGATAACTGCCTCCTGCCGGTGAGCTAAAACTCAAGCGGGGCGGGAGAGAATCGGTATAGAGCGCGAGCGCGCGGATCTTGCGCTTTTGGGTGAGAGCTAAGCTTGGACGAGCCTGGCCATCGGCCTCGACATACCGGATCGCTCGCTTGGCGGCCACCCATACGCCGCCCGCGACCGGATCGGCCACGAGCGCAATAAGCTTGTTCTCTTCCCCGGAGAACGGCTCAAGTCGCAGGACCTCGCGCCCCTCGAGGTCGAGTTTGATCAGCTCCTCATCGGCGCTGACCCAAAGCCCATTGTTATGATCAGGGGCGAGGGTTTCGAGGTGTTTGGCAACCTTCGCCTCCAGTTGCAAAGCACCGTCTTCTGCTCCGTAGCGGCGTATCCGGCCGCGATGATCGGCGACCCATAGAGCGTCGAGGCTGGGATCGTAGGCGATGTCGCTGAGATGACGCGAGCCAGCCGGGGTGGGGTGTTGCACCCGCTGCCCCAGGGCATTGTAGGCACTGAGGTGTTTTCGGGTCGCGACCCAGACGTGGCCACGGCTGGGATCAACGCTCAACCCTCGGATGGGTTTATCGAGCAGAGCGGTGGTGCGTACCTGCCCCTGCCCATCGAGGTGATAGAGGTGTTTATGCCGTCCTAGCCAAACGGAGCCATCCTTGGGATCGACCGCCAGACCTACCTCAGTGTTTCCATCCTCATCTCCTGCCGAAGGCAGCAGGGCGGCTAAACGACGGTCGCCGGCAAAATCATAAGCGTACAAGGTGCGGTGGCCATACGCCCAGAGTGTAGCGTGGCGCGCATCGATGGCGAGGGAGGTGAGTTCTCCAGCGCTGCGGATCTCAAAGAGGACGGTACCGTCCGCCCGGGCGATTTTGAGGACCTGGCCGGACTCCGCAACCCATAACGCATCGACAAAGCCGGGATTCTTAGCAGGCGTCCCCGCGAGGGCGATGAGGGTGATGAAGAACGTGGCGAGTAACGGCCGGACCAGCCGATGCAATCCCTTGGTTGACATGAGATTCCCTTGAAGTAAAAAGTCATGAACGCTTACGGCGGCGTATCGGCAGCCACGGCTGAAAAGTGAGGGCTGCCCGCAAACGACCAACTTGAAGAAAATCCGAGGCGTATGGAAGTTCAAGGCCATCGGATATGACAGTAACGGTTTCGTGATCCCGGGCGGCGGTCCGCTCACGGAGCGGCATAATACGGTGTTCGACAACCCGGACCCGAGTCTCCTTACCTCGCGACTTCTGGGGTGAGCGTCTGACTGACCCTTCTTCCGAAACCGCCAGCACGCTTCCGGGGCGACAAAGTTGGGTATACTAGTCAGCGATGTCTATCAGTCTCCAATCCATCGGCGGACCAAATGACGGCGTTACGATCAGGGATGCCTTGCAGCGGCCGCTGCGGGATCTGCGGATCTCGGTCACCGACCGTTGCAACTTCCGTTGCCCGTACTGCATGCCCAAGGAGGTGTTTGGTCGGGATTGGGCGTTCTTACCGCGCGCGGAGCTATTGAGCTTTGAAGAAATCGTCCGCCTGGCGCGGATCTTTGTTACCCTTGGCATCGAGAAGATCCGGATCACGGGAGGCGAGCCCCTATTACGCCGCGATCTGCCGAAACTCATCGCGGGGATCGCGCGTATCGAGGGTGCCCGCGACCTGACGCTCACGACCAACGGCGCGTTGTTGGCGCGCATTGCGGATGACTTGAAGCAGGCGGGGTTGCAGCGATTGACCGTGAGCTTAGACGCCATCGATGAAGCCGTCTTTCGGGCGATGAGCGATGTCAACATCCCGGTGGGCCGGGTACTGGACGGTATCGACGCCGCGGCCGCAGCCGGTTTGCATCCGATCAAGGTCAACATGGTGGTCAAGCGCGGAATGAATGACCATTGCATCGGTGCGATGGCCGGGCACTTCCGCCATACGGGCCATATCCTGCGGTTTATCGAATACATGGATGTCGGCGATAGCAACGGCTGGCGCATGCAGGACGTGGTCCCGGCGCGCGAGATCATCGGCGCCATTGAAAAGGAGTGGCCCCTCGAACCCCTCGAGCGCAACTACCCGGGCGAAGTGGCCACCCGCTATCGCTATCGTGACGGGGGAGGGGAGATCGGGATGATCGCCTCGGTAACCCAGCCCTTCTGCCGGGGATGCACGCGCAGCCGGATCACGGCCGACGGAACGTTCTACACCTGCTTATTCGCCACGCGCGGACACGATCTCCGTCAACTATTGCGCCAGGGCGCGAGCGACTGCGAGATCCGTGCGTTTATTTCCTCCGTGTGGCGGGGACGCAGCGATCGCTATTCCGAGATCCGGCACGGCGCCGGCATCGGTTTACCCAAGGTCGAGATGTCGCGAGTCGGCGGGTGATTGAGAGCAAGATCAAAAAAGGATACCTGCGGGGTTGGCCGCCTGCCCATGCCTCGCGCGAGCTGGGTTTAGCGCTAGGGCTGGCAGTATGTCTCATGACCGGCCCATGCGCGGCCGAGTCGCTCGACGCCGCCGTGCGAGCCCAGGCGCAGAACCAGGACCAAGGGATCCAATCCCAGGCGCGGGTCGAAAAGCTCGATGACGCCACGCAAGTGATGCTGACTGAATACCGAGACGGCATCCGGGAGCTCGAAGGTCTGCGGGTCTACCACGCGCAACTGCACAGGGAGATCCGGAGCCAGGAGAGCGAGCGCGCCTCGGTCGAGAAACAGCTCACTGAAATCGAGGTGACCCAGCGCGGCATCGTGCCCTTGATGCTGCGGATGCAGGAAACGCTCGAAAAGTTCGTGAACATGGACGTGCCTTTCCTGGAAGCGGAGCGCAGCAAGCGGATCGGCGAGCTTAAAACCATGATGGACAGCTCGGAGGTGACGCTCGCCGAGAAATACCGCAGGCTCATGGAGGCCTACCAAGTGGAGACCGAATACGGCCGTACCATCGAAGCCTACCGCGGCGATCTGAAAGAGAAGGATGACCAAGGCAAGCAGCAAATCCGCGCCGTCGATTTCCTGCGCTTCGGGCGGCTCGCGCTCTATTACCTGACGCTGGACGGGCTTGAAGCAGGCTATTGGGATCCCAAAGCCAAGCGCTTCGAGAAGCTTTCCAGCGAGTATCGCAACGACATCGAGCGCGGGCTGCGCATCGCGCGCAAGCAGGCGGCTCCCGATCTCTTGAAGCTACCGGTACCGGTAGTGGAGGTGGGGTCATGAGACGGCTCATCGCTATCCTGCTCGCGCTCGGAGGCATAGCGTTCGCGGCGGCCAAAGAACCGGCCTCCTTGGCCGATCTGGTCAAGCAGGCCCGGGAGGAGCGGATCCTCGAAAGCAAGGCCCTGGCCGCCCGCGAGCAGGAGTTTCGCAAGGCGCGCGACCAACAGGTGGTGCTGCTCGAGAAGCTCCGTGCCGAGCTCGGCGGCGAGCGCAGACTCGGCGAGCGGCTAAAGGCGCGCTATGAAGAGAATGATCTCTTTCTCAACACCCAAACGGCAATCCTGCAAGAAAAGACCGGCTCGCTCGGGGAGCTTTTCGGCGTGGCGCGCCAGGTCGCGAAAGACACGCACGGCCTCTTGACCACCTCGCTCGTCTCGGCGCAGAAGCCCAAGCGCGACGCTGTGCCCGCCCGCCTCGCGGAACGCAAGGACAACCCCTCCATCGATGAGCTGGAACAGCTCTGGCTGGTGATGCTCGATGAGATGCAGGAGTCCGGCGCGATCGCGCGCTTTAAGACGGCGGTCACCTTGCCGGACGGGACCCAGCGGGATCAAGAGGTCGTGCGCCTTGGGGCTTTTAACCTCCTTTCCGGCGGCCATTATCTGCACTATCTGCCCGAGACCGGACGCATCGTAGAGCTCGGCCGCCAGCCCGCGGGGCGCTTCCTGGAACTAGCCGAGGACTACGAGCGCGCGAAATCGGGTCTCCTGCCCGTGGCGCTCGATCCCTCTCGAGGCTCGATCCTGAACCTCATGGTGGAGTCCCCCAGCGTGACCGAGCACATCGCACGCGCCGGGAGCATCGGTTACATGATCCTGGTGCTCGGCGGGATCGCCTTGCTCATCGTGATCGAGCGCACCATCGCGCTTGCGGCTACCCGCCGCAAGGTCGAGCACGCGCGGCGGAACGGGGCGGCGGCGAGCGACAACCCGCTCGGCCGGCTACGGCAGGTCGCGGAGCAGAACTCGCGGCTCGACGCCGACAGCCTGGCCTTCAAGCTGGATCAGGCGATGCTCGGCGAGGCGCCGCGTTTCAAGCGCTCGCTGCCGACCCTCGCGGTCTTCGCCACTGCGGCGCCCCTGCTCGGTCTACTCGGTACGGTGGCCGGGATGATCGACACTTTTCAAGCAATGGCGCTCTTCGGTGCGGGCGATCCCAAGCTGGTCTCGGCCGGGATCTCGCTAGCGCTCGTCGCCACCGAGCTCGGCCTGCTGGTGGCGATCCCCGTCCTGCTCCTGCACAGCTGGCTCAGCAGCAAGAGCAACCGGCTGATCCAAATGCTGGAGGAGGAGCTGGCGGGCATCGTGGCCGAGCGCGAGGCCAAGGCGCATGGCGTCCATCCTTGAGTTCCTGGACCGCCTGCTGGGGTTCCTCGATCGAGGCGGGAACGCGATGCCGTTTATCCTCCTCTTGTCGCTCTGCATGTGGGTGCTAATCTTGGAACGCTACTGGTTCTTGCGCTTCACCTTTCCGCAAGAGCTCGCGCGCGCACAAGCCACCTGGGACTCCCGGCGCGAGCGCCGCTCGCGCACCGCGCGCTATGTGCGCATGCATTTGGCCGCCAGCCTCGGCGCCTCGGCGCGGCGCACCCTGCCCATCATCCGCACACTGGTGCAAGTGTTGCCGCTGCTCGGGCTCCTCGGGACCGTCACGGGCATGATCGAGACCTTCGAAGTCATCGCCGTCTACGGAGGGAGCAATCGCCGCGGGATCGCGGGCGGGATCTCGGAGGCCCTGCTGTGCACCCTGGCCGGCCTGGTCACGGCCCTCTCGGGTCTGTACTTCGCGATCAACCTGGACCAGAACGCCCGGCGCGCCGAGGAGCAGACCGCGTGCGCGCTGAGCTATGAATGAGCATGCAAGACCGCGAGAGACAGCGATGTAGTGTTACCAACCCATGAGGAGTAAGTGATCATGCGCCGCAGATATACGGACAGTGACTATGAGGGCGTTCAGATCAACGTCATCCCGCTTATCGACGTGATGTTCTTCCTGGTGCTGTTTTTTGTCGCGACCTCGTCCTTTATCCGCGAGACCGGCGTGGACGTGAACCGGCCGACGGCCCGGAGCGCGGTCGCCCAGGATAAGGCGAACATTATCGTCTCGCTCACCAAACGCGGCGAGGTCTGGATCGATCGGCGCAAGGTGGATATCCGCGCGCTGCGCGCCAACGTGGAGCGGATGCACGCCGAGAACCCGCGCAGCTCCGTGATCATCGCGGCGGATGCCGAGACCCAGATCCAACTCTTAGTGGCGGCCCTGGACGAGGCGCGCCTCGCGGGCGTGGAGAATGTGGCGATCGCCGCCTACGAGGAATGAGGACAACCCTCATCGATAATCTCGGGAACCGGGCGTTGGGCGCGGAACCGCGCGCCAAGGCCCTGCGCATCCTGTTTCTGCTGGCCGGGGCCGTCGCAATCAACCTGACCCTCTTTTTGCTCATGGAGCGACTCTCGGCCGGTTACCAATCCGGACCGGTTTTGCGCAGCTTGCAGATCGTCGATTTCGTACGCCTGAAGCGCGAGGCGCCACCGCCCGAGCTCGAGGAGCGGGTCGAGCCGCCTGAGCCGCAGCAGCCCGAGCAGACACCCACGCCGGACATGCCGATCCCGAAGGTGAGCCGGCCAATCGTCGAGGCACTGAGCGCGCCGATGCCGCAGATGAAGATCCCGATGAACGTCACCGGCGGACCGTATATCGGCGATATGGCGGCTGGCGGTAAGGAGATCGGTAAGTTCCGCGAAGCCGTGCCGCTGGTGCGCATACCGCCTCTCTATCCGCCGCATGCGCTCGCGCGGCGCATCGAGGGCTTCGTCCAGGTGGAGTTCCTGGTCGCCGAGGACGGCTCGGTCAGGGCGCCGAAGATCGTCCATGCACAGCCGCCCGGGTTTTTCGAGCGCACCGTGCTGTCGGCGATCCGCCACTGGAAGTTCGAGCGTAAGCTCGTCGACGGCAAGGCCATCCAGTGGCGGACTTTGCAAACGGTTAGGTTCAGATTGCAGGACGAAAAATCATGAACAACCCAGTTATAGAGACGCCTAGGGTCATAGGCCAGAGCCCGAGGTCGTGGACGGCCCTGCTGGTCCTAGTGGTCCTGAGCCTTCCCGCTGTAGCCGAGGAGCGTGAGGCGGCGGAGAAAGGCGACGCGCAGAAATACACGGTCTCGCCATCGACCTACGAGCAACTCATGAAGGCTAGGCAAGCGATGGATAAGGGGCGGCACGTCGAGGCGCTCGCGATCCTGAAGGCACTCATGCCGAAGGTGGCCGGGAACGCGCACGAAACGGCGCTGACACAGCAGTCGATGGCCTATGCCTATCTCGGCCAGAGACGCTACCCGGAAGCGATCGACGCGATCGAGGCGGCGCTCGCCCGGCGCGCCCTGCCGCGCGATGTCACCCACGCGCTGCGCTACAATCTGGCGCAGTCCTACATCCAGATCGAGGACTATCGCCAGGGGCTCGCGTCGCTACAGAGGCTGGTCAAAGAGAAGAACCCCTCGGCGGATGTGCACTATTTAAGCGCGGTCTGCCACCATCACCTCCGCCAATACGAGGCCGCGCTCGCGCACATCAAGCAGGCGATCGCGAAAGTCAAGGACCCGCGCGAGGACTGGTATCTGTTCATGCTCTCGCTGTATTTCGAGAGCAAGCGCTACGCGGACGCCATTCCCTTATTGAAGGACCTCATCGCCAAGCATCCGCGCAAGACGGAGTATTGGCGTTACCTGGCCGATGTTTATCTTATTTCCAAACGCGAGGGCGAGGCCCTCGCTACCCTCGAACTTGCGTACGCCCAGGACATGCTCGCGGAGCGCGATATGATCCGCCTCGCCCAGCTCTATATGCAGCGTAACATCCCTTACAGCGCGTCGCGCCTCTTGGGCAAGGAGATCCAGCGCGGGCGTATCGCGCGCACGGCGCAGAACCTGGAGCTCCTCGGCAACAGTTGGGCGCTGGCGCGCGAACGCGAGCGTGCCATCGGCGCGCTGCAAGAAGCGGCGGCCCGGGTCCGGCACGGGAGGATCCACCTCAATATCGCGCGGATGCAGATGAGCATGGAGAACTGGGCGGCCGCCGCGAAATCGTTTGCGACCGCGCTCGATAAAGGCGGACTCAAAGCTCCCGATGAGGCCCAGCTCCTGTTCGGGATATCGTGCTATCACGAAGGCGATAAAAAGTGCGCGGCCTCGGCGCTGCAAACGGCGAGCAAGAGCCAGCGATTCGGCGAGCAGGCGCAACGCTGGCTGGAACGCATCCAGGAGGATGGCACCCTTGCCTCCGCCAAGCCCACGGAGGCACGCGCACTCGCCAACTGAGGCATAAAGTTCAGGTTGCATCCCGAGCGCGCTAAGCAGCGGGGAATGAATTTAATCCCTGAAGTGCTATGCTTAGCACGAAGATGTTCCCATGGTGTTCCCATGCGCGCTCCCACACTCGATATCTTGGTAAAGCTCATGAAACCCACGGGTCGCGCATGGCTCCTCATGGCGGCAGCCGTGAGTTTTTTCGTTGCCATTCTCCATGTTGTCATTGTCTTGATCGGTCCCTCGGCGTATAGCTTTTTCGGCGGCCAACGACTCGCCCGGCTCGCCGAGAGCGGTTCCTCTTCCCCGGTGATCCAGACCCTTTCGTTGGCTGCCGTGCATGCTCTCTTCGGTAGCTATGCGCTCGCGGGAGCAGGCATAATCCGCCGCTTGCCCTTGCTTACCGTTGCCCTATTTGCGATCGGCGGTATGTATGCATTTCGCGGGTTAAGCTTCATCGAACAGGCGCTGCAGCTTCTTCGAGATCCTGACTCACTCCCGTTTCGCGTCCTCTTCTATTCCCTCGTCTCCTTCGCCACCGGGTGCGCCTATATTGTGGGAAGCGTAAAGAGATGGGGGTGGCTTCGAGGCGAGGGAGAGATCGAAGCATGAGGGGCGCTATACTCTGATCGGCGCGCCGCCCAGTGCTAAAACGTGTACACGAGCGGTGCGCAGCGCGCCTGTCTATTATCTGCTTATTCCATAGGCCGATTCGGAATCCGACCACAATATTAGGAGCGAAACGATGAAAATGCGCATCTATCTTGGCGTTCTTACCCTCTTGGCGAGCCAACTTCTTCGGGCGGAGGTGCTGATTGTCAACCTACACAATATCGACGAGCGCGGTGTGGGGACCGTCCTCGGGACCCTGACCTTTTCGGAGCGATTGGGAGGGCTCCTGATACAACACGAGCTTGGCGGGTTGCCCCCCGGGGCTCATGGCTTTCATCTGCATGAAAATCCGAGCTGTGATCCGGGCGAGAAAGACGGCGCCGTCCAGCCCGGGTGGTCGGCCGGACACCATTACGACCCGGCCAAGAGCGGCCGTCATGAGGGTCCGCAAGGCGCGGGTCATTTAGGCGACTTACCGATCCTCAACGTGGACGAGGCGGGGCGGGCAATCGGCGTGGTCACCGCCCCACGGCCGAAGATGAGCGATCTCAAGGGCCGGGCAGTGATTATCCACGCGGGATCGGACACCTATTCCGATGAACCCGAGAAGGGCGGCGGCGGAGGTGCGCGCATAGCGTGCGGCGTTATCCAGTAGCTCCTGAAGGGCCAGCCGTATATAGCTCTAATCCACCGATTACAGCCAGCCTTCATCCTCGTTCCTATGACGAAACGCGCAAAACCACCGTGGTGAGCTACATAGCTGTGTACAAACACAGCATCCCACGCGAGATATCCGGCCAGCTGTCGGACAACGACTGTCGTTTCCGGCCGGGAACCGTATTCGAGCCGAGCCTTGAACTCATAGCCGCGGGTCGAGTTTACCGAAAGGGTAGGGCGGAACCGATCACATCGCGCACCGTTGCACCCCGGCATTTTTCACACTACCGTGTTGCTGCCTATAATTATCATCACGGCTTCGAATGTCTATCGAATCTCGCCAGAATTGAGGGGGGAATCGTTGTGTACAAAGCACTCTTAGGTTTCGCTTGCGTGCTGTTGAGCGCCATCGCGGCGGGAGGGCAGACTGTCTATATCAGCGACGATGTGGGCGTTTATCTGCACCGTGGGCCCAGTAATCAGTTTAAGCTTATTGGAACCGTACCCGCCGGGTCGCGCGTGACCCTACTCGATCGGAACGAGAGGACGGGCTACATGAAGATCGTGGATGGGGAGGGAAAATCGGGCTGGCTGGAAAAACGTTTCGTCAGCACTGAGATCAGCCGGCGCGAGCGTTTGGCGAGTGCGGAACGCGAGCTGGAGCAACTCAAGGAACAATTCAAGGGATCAGGATCGAAGCTTGCCGCTTATCAATCGGAATTGACTCAGTTGAAACACCTGAATCAAACCCTCGATCATGAGGCCAAGCTACGGAGCAGCGAGGTTATGCGGCTCCAAAACGAGTTGGCCGGTAAGGACCAACAAAATCAGATCAAATGGTTTCAGATCGGCGCGGTGGTGCTTGCGGCGGGTATTGTGTTGGGATTGCTGGCGCCGCACTTGACGAAACGGCGCCGCCGTAATGACGGCTGGTAGATTGCTTGAGCGAGCCTCGGCCGGAAAACCTCCCCCCGCAGGCCGTGGAATTGGATTAGCGTGTGATCACATCGACGATCGGAGCGTCTCGAAGCATGGATGCAAGCACGACCCGATCAAAGCGCCGCGTCAGCGCCAGGGCCCATTTGGCGACCTGACGGGCGAGCGCTTCTTGCTCGGGCTCGTCAACCATATTGATGAGGGGGACGACCGCGGCCTTGCCGATCCCTTTAAGCGCGCCTTGCGCATCGGTGAGGAGGCGCGCCACATGCTCCGGGGTGATGATCTCACCGGGTTCGACTCCGGTCACCGCACTGATGCGATCGGCGCGATGCGCGATCGAGTCGCTAAGCCGTTCACCAATGGCGCGGGCGGAAACTATCGGCACCACCGTGGAGGCGTGCTCGGGAAGTTGCGGCTCATCGGGCGCCGGGGCTTTGATCAACCTGGAACGCGCGCCGTCGGCTTTCACCAGGGTCACGTCGAAGGCACCCGCTTCATGAATGTGCGGCACCTCACTCGGCGCCAGCCCGCGTAGACGCCCGGGTTTAGAGGAGGGCTGCGCGAGCGCGACGGTGCGATGCATGCGCGTATGCCTCACCGCCTCGAGGAGCGTGCTGTATTCGGCGACGATCCTATGGGCGTTAAAAGCCTCTGGAAACGGCGGAATGTGCACCGTGGCGGTCACGGCGACACGGCCCGGGCACGCCGCCGCAAGCCGGTAGAGCGTGCTTTTTTTTCCGCCGGCCCCCACAAAACCAACGATGCCACCTTGAATGGCGAGGGCATCGGCCAGCGAGATGCGAACGCCCGTCGATCTATGCATGGATGCTAACCTGGACGGAGAGGATGCGTGGCAAATAGCTCGCGATCAGGGTCCAGTGATCGCCCGCATCGCGGCTCGCGAACAGATGTCCGCTGGAAGTCCCGAAATAAACCCCACCGGGGTCAAGACCATCGGTGGCCAAGGCTTCTCGCAGCACGGTGACATAAACATGTTCCTGGGGTAAGCCGCCTGTCAGGGCTTGCCAACTGGCGCCGGCATCGCGGCTGCGGTAGACGCGCAGATTGGCGCCGGCCGTAGTGCGGACATGGTGATTGTCTTCGGGGATCACATAGACCATGTCGGGATGTTCCGGGGCGGCCGCGATGGCATAGCCAAAATCGCTCGGTAGACCCGCGGTGATTTCAATCCAGGTCGCGCCGCGATCATCGCTCCGATAGGTGCCGTTATAGCATTGGCGGTAGAGGCGGCCGGGTAGGGTAGGGTGCACGACTAAGCGGTGAATGTTATGGCCGGTCTCCGGATGCGGGCGTGGGATGTTCTCCGCGCGTACGCCGCGGTTGATCGGGATCCATGTGATCCCCTTGTCATCGGATCGAAACGCGCCGCCGGCCGAGACCGCGGCATAGAGGCAATTCGAGTCACTCGGATCGCCATAAATGGAGTGGACCGCGAAGCCGCCGCGGGCCGGTTCCCAGGTGTGACGCGTCGGGTGCCGGTTGAGCCCCATTAGCGGGGCCCAGCTTTCACCGCCATCGGCGCTTGAAAATAAACCGGGCGGATCGATCCCGGCATACAGGCGCCCGGGATCCTCTCGATCAGCGGCCGCGACAAACCAAACCGCATCGAGGCTTGAACGGTATTCACCCGGGCTATGGCAAGGAACCGCCGGCAACGGGCACCAACTACGGCCGCCGTCCGTGCTGCGATAGACATGGGCGCCCCAGACGGGATGGTTTGCCGCCGCGTACCCGAGACGCAGGGCTCTCGGATGCAGCCAGGCATGCGTGATTTCGTAGCCGACGATGTGGGGCCCATCCATTTCCCACTGTTCCCGGCGATGATCGGAGCGCATACAAAACAAACCCTTTTGTGTGCCCACCAAGAGCGTGGTGCGGAAATTTCCCGGTCGCATTTTGCATGTTTAGCCCGGCTCGCGCTGGAGGAGGGGCCGATGGTCCCCGCGGCAGGACTGCGGGGTGTCTGTTTAGTGACTTTTAATTCCAACCTTAATGACGGTTTCCCTGTTACGCTCATCGAGCGTGTGCATCTCGACAGGCCGGCGCCAAACGCAGTGGACGTATTCGAGCACCTTGCGGGCGTACTCGCTATCGAGTCCGCGCCCGTCCGCGATGGCGTCGTGCTTGAGATCCAAGGTGCCGTCGGTCCGTAACTGCGTCACTCCGATCCGCGGCGCGCCGAAATGATACCGTGGGGACAAGATCTGTTCGCGGATTGCGTTGATATCCGCATCATTGACTTTAATCTCGCCGCAGCGTTTGGCGCTATAGCTGAACAGCCCAAGCTCCGCCGCCAGCTCCTCGTCAAGATAATTATGCACGAAGCTAAAATCATCTTCTTCCCGCATAATCCTGCGGGCTTTATCCAACCCGCGGTCCTCAACGAGGCGATCCCACAGAACGAACCCGAGATGATAGGGATTGATCTGCAGTGCGATCTCGTGTTCTCCGGCGAAGGGACGAACGACGTCGGAATGGGCCCGGATCGCGTCTAGGTAAAGGTCGTTCGGCAGAAAACGCGCTTCCCTGAGCAGACGCGCATGCCAATAGGACGCCCATCCTTCGTTCATGATCTGACAGGAAAATACCGGGTAGAAATAGAAGGATTCCTCGCGCACGGCGAGAAAAATATCGCGTTCCCAGTCCTCCATCTCCGGGGCATAATGCGCGATAAACCACAGTAGGTCATACTCGGGATGAGGGGGAACGGGAGCATGCACATGCTCGTGGCCGCTGACCTTCCGTAGGACCTCGCCCGGTAGCGAGGTGAATCGCTTTCGAAATCCCTCGGCGGGAGGCGGATCCTCGATGGCGGCATGCGCCGGATACGGCGGCCGCGACAAGGTTTGATTGTCGTCGATATGCTGTTCCAGTGCGAGCGCGGCATCGAGCACTATTTCCACCCGCTTTTGGCCATGGGCCGAAGCAGCGTTTTCGATATGGAGCGCGTGCGCCGCGGCTTGCTCGACCACATGATACCCGGCTTGCTCTTGCGCACGCTGAAACAGAAGATTGTTTTTTGAAAAATCCGCGTGTCCCAGCACGTGCGCGATCACCAAGGCATTTTCCTGAATCGTATTGGTGTTCGCAAGGTAGGCGCGCCCCGGATTTCCGGGGAAAACCACCTCGAAAATCTTTGAATGTCCCATGCGATGCTGAACCAGCTGATAGATGTACCGCACCCCGAAGGACCAGTGCGGCATGCGCACGGGAAATCCATAGACAGCGACCTCCATCATGAAGCTAGGGGGTACCACCTCAAACTCAACGGGATAAAAATCAAGCCCCTGATCGTGCGCGAGTTGCTCCAATGGACCGCAGTAGGGATTGCGCTTCATGTTGCTAGGGAGCGGCGTGCTGTGCTTGGTGGTTGAAGAATTTTTTTATGCCGGGCCAGATATCTTCCTGCCCCCCAACCACATAGCTCCCGACGCGTAGCCCCCGGTTTAGCAAACTCTGAAATAGGGCGCTCATCTGGGTGTCGAGGGCGTCCGACAAGGTTTGCGCGATCTCGACATAGCCGACGAAATTCCCGGCCGCGGCTACTTTCTCCAAGGCAGCCTCCGATGGCTCGCGATCCTCGATAAAATTATCACCGTCAGAGGCATAGAACAGATACGTGTTGTAACGGCTCGGGTGGAATCGTTTCTCCAGTATTTCCAGCGCCAAAGCGAAACCGCTCGAGGCCTGGGTCCCGCCCTGGGCGGTGACTTTGAAGAACTCCTCCTCGGAGAACTCCCATGCAGTCGCGGTGTGGGCGATAAATACTGTACTTATATTCAAATATTGGCGCCTCAGACCCTGAAGAACCCAGAAGAAGAAAGCCTTGGCGAGCTTGCGGTCAGCCTCCTCCATACTTGAGGAGGCGTCCAATAGAAAAAAGACAACGGCGTTCGTGGCCGGCCTCTGGCGTTTCGCGAGTTGCCGAAAACGCAGATCCTCATTGGTGAAATCGGGCGCATCATCTTGGACCGAGCGGCGTTTGATCGCTTCTTTCAAGGTGCGCCGTCGATCCAGACGCGAGCGGGCGCCGCGCCGATCCCAGCCTTCGCGTACGAGTTGTTCATCGACCAGCGTTTCCCCGGGCCGCGGCTCAAGGTTCGGAAGTTCAAGCTCCTCCCAGAGCCAATCAACGATATCGTCAACCTTGAATTCGAGCAGCAACTGTACGCCTCCCGGTTCGTTCCCGGCTTGCCTGTCGGCGCTGTCGAAAAGTCCACGCGCCGGTCGCAAGATATCTCCGGCCTTCACCTTACCTGGTTGCCCTTGCCCAACGCCATCTTTTTGATCCGAGTCCTTCAGGCGGAAGCGGTAATGCTCTAAAAGCTTTACGGGCACCCGCAGCGTACGGTTATCGGGACGGGAGATCACGTCGGAACCGGCAATCAGCTCGGGCAGGCGTTGCTTAACACTGTCGCGGATCTTTTCGTTGTGACGCAGCCAGTCACGGGCGCCGCGTGAAAACAAATCGTACCACTCCGCGTCCTCGGATCGCGGGATTCGATCGCGGTGCTCATTCTGGTTCATTGGTATTGTAATCCTTGCCGCTTATTCCCCATTCATTCCTGAGACAACAAGGTGGTTACGTAATTCAACGCTTCCTTAGCGCTGTGCTCGTCATAGCCGTATTCGTCGACTAAGCGTTGTTGCACGGCCGATATCTTTTGCTTCGCATCTTCGTCCGGACGGGTGGTCGAGGTGACAAGCCGGAGCACGTCGCGGCGCTCCTCGAATAGATACTGCTCGATCGCTTCGTGAAGCCGCGCGTGACTGTCGAGCGTGAACTTTTCGCCTTGCTTATATGCGACCATCGCTTTACGCACCACCTCCTGACGAAAGGACAGCTTGCCGGATTCCGAGATATTAATCTTCTCTTCCACGGCGCGCTGGAAGCGTTCATTGGGCGATCTGCATTCACCCGTGATCGGATCGGTGATTTCACGGTGATCGAGCGTCGCCTCCACCTCATCGAGGTACTTCTCCAGTAGGGATTGCGCTTCTTGCTCGAAGGAGGCAAACAAGGCTTTGTGCACGTCTTCCTTGACCCAGCGGTTGTAAAAATCCTTGCGCGCAACCACCAAAAAATCCAACCACTGGCGTTTCTGCTTGGCGTCCATGCGGGCATCGGATTCGATCGCGTCTTTCAATGCGAGCAGGACTTCCATGCTGGTCAGGCTGCGCGCCTCGCTTTTCGTGATCGCTTTCGAGAGGGCGTTGATCACGAATCGTGGACTGACACCCGACATGCCTTCTTCCGGCGTCTCAGCGCGGATGCGGCCCACTTCGGCCAGGCTCACCCCTTCCACCTGTTCTCCGGTGTAGAGGCGTGCTTTCTTGCTGAGATCCAAACCCTCGCGCTCGGATTTATGCAAACGCGTCAGAACCGCGAAAATAGCGGCACTATCCAGGGCATGGGGGTCGAGATGCACCTCCCGGAAGGTGGGCGTCGAAGAGATTAACTTCGTATAGATTCGGCTTTCATCTTGGTACGACACGGTATACGGCACCTTGATGATGACCATGCGATCCAACAAGGCTTCATTCTCCCGTTCCTGCAGGAATTTTTGGAACTCCGCGAGGTTGGTGTGCGCCACAATGGTCTCATCGAGGTAAATCAACGGGAAACGGGACACCTTGACGTTCTTCTCTTGCGTCAGTGTCAGTAGTAGATAGAGAAATTCCCGCTTTACTTTAAGAATCTCGATCATCTCCAAGATCCCACGGCTGGCGGCATAGACGGCGCCCGACCAAGACCAGGCGCGCGGATCACCTTCGTCGCCGAACCTACTGACCTTCGATAGATCGACGGAGCCCACCAAATCGGCGATATCCGCGGTGGTGGGATCATGGGGCGCATAGGTCCCGATCCCGGTTCGGCCGGCTTCCGAGATGAAAATACGCTGGACCGGGAAACGCATGAAATCGCCGGCAAACTCGTCCGCGAGGCGAACCCGGCAGAACGGACAAAGCTCCCCCGCGATCTCTACCCCATAGGTCTCCCGGAAGTTGCCTCGAAGCGTGTGCGGGATAAGATGAAGAGGGCTCTGATTGACCGGACATCCCTTGATGGCATAGAGCGCTCCGGCGTCGGTATGACTGTATTCTTCCAGGCCGCGTTTCAACAAGATCACCATCGTGGACTTGCCACCCGAAGGCGGTCCTAAGAGCAGTAACAAACGGCGCCCGACCTCCGAGCCTGCACTCGCGGCCTTGAAGTAATCGGCTATGCGTTCGAGCGCATCGGTAATGCCGAAAAGCTCATCCGTGAATAGGCCGTGGGGCCGCGCGTCGTTGCCGTTCTCGCGTTCCTTGATCCCGGTACGGCGCAGCATACTCCAAAGGTACTGGTGACTGTTGCGCGTAAAGCGCACAGGCTGTTGCGGTAGAATGTCCTGTAGAAACTCTCTGAAATCGCCTTCCCAATGTTTCGCCCGGTGCTCTTGTGTGAAAGCCGTCAGCGATTCGAGAAATTGTCCTCGCGGATCCGTGGTCATATGTGCTCCGAATGATCTGAAAAGCGCGTGCCTTAAATTGAGTACCCGGTTTGTCTACGCGTTTATCTCAATGGTAGTAGCAATGGTGCCCTCATTACTAGGTGGTTGTGGCGCTGAGTTAGTTCCACCGCACAAAGTTTAGTCTAGGTCGCTGAAAAGCACGCGCCGCTCCTCAGCGATCCGTGACAAGTTCAAGGGCGCGGTCAAGTTGATCGCGCGGAGTATAAAAGTGAGGTGAAAATCGAATTGCGCCGCCGCGAATCGCGCAAACAACACCCTCCGCGCGAAGTTTTCGATGGAGGCTTTCGCTCAGGTGACGGCGGTGACGGAAGCTCACGATACCAGACTGGTGCCCCGGATGTGCTGGGGAGCGCAGCTCTAAATCAGGATGTAGTATAATAAATTCAGTAATATACGTCGTATTATTCAACACTATTCTAGAGATCGCGGCCATGCCGATCTCTTGCAGCAGCGATAAGCTGGCCGACAAGGCATGCACTCCAAGCAGGTTGGGGCTGCCGCATTCAAACCGCCGCGCCGAATCCGCAGGCAGCCAGTCCTTGCGGTCGAATGCGTTCGGATCCTGTGTCATGTGCCAGCCGAACTCGCTCAGCGTGATTTCGTCGCGGATGGCCGGATTGACATAAAAAAGGGCGATGCCCTCCGGGCCGAGCATCCATTTGTGGGCGTCGGCGACGACAAAATCCGCGTGACAGGCGCTCACGTCGAAGTTCAACGCCCCGAGCGTTTGAATCGCGTCAACGCAAAGTAATATCCCGTGCTTTCGGCAGTGGGCCCCAAGCAAATCTAGATCAACCCGAAAACCGCTCGCGTATTGCACGGAGCTGATCGCAAGCAGCCGGGTACGCCCGTCGCACGCATCGAGCAACGGCTGTTCCGGACAGGGACGGTCATTCAGCAACTCGATCTGACGCACGGCCACACCGCGCGATTGCAGCGCTTCCCAAGGAATACGATTGCTCGGAAACTCCTCGGCTGAAATCACGATGTTGTCACCGGCGCTCCACGCGATCCCGCTGGCGACAAAAGACAGACCTTCGGAGGTGTTCTTCAGCAACGCTATATCATCGCTGGAGGGGGCGTTAATGAGCTGCCGTAGCTGCTCTTTCAATCGCCGTTCCGTCTCCAACCAATGGCTATAGTTCGAAGCGCCATGGTGCACATTGTGTTCCGCGAATGCTTTTACCGCTTCGGCGGCACGCCGGGGCCACGGCGCAATACCCGCGTGGTTTAAATAAATAGTATTTTTTGTGAGGGGGAACTCGTCCCGCCACAGGGACGCATCTATTTGAGGAGATATATTCGGCATAATGCGCATAATGTGTATTATGTTAACTATTATTTTCCACTAGCACGGCAACTTCCCACGACAAGCTTAAGTAAACCGGTACCGTAAACGCGCCGATACCAAGGCCGAATTCCGAACGACTCAGGGGATGCCTTATGCCTGGCAATAGGATCCGGTGTTTAATTTTACTTCTCTTTCTGTTCCCAGGGTTAGGTTTCGCGGCCCCGAAGTTCATGGTTGTCGGCCTATTTAAAGATAAGGCCATCCTAGACATCAACGGCAAACAGCGTCTACTCGCCGCAGGGCACCAGGCTCCCGAGGGTATTACGCTCATATCCGCCAATAGTAAAGAAGCCGTGATCGAGGTCGAGGGAAAACGCGGAATCTATGCTCTCGGCAACCGTATCGGCAGTCGATTCGCTTCCGCAACGGCAGGCGCCACGGCGCAAATTTCGCCTAATCACATGGGTATGTATAACGTAGGCGGCGCTATCAACGGATTCGCGGTGAGTTTCATGGTCGACACCGGCGCCACGCAGGTAGCGATGAACAAACACCTTGCTCGGCGTCTTGGCATCGACTATAGGCTGATCGGAAACGAAGGCGTCAGCTCGACAGCTTCGGGAATCGTAAAATCCTTCGGGGTTACGCTCAAGAAAGTTCGGGTCGGGGATATTGAGCTTATGGACGTCCCCGCCACGATCATCGACGGCGACTTCCCGACCAAAACCTTGCTCGGAATGTCGTTCTTAAGCCGGGTCGATATGGACCGCGAGGGCCGGCTCATGGTGCTGCGAAAAAAATAGACTGTTGTAGGGCTCGCGTCGCTATTGCCTGGTGACCATGCGGTATTTTAAAAATCGGAGGGTATCCTGATAAGATCACAAAAACGACCCCACGATCGCGTTTCATGGATTCCACCCTCCCGCTCGAGCGGCGGTTCAATGCTCGCCCACACATGCGCCCCTTCTCACCTTCACAGCGCCCTTGAGCAATACGCTCGATGAGCTTTCGGTGGTGATCCCCGTCTATGACGAGGCCGCCAATATCGCTGGCCTGCTCGGCGAGATCGAGGCTTGTCTCGATGGCCGCGTGCACTATGAGGTGGTCGTCGTGGACGATGGCAGCACCGACGATACCTTGGAACGACTTCGGGACGTGCGCCGCGAGCGGCGACTTCCCTTGCGGATCCTGCGCCACGCAAGGAATGCCGGCCAGAGCGCGGCGCTACGCAACGGAATTGCCGCCGCCCGTTGCGATTGGATCGTGACCTTGGATGGAGACGCGCAAAATGATCCGGCGGATATTCCTAAGTTGCTGGCGGCCGCCGCGGCTTCAAGCGGGCGGCCTGATCTCGTCTGCGGGCACCGATTCTCGCGCCGGGATCCGGGGATCAAGCGTCTATCGTCGCGGCTCGCTAACGCCGTGCGAGCGCGTCTACTCGAGGATGGGATCCCCGACACCGGATGCGGTCTTAAGCTGCTTCGACGCCAGGCGTTTTTAAACCTTCCCGCATTCAACCACATGCACCGCTTCCTCCCGGCCTTGATTCAACGCGAGGGAGGCGAGGTGCTATCCGTGGCCGTCAATCACCGGCCTCGGCTCAGGGGCCAATCCAAATACGGGATCCACAACCGCTTGTGGGTGGGGATCGTCGATCTGCTTGGTGTGCTTTGGCTAAAGCGGCGTGCGATCAACCCCAGCTATGAAGAGGTAACTGAATGATGAGCGAACAAGCTTGGATTATCGTCGGTTTCACATCGCAGGCACTGTTTGGCACCCGGTTCCTGATCCAATGGCTCACAAGCGAGCGCGCCAAACGCAGCGTGATCCCCGCGGCATTCTGGTACTTCAGCGTCGCCGGCAGTTTAGTCCTGCTTTGCTACTCACTGCATAAGCTCGATCCCGTCTTCATCGTGGGCCAAATCGCGGGACTGTTTATCTACGTTCGCAATCTGTACCTGCTGCATCGCGTAAAAAAAACACTCTCGCTCAGACCCGGTGAGGGATGACACTCGATCCTAATCGCGATCCCGCCGTGTCAGCGGCGCAGCGGGACACGGTGGGACGTTATTTAACAAGACCTTGGTGCTGGCGAGGCGCGGTCGCGGCGCTGCTGCTACTCGCGGGCTATGTCGCCGGCATAGGCACGCGCGCCATCCCACTGGATGGACATGAAGTCTTCGTGGTTCAGACCGCACAAGAGATGAATACGCGCGGCGACTTTATCGTGCCTTACTTCAACGGTGAACCGAGGCTCACGAAACCTCCGCTGAGCTATTGGCTCACGTGGCTTGTGGCATCGATCGCGGGCGATCCCAGCCACATCGCGCCCTGGCAAGGACGTGTACCTTCGATCGCGGCCGGCATAGGTCTGGTCGCTACCGCTGTATGGTTGGGCGCCCTGCTCTTCGATCGTGCGACCGGACTCCTCGCCGGACTCTTGCTGACCTCGAGCGCGGGCTTTTTCTCCTATACTCACGATGCCCGGCCCGACCTTTTATACGCGTTTTGGTGTGCCCTGGGTTATACGGTCTTCGCGGCCACCTGGAAAGCCGCCGATCATTCGCGGCAGCTTCTAGGTTGCTATGCCATGTGGATGGCATACTCGCTGGCCATTCTTACCAAAGGGCCGCAGCTTCCCGCAATGCTGCTGGCCGGCAACATCGTTTTTTTTGCGCTCGCAGGCGGTTTTCGCCGCGGCCTGCGCATGCTGCACCCGGTCACGGGTCTCTTGCTCACCGCGTGCCTGACTCTCCCGTGGTGGTTCGCGGTGCACGCCTCGCTCGGCGGCACGGGGCTTTCCGGGAGTCAGCTCTCGGGATCGTTGCTCGCCCCGAGCACGGCGCTGGATTTCTATTATTTTTATCGCACGCCGCAGTTGCTCCTCCCTTGGTTGCTGCTGATTCCCTTCGGGTTCGTTCTATTTAGCAAGCGTGAGCGCAGCGATGCTTCCCTAATGCTGTGGCTCTGGGTATCAGTCGCCGCCTTGATTCTCGATTTCGGTCCCCAGCAACGTTGGTTTTACATGCTGCCGCTCCTGCCCGCGCTATGTGTTTTGACCGCCGCCGGCACGCTTGCGGTACTACGTAGAAACGCCTCCTGGATCCATGCGGCGTGGCGGTGGGTTTTCTTGCCGCTACACGCGCTTTTGGCGCTCGGCGCCCTGTTATGGATCGCCGTGTCCAACAAAGGTGCAGGTTATGGGAATACGGTAGGCGCCGCCGCGGCTGCGGGTGCTGTGGCCGTGGTGTTCTGCGCGGCTCTCATTTTGAGGCGCGGGCGCAGCATCACGCCCCTCGGTGATCTCGCCGCCCTGGGCGTTATGTACGGCATCGCACTGGCCGCGGTGTCCGACACTCGCTGGTTGTGGAGCCAGGATCGCTTCGAGCGGCCTCGCTTGGCAAGGATCGCGCGCGCAGCCGCGGATCCGGATACGCCGATCTTAAGCTGGGGTATTAACCCCAATGGTTACGTGTACTATGCGGGCCGCAAGATCACCGTGCTGGCAAGCTCCGATGACTTCAATCGTTTCCTTGCGGAGAAGCGCTACGGTCAACTGATCGTACTTATGCTAAAGCGCGACTTGAAGCTCTTGCCCGAAAATTTAGAGGTCCTGGCCGCTATGCCCGGCGATGCCGATGAGGCTACCGTGGTAGCACGCTTGCGTGGTGACGCCTTAACGCGATCGCCGCGCTTCGACGTAGACGATCCTTAAGGCCGCGTCTTCCCGATACCAGAGGCCCGATATAGGATCTCGCCATTCCGTGTACTGCTGGGTATGGCCCTTGATCCGCCGGTGCTTCCAACCCGATCCCCACAACATAAACGCCCGCGCCGCATGTCTTAAAACCACGTGTAATTGCGTACTCATAGTGAATACCTCGCCTGCTAACATAGCATCTTGGACCCGCGAGCCCGATGCGGGACTCATGGGCTATTAGCAGCATTATTTGTGCCGCGGTAAGGTGATTTTGAGACTATGAGTGGGTGCGCGTTAACACTGCTTACAGATGCCGGTGAGGCGAGGAGCGTTCAGTCTTCGTCTCGCGAGCGCTCGTTTTCATCAAGGCCGTCGGCCCAGTCATCTTCCTCTTTTTCCTCATCCTCCTCCTCTTCTTCTTCGTTTTCTTCCCACGGCCGCTTAGGATGTTTAGAACGCGGCCTCCTCGTCGCTCGGCTTGGATCCTTTCTTTTCATTCTCATAGCCGGGCTCTAGGCCGCTCGACACAACGCTCTGCCCGATCCGCTCCTCGGGAATCTCGATCGGTTCGATCTCTACATCGCACCATTCGTCAATATCCATTTCGTCAATTTCGCCGGTGGCATACTGAACCTCGATGACTCCACGCTCATCGTCCACATCGACGACCTCGAATTTTTGGCCACGCTCGATGTGTTCGTACCATCTCCCCGCGACCGGATCAACTTCGTTGCTCATCGTTCTCTCCCATGGCCTGTCGGCGCCCCCTGATAGGACGTATTGGGTTTACTGCGAAGCATAGGGGCATCTTTCGCGAATTAACTGAAGGCAAGGCCATTCATTCACGCAACCCCCATATGGCGCCTAAACGCTGCATGGGGCGCAACACGAGCCGGTAAGGCAGATCGGGGCCCGGCCGTCTGGCCTTACCGGGGAAGTCATGGTGATCCCGGTGTTCGGATTCCCCGAGCAGCACCGCCGACGGCACGCGATAGCTACGCGCCGTGCACCCCTCGGGATCCGGCGCGCCGCGGTGGGACATGACGTTGAACCAAAGCGTTCCGAACGGCGACAAAAAGGCGGGAACCAAAACCACCAGGGTGGAAAACGCCCGCGATCCACTCAGTGCCCAGACCGCCAGCCATTCCACCCACGGGATAACAAAACACCACTTGTCGAGCCATGCCGTCTCGGGATAGCGCAGCTTGATACGGCGGCGCGCATTCCTCAGGGCATAGGGCCAACCCAACCAGGCGTAAAGGACCGAGCGGGCCATGGGTGAGTGCGGGTCCTCTAGGGTATCGCAGTGGAAGTGGTGATGGCGGTGATTCGCGGCCCACCAGGACATGCCTCCTTGGTTGGCCGCCGCGCACGAATAGGCGATCACGAATTCGAACCAGCGCTTGGCCTTGAACGCATTGTGGGAAAAGTACCGATGCAACCCGAGCGTCATGCCGAGGATCGAGTGCCGGTTGCCTTGCAGGATGATCAAGATCCACGTCAGGGGCTCAAACAGCAGCGGCTTGACCGCCTCAAGGTCAAGGAGGATCAAGGGCACGATGTAGACGATGATCGTGCAAGTGCCGAAAATGCGCTGAAGGGTCCAGAACAACATTGGGTTATGATTTCGGGCTTAGGTGGCGCGTGTGCCCATGAATTCCGTGATTATAGTAGAAGACCAAGACGGAGGTTACAAAATCGGTGCGCGGAAATCATCCATTGCAAGCCCCACGGCGCCCAAGCATGGTGCGTCAGCCGCGCGGTTTGGCGCTATTGTTCGTGGTGGAGATGTGGGAGCGATATTCGTATTACGGGATGCGGGCGCTGCTGATCCTGTTTCTGGTCACGGAGACCGGGCGCGGCGGTTTGGGTTGGACGGTCGAGCGCGCGGGACAATTGTACGGTTGGTACACGGGACTCGTGTATCTCACTCCGGTCATCGGCGGCTACCTCGCCGACCGCTACTTCGGCACTCACCGCGCCCTCGTCGCCGGCGGCATCTTGATCGCGCTCGGGCATTTCTCTCTCGCACTCGAAAATACCGTGGCGTTTTATTCCGGCTTGACCCTCTTGGTGTTAGGCACCGGGTTTTTCAAATCCAACATTTCCACGATGGTCGGCCAGCTCTATGGGCTTCATGATCCCCGCCGCGACAGCGGCTTTACCATTTACTACATGGGGATCAATCTCGGAGCGCTCATCGGCCCGCTCATCTGCGGCTATCTAGCGCACAGCAGCCGCTTCGGGTGGGCCTACGGTTTCGGGGCGGCCGGGGCCGGTATGCTGGCCGGGCTTGCGATTTATCTCGGCGGCAGAAAACGGTTTCTAGGAGACATCGGTATAGCGAACGCGCCACGCACGCCGGATGCTCAAGCACGTCCGCCGTTAAACCGCGAGGAAAAAGAGCGGATCGCGGCGATGCTGGTGATGGCGTTCTTCGTGATGTTCTTTTGGCTGGCGTTCGAGCAAGCCGGTTCCTCCATGACGGTGTTCGCCGAGCGCAGCACCGATCGCAGCACGCCGGGGTGGTTACACTGGTTGCTGGCCGAGGAGCAATTTCCGGCGGCTTGGTTTCAAGCGGTCAACCCCGCCTTCATTCTGTTGCTCGCGCCCCTTTTTTCCATGCTCTGGCTACGCCTCGGATCCGCCGGTTTGGAGCCGCGAACTCCGGTAAAAATGGCATCGGGATTGATCCTCCTCGGGAGCGGTTTCCTGGTCTTGGTGTTCGCCGCGGCGCAGAGCGATCGCGGTACGCCTGTTAGCCCGCTGTGGTTGGGGGCTGCCTATCTCTTACATACCTGCGGCGAGCTCTGCCTCTCCCCCGTGGGCCTCGCCCTCGTCACTCGCATCGCACCGCTCAAGTATGCCTCGATGTTGATGGGAGTGTGGTTCTTGGCCAACTTTGCAGCCAATCTCGCGGCCGGCTATTTCGCGGGCATGCTCGATGCTTTTCGCGCGGGCCGCGTCGTGACGATCCTAGGCGGCCAAGCGGACTTTTTCCTGATCCTGGTTGCAACTTCGTGTGGCGCCGGAATTCTTCTGTGGCTGATCGCTCCCTGGCTTAATCGGCTCATGCACGGCCGCGACCAGCATAGCGCATCCGCGCCGCCGGCCTAAACTATCTCCCATTTCGTGAATTTGTCACAAAAATTTTGTGACAAATTACCGCGATTCTTACGCGCATCATTCGGTATTCTACGAATCAATTCGTTATCCACTCAACCGCAGGTAACGCGATTGCCTCCTCCCCCCGCCGCGACATGCGGCTCATTTGGCACAGGGATGTGCCTCCTTTTTTTCAAGCGACTCCCCTGCCCCGCCGCCCGCGCGTAACGCCTATGGTGCTGAGCAGATCTTTAATGCATACTGCGGCGAGCTTCGCAGGAATCGATAGCCGTTATCGGATCGACCTTAGCTTTTCGCCACCTTCACATTGCCATGAACAATCTGCATGAAAAAATCCGCGGCAGGCCATGGCTTGCCGCCCTGCTCCTAGTCCCGGCCTTTGCAATCACGATCCTCTTCGCGGGTTTTTTCTTTGCACTTTTTGTTAGTGTTTTCCTAGTGCTGGGGGCGATCCTCGGAATGCGCTTTTGGTGGATCAAACGCCGCATAAAAAAATCCGGCGACCCAGCGATCATCGATGGCGAATTCATCGTCGTCGATAAACGGATCACCATTATCAAGGAGGAGCACGCCCGCGATCGTGGCGCCGCAAATGACTGAAACCTTGCTCTCACGGCTTAGAGGCGGGGATTTATCGATCGGTACGTCGACCACGAACCCGCCGAAGCGCACCAGCGCCCGCAGCCCGAGGAAGGCGGGAAAGGGATGGGTGAGGAGATAGGTCGGCAGGGTCTCTAAGTAACGCCGATACCGCCCTTTGTCGACAAAGCGTTCGCGAAAACAAAGCAGAAGAACATGTCCACGGCTTGCGCGGCATAGCGGTCCTCTCCGCGTAGGGATCTAGCCGTAATCTCGGCCGGGGTTCGATCCGAGGCCACATCACCGGCGAGCGCCGCCAGACTTTGATAGATCTCCACCAACCCGGGTCCGGACACAGCGCGCTCCGCGGACACGTGCCCAAAGCGGGCCCGCAGACGCCCGAGCACAGCCGCTTCGGCGTCGTTCATCGGCGCCAAGGTAACGTGCCCTCCTTCGCTTGCAAGCGGGACCCACTCCGAGCGGTAGGGGATGAGCCCGGACACCCCGAGGCCGGTGCCCGGCCCGATCACGCCCAGCGGCGCGTTCGCTTGCGGTTCCCCCGCGCCGATCTGATGTCGATGCGAAGCTTCGAGCCGCGGCAACGCATAGGCAACGGCGGTAAAGTCATTGATCACCTCGATGCGCTCCCAGTCGAGCGCCTCCTTGATCCCCTGGATAGAAAAGGACCATCCGCGATTGACCACGCGCACGCGATCCCCCACGATGGGCGCGGCGACCGCCAGCGCGCCGGCACGGATAGACGGCTGTGTCCCCTCCTCCTCCAGGTAGCTGCAGCGCCGAGACCAGGTCCGGCAGCGCGTCATTCGACAGGATCCGGATCGCCGTGATTTCGTCGCGGTCGTTGAGAATGCCGATCCGGGTCCGTGATCCACCGATATCAGCCAGCAACCACGGGCGCGCTGTGTTCATACTTTCAAGTTGCGAATGACACCGAAGGGCGAACCGCCGTGCGGAAACACAAGCCGCTTGCTCCTCTGTACACGCGAATTAGCAAGGCGCGGGACGGCCAGTACTCTTTCACCCTAGAGGGCCCAGCCTAGCCCAGCCTCTATTACCTTTTCAGGCTCATTGTAGGATTAGAAAATACTGAGGTTGAATGTTCTTGTTCCAGCGCCCAGCGGGTTGCTTCGAAGCGGAGCTCGGCGGTGTTCGGGATCTGGAGCTTGTGTTTAAGCCGCTGGTGATAGGTTTCCACGGTGCTCGGGCTCAGGTGCAGAATCAACGCGATCTCGCGCGTCGTCCGGCCCGCTCCCATCAACCGGAAGACCTCCAGCTCGCGATCGGAAAGCCCCTCGATGGGCGATCGTTCGAGGTGCGTTTCGCCCCTGCGGGTGCGCAGGAGGATGCGTTTGGTTAGGGCTTCGCTGAAATAGAGCCAATCGCTCCGGAGCGCACGGATCGCCTCGATGATGGCGCGGGAGTTGGCCTGCTTGCTGACAAAGCCGCTCGCGCCGGCGCGCAAGGCGCGCCCCCCATAGACGCGTTCCTCGTGCATGGTTGCGACGATGGTCTTGGTGTCGGGATGTCGCTCCCCGATCCATTTGATGAGATCCAGCCCGTTGCCGTCCTTGAGCATGAGATCGACGATCACGATGTCGGGTGCTAGCGCATCGATGCGGCGCTTCGCATCGACCACGCCCTCGGCCTCACCACAGACCTCGAGACCCGGCTCCTGCCGAAGCAGCATGCGGATCCCGTCGCGGACGAGCGCGTGATCGTCGACGATGAGCACGCGCATCGGGCTATCGGCGCTTGCTCGCGGTCGCCGCGCGGGCTCTGCCTCAGCGCGCATCCTCTCCCACCCCCTTCGGTAGATGACAATGGACCAGCGTCCCGCCCTCCGGCGGAGACGCGATCTGCAGGATGCCGCCAGCCAGGACACAGCGGTGGCGCATGATGTCCAGGCCGGAACCGCGTCTGGCCTTGGCAATTTCCGGCCGGATCCCGACCCCCTGGTCACGGACCGAGACGTGGACCCCGTCGCGGTCTTCCAGGCGGATCACGATCTCGCCGGTTTGCGCGTGCCTGGCCGCGTTACGGGCCGCCTCGCTGGCGATGAAGTAGAGCTGCGTGGCCGCGAAGCTATCTTCCACCTGAGGGTGTCCCTGCACCTCGAAGCGGCAGGGGACCCGGTACAGCTCCGTCAGCTCCTCCGCCAGGCCTTCCAGCGCGATAGAGAGGCCCTGGGCGTCCACCGAGACGGGCAAGAGGCCCTTGGCGATGCTGGCGAGCTGTGCCTTGGCCTGGTCCACCATAGATTCCAGCCGCGCCGCGCTGTGCGCGCCGGGCGTCCCGGTGGGGAGCTCGCTCGCGAGCGCGGCAGCCAGCATGCCGATGGCGCTCATCTGCTGCCCAAGCGCATCGTGCAGTTCGCGGCCCAGTCGCTGCCGCTCCTCTTCGGCCAGCTCGGTGATACGCTGTTCCATGCGCTTGCGCTCGGTGATGTCCTGGACGACGCCGACGAAGCGCACCGCCTCATCGCGGTCATAGAAGAAGCGGCCCTGGGCCGAGAGCCACCGTGGCTCGCCCTCGGGCCCCCGCAGGATGCGGTGCTCCGAGGCAAAAAGCGAACGCTCGCGGCGGGCCTCTTCGAGCTCGCGCTCGACCCGCTCCCGGTCTCCGGGATGGATGCGGGAGCGCCACATCTCCATCGTGGCCTCCCGTCCCGAGACCGCCTCATAGTCCATGATCTCGAAGTGGTTCTTGGACCAGCGCCCCGTGCCGGTCCTGAGATCCAGGTCCCAGCTACCCATGCCGGTGCCGTGCACCGCCAGGCTCAGCCATTCTTCGCTCTCGCGCAGGGCCGCGTTGGCCGCCTCGAGCTCCGCCGTGCGTTTGCGCACGCGCTCGTCGAGGTCCTCGGCTAGCCGCTCGAGGGCCTGCTCATGCTCCTTGGCGTTGGTAACGTCGTCGAAGGTGATGACCACACCAACGATGCGGTCATCCTCGGTGCGATAGGGGAGGATACGCCGCAGGTAGTAGCGCCCCTCGGCGTCTCGTACTTCGCGCTCGATCGGCGCGAGCTGCTGCAGCACGCGTTCGGCGTCAGCCAGAAGCTCCGGATCGGTGAAGTTCAGTGCGAAGTCACGAATGGGCCGGCCGACATCGGTCTCGATCACGCGCAACAGCCGTTTGGTGGCCGGGGTGAAGCGCTTAAGGCAGAAGCCTCGGTCTAGGAACACGGTCGCGATGTCCGTGCTCGCCAAGAGATTGTTGAGGTCGTTGTTGGTCGCTTCCAGCTCCGTGACCTTCTGCTCGAGCTGGTTGTTGACGGTCTGGATCTCCTCGTTCAGCGACTGCAGTTCCTCCTTCGAGGTCTCGAGTTCCTCGTTGGTCGACTGCAGCTCCTCGTTGACGGAGGTGATCTCCTCGTTCGAGGCCTTGAACTCCTCATAAGCGGTCTCGAGCTCCTCGACCGTGCTTTGCAGGTCCTCGCGTGTGGCGCGCAGCTCTTCTTCGAGCTGGTGGATGAAGGCTTCATAGTCGGCGGCCCTTTCGATCTCCTCGCGTGGCGGCTCGGGCGGCGCGATCTCCGCGAGCCGCGGGCGATGGTCGCCGTTCTCTTCGTCGAAGGCCACGAGGTAGAGGCCCTGGACCTCCGGAGGGTGGCGCAGCGGATCGACGAGCAGGCGCGCGGCGAAATACCCGCCGTTCCTCTTGATGCGCACGCCGCCTACCGCAACGGCCCGGTCGGCCTGGATCGCCTCGCGCACGGCCGTGCGCAGCCGGGCGCGCAGCCCCGGCCGGGCCATGGCGGCGAGCTCTGCGCCGAGCTCGCCGCTCGGCAGCTGCAGGTAGCGGTCGACCGGGCCGTTGAGATACAGCACCTCGGCCCTGCGGTTGATGAGGACGCAGGCAGGCGCGAAACGTTGCGCCACGACCTGCTGGGCCACGACGGTCAGCCGCTGGGCGCGCCGATCGACCGCCGCGGCCTGGGCCTGCACCGCCACGGCCGGTTGCCGGTGCCCTGCCGACGGTAGCTCCGTTCTGACGTAACCCGGGCGGCTCGCGCGCCGATAGACCCGGTGCTTGCGGGACACCGCTTTGAACACGTTGTTCCCTTGACTCACGGTCTCGCTCCCGCCCAGGAACAGATAGCCGCCCTCGCGGAGCGCGAATTGGAACAGCGAGAGGATCTTCTCCTGGACGTCCGATTCGAGGTAGATGAGCAGGTTGCGGCAACTGATGAGGTCGAGCTTCGAAAACGGCGGATCGCTGATGATGTTCTGCTCTGCGAACACCACCGCCTCGCGGATGTCCTTGTTGATCCGGTAGGTGTGCTCGCCCTTGACGAAGAAACGCCGCAGGCGTTCGGGCGAGACGTCGGCGGCGATGTTCTCGGGATAGATCCCGGCGCGCGCGAAGGCCAGGGCGTCGAGGTCGATGTCCGAGGCGAAGATCTGGGGCGCAGAGGTCTTGTCCGCCCTGCGCAGCTCCTCGCACAGGAGCATGGCGAGCGAGTAAGGCTCTTCGCCCGTGGCGCAGCCGGGGACCCAGACCCGCATCGGCGTCTCGTTGTCATGCTCTCGAACCACTGCGGCGATGGCGTAGCGCGCGAGCGCCTCCCAGGCCTCCGGTTCCCGGAAGAAGTTGGTCACACTGATGAGGAGGTCTTTGAAGAGGGCTTTGACCTCTTCCTTGTCGCGCCGCAGGATCTCGATGTACTCGCCCATCTTTTCCGTGTGAGTCAAGCCCATGCGGCGCTGCACGCGGCGGGTGAGGGTGCCCTTCTTGTAGCAACTGAAGTCGTATTTGACGTGCGCCCGCAGGATACCAATGATGGTATGGAGGTCATCGGGCGCCTTTTCGGCCACCGGCAGCGGCGCGGCCGCGCCGTTGACATACCAGTGGCGCACATAGCGCGCCAGCACCTGGGGCATGTTCTCGATGGGCGCGACATAATCGACCATCCCGGTGCTGATGGCGCTCTGCGGCATACCGTCGAAGGCCGTGGTCTCCGGTGACTGGACCATGACCATGCCGCCGGCCGCTTTGATCTCGCGCACCCCCAGGGAGCCGTCGGTGCCGCTCCCCGAGAGGATGATGCCGATCGCCCGTTCCTGCTGGTCGTCGGCCAGCGAGCGGAAGAAGAAGTCGACGGGCACGCGCAGGCCGCGGCGCTCGGCGGGCTCGCTCAGGTGCAGCGTCTCGCCGCTCATGGTCAGGTAGGCATTCGGTGGGATCACATAGACCCGGTTCGGATCGACCCGCATCTCGTCCGCGACCTCGACGACCGGCATGGCCGTGTGCTTGCCGAGCAGCTCCGCCGTGAGGCTCTGGTGGGTCGGATCGAGGTGCTGGATGAGCACGAAGGCCATCCCGCTGTCGGGCGGCATGGCGGCGAAGAAGTGCTTGAAGGCCTCGAGGCCCCCGGCCGAGGCGCCGATTCCGACCACCGCCAGGCAAGCGCGCGGGGCTCTCGCAGGGGCCGCGTCTTCGGCCGCGGGCGGTCCCGCGCCGGCGCGGGAAAGGCCCTTCGGCGTTGGCCGCGGTCGCGGCCGGTCAGTCTTTTTCTCGATCATGGCGCAGGGTCCCCTTCCGTGCTTGCATTCTAGCGCCTCCCGAGGGGACGCGATAGCAGGGATTGCGCAAGGCGGTGCGCCCGGGCACCGCCAAATGTAGCGGATCCCGCTACGTCGCTTTCATGATTGTGCCGCTGGGCTCAGCCGTCGTGCAGCGTAACATAAGACTAGCATGCTGTAGGGGAAGGGGAGGCGCAGTGTCTTTCTAGACCCGTCCTAATGGGATGGACTCCACCAAAAAGAACCAATAAAAGGAGAAAATCAAAGTCTTGCTAGACCCCGCCCTAATGGGATGGACTCCCCCCTACGCATGCACACAATAGGTTCCCTCTACCACGAACGGGATCGATCGCGGCGGTGCGGGTTGCCAGGGGGCCTGCCCACAGTCCAAGAATGAGGAGTATACGCGATGTTGAACATGTTGAACGATGTGCCTAGCAAAAATATCACCTTGGCGTTAAACGCGTGGAAAGAGTGCGGAGAGATCACCGCGACGGCCGTGACGAAGCTCGTGGAGCAGCAGTTGGACCTGGCGGGCGCCTGGGTGAATATGGGCTCCAGCCAGATGAAGCTACTTAGCGAGTCAAACGGCGCCGGTAAGCTCTGGTCGCGCCAGGCGAAGCTCGCCGGTGAGTACAACGATCTTGCGGTGGATCACATGCGCAAGGCCGTCGAGGTGGTCACGGAATCGACTCGAGCGTGCTTTGCGCAGGGTATGTCCATGGTCGCGCAGCCCGGCAAGCCGGTCGCGACTGGCCCGAGGGCCGTGCCTAATGGGCGCAAGAGCACGGCGTCGAGCGCCGGAAGGGTAGCCGCTTGAGCCTGCGACATCGGGTGCGGTCTCGGATCGATTCTAGAAGACCGCTCCCCGCCGAAGAAGCTGGCCGCGGCGGCTATGCCGTACGAGCCGCATCCTCTAAGACCTGAATAAATCGCGCGGCGAGCTTGTCTATATCAAACTCCTCCGCCGCGAGCCGCTGGGCAGCCAACTCGGCCCTGCCCACCGCTTCCGAGTCCATCAGGAACTCGACCAACATCGCAGCGGCCTTCGCGGGGTCATCAGGCGGAACCACGATGCCGGCACCGGAACTCCGCAAGAGATCCGCCTGCCAGCCCGAGTAATTTATCATGACCGGTTTACCCGCGGCCAGCGCATCGAAAAACTTATTTGCCGCGTTGTTCCACATCTCGGGCAGGTCGATGAATAAGGACGTCGCGACGTCGCATCCGGCGAGAACCAGCGGCATTCTGTGATTTTCGACGGGAGGACACACGAAAACCGTCTTATTCAACAACCCCAATTGCTCGGCTTCGCCCTCAATGAGACCGCGCTCTGCCCCATTGCCCACGATCAAGAACTTCACATGGGGTGCGACGGCCGCCGTGTGGCCTGCGACCCTCACTAAATAGGAGACGCCGTTAATGCGGCCACACGTCCCGCCGTAGAGGACCAGGCGGTCCGAATCGGCGAACCGTAGCCCCGGAAACACATCGCGGATACCGCCGCGCACGTTCTGAAACCGCGCCCGGTCGCAAGCGTTAGGCACGATCGCGAGGCGCCTACGGGGATATCCCGCCCTGATCACCCCCTCTGCCATACCTGGAGATAAGGCGATAACCCTCGCGGCGCGGCGATAGGCCATGCGCTCGAGCCACCTCGCAAGGACAATCAGCACGGGATTTCGCAGCTCCCCGATCGCCATCGGAAGCTCCGGCCACAAGTCCCGAACCTCGAATACCATGGGCCTCCCAAGCCTCCACGCCGCGTAGATCCCGGGAAGAGCGATGGTCAAAGGGGTGCTCGTCGCGAACACGAGATCGCCCCGGATGGAGGCGGCGACCCGGGCGCTTTTGACGGCGAACTCCGCAAAGGCCCTGATCCGCTGCCGGAACCCCATGCGATTGGAATATCTGACAGGGATCCAGTGGATATGGATACCATCCACGCGCGCTTGCCACACATCTCGGCGAACCGAGGGATCCCGAAAGGCCGTCACCACATGGACCTCATGGCCGGCCTGAACCAAGCGCGCGGCCATCATGTAGGACCGTGTCCCCCCCGCCATCTCAGGCGTATTGAAATATTGGTGTAGGTAGACGACCTTCATCACGCCGGCGCCATGTCCCCCGACGGCCGCATGCGGAAGTCCGTTTTCGATCACGAGCCGAGTATCTGCTCGTAGAAAGCCAGTAGCTTCTCGGCCTCGGACTCCCAGCTATATCGACTGCGTACCAGCGCCCGTGCCTCGCGGCCGATTGCTTCCGCCTGGACCTTGTCGGTCATGAGATCGACCAGCGCATCCGCAATAGCCTCCGGCGCGCTGGGATCAACGAACACGCAGCACCCGTTCATCAGCCGGTGCCAGAGCGGAAAGTCGGAGGCAATCGCGGGCACTCCAGCAGCCCCATACTCAAAGAGCTTGACTGGATAGGATTCCAGATAACCTGCGGCCGGCAGCAGGGTCACGAGCCCAACCAGCGCTTGCCCCAATAGCTCCCCCACCTGCCGCCTGTCCTGCCAGCCGATGTATTCTACTATGTCCTGGTTGGCGTGAGCCTCGAAGATCTCGCGGTCTTTCGCCGACACAAAACGGCCGGCGAGTATGAGACGGAAGTCGCCGCTTAGACGTTCCGAAGCCCGATCGGCCGCTTGCAGCATGCAGCGCAGGCCGCGTTCCTCGGTGATCGTACCCACATAGATGGCGATGTTCTTACGTTCGCTGACGGGCGCCGAAAACGGACACATTAGTTCTTCCCATGCAGGAAAATTCTGTACAACCACCATCCGGCTGCCACGGTACTTGCCGCCGATCTCGGGGGTCGCCGCCACAATGCCGTCGAAACATCTCGACACCAGCGCATCAAAGAGTTGTGCGACCCAGACCCAAAGCCGCGCCAACCGCCGGTGGATCCATGGTTTGATGCGGACCTGCTTCGGCAGATCCTCATGGATATCGAAGACCACACGTTTGCCGAGCAATCGGAGCAGGATCCCGCCGGGCAGCAACTCCGGATCGTGAAGATGGTAGAGATCGGCGTTAGCGCGTAGGGCCATGCCGATAGCCCGGTACTGGGACACGATCATCCGGTGCAGCCGCCCCCCCTTCGCGGGGAGTAACTGGATTTCCTCCGCGATCCCGGAAGAGACGGCTTCCGGGCTGCCTCTTGCGATGAGGACCAGCGAGTATTTCCCGGCTCCGCTAACTGCGGCCGCCTCCCGATGAAAGATCCTCGTATCACCCAACGGATGCACGGTCGTGATATGGCAGATGCTCGTGCGGCTATCCAAGTCCCTATGCCCCTCTCTTGACAAGCATGTTCCCATACAATTCCACGAGTTTCCGCCTATTAAACAACGACAGGCTGGGCGAAGTATTTCACAACGGCATCGCCGCGTATAATACGCTCTTGACCAACAGGCGAAACCACTCGGCGGCCATGATACCGGACCGCGTTGCATTTTTACTCATCTTCCTGCTCTGCGGAGGGTCGCTCGGGTTTGGGATTTATCTCGAGATCGTGCAAGGACTCGAACCTTGTCCCTTGTGCATGATTCAACGGCTGCTCTTCGCGGGCGCGGGTCTCTTGGGGCTCCTCGCCGCCGTGCACGCTCCGGCGCGAACCGGCAGCCGCGTCTACAGCGCCTTCATCGGTTTATCCGCGCTCGCCGGAGGCGGCGTCGCCGGGAGGCAGGTGTGGTTACAGCGCCTGCCGCCGGATCAGGTACCGCAATGCGGTCCGGGCTTCGACTATTTGATGGACACCTACCCCATGCTCGAAGCCCTCGCCAAGATCCTGCGCGGCAGCGGGGAATGCGCGGAGATCGGGTGGAGCTTCTTGAGTCTCTCGATCGCGGAGTGGGCGCTCGGGTTATTTATCGTGCTGCTCGGGCTTTGCATTGTTCAGATCGCACGACCCCCGGCGATACGCGGCTAAGCTCAGCTCTCGCGCCTATTCACCGCTTTGCAGAAGTAACCCGCGCGCGCGGGCGACTTCGAACACCCGCAGGAACACAATCGCCGTCAATCCGATATAAAGGACATTCAATTCCGCCGCCGCGGCGAATCGATCGACATCGAAGCGGTGCTCGAACATCACCGTCCGCATTCCCTCGAACACATGGCTGCTGGGCAAACACCACGCCAGCGGTTGCAGCCAGGCGGGTAAGGTGGCGATCGGGTAATAGATCCCGCTGATCGGGGCGATGGCAAAAATCGAGGCCCAGGCGAGCGATTCCACACCCAAGCCGAAACGCAGCAAGAGCGCGCAGATCAAAAGTCCGATGGCCCAGCCGAAGATCAGCAAGTTGGCGAAAAACGCGATGAGCGGCATACCCATCGCAAAAATGGAGTACTGATAGAGCGGGATCGCGAGGAGCGCCGCCGTTCCCACCCCGATACAGGTACGCACGAGGCTGATGCTGATCAACGCTAGCACCAGCTCGTAAGGACGCAGCGGACTCGCGAACAGCTGACCGAGGTTGCGGGCGAACATCTCCTCCATGAAGACGACCGAAACCCCGAGCTGCGCCCGAAACAGCACGTCCCAGAGCAGCACGGCCGCAATCAAGACCCCGGCGGCCTGGGCCACCCAGGAACTATTGGTGGCGAAAAATTGCGTGACCAGCCCCCATAGGATCATCTGCACGGTGGGCCAATATGCTTGTTCCAGGATCCGCGGCCACGATCCGCGCAGAAGATACAGGTAGCGCAGTATCATTGCCCCGATGCGGCGCGCCGAGAAGACCTGCTCCGGAACCGCGATCATCGCACGCTGTACCGTGCCTGCCTGTCCGCGGGATCCCCGTTGCGGACGATGTGTAAGAAGACCTCTTCCATCGTCGTGCGGCCATATTTTGCGATCAGTTGCATAGGCCTCCCGCGATCGACGATCTCCCCCGATCGCATGATCAGCACCTGAGTGCAGACCCGCTCGACCTCCGTCATGTTGTGCGAGGCCAGAAGGATGGTCGCGCCGTTGCTGCGCTGGTAGTGAACTAAATACTGACGGATGCGATCGGCGCTGTCCGGATCGAGGGAAGCCGTGGGCTCATCGAGTAACACCAACTCGGGTCTATTCAGCAGGGCCTTGGCCAGCACCACGCGGGTCTTCTGGCCGGCCGACAACGTCCGGTACTCGCGCCGCATCAAACCCTCGATGTCGAGGTGCTGCCCAAGCTCCGTGACGCGCGCTTGGATATCACGCACCCCATAGAGACGTGCGTACACATCGAGGTTTTCAGCGACGGTCAGCCGTTGCGGTAGATCGACGTAAGGCGAGGAAAAGTTCATGCGCGCCAATACGCTATAACGATCGGTCCGCAGATCCCTTCCCAAGACGCGGATCCCGCCCGCCGTCGGGGTGACCAAGCCGAGGAGCATGGCCAGCGTCGTCGTCTTACCCGCCCCGTTCGCGCCGAGGAGCGCACAGATGGATCCACGCTCGATGCTGAAGCTGATATTCTCCACGGCCACGACGGCGCCAAACCGTTTCGACAGGCCCTCGACCGCTACCGCCGGATCGGGCATGCGGCTCGCGGGCTATGCCGGCGGGAAACGCCCGGACATGGAGCGCATGAGCTTCCCCAGCCCGCCCTTTTTCGAGACCTGCTTCATCGTACGTTGCATCTGGGTAAATTGCTTCAACAGGCGGTTCACATCCTGGATTTGGGTGCCGGACCCGGCGGCGATCCGGCGTTTATGCGAGGCCTTGATGTTGTCGGGATAACGGCGTTCTTTGGGCGTCATCGAATTGATGATGGCCTCGGTCTTACCCAGCTCTTTGTCATTGACTTGGTCCATCATGTGTTGGGGGGCATCCGACAGTCCCGGTAAGCGGCTCATCAAGCTCCCCAAGCCGTCCATCCCCCGCATCTGCCGGATCTGATCGCGAAAATCCCGGAGATCGAATCCCTGGCCTTTGTGGAGTTTCTCGGCCATGTCCATGGCCTGTTCACGATCGATCTTCCGTTCCACCTCTTCGATAAGCCCGAGCACATCGCCCATGCCCAGAATGCGCGCGGCCACCCGATCCGGATAAAATGGCTCGAGCGCCGTGCTCTTCTCGCCGGCGCCTACGAATTTAACCGGCTTACCCGTGACCCGGCGCACCGAGAGTGCCGCCCCTCCACGCGCATCACCGTCGGTCTTGGTAAGAATGACCCCCGTCAAGGGCAAGGCCGCATCGAAGGCCTGCGCCGCATTGACCGCGTCTTGGCCCATCATGCTATCGACGACAAACAAGGTCTCGGCCGGATCCAATACCCGGTGAAGGCGCGTGATTTCATCCATCATCTCCGCGTCGATGTGCAATCGTCCCGCGGTATCGACGATGAGCACATCGTGAAATCGCCTTTTCGCATGCGAGAGCGCTTCGGAGGCGATCGCCGCGGGATCGTGCGCCGGGTCGGCCGGGTAGCATTCGACACCGATTTCGCTTGCCAACACGCTCAACTGATCGATGGCCGCCGGTCGATGCACATCGCAGCTCACCACGAGCACCGATTTTTTCTCGCGCTCCTTCAGGTAGCGGGCCAATTTCGCGGCCGATGTGGTCTTGCCCGACCCCTGCAAGCCGACCATCAACACAACCGCCGGCGGCGGCCGGTTCAGATCGAGGCCTTCGCATTGTTCGCCCATCAATGCCGTCAATTCGTTGCGGACGACGCGAATGAATGCCTGTCCGGGGGTGAGGCTCGTGACAACTTCCTCGCCCACCGCGCGCGTCCGCACATGCTCGACGAACCAACGCACCACGGGCAAGGCTACATCGGCTTCGAGCAAGGCCATGCGCAGCTCTCGCAAGGTCGATTGGATATTCTCGTCCGTCAGGCGGCCTTGCCCGCGGAGTTCCTTGACAATGCGCGTTAGGCGTTGGGAGAGGTTGTCAAACATGGCGGCGCGATCCAGGGTTTGCTAGGAGCCGAAGCATACTAACATAATCCCTTGAGCAGGCCGCGAAGAACCCGCCTTCTACCTCGAATCGCTTTGTGTCATCATGCCCACGAGCCGTGCAGCTATGAACATCGCCGTTTTCGCAGTCCTCGCCATCGTCTTTTATCTTGCCGCCGCCATGCACATCGCCCGCGGCATCGTGGAACGCGCACGGAGCGGATCCGCCGCCACGCGTCCGGCGCCGATCCTCGCGCTCCTCGCGCTCGCCTTGCATGCCGCGGTGTTGTACCAAGGGATCCTCACCGGCTCGGGCTTGAACTTGGGGATCTTCAATACGGTTTCGCTCGTGGCCTGGGTCGTGGCGGGTGTCGTCGTCGTGGCATCATGGGTCGCGCCGGTAGAGAACCTCGCCTTGGTGCTACTGCCAAGCGCGGGCCTTGGGATCGTGTTGGAGCTGCTGTTCCCGAACGAGCGCTTGCTGCTGGCATCGGCGCCGCTCGGGCTGAGGTTGCATGTCGTGCTGTCCGTGACCGCGTACAGTCTCCTGACCATCGCGGCGCTGCAAGCGGTCGTGATTGCCGTGGAAGAACGGCTGCTGCGGACGCGCCGTTACCTGGCCGCGATGCAACTCTTGCCGCCCTTGCAAACCGCCGAATCCTTGATGTTCCAATTCATCATCGCGGGCTTCTTTCTGCTGAGCCTCGGACTCCTAAGCGGTCTCATGTTTGTGGAGGATATCTTCGCTCAGCACCTGGTGCATAAAACCGCGCTTTCATTTGCCGCCTGGTGTATCTTCGCGGTGCTGCTCTGGGGGCGCTATCGATTCGGCTGGCGCGGCAGGACCGCCCTGCGCTACATGTTTGCGGGTTTCCTAGCCCTCCTTCTGGCCTATTTCGGCACCAAGGTCGTCTTGGAGCTGATCCTGCACCGGGTGTAAGGGTTCACACTCTTGGCCTGCCGACTCTTCGCTCGTTGCGCCCGGTTTCAGCACCTTGGGCGGGGCGGGCACGGCGGATGCCAAGGGTGGTGCCAGCGCGTGGGAGAGACGGGCGCAAAACTGCGAGGCTGCCAAGCTCAAGGCTTCGGGCAAGAAGGCGGAGTGCCTGTTGAAGGCGGAGGCGGACGGTGTGAAGGACGGCAAGCCCGCGAAAACCGCCAAATGCGTGAAGGAATTCGAGAAGGCTTTCGCCAAGGCGGAGAAGAAAGCCGAGGGGGCATGCCCGACGTTCGGGGATGTCGGCGAGGTCGAAGCCCTGGTCGATTTCTGCCGCGATGAGGTGGCCGCGGCGCTCTCGGGATCGCCGCTCCCACCGCCCTGGGATGGAGGGTATGAGGCAGTCCAGCGCCCGCAGGTTGAGAAAGCATCCGACCGACGCTGAACGCCTGTTGTGGCGTCATCTACGTCTGCGGCAACTCGGCGGGTACAAGTTTCGGCGCCAGCAGCCCTTGGGGCACATCGTCGACTTCGTGTGTCTGGAGAAGCCGGCTGATCGTCGAGGTGGACGGCGGACAACACGCGGAAGAGGATGCGCAGCGGACCGCGTGGTTGGAAGCTCAAGGCTTCCGGGTTTTGCGGTTCTGGAATACAGACAGAGGATCTTGGGCGCTCACATGAAATGGGCGTTGGCGGCGATGCCCTCATGTCGGTCCTTGCGACGACACCGGCCGTGGCAGGGGCTTCAAGGACCCGGGTGCGCTTGAACCAGTAAACCGGGCGCGGAAACAGCCCGGAGCGCTTCAGCGCTTCGGGCTGACGCTCGGCGAGTTTGCTTGATCGCATCCCTAGGGAAGTTCTGCAAAAGTGTCGCGAGCAAGCCTAGATGCGCGAAGCCGCGGAGCGAGTCGCGAGACATATCAGGTAGATAGGCGAGCGACGAGCGAGCACGCGACAAAGCAGATGGGCTGCGCGGAGCTTCCCTAGCTTAGTTTAAACACCGGTATTACCTCGCCGGTTTCCACCCCCCGCGCATTCGGAAGCGACACCCGGCGGTAGGGGATGAGCGCCTTAGCGAGCGGTGGTTTTAACACCCCGAGCTGGTGCAAGACCTCGATCGTGACCACGTGCAGCGCGCGTGGCGTGCCGTCCGCGATCTTGATGGCGATCCCCCAGCCGCGACCCTTGATGCCGATGCCCTCGACGCCTTCCGCGCCTCCTTTGCTCACCCACTTCCCGCGACCGCTTTGGGTCAATGCATGATCAAACCGGCCGCTCCCGGACACCATACCGGGGTGGGCGGTGATCGCGGAGAAAACGGCCCCGCGCACCTCGGCGTACATCCCCTCCCCGCCCGCGAGCCGCGCATAGGCCAGCGCCAGCGCCCGCAGAGGGATGGCCGCGTTGGGCGCACTGCAGCCGTCGATTCCGACGACGATGTCGCCCAGGGGTACGTCCGCCACGCTCGCGATAGCCGCCAAGATCCGCTGCTGGACCGGGTGCTCGACCTTGAGATAGTCTTCGATCGGGGCCTCGAGCAAGCGGGCGAGCGCCAGCATGCCCGCATGCTTCCCGGAGCAGTTATGGTGGAGCGCGTTAAACGCCCCGCCTGCCTTCGGCTGCCGGCCGAGCGCTTGATACAGCAGGGGCACATGCACCCCACACTGGAGATCACGCCGGCTGCAGCGGATCTTCGAGAGGATCCCCAGCACCGCATCAATGTGTTTGGGTTCGCCGGAATGGCTCGCGCACATGAGCGCGATCTCCTCGGGCGTGAACGCGAACCGATCTACGCCATCCTGGGCGAGCAAGGGCAGTATCTGCAGCGGTTTGCAGGCCGAGCGCGTAAACGTCAACGCCGCAGGGTCTCCGGCGCTAGCGATGAGCCGGCCCTTGGAATCGACCGCGGCAATCGACCCGTAGTGGATGCTCTCGACTGCCACCCCGCGCGTCGCCACCGCCAAGGCAACATGGCCCGCAAGCCGGCTAGTGGCCATCTCCCTCAACGCATCTGGCCCAACTGCTCGTAGAAATCGAGGATATGGCGCGTGTTGGCGCCGAGATCGCCGCGGCCCACCCGCGAGCGCGATTCGACGTGGACAGCGCTTTGCCCCTCCTCCGGCGTCAGCCGCACCACGAGATCGTCTTTGAAATGCAATAGCCGCGTGGTCACGACCGCCTCGAGCCGAAACCGGTCTCGATCTTCCCGAGCGACTTCCCAACCGAGTTGCGTCACCGCCTCCAGCGCCCTGGCGAAGATCTGTCCCGGCGCTCCGTCATAGAGACGCGGGCGGAGCTCGGCGAAGGCGCTGGCCGCATCCGTCCGCGCGACATTGGAACCGAGATAGGTCGTGAGCCTCACCCACGGACCGGGCGGTTCCAACCACGGCAACCGGTTACCCGCCAGGGCGCCGGCCAGGAGCCCAAGCGGCAGGACTATCAACATCGAGAGGAGGATCTTGGACACTGGGTTATCGCTCGCGTGTAAGCCGTTAGAAGCCTAAAAAAAGTCCGCGTCAAAACTAAATAAGGATGCGTATGCCGATGACCGCCACCACCAGCGCGAATAGCCGCTTCAGACTCGCGACCGGCAGGGTATGGCCGAGGCGCGCACCGAGCGGGGCGAACAAAACGCTCCCCCCGGCCACCGCGGTCACGGCCGGCCAGTACAGATAACCGCTGCTCCGGGGCGGCAAACCGGCCCCATCCCAGCCCGTGATCACGAACCCGAGCGCACCCGCGAGCGCGATCGGCAAACCGCAGGCCGCCGACGTGCCCACGGCTGGATGCATCGATACATTACACCATAACAAGAAGGGTACCGTCAGCGTACCACCACCGATCCCGAGGAGCGCGGATACCATGCCGATCAAGGCGCCCGTGAGGCCGAGCACCCCCCGCCGAGGCAGATCGCGGTGCGGCGCCGGTTCGAAATCAACCAGCAGTTGCACGGCGACGGCGATCTCGAAGAGGCCGAACCCGAGCCGCAAACCCCGCTCGGGGATGAGATCGGCAAGCGCGGCCCCGAGCGCGGCCCCGGCCAAAAGCCCCGGCGTCAATCCCCGCACCGCGGTCCAATGCACGGAACCCCGGCGATGATGCGCCGAAGCCGAGGACATCGAGGTAAAGACCACGCTCGCAAGCGAGCTGCCGATGGCGAGGTGCATGCAAATCTGCTCGGGGAATCCCTGCGTCAGAAACAAGAAATAGAGACCGGGCACAATCACGATGCCGCCTCCGATCCCGAGCAGCCCGGCGAGGATCCCGGCGAGCGTGCCGAGCGCCAGATACGCGATCAGGGTCGCCATCGTGACCGTAAGCGCCGAGCCGACGCCCGCCGTAATCCGCCGAACGGTGTGCGATCTCGGCGCCCGCCCTGCGTTCTGGTGCGCATACGAGCAAGATACTCGCTATCCGCTGGTTTCGGTCGATGGCTGCCGGGGTCTAAGGGACCTTCCACAACCGCACGACCCGCGCCTTGCGGATCGCCGCATCGAATGAGAGCAGCGGGAGGTTAAACGCGCGCGCCGTAGCTACGATAATGCGGTCGGCCGGATCGCCGTGAAAGCGCGCGGGCAGCGTGCTCAGGCCCAACACCACTTCGATGTCGAGCGGTAGTATGCGGACCACCTCCGGGCTCGCGGCTTCGCGCAACCAGCGGTCGAAGGGCAAATCGAGTTTCAGCCTGCCCTTGGCGTTCAGCATCTGCGCTTCCCAAAGGCTTATCGCTGACAGGTACGGCAACTGGCGCTCAGCCAGCCGATCGAGCGCTTTCGCCTGCCTGCGGAGCAGCTCCGGCTGGCCGGTCAGCCACCAGATCCAGGCGTGCGTATCGAGCAGGATACTCAACGCAGAAGTTGTGAATAAATCTGCTGCGCATCCCGATCGCGGCGTCGCGTGCTCGTTCGCTCCTCGCCTATCGAGTTGATATGTCTCGTCGCGCCCTCCGCGGCTCCTGGCGCTCGGGCTGCTCGCGACGATTTATTCACAACCTCGCAGCGCTTTGAAGTCGCTGTCGGCCAACGCGGATTCGCCGGGTGCGGACTCCAGACGACCGCTGCCCCGCAGGCGCTGCCAAGGCTTGTCACGGGGCGCGCCGCCTGGAGCGGCGGAGACCAAGCGGGCCACCACTCGCCCGCGACGGGCGATGTCGATAGGTTCGCCTTGCGCCTCTACCTGACGGATTAGATGAAGACACTTGGCTTTGAACTCGGTGATCGTTATGGTCATAAGCGCATCATAAATGACCATTATTTGTTGTCAAGGACGGATAGTTTCTGTCACAAGTGCGTATTTTGATAGTATGTCCGCCGGGATCATCAAAATACAGGGCGTCCGCCAAGCCTTTCGCGCCGGCCCATTTCGCAGGAGCTGCCCGTTATTTCGGTAGACGGGATCAGCTGCTTTCGACCGCTCGCACACAGGGGTGGCGACTCGTTCCCCGAAACCTTTGCCTCAAAGGCCGCCCCCCTATGGCGCATCATGCAACGGACGCCTTTCCAAGGCGCTGATATGCTATCCCTTCTGCACGTGTGCCGGATCCATCCAGAACACTTCCCAGATATGGCCGTCGGGATCTTCGAAGCTGCGGGCGAACATGAAGCCGTAGTCCTGGGGAGGTCGCGGCTGCTTCGCGCCGGCCTTGATCGCCTTGTCCGCCAGCTCGTGCATCTTGGCCTTGCTCTCGAGCGCGAGGGCGGTCAGCACCTCGGTCGTCTTGTGAGCGTCTGCGATCTCCTTCTTGGTGAACTGCCTGACCTTTTCGTGGGTCAGTAGCATAGCGTAGATGTCGTCGCTGATGACCATGCAGGCCGCCGTCTTGTCGGTGAACTGCGGGTTGAACGAGAAGCCGATCGCCTTGAAGAAAGCCATCGATCGCGGACCGGGAGATTGACGAAGATCTTACTTATCATTTCCGACTCCTTCACTTTCACATTTCATTGAGATCATTTCATTGGTCCTCGCCTTCGTATTCGTCATGCCGCCGCCACCAGGAATAGGGCGGGGTTTACGGCCGTGCTTTGGGTGAATCCTCCCAGTTCTCCTGCCGGCCGAGCGGGGTCAAGTCGAGGAACGTCCAAAGGCTGCCCAGCGCTTCGACACCGCGTCCGGATGTGAAATAGGTGCGGAAGACGCTGTCGCCATCGCGCAGGAAAACGCTCAATCCAAACGTCTCGCCGCTATCCGTGGTCACGCCAAAATCCCTATTGAAGTCACTCCCGGCCGATGAGTACCAGGGAATCGTCCACCCCATGCGCTTCTGGTAGGCCTCGATCTTCGAGAGTGGCGCGATCGATACCAGGGCGAAAGAGGTATCGCGCGCACGGAGATGGGCAAGGTGACCGACCTGGTCGACGAACATCGAACAGCCCGGGCAGCCCGCTTCCGGCCATCCATGCGCGCCGGGTCCGAACATGAAGTGGTAGAGAATGAGTTGGCGGCGTCGTTCGAAGAGTTCGAGCAGGCTGACGTTTCCGGCCGGACCCTCCAAGACATAGGGCTTGTCGATTTTGACCATCGGCTGCCGACGGCGCTCGGCGGCCAGGGCGTCTCGTGCACGCGTGGCGGCCTTTTCCTTGGCCAACAGCGCATCGTGCGCGGCTTGCCATTCAGCGGGGGATACAATCGGGGGACTGATTTCTTTGCTCATGTGCATTCTCCAGGCTGAATCACGTGTCAATCGCTATTCCTTAATGTCCCACGCAGGATTCCAGGCGATTTCCCACAAATGGTGGTCGGGGTCTTGAAAGTAGCCTGCGTAACCATCCCAGAAGGTGTCTTGAGTAGCGGTCCTTGAGCCAGCCGCATTGCTCGGCGCTGCCACCGTCCAGAAGCGCGTGCCAATAGCGGTCGACTTCGGCCTGCGTATCGCAGTTCACGACGAAGGAGATGGCGTGGTTGAAGGGGTCTAACGGGCCGGCACTGATCGCCATGAACCGCTGGCCGTTGAGCGTGAAGTCGACCATGATCACCGATCCCGGCGGCCCGCTCGGCGTTTCGGCGGGGCTAGCCATAACGCGATCAATGCGCGAACTGGGGAAGATCGAGCAATAGAACCGGGCGGCTTCCTCGGCCTTTTCGATGAACCACAAATGCGGGGCGATTTTCTGCATGACATTTCTCCTATCTCGATTGAGAGCGCAGATTCGCGCCTCGTCACACGGAGCTGACCTGGTCCTCGGTGTCCGGCAGGAAGCCGCCTGACACCGCCTTGTGCGGAATCGGCCAGCCGAAATAGACTTCGACATCGACGATCCGGCCATCGCGCACTGTTACAATCTCGGTATTGCGGAAGCCGTGGCCGCCGGTGCTGCGGCCTTCATAGGTGACGAACACCCGGTCGCCGTCGGGAACCAGTTTAATGAAATCGAAGCCCTCGATCCTTTCGCTATTCGGCCAGCAACGCGCGAAATAGGTCGAGTGGTCGATCCGGTTGTCGAGCGGGCTGGTGAAGTGGAAGTCGTCGGCGATCGGTTTCTCGATTGCCGCACGATCCTTCCTGCCATAGGCTTCATAACTGGCGCGAGCGACCGCGACCGCATCACCTTTCCTAGTCATTCTTTGTTTTTTCATTCGTGGATACCCCGCCGCTTGCGGCGGGCACATTAGCATTGGGGTTTTTTCAAAGGGGAGTAGTGCAACTCTCTCCTTTGGTTGTCTGCGGGGTACATGCCCCGCAGGCGATATATATCTTGACTTTCTCCTTCCGGTTTGTCGCCCGGACAGATTCGTCGGGCTTCATGTGACGATGGACGCGATCCCCGCCACGATCAACGTACCTCCCGCAACTCGCCCGATGAGATCGCCTCGCGGAGCGATCTTCTCTACCAGGACCAAAACGGCGATAGCTGCCACCCAGAGCAGGTTCATGACCCCGGCGACGAACGGAAGGGTCATGAGCATCCAGCAGCACCCCACACAATAGGCCCCGTGCTTCAATCCCATGAATAAAGTGCCCCACTGCCCCTCTCGCCACTCCGACATCAGGAAACTGAGAGGTGAGCGACAGCGCACCAGACAGGCGCGCTTCAGCGGAGTGAACTGAAAGACGCCGGCGGCCACGAGGAGAAGGCCTCCGAAGGCCGAGCTGGTGCTCACCATCATGGGGGACAAGAGGGCGGCAGTGTGAAGTCTCCACTGCGCCAGCGTGGCCAGGACGCTGAAGCCCATCCAGACGAGCAGGTACCCGAGGAAGAGAATCCCCGCAGACCCCACGACTCGACTCACGCCCTTTTGTCGATTTGCCCGCGCGAACATCAGGATGAGGGGGGCAACGGACGGCACCATCATCGCCACCATC
>JBOIDF010000003.1:0-95505 GCA_050740455.1 Gammaproteobacteria bacterium | reverse complement strand
AAAGTTACTGCGCAGCCCATCTGCTTTGTCGCGTGCTCGCTCGTCGCTCGCCTATCTACCTGATATGTCTCGCGACTCGCTCCGCGGCTTCGCGCATCTAGGCTTGCTCGCGACACTTTTGCAGAGCCTCCTAAAATGCTTTTTGATCGCCGGATGCGCCGAGACATCACACCATACCATGCTCGCCTATTGTGTGATATGGCTTTTCGCTCGCTCCGCGCAACGATGCGGGCGGGCTGCGCAGTAGATTTATTCACAAGCTCTTTCAGTCCGCAGCGCCCCCGCGAAAACGTGGCGGCGGTAGTCCTCTGAAATTGACCGCCTGGTCCAGCAGGCCGCAAGCGGCGAGGCCGAACACGGTGTAGTGCGGGGTAATAAACAGCACCACATAGAGAATCACGAGCCAAGCCTTGGAATGTCCCCGGGCCCGATGCTGGTGGTGCACGACCGCGAGCCCCTGAAAGCAATAAAGCACACAGGCCACAACCACCAGATCCACGATCATGCCATAGGGACGCGCCCGGCTCATGATTTCGAATACCAAGTAGGTGATCATCGCCACAGTCGGAAACGCCAGCACCCCGGGCAAGCGCAGCACCTCGAACTCCGTGCGGAAGCCTCCCGGGTTATAGAGCGCCGCCTGCCACCAGCGTGCAAGGAGCAGGGTAACGACGATGCTGAATTCTATGGCTGCGGCGATAAGCGGATTCATCACCGCGGCAAGCTCCACGAGCATTTCCTCGGGGATGAGAACATCGCGATCGGACTCGGCCTGCCGAAACACGCGCTTCAATATCTCCTCCCACCAGGCATCGACGTCGCTCAGCGTAATGCGCATCGCAACGACGAAAAGCCCCGCCATCACGCCGACCGCTGAAAGCATCACGCCCTGCTCGCGCGAGACGCGCAACACCAGGGCCGCGAGCCATACGGGCAGCCACAGCGCCACGAGGAGCGAAGCCACCGGCAGGAGGTTACGAAAACCGCCGAACGCCACCGCGCCGCTGAGACAAGCGGCGCCGGCAATGACAAACGTTCCCTCGCGCGCGCCGTGCCGGAGCGCGACCAGACCGACGGCAGCGCCGCTCAGGTAGGAAACCGGGGGCATGAGCCAGCTCAAAATACCGCATAGACCCGCGACCCCCGCGGCCTGCAAGCGCCCGCGCATCACATATTCGGCGAGGATCTTCACGCCATCACGCCGGACCGAGCAAGCGGCGGCCGGGGGTGGCGCTTTTAATGAGAGTCACAATAGGGAAGCAGCGCGAGGAACCTCGCCCGCTTGATGGCCGTTGCCAGTTGGCGTTGATAACGCGCCTTCGTGCCGGAGATGCGGCTCGGCATGATCTTGCCGGTCTCCGTAAGGTAACCCTTGAGCGTGTTTAGATCCTTGTAATCGATCTCCTTAACACCTTCGGCCGTGAACCGGCAAAACCGCTTACGACGAAAAAATCGTGACATACTTTCACCTCACCTGGACAACATCTGCTATTTCCTCTCCGGCAGGCGCATCCGCGGGATCCGGGCTTTCAACCGCACTCGATTCCGGTACGGGTCTTGGGCCCTCGACCGGCTCTTCGTCCTCAGCGCGTCTTGCTAACAGCGAAGGCTCGGTCACCGCTTCGTCCCGGCGCATTACCAGATTACGGATGACCGCGTCATTGAATCGGAACGCGTTGTTCAGCTCCCTTAAGGTCTCCCCGTCGCACTCCACGTTCATCAATACGTAATGCGCCTTGTGGACCTTCTCGATGAGGTAAGTCAATTGCCTGCGGCCCCAATCCTCGAGCCGGTGGATAGCGCCGCCCCGCGTTTCGATCATCGAACGGTAGCGGTTGATCATAGCGGGGACTTGCTCACTCTGATCGGGGTGAACAAGAAATACGATCTCATAGTGGCGCATTAGTCGCTCCTCATGGGTTATCGCCTCCCGGCTGACGCTCTCGGCGCTTCGCGGTGAGGCAAGGAAGAGTTGTTATAAACGCGGCCCGCACGCAGCGGCGGTCTGTGCTGTTTTCAGCGCCGCGCATTCTATTGCATTAACCTCCGTCGCGCAATTTTCTGGTTGGATTATGTGCCATCGCATTTGTGTCCGAGCCCCGTTCGGGAGCGTGCAACGGGCCGTACAGCGAGTCCAGGTATTTCCTGAAATCCGAACTCACCTCCGGGTGTTTTAGCGCATATTCCACCGTCGCTTGCAGAAAACCGAGTTTTGACCCGCAATCGTAGCGTTGCCCTTCGAACTCTAGCGACAGGACGGTTTTCTTGGCGAGAAGCTTCGCGATGGCGTCGGTGAGCTGAATCTCGCCTCGAGCGTCTTGTCCCGTCCGTGCCAGAACCGGCATGATGTCGGGCGTAAGAATGTAACGGCCTACCACCGCCAGGTTCGAGGGGGCGTCCTCGGGCCGCGGTTTCTCGACGATGCTTTGTACCTTGCCGACCCGCGGTTCAATGGCTTGAGAGACTACAATGCCGTATCTGCTGGTCTCCTCTTGCGGTACGGGTTCGACGGCGAGCACCCCGCAGTTATAGCGCGAATATAGATCGACCATCTGCGAAAGGCAGCCGGCATGATTACCGTCGATCAGGTCATCGGCGAGCACCACGGCAAACGGTTCGTTGCCGATCACGGGTCTCGCGCAAAGGACGGCGTGGCCGAGCCCTAAGGCTTCGGGTTGGCGAATATAGATACAGGACACGCCCGGCGGGAGAATGTTGGTGGCGAGATCCAGCATCTTGGTCTTATTGTGTTTCTTTAGCTCGGCTTCCAGTTCATAAGCCTTGTCGAAATGATCCGGAATCGCGCGTTTATTGCGGCCGGTAATGAATACGAGCTCCGTCACACCCGCCGCTACCGCTTCTTCGACAGCATATTGAACGAGTGGTTTGTCCACGATGGGCAGCATCTCTTTGGGGTTGGCTTTCGTCGCCGGGAGGAAACGTGTCCCTAGGCCCGCCACCGGGAAGACTGCTTTTTTTACCGGTCTACTCATGCACAGGTCTCCAAAACTTGGAAAAAGGCGTAGCGTTGATCCCTAAACTCGATGGTACACGTCCGCGAAGCGAACGATATCGTCTTCGCCCAGGTACGCACCCGATTGCACCTCGATGATCTCGAGCGGGATCGTTCCGGGGTTTTCCAGTCTGTGTTGGACGCCGAGGGGGATATACGTCGATTGATTCTCCGCCAGCAGGAATTCCTCCTCCCCGCGCGTCACGCGCCCCGTGCCCTTGACGACGATCCAGTGCTCCGCGCGGTGATGGTGCATCTGCAGCGACAGCTTCGCGCCCGGCTGCACGACGATGCGCTTGACCTGAAACCGCTCCCCCTGGTCAATGCTCTCGTAGCTTCCCCAAGGGCGGTAGACACGGCGGTGATTCAGGCGCTCTTCCCGGGCGTGCCGCTGCATCCACGCGATCACCTCTTTCACCCCCTGGGCCTTCTCTTTGGGGAGCACGAGCACGGCATCCGCGGTTTCCACGACGACCAGATCATCACATCCGAGCACGGCGAGGAGACGCGATTCAGACAGCAACAGGTTGTTCCGTGCCTCGAGCGCACAGACATCGCCAAGAACCGCATTACCGTCGCTATCACGCTCGGCGATCTCCCACAGACTCGACCAGGCTCCGAGATCCGACCACCCTGCATCGAGTGGCACCATCGCCGTGCGGAAAAAAGAGTCGCCGGAAACTTTTTCCATTACCGCGTAATCGATCGAATCGCTGGGACAGGCCTCGAACGCTTGGCGTTGCATACGGTAAAACCCGCCGTCGAGTTGTGCCTCGGCGCACGCCCGCTCGCACGCGGCCAAAATGTCCGGCCGGTAATGCCCGATGGCTTGAAGCCATTGCGACGCCTTCATCATGAAGATCCCGCTGTTCCAGAGACAATTCCCGGCGCTCATATAAATTTGCGCGCGCTCCGCGTCGGGCTTTTCGGCAAAGGCCTTTACTCGATAGGCTTTGTGCGGAGCGCTTGCATTGCGATCCCTATCGATCTCCGCGCCGTGCTCAATGTATCCGTACCCGGTTTCGGGTTTGGTGGGCGCTACACCGAAGGTGACCAAATAGTCATCCTGGGCCAATCCGATGCCTCTGAGAGCGGCCCGGCAAAACGCCTCGGGGTTTTGAATGACGTGATCGGCCGGCATCATGAGGACGACACACTCGGGGCTGCGCGCTTGACACATCAGCGCGGCGCAGGTGAGCGCGGGCGCCGTGTTGCGGCGCACCGGCTCGAGTATGATGCTGCTTGGCTCCACCCCCACCTGACGAGCCTGTTCGGTCACCAGAAACCTGTGGTCCTCGTTAGATACGACGATCGGTGGTGGTAATGTCAGGGAATAGGCGGCGCTGTCCGGCATCGAAGCCAGACTATCCAGCCGCCGCAGTGTCTGCTGCAGTAAAGTCGCCGCCCTCCCGAGCTTCAAAAACTGTTTCGGGTAGTGCTCGCGGGACAGCGGCCAAAGGCGCGTCCCGCCACCCCCGGCAAGTATGATCGGAAAAAGCGTGGTCATGAGATTTTATGCATTGCAATCGGTACAGCCGGTGAACCCAAATTCTATCCTCTATCTCGGTCGGGCGGGACATTATACAACCGTAAATCACGCGAGCCTTCCGGTGTGTGCGCTAGCGCCCTCAAGACGCGCGTAAACGACGCGGCTTCCGGGCGCGTACCGTTCCTCCATGATGGCGCCAATCTCCGAGTAGTGTGAGCGATCGACCCACCACGTCGTGTACGACGCATCCCTGAGAAACCCAGGCAATTCCGCGTCCACGATTCCCTCGCGCACCAGCTCCGACACGACCCAATCTCCCGGCGGCGCCGGTACCGATTTAACCAATAGCAGGTGCCGAGCGGCTAGCGTATGGGCTAACCAGGCGGCAAGACTATCGGAGGTCACGCCCCAGCCGCGCGGAATTCCATCGTGCCCCCGCATCATATCTCGCGGCAGCCACACCGCGACGCGCCCTGAGGCGAGCGCATTCTCGATTTGCGCCCGATCCCGCACCGGCGTAAGACGGGGTTCGATCCCGGTTATCATCAGACCGAACTGTTCCATCGCAAGCACCGCCATTGCGTGCGCGGCCTCATCCGAAAACCTCCACTCGGATTGGGCATGGCGCACCTGGTCGGCAAACGGCCCGCCGCCGGGCACGATGATCGCCCGCCCCCCGGCGCCTTCGGCCAGAGCGCTGAGCCACCGCGGCAGCTCGCTCGCGTAGGCTAGGCTGCCGCCTAACTTAACCACCCACATGGGTCGCGGGCACGGCGCTCAGCAGTTTGAGCATGGCCTCGGCTTTGTCCAAGGTTTCCTGGTATTCGGCACTCGGCTCGGAATCGTTGACGATGCCTCCGCCGGCCCAGCCGTAGATCCAGTCATCTTTTATCACCAGTGTTCTGATGGCGATGTTGGTATCCATGCCGCCGTCAAAGCCGATGTACCCGATGGCGCCGCAGTAAACGTTGCGGCGATGCGGTTCCAGCTCCTCGATGATCTCCATCGCGCGTAGTTTGGGAGCCCCGGTGATCGAGCCGCCCGGAAAGCAGCCGGCGAGTAAATCGAGCGCATGCCGTCCGATCGCTAAGCGCCCGATCACCGTGCTGACGAGATGGTGCACGGTGGCGAAGCTTTCCACCTCGAACAACGCCGGAGTCTTGACCGATCCTAGCGCCGAGTTCTTGCCTAAATCGTTACGTAGCAGATCGACGATCATTAAATTCTCGGCGCGATCCTTCGCACTCGCGCGGAGCTCCTCTGCCAGTGCTTGGTCGCGAAGCTTGCTCGCCGAGCGCGGACGCGTGCCCTTGACGGGCCGTGTCTCGATAACGCCGTCGCGTACACGCAGGAAGCGTTCCGGCGAAGAGCTCAGCACCACCAGATCGGGCAGCCGCAGGTAGGCCGAAAACGGTGCGGGATTGAGGTACTGGAGCGCACGATAGGCAAGCCAGGGATCGCCCTCTACGCAGGCGGAAAAGCGCTGAGCAAAATTGACTTGATAACAATCCCCCTCGCGGAGGTAGCGCTTGATACGCTGAAAGCCGCGGCCGTACTCATGCCGGGTCATATTGAAGCGCACCGGCGAGACGATCCCAAACGAGCGTCTGGCGGTGTCGCTCACCGAGCGCCCTAATGCCGCTCGTATCTCGAGCAACCGAGTGCGGGAACCGTGATCCGAGGCGACCAAGAAGGTTCGCCGCTCGGCATGATCGACCACCACCGCCCAGTCATAGATACCGACGGCCATATCGGGCACATCGAAATCGGCTGCCGCCATGACCGGTAAGCGTTCTAGCCGCCGCGCCAGGTCGTAGCCGAAATAGCCCATGGCTCCCCCGGCGAACGGGAGACCCGGCGGCGCGGGACGCGGATCTCCTAGCGATCGCTTGAGCAACTCGAAGGGACACTCTTTCGAGACCGCGAGCGCGCTCGGAGTCTTGATTTCAGTCCGAAGACCCCGAGTCGTCAGGGTTATCGAGGGTTCAGCCGAAAAAATATCGTACCGAGCGCGCTCACCGCCGTAAGCGCCGCTATCGAGAAAGATCGACCACGGCCGGTCGGCGAATGCAGCAAACACCGCCCCGATATCCTGCGTATAATTCAGCTCCTCTATGCGCGCACCCATGGGTGATCCTGGATCAGATACGCGACGGCAACGGCCGGTGCGCATAGGGCCGCTCCCTCCGCGTAGGCGCCGGCCTCGGGAAACAAGTCGGAGAAATCGATGTAGGGATGGTGCAATTGCCGCGCGAGATCACGGACAATAAATCGGCCGACCCCGGCGCCGACCAAGGGTAGGGCCTGCGCGGCGGGCCGTCTGGAAAACATGCGCTCCAGGGCCTGCCTGATTCCATGCCGCTGCACCCCGGAAATATAACGTGCCAGCCCACGCCATTTATCCGGTTCACCTGCATCGGCATCGCGCCCTAGCATCCGCGCTAGGCGCCGCGCACAGGCCTCGATGTCGCTACCCCCGCCGTCGGCGGTCTCATGCGGTGCTAGAAACCTCAGTGCAGATTCATACAGCTCTCCGGTAAGCGTGTAGACATCGCTCATGGTCGCGAAACGCTCCGCAGTGACGGACTGCCATTCGCCCCGGAACGGCGCCCGCGACACCACGGCAAACACCGGAGTTCGTATGACCCCGGTGTACACAAGCTCTTCGCTGCCGAGCCTTTCAGCATCCGTGTAACCGCGAAAACAAACGTTGCCCCTGCCGAATTCGACGATATCGGTGGTCGTGCTGCCGATATCCACCAAGATCCCGCGATCACAATACCTTGCAGCAAAATGCGCACTTGCATGCCAATTGGCCGATGCGATCTCGTAACAATAGCGCGCGGCGTCCGCCGCGGCGACGAAACCGGCCTTCCCCGCGTACACGCTCAACGGGACATCGCCGAGGACCGCCATCGAGCGTTCCAACAAGCGCCGCACACCCTCGCAGCGATCAGGGAAGATGTCTGCGAGCTCGCCGGTCATGGTCACTGCATGTGCGTCCCCGTGGATCTCGTTGACCACCGACCCGAGCGCCTGATCGAAAACATCCAAGCCCTGCCATAGGGGGCATGGAACCTGTCTGACCCCGAGGAGGCATCCACCGTTTCCCACCTTAGCCACCTTGAGGTGGGCTCCGCCAAGGTCCCACCCCAGGTACGCGTTTGCTTCCATCGGATCCCGCACCTGATTTTGCGCCACGAGACGAATACGCGCTTAGCGCACCGGGATCCGCATACAGGCATTCACTAGCGGTGCGGCGGGATTAAAGCGCAGAGACTGCCGCAAACCTACGTACGCCTCCGTGAGGCGCGGATTGATCTCCATCACGATAGGACCCGATTCCGTAATCACGAGGTCGATCCCTATATAGCCCCGCAGCCCCGGCACCGCCTCCAGAATTCGGCTTACCAATTCCTCGAACTCATGCCGGCGATGCCCGAGCGCATTCACCGCCACGCCAGAATATACGAGCCGGTGGTTGGTTATCTGTATTCGCTGCGCGTTGCATGCGAGTAAGCTGTGCGATCCATCATAGCACAGCACGCTTAGACTGGCCGGGATCCCGGGGATATACGGCTGAACAATCAAGCCATTGGTCCACTTTCCGGAACGGATGACGTCCTCCGCGCGCCGGAAATAATAGGTTTCTTCACACCCAGCGCCATCGTCCGGTTTGATTACCCAACCGCTATCGCTAGAGGGTAAATCCGTATTCAGGTACGTGGTGTCCGCCACCGGGATATGTTGCCTTTTAAGCTCGTGCGCCGTGCGAAACTTGCTCGCCGTAACCTGGACCGCTTGGGGATGGCAACCGATCAAGATCCGGTTTTTATCGAGCACGCAGCGGTTCAAACGCTCTAAAACACCCCCGGTCTCGGGTGCGATCGGCCATACGGCGTCGGCAGCCTCGATACATTGCTCCCAGCGCTCCCAAACCGATCCCGTAGACACAATAACCCGCGTCTCGATGTCGGGATCCAAAGATGCAAGACGGGCGTCACGTGTGGTCGCCGTCTTGACCGTGGGGATCGCGCGGAGATCGTCGAGGAGGGCCCGTAACATGGCATCACCCGCCGCGGCGAGCGCGATCGGGAGCGCCTTGCCCGCAAGCCCGCCGCCGGTAATATACTCGCACACGAAGATGCGCGGCATGTCGGAAAAAACATGCCCCGGTATTGGCTACCGGGGCATGTCACAATCAGCGCCGTGTCGGCAAGACACGGTTGTCCGTTAGACGTGGGCGGCGAAGGGGTGTGCCGTGTTCTTCTTGGCGACGACGTCCATGGCCTTCGGCATCCGCTTGATCGCGCGTTCGATGGACTCCTTGGTGGCCTGGAAGTTGAAGTCCTGGATCTTGTTGTCGTCCTCGGCTTCCCAGTGAATGAACACGCCCACGCAGATAAAGATATCATCCGCTTCGCTGGCGGGGATAATACCGCTTTGGACCGAATCAACGACGGCCATGGCGACCGCACGTTGCGCGGGACCGAACATCTGCACGGCTTGTTTGGCGCCCTTGATGGTGACCTTGTTAAAAAGGATGGTGTTGGGTTTACACGGTAAGTTTGGCGCTACCACTGCCAGCAAGGTGCTGCACCCGTCCTTCTGGTTGGTCAAGGCATTGCAGAACGCGGCCTCAACGGCGCTGCCCCGCGGTCCCATGATGAGATCGACGTGCGCGATCTCGTTGCCATCCCCGACCAAGGATTCCCCCACTAATACTCTGTCAACGACTGCCATAGTTTTAGCTCCTATTGCTTCTCCAGTTGATGTTTGTCCGACAAGTGTTCTGAAGATAGACATCGCTTGCCACCTTTATTTATTACGGAAAAGGATCTCACCCCGAGCTATTGCGGCCGCAACACCCTGATCGCTATTGAGCCCCGCCAGGAGGTATTCTAAATGAAACGCTAGCAGACTCGCCACGGTCAAATCTGCGCTGGTCCCGGGATTGAGCCCCGCCCGTTTTAAATTATTATCGAATTCCTGCAACAAAGGCATTGCATTGATTAAATTTTCGCACGCCTTGAACCGGGATTCCACTCCTTTTGCACTTCGGCGTACCCCTTCAGCCCGTTCCGGTCCGAATTTGCGCTCGATATGACTGTCCGGGAACGCGGCCAGAAAGCGTAAGTAACAGGCCACGGTCGCCCACTGGAGCGCCATCGCATCGTTGCACCCCGGCTTGATGTAGCGCTCAATACAGGCCACGCCGATGTCAAAAATCTCAATAAAATCGTTAGCGTATTGGAAGGCGATCCTATCCCAGGTCTGAGCTTCGGCCATCGCTCTGCACAAGCTAACGGTGGGATCGCTGTGCACATCGTAACGCTCACGCCGGCCAAGCCCCGCGGGCGCGGCGAGCGCGATCGCGGCAAAGACCCGACTTGTGTCATCGTGTGTCAGCGAGCGCAGTACCGCTTTGAGCCGCGGCCGCAGCCGCCCTTCCGGCGATTCCATGAGGACAGAATGTACCAGCGGCGCGCATAGCAGCACGATGCCCAGATTGGTGTTACATCCGACGGCCCGCTGCGTTGCTTCAATGCTACGCAGGATGCGTTCGCCAACGCTCGAATCCTGCGCACAGAGCAACGGCGCCGCCGCTTCGGCGCTACGAATAAAATCGGCGGCGCTCATTCCGTGACCGGGCGCCTGCACGCTGACGTTGCCCGGCTTCAATGCCTCGAGATCCAGCCAGCAGCTCCAGAGCACAACCTCGGCGACCGCGGGCGCGGCAATGCGGATCATGATGAATCTACGCCACGGCGGGGCGGGCCCGGACCGCGTCCATGCACGACAGAAAATGGTCCACGAGCCGTTCGGCGATATCGAAGCTCGTGACGCCCTGCAAGCCCTGCCAGGCCGGAACGCTGTTGATCTCGGTGACCAAGAAACGCCCGTCCCGGTCCTGCATCAAATCGACGCCGGCGTAATCGATGACCACCGCCCGCGCGGCTTCCTCGGCCAGCATGCCGAGCGGCGCATCGAGAGGGACGGCAAAGCAACGGCCCCCGCGCGCCCGATTGGTGATCCAGTGCGCGCTGCGGCGCTGCATCACCGCCACAGCGTGGCCATCAATCACTAACACTCGCCAATCGCGCCATGCGCTGTCGCGGCTGTCGATATATCTCTGGAGGTAATAAACCTGGCCGAAGGCTTCCGGATCCGGTAAGGCTTCGGGGCGATCGACCAAGGTGACACCGGCCCCCTGGGAGCCGAACAAGGGTTTCATCACCAGCGGCGTATTTCTCGCCAGCTCGCGTGCGACCAGTGCGCGCGCTTCCGACTCGGCTTCGAGTACCCAGGTGTCGGGCGTCGGGATCCCGGCTCGTTTGAGCAAAAAGCTGGTCATCGCCTTGTCGACCGTACGCTCGATGGCGCGCCCGTCGTTGTAAACCACGACTCCGATCTCTCGCAGGGCATGGAGGAGATCAAGCCGCAGGATGACCTGTTCCAAGGTACCCCCGGGGACACCGCGTATAAACACCCCCGCGGGTTGCTCACGTTCGAATCCCGGGATGACGACCGGCTTCGGACGATTGAGATCGAACCGGCATGCCGTCAGGGACACCGCGCGGCACTCGAAACCCCGCGCTTCGAGGGCGCGTTTCAATACCGCCCCGTGCCAACCGGGATCATCGGTGACGATAGCCACGCAGGGCATAGAAATTAAGAGAAGGACTGATCGAGCAAGGCTTCGTTGAATTGGCCGCCGTGGTAGGTCTTTCCGTTCCTGAGCGAGGTTATCGAGATCCGCGCCGGGCTGAACAGCCCCGGATCGATCGCATAGAAATTATACTTGTAATTCTTGAATATCTCGGCAAAAGGTTTCCCGTAGTCACGCGAGGAACTGCTCGGCAGCTTGCGAGCCAGATCCTCCGCATCGCTATCACCGCAGTCAACATAGAGCTTGACGTAGCCCCCATACATGATGGCATCGTTGGTTCGGCCCATCGCGACAATGAAGTCCTTGGACGGTGGACAGATCGGCGCCGTCGCCATACCATCGACGATCGCGGATAGCGGGAAGCCAAGCGTGTGCACCCGATGCAACGACACCTCGAGGGAACGCGCCACGACTTGCACCGCCCCGCATAGGCTGGTGGTGGGCGTGAGGATCAAGGTCAGATCCTGGGGTCTGATGGCGCAGGCATTTGCGACTTTTTCGGCGATTTCGACCGGAGGCCGTTCCTTGACCTCCAAGACCAAACAGGCCTGGTCGAAAGCGTCTCGATACCCGAGCTCTTGAAACAGAGGCTCGTGGCTGCCGATGGCCCGGGCCGGACCCGATCCCAAGGCTTTGAAGGCACCCTTGCCCTCCCCGTATTCGAGGCTCCACCCCGCGTATTGGCTCGCCAAGCAGGCCAGCACCGGGTTCGAGCTATACACATCAAGCTGCCACGGCGAATGGGAAAAGCCCCCCCCGGCGCGGATACTGACCCGCCCGAGGCCGCCCAGACAGATCTCGGCGATGCGGCGCCCGGCCTCGATCCCGCCCAAAACCGCGATTCCGGCGTCCACAACGACAGTCCCGTTCGTTAAGTTATCCACCGCCAATCTCAGCGCCGCGGCATCGGCGATCAGAGCTTGCACCAAAGGCTGCGCTAGGGCATTCACACCGGGTTGGTGATTCATCTTTATTAATTGCATGCCGTTGCTCCGTTTCTAGCCCGCTGTAAGCGCCGCCATCAACTTTTGACAACGGGTATCCAAGAGGCGAGTCACGGCGCCCGGGTCACACCCCGCTGCGTGCACCGTGCAGATCGGCTCGCCCGCGCGCACCCGTATACCCGGAGCCGGTCGATCACGGCTCCAGCGGGGCCATAGGTGTGGGATCCGCAGCGTGTGCGGCGCGTAGAGAACCCGCACCGCGGCGATCTTTTTTCCTTGTGCGCTTATCCGGACCGGCAGTCGTCCGCGGCAGGCATCGACGTGGACAGCGAATAATCCGCCTTCCCTCTCGTGCAATTCAAAGCTCGCGGTCGGACGCGGGTTGATCTCGAGCAGAGTCCAGCGATCGTCATCATCGACAACGAAATCCGCGCCGCAAAGACCGCGCAACCCAAACGCCGCGGTAAGCTCCGGGATAGCCTCCGCCAGATGCGTACGCACACGTGCCGGTAAACTTCGATCCGCGATCGCGCCACGATACGTAAACCTGCCAGGCTCCTGCCAGATGGCGTTATAGCCGACGATCGTCGCTCTGCGCCCGTTCGCCGCGAAAACCACCGAATGGACCCGCCCGCCGACGGCGCGCTGCAAAAAATGCCCCGGCGAACATTGGCCATCCGCTCCCAGAGGCAGGACATGCATGCCGCCCGAGCCGCCGACGCGCTTCCGTAACCACCCGCGCGCGTCGCCAGCGGGGCTCGAACGTGTTTCCGGATACGGGATCCCCAGCCGCGACAGGGCGCCGAAAAAACTTGCGGGTTCTTTGACAGAACGCACAATCTCCGCCGCGTTACCGAGTAACTCCGCGCCCCCCGGCAGCGCGTCCAACAGCGTTGGGTCCTGTTCGAAACCGCTGCCGGCGACCACGCCTGCGATCCGATCGCGCGCACCCACTCGTTCGATCGCGGCGCATAAGGCTTCACGGTCGAAGCCTTGCGGTCCCGGACGAACACGCGCTACGCTCCGCGCGCACGCGTGCGTATCGCAGTCGGCGAAAAGATCGACTACATGCACCGCGGCACGGCTCCGCTGCGCGGACTGGGCGAGAGCCCGGCCCGATTGGCCGATGATGAGGTAAGCGGACTCAGCCAGCGGCGATCTCCCGGGCCACTTCAAATGCCTTGAGGTGATCTAGATACACTGGTTTCGGCGCCTGAATCATGAGTTGAAACAGGCGATAATGAACCTGGTATTTGACATTGCCGATCGCCAAGGCGCCGAAACCGAGGGCCTTGGCCGGAGTCGATTCAAGCGCCTTGCCCTTGTCATTGACGCCGACGCCCTCGATCCCGGCCGGGGGCACCGCGTTTACGTCGGCTGCCACCAGAAGCTCAGCCGCGGCCCCGAGTTGAGCGCGCGATAGCACTTGACACCCTGCTTTGGCGGCGCCGACGACCGCATGTGCCCGCGGTAGAAACACGCGTATGGCCGCGTCATTGCTGCTGTCGGCGCCCTGAAGTTCGACACCGTAACGTTGGTTGTAGGGCGCCGCCGCCTTCCTGGCGGCCTCGGCACCGCGCTGGCTCGTGAGAAACACATTCGCGCCGCTGTTCGCTCCCAGTATTCCCGCGCACACCCCGACGGGTCCCGTCCCCCCGAAGATATACACATTGGCGCCGGACAATCCCTGCGCGCGGCCGTTTTTTCTAAGGGCCGCCTCGACGCAGGCCATGAGCGCCGCGGCGGTGGTAATCGCCCCGCTCGGATCGGCGAATACGGAAACCTCGAAGGGCGGCACCATGGCCGTTTTCGCCGCCTCCAACATATCTATCGCGAGCCCGAAGTCGCGGCCGCCGATAAAGATACCGGTCCGTTTCACGCCCGCGGGGCTACGGGAAAAGATGGTATCTTGGGTCAACGGGCGGATATCGTCCAGCGTAACGTTGGTATAGGGAATAACGCCGTTGAACTCCGCCTCATAGGCCATATTGACGTCAAACGGGCTCACGTTCTTGGTCGGGTTGAACATGTGTAATAAATAGGGGTCTTTCATTTTACCGTCCGTTTAGGGAAGCTGGCTTACGGTCGCGGCCAGCGCCATTTCACTCTTGAAATTACGCTGCCCTTCTTCGCACGCCGATCTCGGCGCCGCTATTGCGCCCGCCGCAGACCGAGAAGCTTAAGGGCGCTCCCCATTCCTGGGTGGCCCGTTGCCACAGGCCGTGCGCGCGAGAAGCGCTGTCGACGAGCGCGAATCCGGTTGGGCCCCAGGAACTTTGTCCCACCGCTCGCAGGCCCTCGTCCTGCAACCAGTGCAGCACCTTCCCGACTCGCGGACTGCTATAACGGCCGCCCTGGTAGGGGGCGAAATAGTCACCGACCGCCTCCTGAATCGCGGTGATTCCGGCGCCGAAAGCGTCGAAATCCTGTTCGGCCAAGGCCGGTAGGACTTGCATCAACAGCACCCGGCAAAGATGCGCCGATACCTGCGTGGCCATCGGCGGCATCTGTTTAAACGCCGCGGCCTCCTCGGTGCCGTTCAACCCGGTCCGGGCTTCATCGGAAATGAGCAGGATCCGCCAGGGCGGCGGAAACGCGGCCTGACACAGCACCGGCGGCATCACCGTCGCGCGTCCGCGACCGCCATCGACAAGAAACCCGCCGCTCTCGAACGCAGCCAGGCCGATCCCCGAGCGCGCTCCCCGCTCGGTGAGTTTTGCAAGCTGATACAAACCACTATCGAGATCGAACAGGCGTACGAACGCGGCGCAGATCGCCAACGCCAATTGGGTTCCCGAACCGAGACCCACGTGTTCCGGGATGGCCTCCTCGATAGCAATCGACACCCCGCCCTTCAAGCCCAGTGTCCGCAGCAGCATCCGCGCGCACTGCTCCGCGCGCCCGCTCGATGGACCTTGAGCATAGATGCCCGGCGAGCGCCTGACGCTCAGGCGCGTCTGGATCCCGCTCAAGGTCAAGCCGAGCCCCCCGAACCGCCGTCCGAGATCGCCGCTCATGTCGATAAAGCCCAGGTGTAAGCGCGCCGGCGCGGTCACGGTGACGGTCAGGCCATCGTATTGTGCGCCGAGCGTCTGCTCCGGTAGCGGCGTTGCGGAAGGGTCAGGCATAGGTTAATGATATAATACCCAAGACTCCGATACCTAACACAGACTCGCCTGATTGGCGCGGCAGAATGTTGACGGTTTACCAGGGAAATGTTAGAAGTGCGATCACGAAATGTAGTCCTTGCGAAGGCCATCCCGGCGCCGGAGAGACGACCCTCTCGAGGCGCAGTGATTAACTATTGACTATGGCCGAAATGATGATCCTGGTTCCGGGACGGACCAACAAGCAGGGCACGTCATTAAACGCGGGGAAGCTCAAGAAAGAGTACCGGGACGTGACCTCCACGGTGGAAATGAACACCGATGACATGGCCCGGCTCGGGATCAAGGACGGGGATGCGGTGCGCTTAGGCACGGACATCGGCGAGACCGTCGTGCGCTGCAAGGGACGCAAACCCACCGACCTGCCCGCGGGCATGTTGTTTATCCCCTATGGCCCGCCCAGCTCTCAGCTCATGGGCGGCGATACCGCGGGGAGCGGTATGCCCTTGTCCAAGAATTTCGAGGTCAGCGTGGAGCTTGTCGAAGGCCCCGTCCCTTGATCCGATCCGGCCCGTTTATTCGGGCGCCGATTAAACGATCATAGTAGGATTTCCGAGGTGAAATATGAGTGACAATATTCGCACAGTGGAACATGCCACCTGCACTTTTTGCGGTTGCGTGTGCGACGACATGGATCTGACGGTCGATTTGGATGCGAAGCGCATCACCAAGGCCAAGAACGCGTGCACGCTCGGACGCGCCTGGTTCGCGGAACATACTAGCGAAGACCGTCCGTTCGCCTTGATCGACGGCAAAGCCGCCACCACCGAGGAGGCGGTCGAGGCCGCCGCGCAGATCCTCGTCGCGGCGCGGCTGCCGATCATCTACGGCTTGAGCGACACCACCTGCGAGGCCCAGCGCCAGGCGGTGGCGATCTGCGATCTCATGCACGGCAACATCGACACCACCACCTCGGTCTGCCACGGTCCCTCCGGCATCGCGTTCCAAGGCGTCGGCGAAAGCACGGCCACGCTGGGTGAAATCAAGAACCGCGCGGACTTGGTCATCTACTGGGGCGGTAACCCCGCGGAATCGCATCCGCGCCACTTCACCCGCTACGCGGTCACCCCGAAAGGACGCTATATCCCCAATGGCAGGAAAGACCGCTACGTGGTCTTGGTCGATGTGCGGCGCACGCCGAGCGCGCCGGTGGCGGACCTCTTCATCCAAGTCAAACCCGGACATGACTTCGAGCTTTTGTGGGCCCTGCGTGCGTTTGTCAAAGGCCGCAAGGTCGATCCGAACCTGGCAGAGCGCACGGGTGTGCCCTTGGCGATCATGGAGGATCTGACGCAGCGGATGAAGAGTTGCCGCTACGGGGTCTTGTTCTTCGGCATGGGGCTGACGATGACCCGCGGACGGCATTTCAATTCCGGCGCCGTGCTGGCGCTCGCCACGGACCTGAATGAATTTACCCACTTCGTGGCCAAGCCCGTGCGCGGCCACGGCAATGTCACCGGGGCAGACAACGTCGTCTCCTGGCAGACCGGCTATCCGTTCGGGGTCAACTTCAGCCGCGGCTACCCGCGCTTCAATCCCGGCGAGTACACGACAGTCGATCTGCTCGCTCGCGGCGAAGCGGATGCGGCCATGATCATCGCCAGCGATCCTGCGTCCAATTTTCCGCGCCCGGCCATCGAGCACATGAAGCGCATCCCCGTGATCGCCTTGGACACCAAACCGACCGACACCACCCAGTTGGCCAAGGTCGCCTTCACCACCGCGACCTATGGCATCAATACGTCGGGAACGGTCTATCGCATGGACGATGTGCCGATCACGTTGCGCCCGGCCTTCGAGTCGCCGTATCCGAGCGACGAAGAGGTGCTCATCGCGATCAAGAACCGGGTGCGCGAGCTGCTGACTGAGAAACGCACGCGGTACCCCAACCGAAAGGTGGCTTAGGTAACCGAGTAGCGATGCTACGGATATCGAATGGCCGGATCTACGACCCGGCCAACGGAGTGAACGGCGAGATTCGGGAAATCTGCATCAAGGAGGGGAAGATCGTCGCGGAGTTGCCTGCGGCGGCGAAATGCATCGACGCGCAAGGCATGGTGATCATGCCGGGGGGCATCGACATCCATTGTCATATCGCCGGACCCAAGGTCAATCTCGCGCGCAAGCTCCAGCCCGAGGACCACCGGCTCGACGTGCATCCCGGCACGGCGATCACCCGTTCCGGGACCGGGGGCGTGGTGCCTTCTACTTTTGCCACCGGCTACCGTTACGCGGCGCTCGGGTACACGACGGCGATGGAAGCCGCGGTCACCCCCATCGGCGCCCGTCACGTACTGGAGGAATTTCACGACATCCCGGTGATCGACAAGGGGTTCTATGTGCTCCTCGGAAACAACGTCTTCTTGTACGATTTGCTTAAAGCCGGGCGGCGCGAAGACTTTCGTCAAGCGGTGGCCTGGTGGGTCAACGCGACCAAGGCCTATACGGTCAAGTTGGTCAACCCCGGGAGCGATGAGCTTTGGAAGGGACGCCGCAACGCGAACATCACCGATATCAACGAGAAAATCGACCACTTCGATCTCACGCCGCTGGACGTCATCAAGGCGTTTATCGAGACCGTCGACGATCTCGGTCTTCCCCACCCCCCGCACATCCATTGCAACAACCTCGGCCGCAGCGGCAACTATACGACCACCCTCGAGACCATGCGGGCAGCCGAGGGACGGCGGGCACACATCGCGCACGTACAGTTCCATAGCTATGGCGGGGAACCGGGGAAAAACCCGACCTCGAAAGGTCCCGAAATCGCGGACTACATCAACAAGCATGCGAATATTACCGCCGATGTCGGCCAGATCATGTTCGGTAAGGCCACGGCGATGACCGCCGATGCGCCCCTCGGCTACTTGTTGCGCGGGATCAGCGGCAACAAATGGATAAACGCCGATACCGAGTGTGAAAGCGGGTGCGGGATCGTGCCCTTCAGCTATCACGAAAAAGTCTACATGCACGCCCTGCAGTGGGCGATCGGACTGGAGCTGTTCCTGTTATCCGAGGACCCGTGGCGGTTGGTCTTATCGACCGACCATCCCAATGGCGGTTCCTTCATGAAGTACCCGCGCTTGATCCGCTTGCTCATGGATCGCGACTTTCGCAACCAAGAGATCCGGAAGGTGAATCAAAAGGCGATCCGCCAAACCGTGCTGGCCGACAAGCTCGACCGCGCGTATACCCTGGAGGAGATCGCGATCATCACCCGGGCCGGGCCCGCACGGGCGCTCGGGCTGAAAGACAAGGGGCACCTCGGCGTCGGCGCGGACGCCGACATCACCATTTACGACGAGCACGAAGACAAGGAGCGCATGTTCAGCACGCCGCGTTACCTGATCAAGGACGGCGTCACGGTCATCGAAGACCACGAATTCCGCTGTGACCACGAGGGGCGTGTCCTGCATACGGCGCCCGCGTACGATACCGCGATCGAAAACAGCATTAAACCATTCTTCGAGGATAACTATAGTATTGTTTTTGAGAACTACGCGGTCACGGACCGGTATCTGCACCACGACCAGGTGATACCGACGGTCCTCGAACGATAACAATTAGAATAAAATCCTTCCATGCATATTCAATCCACCGAGGTTATCGACACCTTCGCGGAGGCTTTTGCTATGTGGGGCGCGCGGGTGATCATCACCGCAGCCACCCCCGCGTGGGCCCTCGCCGCCGCACGCTCGATGACCGGATTCGCGACCTCGGTGATCGGCTGTAAATGCGAGGCCGGGATCGAGCGGGAGCTGCCCGCCGAGGAGACGCCCGACGCCCGCCCCGGGATCAGCGTGTTGCTGTTTTCGACCAGTTTGGAGGGGGCCGGCAAGCGGCTGCTCGAGCGCATCGGCCAGTGCGTGATGACCTGCCCGAGCACCTCGTGTTTCAACGGTCTCGCCTCGGGCGAGGGCGTGAGCGTCGGCGGCAAGCTCCGCTTCTTCGGCGACGGCTATCAGATCGGCAAGTGTCTGGACGGGCGCCGCTATTGGCGCATTCCGGTGATGGATGGCGAATTCGTGGTCGAAGACCGCTTCAATATCCAGCCGGCGGTGGGCGGCGGCAATCTTTTGATCCACGGCCTGGATCAAACCCGGACCTTGAAAGCAGCCGAGGCCGCGGCCAGCGCGATGCGCGCCGTTCCCGGCGTGATTCTGCCGTTTCCGAACGGTGTCGTGCGCAGTGGCAGCAAACCCGGATCGCGTTACAAGGGTCTGCCGGCCTCTACGAACGATGCTTACTGTCCAACCTTGCGGGCGTTTTCCGTGGCGACCGAGGTCCCCCTTGATGCCGCTTGCGTGTTGGAAATCGTGATCGATGGGCTCGACCTGCGGGCGGTCCAAGACGCCATGCGCGTTGGCATCAACGCGGCTTCCGGGAACGATACCTTGCGGATCTCGGCCGGAAATTATGGCGGGGATCTCGGCCAGTACCGGATCGGCCTGTACGAGCTTCTTCAAGCGGCGACCTGAACGGCTATTTCATTACGATGAGCCTGAAGCTCGTACTCAAGCACGAGCCGGAAGTCCCGCTAGAAGCCGAGGTCATCACGCCGGCGAGGCTCAACGGTTTGAGCATCGGTGAGATCACGAAACTTCCGCTGCAATACGGGAACGAACGCGTCGAGCTGGGCGAGTTTTTTCGGGTCGAGGGCGGCTATAGCGGTGAAATCCGCGTGGAGGGTGATCTTGCGCGCGTCAAGCTGGTCGGGGCGGGGATGAGCGAAGGCCGGATCGTAGTTCACGGCCGCATCGGGATGCATCTCGGCACCGGGATTTCGGGGGGGGAGATCCTCGTCGAAGGTGACGCCGGCGATTGGGTCGCGCCCGAGATGTCCGGAGGCCGGATCGTCATAAAGGGCAATGCCGGGCACATGATCGGCAGCGCCTATCGGGGAAGTCCGGCCGGCATTCGCGGCGGGGAAATCATCATCCACGGCAATGCCGGCAACGAGATCGGTCACGCCATGCGCAAAGGTCTGATCGCGATCGGCGGAGGCTCTGGCGACTTCACCGGGGTCGACATGCTCGCGGGAACCATCATCGTGATCGGCGATCTCGGCAACCGCACGGGGGCGGGGATGAAACGCGGTTCCATCGTCTCGATGCGGCCCGCGCAGATGCTGCCGACCTTCAGCTACGCCTGTACCTATCAGCCGCAGTTCCTGCGCCTATATTTGATGCATTTGTCACGGCTGGGCCTGCCGGTCACGCCAGCTTATCTCAATGGCCGTTACCAACGCTGGAGCGGGGATGCGCTCGAGATGAACCGCGGCGAGGTGTTGCTGCTCATCGGCGAGGCCGCGTAGATCGGCGATGCGCGCCTGAGCAAGCACTCCAAGCCGGAATACTAAACCACTTACTGCGTCGCGAGGAGATCCACATGACCACGATCGTAACCGAAAATTGTCTCCGGTGCCGCTTCACCGACTGCGTCACGGTCTGCCCGGTGAACTGCTTCCATGGGGACGATGACATGCTGTATATCGACCCCGAGGTCTGCATCGACTGTAGCGCCTGCGTGCCCGAGTGTCCGGTACATGCCATCCATGAGGGGGAAGACATTCCCGACAACCTGAAAGACTGGATCCAGATCAACGCCGAACGCGCCCCGAGCTTACCCGTGATCGATAGCAAACAGGATCCGCTGCCCACGGCCGAGGCACGCCGAGCGGAGTTAGGGTATTGATCGCGGCGGGTTGCGTGTGCGCAGAGGATAGATGAATACCTTAGGAACCCCTGAAAACCCATTACAGATCGCGGTCGTCGGCAGCGGCCCCAGCGGTTTCTACGCCGCCGAAGCCCTGATCAAGTCCGGACGCGCCGTGCGCGTGGACATGTTCGAGCGGCTCGCTTCGCCCTTCGGGCTGGTACGCAGCGGCGTCGCGCCCGATCACCCCAAGCTCAAACAAGCCATTCTCGTCTACGACAAGATCGCGCGCTCGCCGGAATTTTCATTTTGCGGCAATATCAACGTGGGCAAGGACATCACGCTCGGCGAACTGCGCCAAAACTATCATGCGATCCTGTTCACCTGCGGGGCAGAAACGGACCGGCGGCTCGGGATCCCGGGCGAGGATCTCCGCGGCAGCCATACCGCCACCGAATTCGTCGGCTGGTACAACGGTCATCCCGATTATCGCGACCGGGTGTTCGATCTCTCGCACGAGGTCGCGGTCATCATCGGCCAGGGCAACGTGGCCGCGGATGTTTGCCGCATCCTGGCTAAAACGGCGGACGAGTTAAAACATACCGATATCTCGGAGCACGCGCTCGATACGCTGGCCGAGAGCAAAGTGCGGGAAATCCATGCAATCGGACGCCGCGGACCGGCGCAAGCGAAATTTACCACTCGCGAATTACGCGAGTTCGGTGAGCTGGGCGATTGCGATCCTCGGGTCGATCCCTTGGAGCTGACGCTGAATCCGGAAAGCGAGGCCGAGCTTGCCGACAAGAACAACGTGGTCAGCGCCAAGAATGTCGAGATCTTCCGTGAATTCGCCCGGCGCACGCCGGGCAAGCACCGCCGCTGTATTTTCCGTTTCCTGCGCAGCCCCGTGCGGCTCGAAGGCGAGGGGCGGCTTGCGCGTGTGGTGCTCGAACGCAATCGGCTGCAAGGGGCGCCGTTTCAGCAGTCGGCGCGGGGCACGGGGGAGTCGAGCATGCTCGAATGCGGGATCTTGTTTCGCAGCATCGGCTATAAAGGCGTGGCCCTGTCCGAGGTGCCCTTCGACGAGCGCAAGGGTGTGATGCCCAACCGCGCCGGCCGCGTGCTCGACAGTGACGGCCGTGTCGTTTCCGGTCTTTATTGCGCGGGCTGGATAAAACGCGGTCCGACCGGGATCATCGGGACCAATCGCGCTTGCAGCGTGGAAACCGTCGGTTCGCTGCTTGCGGATCTCGACGCACTCGCGCCACCGGGCCCGAAAAGCGGGAGGGACGGTGTGCTAGCGCTCATCGAGCAGCGCAGTTTGCACGCAGTCAACTACGACGGTTGGCTAAAGCTCGACGCGGCCGAAGTCGAGCGGGGTAAACCCAAGGGAAAACCGCGCGAAAAATTCACCCGGCTGCATGAAATGCTGGCGCTTCTCGGATAAAGCTCGCGCGGAGCGGGGCATCGGTATCTGCGCTTGCTACGGGTCCTCCTGCCTGTCAACGGGATTGACGCCGCTTCCCGCCCGCTGCGCCTCCCGCGGTTTTTCCGATCCCTGGCCCTGAATAGGCACGAACGAGCGTACATTCACGGTGCGCTCCGGTAAAGGCGTTTCGATGTGGTGAGCGCGCAATTTATCGTGGATGGCGAGGCGTAGCTCGTGGTCGACCAATGCACGTTGCGCCAGCTCTTTGACGAATACCCGTACTTCGATATTGATTGCACCCTCCGCAAAGCCGACGATCACTACCGCCGGGTCCGGGTCCGGCATGATCAAGGGGTGAGTCCGCACGGCCTCGAAGATCACCCGGTGCGCGAGTGCGAGATCGGCCCGGGAAGCGATGCTTACGGGAATGACGACACGAGTGGTCGTATCGGACAGCGTCCAATTTATGACCTCACCGGTGATAAGGGTCTTGTTGGGAACGATGAGCTCGCGCTTATCCGCATCGGTAATGGTCGTCGCCCGGATGCGGATGCGGGTGACGGTACCGGTGATATCTTTGACCGTCACGACATCACCCATGCGGACTGGTCGCTCGAACAACAGGATCAAACCCGATACGAAGTTGCCGAAGATCTCCTGCAGGCCGAAACCGAGTCCCACGCTGAGCGCTGCGACCAACCAGTGGACCTGGGACCACTGGCCACCGATCGTATTGAACACCACGACCACGCCGACGATAGCGATGACGTAGCGCGCGATCTGGGTGATAGCATAACGGCTGCCGGGTTCGATAGACAGCCGCCGCAGCAAGGCGACCTCGAGCACGCCAGGGACATTACGTACGGCGACGCCGGCGATGACGGCAAGCACAACGGCCAGCGCTAGATCCGCCAAGGTGATCGGTTCCAATCGCTCTTGCCCGTCCGTCACCGCCGCGTATTGCCAGACTGTTACCCTATCCAGTATACGAAGTGCCGGGAGCACCTCGGCCCAGATAAGCCAGAGTCCCACGATCACGGACAGGACGATCAGCGTCCGCAGCAAATGGCGGGTCTGCCGGTTGATGGTCGGTATGTCGATTTCGGGAATATCGAGCTGCTCCGGGACGCCCTCGCTGGTGGCCCCGGCCTTCGCTGCCTCGGCCGTCCGAGCGGCTGTGCGTTGCTCTTGGGCTTTGATCAAGGCATGCTTGCGGTTTTCGACCGTCAGCCAGCGGATAGCGAGGTCGTGGGCAATCACCGCACCGGCGATGAGCCAGACGGTAGCGATCAGCTGACTTTCGAGTTGCAGCGCCGTGTAGTAATAGCCGGCGGCGGCCAATCCCACCAGCACGAGTGGCAAGCCGATGGCTATGGGATACCATAGGACACCCAGCCGCGCGAGCCATCCATGCGGGTGTTCCTTCAGATGAGCTTCGAGCGCGCCTCCCTCGGGCCGCAACAGGCGCTGGAGGAACACGGCGAAAGCGAAGAGGCTGATGATGAACGCGACCCGGCCCAGGCTGTCCCGGTAGGTTTCCTCGGCCTCCCAGCCGGCAATCGACGTCACGAAGACGGCGGGTAGCACGATCAGCATCAACCACGGCAGGTGCCGGCGGAATAGCCTGAGCGCCTGTTCCTGCCAGCCGAGGTGCAGCTCCGCAATCCCTTTGGGGCGGCACAAAAGATAAAACGTATGGAACAAGAATAGCGACACCGAGAGCCGCTGGAATGCCGTGCCCAGCGCCCGCGTGAACTCCGAGCCCGCGGCCGTCCCCTCTAGATTCCAGCCGAGGAAGTAGAGCAGCAGCGGCCAGGGGGCCGCTACCAGCAGGGTGAGTCCCAGCGCCTGAACGGTGAGGGTGAAACGGTCCGAATAGGGCCTGCTCACATGCTCGGCGATTACCCCGAGTGTGAGGCGCGCGCGCCGGCGGATGAAAAACAGCGCGCCGAACAGGAACACTGCAAAGGCCACCCAGAAGGGCGTCCGCAGCGCCGGCGCGATCAGCCTCTCGCCGGGCTCGGCCCACCTAAGCGGAGACAGCATCCAACCGATTGCGAGCGCCAGGTCCCGCAGTGTGGCCAGGCCCACGGGACGCGCGCTTGGGATCCACACCAAGCGTTCGTCCAGAAACAGCGCGTATTGTTGCTCCTGGTTGAGCAGCTGCTTCTGCAGCACGTCCAGATCGCCGAGGGCCCGCAGGTAATCCGTGTAGGTATCCGCCAGCCGGCTCAGCAATTCTCGCTGATCTTTCACGAGCCCGCGGAGATCCGCCCGGATCATCTTCTGCTCTTCGAGCGGCAGGCCGCCAGTGTTTCCTTCCCTCATGAGCCGATCGAGCGCCCGTTTAAGCACTCGCAAGGAGCGACGGCGCTCGTCGATTCGCAATTGAGCTAGACCCACTTCCCCGATAATCTCCTGGCGTTCCTGGGTGTCCTCGCGGTACCAGCGAAGTTCCGGCAGTTTTCTGCGCTGCTCGCGCAGCACTTGGCCGAGCGCCTGGCTCAGCCCCGCGATATCGAGCTTCTGTTTGACGCTCTGGAAGTCTTGCTCAAGCTGATCGAATTGCTTACTCGCGCGCTCGCGCTCGGCTGTGGTCGCGCTCAGGTTCTTGACGATCGAAGCCAGCTCGCGGCTGAATGCGGCGTTTTGTTCGGCGAGCTCGCGAATGGCAGGATGTTTACCCGCAGCCTCCAATTGCGTTCGTTCCGCCGCGATTTGAGCTTGTTCGGCCTCGGATTGCCGGCGCGAGGCAATGAGTTGCTCGAACTGTTGGACCTCCGTCTGCGCTCGCGCGACCTCTTCGATCACCTGATCCCGCCGTGCCCTGAGCAGTTCGATGCGGATATCGTGGCTCAGTAACTCCTGTTCGAGCTTGTGGATCTCGCTGCTGCGGGCTTGCTGATGGGCTTGCAGCGCCATTCGGCGGGCTTCGATCGCGAGCGGAGACTCTTCTGGCCCGGCGCGGACCCGGAAATCCTTTTCTAACGATGCGAGATCTTCTTTCGCCGCCGCGATCTCATCCTGGATCTCCTCCGAGGTCCGGCCTTGGCTTTCCTGTACCTCTGTTTCCAGCTCGCCTCGCACGGATTGGAGTCCTGCCAACTCAGCCCGGGCCATAAGCAGGCGCCGTTCAATCTCCGCTAGGGGCGTATCCGTTGCCGGTGAGGCCGCGGTCCCCACGTCTTCGGGTTGTTCCAATGCCCGGTGGAGCTTTTCGATCTCGGAGGGCGCAGATTGCACGGCTTTCTTGTAAGAGAGGGCGCTGGCCGCATGCCTCTCGGCAGCCTCAAGATGTGCTTGCGCCTGGCGGTAGATCTCCAGCAGCCGCTTCTTAAGCGCTTCCTCCAAACCCTCGCGTGCCTCGATGTCTTGGATCCTGGACCGCACCGTTCCCCGGGTGGGGCTGTCCGCAGCTGTGGCTTGGGTCGGCGGCGATTGGGCATCAGCCGCCGGCAGGCCGATGCCGATCCCTATCCACGCTATAAGGATCAAGCGCAATGTCATGGTCAAGTGCATTGGCAGGCAACCCATCACGATCCGGCTTTCCGCGGTGTTGCTATTGCGCCGGCTGGCTCTGTGTGGCGCTCACTCATTGATCTCCGTATTTTACTCCCTCTCGAGAGGTGGCCGCACCCTGTGCAGAGCGAGATAGGCGGCGGTTGATCATTGTTTGAATTTGCTCTGACATGTCTCGTCCCTCGCTTTGCGGCTCCTGGCGCTCGGGATGCTCGCAACGATTTATTCACAACCTCTCACAGCGTAGCCAACACCTTGCGCGCGGCCTCGATCGTCGCGGCGATCTCGGTCGGACCATGGGCGCTCGACACGAACCCGGCCTCAAAGGCGGAGGGAGCGAGGTACACGCCCGAGGCGAGCATCCCATGAAAAAACTGCTTGAACCGTTCCTGGTCCGCGCGCATGACGGCGGCAAAGCGAGTGACAGTCGGATCTTCGGTGAAGAAGATCCCGAACATCCCTCCCAAGTAATTGCTCGTCAGCGGCACGCCTGCCTCGGCTGCACAGCGGCAGAGTTGACGGGCGAGGTCGGCGGTCGTCGCGCCGAGTGCATCGAAGAAACCAGGTTGCGATACGATCTCCAAGGTCGCGAGCCCCGCGGCCATCGCCACGGGATTTCCCGAGAGCGTTCCAGCTTGGTAGATCGGTCCGTTCGGCGCGAGCTCGTCCATGATCTCCGCGCGGCCGCCGAAGGCCCCCACGGGCAAACCGCCGCCGATGACCTTCCCGAGGGTGGTGACATCGGGGCGCACATTGAAATAGCCTTGCGCCCCGCTCAGCGCCACACGGAAACCGCTCATGACCTCATCGAAAATGAGCAGGCTTTTGTAGTGATCGCAGAGCACACGCAGTCCCTCGAGGAAGCCCGGCGCGGGTAATACGCAATTCATGTTGCCCGCGACCGGTTCGACGATCACCGCGGCGATGTCCTCCCCGAGCTCGGCGAAGACCTCATGCACTTGCTCCAAGGCATTGTAGGCTACGGTGAGGGTGTGCTGCGCCAATGCGGCCGGGACGCCCGGAGAGCTCGGTACCCCCAAGGTCAGCGCCCCGGAGCCGGCCTTGATCAACAAGGAATCCGCATGCCCGTGGTAGCAACCTTCGAACTTGAGGATCTTGTCGCGTTGGGTAAAACCGCGGGCTAGGCGGATGGCGCTCATCACGGCTTCCGTACCGGAGCTGACCATACGCACGCGCTCGATGGACGGCAAATGTTTGCAAAGGGTCTCGGCCATCGCGGTCTCGATCTCAGTGGGCGCGCCGAAGCCGAGGCCACGGTCCGCGCTTTCCTTGACCGCCGCGATGACTTTTGGGTGGGCATGGCCGACGATCATCGGGCCCCACGAACCGATGTAGTCGATATACCGGCGCTCGTCCGCGTCAAAGAGGTAGGCGCCCTCCCCGCGCCGGAAGAACAGCGGGGTGCCGTCGACGCCCTTGAATGCCCGGACCGGGGAATTGACCCCGCCCGCGATCACGGTCTGGGCACGGCTGAATAGTTCCTGGGAACGGGACATTCCAGTCTCCTCGTTTACGGATGCTGAGAAAAGAGCCGCGCATAGCAACCTGCCGCGGCGCGTACGTCGGCGGCGCCGAACACCCCTTCGATGACGGCCAGGATATCCGCGCCGGCATCGAGAAGCAGCGCGCCGTTCTCGGGGGTGATACCGCCGACCGCGACGACGGGGATGCTTAGCTGTCGCTTAGCCAGCGTCAGCAATGAGACCTCGGCGGCGGCCGCCCCGGGCTTCGATTTTGATGGAAAGAAGCGTCCGAAGGCCACGTAGTCCGCGCCGTTGGCTTGTGCCGCGCGCGCGGCAGGCACATCGTCGTAGCAAGAAACCCCGATGATAGCCTCACCGCCGAGCACGGCGCGCGCTTCGGCGTAGCTCGCGTCGTGGCGCCCGATATGCAGTCCGTCCGCAGCCACGGCGCGGGCCAAGGCGAGATCATCGTTCACGATCAACGGCCGTCCGTGCCGCCGGCAGATCGCGCGCAGCGCTACGGCCTCGGTATAACGCTGCGCATAGCCGCCGTGCTTGTTGCGGTGCTGGATCAAGAGCGCGCCGCCGGCGATCGCCGCCGCGACGGCTGCTTCGATTCCGTCTCGGTAGGCGTCGGAGGTAATGACATACAGACCGCGAGAGGGGAGTTTTGGGTGGGGCATTGCGTTCTATTCTATCGGCGCCGTGGACCTGCGAAAATGTCGCGCTGACGAATGCAACGGGGTAGTGAATGAAACGCTATATGTGTGTGATTTGCGGGTTTGTCTATGAAGAAGCCAAAGGCTGGCCCGGCGACGGAATCGCGCCTGGCACGCGCTGGGAGGACGTGCCCCCGAACTGGCAGTGCCCCGATTGCGGCGCCCGCAAGGAAGACTTCGAGATGATCGAGGTGTAGCGCATTCGTTACCTTGCTCTAGACCTCAATGCCTCGTCGCTGCTAGATCGGTTTAACCACGGCGAGGATAACGACGCCCGCAAGGATGAGTACGGGAAGCTCGTTGATCCAGCGGTAATAAACGTGGGTGTGCCGGTTGCGGTCGTGGCGAAAATCACGCAGGAGCTTGCCCAAATAGATATGATAAGCGATCAGGATCGCGACCAATCCGAGTTTCGCGTGCAGCCACCCTGCGCGCGCGTAGTGTTCCCAGCCGTTCGCGATCACCGTGGCGGTGCCGAACAGCACGGTCAGTAACGCAGCTGGCGTCATGATGCCGAAATAGAGCTTGCGCTCCATGAGCTTAAACCGCTCGAGGCTGATGGAGTCGCTGCTCCGCGCGTGATAAACGAACAAGCGGGGCAAATAAAACAGCCCAGCAAACCAAGCCACCATAAAGATAATGTGGAACGCCTTCAGCCACAGCATAACGGCGTGCAGCTATCTACGGGTCCACCCGAGGCGGGGCGCGTTTCAGGGACGCTTGTCCAGGGGCGATTCGGGTGCGGGTTTGAACCCGAACCAGCGCCTAATCGTTTGGAACAGACGCTGGATTCCACGCCATATTCTCGGCAGCAGCCAGGCGGCGAGGAGGATAAAGACGGCGAGCCCGATCAAAAACAGCCACGGATTATGCAATGCCGTCCACAGGCCGCCGATGACGAGCACGTCTTCCCCGACCGATGCAACCCAGTTGCTAAAGGGTTCGGGGCTAGTGTTGATCATGACGCGGCTGCCGGCCTTGATCGCGTGGCTGCCGGCGGCGAGCGAACCCCCGATAAGAAGGGCGGCAAGCTCGGCCGCCGGGTGTACGTCCCCGACGGCTTGCATCGCCAAGATCGCTCCGGCGGGGATGCGTATAAAAGTATGCAGGACGTCCCAGCTCGTATCGACGCCGGGCACCTTATCGGCAAAGAATTCGACGCAATACATGAATCCCGAGGCGCCTAATACGAGGGGGCTTGTGAGCACCTCGAGATCGGGGGGAAGCACGATCTCTCCTGTGGATCCTAGATAGCCCAGCATGAAAGTCGCGGCGTAGAGGTTGATACCGCTTGCCCAAGCCACCCCCATCGTCAGAGCAATCGTACTGGTGATATCCACGTGGTGTCCTCGCGGTGCTTAGTGTCTAAGCAGTTGATAAGCTTCTGGAACCCTGGCATTTTCTCAGATACCCTTGCGTGTGCCGGGTAGGGATTGGGCGTGGCGGCAAGCGATTGTTCATCGAATGTGAAAAGCTCGAAAGCGACCTTGAGGAGTTGTAACAGAGTTTCGCACCTAGGTACACGTATTTAATTGAGGTGTGCCCGGCGAGCGCGAGAAGATCGAAAAAGACCGCAGTGCAGCAATAAAATCATTCAGTAAACGCTGTCGGAGGTGTTGACACAAGCCGCGACGCAAATTAAGCTGCATCTGTCGTGGCCAACCAAACTCTCTGAGCCATGACTTGAGACATAATAACTATAAAATGACTTAAGCGGCTTCGGCCGCTTTTTCTTTTTCCGGGATCTTACGCTCGCCCCGCAGCTTAGAATGAATTCGAATCAATGATCAAGGTTGCCGTCGTCGGCGGAACCGGGTACACCGGTGTCGAGCTATTACGCTTGCTCGCACAACACCCGGCGGTTAGTCTCGAGGTCATCACCTCACGTGCCGAGGCGGGCATGCCTGTCGCACGCATGTTCCCGAGTTTAAGAGGGCATGTCGACTTGGCGTTTTCACCGCCCGACATCGAACGCTTGCAAGGGTGCGAGTTGGTTTTTTTTGCAACCCCAAATGGGATCTCGATGACCATGGTGCGGCCATTGCTTGATGCCCGGGTTCGGGTCATCGACCTGGCGGCGGATTTCCGGCTTAGGAGCGCCAAGGTATTCGAGCGCTGGTATGGTTTGCGCCACGGGTGTCCGGATCTTTTAGAGCAGGCGGTTTATGGCCTGCCGGAATTAAATCGTGAAGCGATCAAGGACGCCCATCTTGTTGCCAATCCGGGCTGTTACCCGACGGCGGTCATACTCGGCCTCGCGCCTCTTATCGAAGCGCGCCTGGTGCGAGCGGATCGATTGATCGCCGACGCCAAGGCAGGTGTCAGTGGTGCGGGCCGGCAGGAGAGCGTCGCTCACCTGTTCGCGGAAGCAGGTGATACACTGAAAGCGTATGGCGTCGCGGGTCACCGGCACTTGCCTGAAATCCTGCAGGCGCTCGCCCGCATCACCGGTAGCGAGGCCGATCTCGTGTTTGTACCGCATTTAGTGCCGATGATCCGGGGTATCCATGTTACCCTGTATGCTGAGCTGCTTCGTCGCGAGGTCGATATTCAACACGTGTACGAAGATAGATATCGGCGGGAACCTTTCGTTGACGTGCTGCCGCCGGGCAGCCACCCGGAGACGCGTTCGGTGAGAGGGTGCAATACCTGCCGCATTGCCACCCACCGGCCGGGTCAAGGCGATCGAATAGTGGTATTATGCGTGATCGACAACTTGGTCAAAGGCGCGGCCGGCCAAGCGATTCAAAACATGAATCTGATGTTCGGGCTGGAAGAAACGTGCGGTCTGGCGAGCATCGGCTTGTCGCCTTAAGGTGTGGGTTCGCCCGCCCGTTGGCTCAGCCTTGAGCCCGGGTGCGCGTCTCAAAGGGCCGGTCCACGGAACCGGAGATCGAAGCGCCGGATCACGTGGAGGGGGTGATTGGAAATGTTCGGAAGACGGAAAAAGCGAAAAATTTCCAAAGTGGATTCGCTCGTCGGGCAGAACACCCAGGTTTTGGGCAACGTCAGCTTCGACGGCGGCTTGCATGTTGACGGTGCGATCAAGGGCAACGTTTATGCGACCGACCAGCAAGGCTCGGTGCTGACGTTGAGCGACCGCGGTACGATTGAAGGCGAGGTGCGGGTTCCTTATGTGGTGTTGAACGGCGTGGTATTGGGAGACGTTTATGCTAACCAGCATATTGAACTGGCGCCGAGCGCCCGCGTCGAAGGTAATGTTTATTATGGATTGATCGAAATGGCGGTTGGGGCGGAAGTCAATGGCAAGTTAGTGCGCACCGCCGAGACCGAGAAGCTGGCACTGGCGTTAAGCCATCACAGCGTGGTTGAATCCGAGGCGCTGTCGGCGGCCGGCGTCAGCCCCGCGGCAACGAGTTTGGATGGGTAGTTTTAGCTTACGGCGGTTTATGACACACACTTTTAAGAGTAATTTGGATGGAACAGCATGAACACGATCGCTACAGAAAATCCTTTAATGTTCACTGATGCCGCCGCGATCAAAGTGCGCGAGCTGATGGCTGAAGAAGGCAATGCGGAGCTTATGCTGCGCGTATTTATCTCGGGGGGCGGATGTTCCGGCTTTCAGTACGGGTTTACCTTTGAAGAAGCGCTCGGCGATGGGGATACGATCGTCGAAAATCAGGGCGTCAAGCTTTTGGTTGACCCGATGAGCTTCCAATACCTTACCGGCGCCGAGATCGATTACAGCGAAGGACTCGATGGCGCCCGATTCGTGATCCGCAACCCCAATGCCGCCACCACTTGCGGATGCGGGTCCTCGTTCTCGGCTTAGCGGCGGATGCGCGCAGTGGTTTGGGCCGCCAAGGTAACGCGAGCCCGTTCCGCCGTACTCGCTAAACCCTGGGAAGGTCCGGTATGGGAAACCGCTAATGCGTCGAGTTTGCTTAATAAGCTCCGTGTCTCTGCCTTGAATTGTGCAAGATGCTGCCCTTGTAGCGGTAGAGCATTCGGTAGTTTGACCGTCAGCGGGTTTTTATGGACGCCGTTGACTCGAAACTCGTAGTGTAGGTGTGGGCCGGTGGCGGATCCTGTACGGCCGACATAGCCAATGATCTGTCCCTGACGAACGCGCTGCCCCGACCGTAAGCGGCTCGCAAAGCGCGATAAATGTGCGTACAGCGTGCTGTAGGTTAGGCTGTGATCCAGGATGATGGTATTGCCGTAACCGTTTTGCCTGCCGACGAATTTCACCTTTCCGTTACCGCTTGCCTTGATAGGCGTTCCCTGCGGAGCGGCATAATCGACGCCGCGATGCGCTCGAATCGTATGTAAAATCGGATGTTTACGGTGCGGATTGAAGTGGGAGCTTATGCGCGTGAACTGCACTGGGGTTCTAATAAACGCTTTATGCAATGCGTTTCCCGTATCCGTGTAATAATCCGCATGACCCCGGGAATCCACGAACCGGACCGCGCGATAGGTGTGTCCTTGATTCACGAACTCGGCCGCGACAATCTCGCCGTCTCTAATCTTTTTTTCGTCTTTATACAACTCTTCGTAGACTACGGCGAACCGATCACCCTCATGGATATCCAGTGCAAAATCGATATCCCAGCGAAACATTTTTACGAGCCTTATTATAAGATCATCGGACAGACCGGCTGCCTGCCCTGCGGTGAACAAGGAATCTCCAATGGAAGCCGTGGTCATGGAGACTCTTATCTCCGGCTTGGATTTCGAGGTTTGCGCGGAGAAATCACCGTCTGTGTCTTTAATCACGCGCAGAAGGTGCGTGAGGTCGCGCTGATAGATGAGCTCGGCGAGACCGCCCCGTTTGACCAGAAACTTCAAGGATTCGCCCGGATAGAGATTCGTGAGAGGCGCGGTGATTCGGCCCAAAGCTACGATTCGATCGAGATCTAGTGTGCTCAACCCCATATGCTGAAAGATCAGCGACAGGTTATCACCCTTCCGCACGGTGATCTTTTGCCACTCGGGTCTCGGTTCACGATTAATCTTACCAAGGCGGACTTGAGCGCGCTGCTTTGGCGGTTTAGTGGGCTTTGGAACTGTGCTTTTATGCGTATGCTTGAGGGCGTGGCCGAGGTTTGCATCCGGCGCGAGCCACGCGGGCAGCCGGATTTCGGTATCGGGTGCTTGCTGCGAGGCCATACCGCCGAGCAGGATCGTCAAGACAGATAACACCGGAAACGAGAGCCAACGCACCGGCGGCATTTCGCGATGCGATGCATCTCCGGATTCTAACGGATGAATCGCACTCACCCCGGTGAGTGCGATGGAATTGCTATTCCACTGCAGCCGAGGCTTATAATCGTATTTTGTTACCCGCCTGTAGGACACGAAGGTCTTCTTATAGTGAGTTGTCTAGAAAGATAACCGCTAAAGCCGGATAGGTCAACGCTATCGGCTGATCCTCACCGGGCCTTAATAAACTGTATTGGTTGGCAAGTGAAACGATGGATAATGGCTTCGATACGATAAAACATGGTACGGTCGAAATCTTGCTCGAAGAACAACTTCGAACCAGGTTGAGCGCGGGGCGACCGCTGCGCGTTAAGGCGGGCTTCGATCCGACGGCGCCCGATCTTCATTTAGGCCACACCGTGCTGCTTAACAAGCTGCGGCAGTTCCAAACGTTGGGGCATCGCGGCTTGTTCTTGATCGGTGATTTCACCGGGATGATTGGCGATCCGAGCGGCCGGTCGAAAATGCGCAAGGCACTTACGCGTGAGGCGGTGGTTGAGAACGCGGCTACATACACCGACCAGATCTTTAAGGTTTTGGACGCGGAGCATACGGAGGTCGTTTTTAACTCTACGTGGATGGATAAGATGCCTGCCGCGGATATGGTTCGGCTCGCGTCTCGCGCCACCGTAGCTCGGATGCTCGAGCGTGAGGACTTTACTAGACGTTACAAGAACGGCCAAGCCATTGCGGTCCATGAATTCTTATATCCGTTAATACAAGGTTACGATTCGGTAGCGTTGCAAGCCGATGTGGAGCTCGGTGGCACTGATCAAAAATTCAACCTTCTGATTGGCCGGCAATTACAAGCGGAGTACGGACAAGAACCTCAGACCGTTGTCATAATGCCGCTCTTGGAAGGTACGGATGGCGCGCAGAAAATGTCTAAATCGTTAAATAATTACGTCGGTATTAACGAGCCTCCTCAGGAGATGTTCGGAAAACTGATGTCGATTTCCGATGAGCTGATGTGGCGCTATGTGAGTCTCCTAAGCTTGCGCGGAAAAGCGGCGCTGAAGGCATGGAGGCGCGCGGTCGCGGAAGGGGCTAATCCACGCGATTATAAAGTATTGTTTGCACAAGAGATGGTAACGCGTTTTCATAGCGCAAGAGCAGCGGATCTCGCGTACAAGGACTTCGTCCAGAGATTCCGAGAGCGGGCGCTACCAGATAGTATGCCGGAGTTGACGATTCCTGAGCCCACAGGAGCGATCACTGTTGCAAGCCTGTTAAAGCGAACGGGCTTAACTGCCAGCACTTCGGAAGCGATTCGAATGATCGCACAAGGCGCCGTGCGTATCGACGGCGAGAAGACTCAAGATGCGATGCGCAAGGTGTTCTCCGGCAGCACGCATGTTTTTCAGGTGGGAAAGCGACGCTTTGCAAAGGTCTCCGTCGTTTAGCCGATCCTCCGGCCGCGCGTCGATACTACCCGATTTTCGAAGACTGCCCGATGCGGCGGCACAAATGGTACCTGCTTATAGTTTATGGGGTTACGTGACGCAAATTACCAAGGGATTCGGCGATTACAGCGCTATTCGGCGGCCACGCAGCACACGTAAAAAAATGAATGCGGGTTCGTGTTGACCGGCCGTGCGTTAGGTGTATAATCCGCACCCTCTAGCGGGGGGCTCCCCTGCGTTGATCTTTAAAAAACCGAACAATCAAGCAATTTGTGTGGGTGCCTGCGTTCAGGATTTTTTCACCATAAGTTGTGCGGCGGAAGCGGGTTCACTTCGATATCCGGTAACCGCCGAGCGAGAGAATCCTAGCTGTGCAAGCAGCTAGGTAAGCTTAAACTGAAGAGTTTGATCCTGGCTCAGATTGAACGCTGGCGGCATGCTTAACACATGCAAGTCGAACGGTAACAGGCCCTTCGGGGTGCTGACGAGTGGCGGACGGGTGAGTAATGCTTAGGAATCTGCCTAGTAGTGGGGGATAACCCGGGGAAACTCGGGCTAATACCGCATGCGCCCTACGGGGGAAAGCGGGGGACCTTCGGGCCTCGCGCTATTAGATGAGCCTAAGTCCGATTAGCTTGTTGGTAGGGTAATGGCCTACCAAGGCGACGATCGGTAGCTGGTCTGAGAGGACGACCAGCCACACTGGGACTGAGACACGGCCCAGACTCCTACGGGAGGCAGCAGTGGGGAATATTGGACAATGGGCGCAAGCCTGATCCAGCGATGCCGCGTGTGTGAAGAAGGCCTGCGGGTTGTAAAGCACTTTCAGTAGGGAAGAAAAGCCGAGTGCTAATATCACTCGGTCTTGACGTTACTTACAGAAGAAGCACCGGCTAACTCCGTGCCAGCAGCCGCGGTAATACGGAGGGTGCGAGCGTTAATCGGAATTACTGGGCGTAAAGGGCGCGTAGGCGGTTTGGTAAGTCGGGTGTGAAAGCCCTGGGCTCAACCTGGGAATTGCATTCGATACTGCCTGGCTAGAGTATGGTAGAGGGAAGCGGAATTCCGGGTGTAGCGGTGAAATGCGTAGATATCCGGAGGAACACCAGTGGCGAAGGCGGCTTCCTGGACCAATACTGACGCTGAGGCGCGAAAGCGTGGGGATCAAACAGGATTAGATACCCTGGTAGTCCACGCCCTAAACGATGAGAACTAGCCGTTGGAGGAGCTTTGTCCTTTAGTGGCGCAGCTAACGCGATAAGTTCTCCGCCTGGGGAGTACGGCCGCAAGGTTAAAACTCAAAGGAATTGACGGGGGCCCGCACAAGCGGTGGAGCATGTGGTTTAATTCGATGCAACGCGAAGAACCTTACCTGCCCATGACATCCTCGGAACTTTCCAGAGATGGATTGGTGCCTTCGGGAGCCGAGAGACAGGTGCTGCATGGCTGTCGTCAGCTCGTGTCGTGAGATGTTGGGTTAAGTCCCGTAACGAGCGCAACCCTTGTCCTTAGTTGCCAGCGGGTAATGCCGGGAACTCTAAGGAGACTGCCGGTGACAAACCGGAGGAAGGTGGGGATGACGTCAAGTCATCATGGCCTTTATGGGCAGGGCTACACACGTGCTACAATGGCCGGTACAAAGGGTTGCCAACCCGCGAGGGGGAGCTAATCCCAAAAAACCGGTCGTAGTCCGGATCGGAGTCTGCAACTCGACTCCGTGAAGTTGGAATCGCTAGTAATCGCGAATCAGCACGTCGCGGTGAATACGTTCCCGGGCCTTGTACACACCGCCCGTCACACCATGGGAGTGGGCTGTACCAGAAGTAGGTAGCCTAACCTTCGGGAGGGCGCTTACCACGGTATGGCTCATGACTGGGGTGAAGTCGTAACAAGGTAGCCGTAGGGGAACCTGCGGCTGGATCACCTCCTTTCAAGGTGAAAGTGAAGATTCTGTGACGACAGGCGCCCACACAAACTGTTTGATTGAGAGGGCCCGTTAACTTGGGTCTGTAGCTCAGGCGGTTAGAGCGCACCCCTGATAAGGGTGAGGTCGGTGGTTCGAGTCCACCCAGACCCACCACAAGCGGTGCGGTAAACCCCAAACGATATAGTAAGATGGAAAAAGCGACGCTGGGGCCATAGCTCAGCCGGGAGAGCACCTGCTTTGCAAGCAGGGGGTCGGCGGTTCGATCCCGCCTGGCTCCACCACAGCTTGGTAACGGGTTGGCCGTGGGTGTCGATGTATCCCTGGCCGAGTGAATGTTTTAATGGTGCCCGCTGCATGGTTGGCGGGTTAGGTTGCGGGCGTCTCGCCCGCGACTTGATCTTTAAAAAATCGGAAGGTCGTCCAGCAACATTGAACGAGTCAGAAATGACTCGTCGCAAGATATAAATCGATTGCATTCGCACAACTACCTATAACCCAGACTGTTTGGGGTTATATGGTCAAGTGAAGAAGCGCATACGGTGGATGCCTTGGCGACAGGAGGCGATGAAGGACGTGGCAGCCTGCGATAAGCTTCGGGGAGCCGGCAAACAGGCTTTGATCCGGGGATGTCCGAATGGGGAAACCCACCGCGCAAGCGGTATCCTGGCCTGAATCCATAGGGCCAGGAAGCAATACCCGGGGAACTGAAACATCTAAGTACCCGGAGGAACAGAAATCAACCGAGATTCCGTTAGTAGTGGCGAACGAACGCGGAACAGCCCAGTCACTGCAAGCACACCATGTATAGCCGAACCGTCTGGAAAGTCGGGCCGTAGAAGGTGATAGTCCCGTAGGCGAAATACCTGGTATGTGGGTGACGAGGAGTAGGACGGGGCACGTGAAACCCTGTCTGAACATGGGGGGACCATCCTCCAAGGCTAAATACTACCTGTCGACCGATAGTGAACCAGTACCGTGAGGGAAAGGCGAAAAGAACCCCGGAGAGGGGAGTGAAATAGAACCTGAAACCGTATGCGTACAAGCAGTGGGAGCGCCTCCCCGGAGGCGTGACTGCGTACCTTTTGTATAATGGGTCAGCGACTTACTTCTCAGTGGCAAGCTTAACCGTCTAGGGGAGGCGAAGGGAAACCGAGTCTTAATAGGGCGTTTAGTCGCTGGGAGTAGACCCGAAACCGGGCGATCTATCCATGGCCAGGGTGAAGGTGGGGTAACACCCATTGGAGGCCCGAACCCACTCCCGTTGAAAAGGTAGGGGATGAGCTGTGGATAGGAGTGAAAGGCTAATCAAGCCCGGAGATAGCTGGTTCTCCCCGAAAGCTATTTAGGTAGCGCCTCGTGTATTACTCCCGGGGGTAGAGCACTGTTATGGATAGGGGGGCATTCGTGCCTTACCAAACCATTGCAAACTCCGAATACCGGGAAGTATGAGCACGGGAGACACACGGCGGGTGATAAGGTCCGTCGTGAAGAGGGAAACAGCCCAGACCGCCAGCTAAGGTCCCAAAATCACAGCTTAGTGGTTAACGAGGTGGGAAGGCATAGACAGCCAGGAGGTTGGCTTAGAAGCAGCCATCCTTTAAAGAAAGCGTAACAGCTCACTGGTCGAGTCGGCCTGCGCGGAAGATGTAACGGGGCTCAAGTTGTGTACCGAAGCTGCGGATGTGTAGGTGTCTTAGGACTCCTGCACGTGGTAGGGGAGCGTTCCGTAAGCCTGCGAAGGTGTGCCGGAAGGCATGCTGGAGGTATCGGAAGTGCGAATGCTGACATGAGTAGCGATAATGCGGGTGAGAAACCCGCACGCCGAAAGCCCAAGGTTTCCTGCGCTACGCTAATCGGCGCAGGGTGAGTCGGCCCCTAAGGCGAGGCAGAAATGCGTAGTCGATGGGAAACAGGTTAATATTCCTGTACCTCGTGCCACTGCGATGGGGGGACGGAGAAGGCTAAACCAGCCGGGTGACGATAGTCCCGGTTTAAGCGCGTAGGGAGTCATCCTAGGAAAATCCGGGTGGCAATTCTGAGGCGTGATGACGAGGCCCGTTTCCGGGCCGAAGTGGTTGATGCCCAGCTTCCAAGAAAAGCCCCTAAGCTTCAGGTGGTACAAGACCGTACCCGAAACCGACACAGGTGGGCGGGGAGAGAATCCCAAGGCGCTTGAGAGAACTCGGGTGAAGGAACTAGGCAAAATAGCACCGTAACTTCGGGAGAAGGTGTGCCCCCGGTACGTGAAGGCCCTGCGGCCGGAGCGGAAGGGGGTCGCAGTAACCAGGTGGTCGCGACTGTTTAATAAAAACACAGCACTCTGCAAACACGAAAGTGGACGTATAGGGTGTGACGCCTGCCCGGTGCCGGAAGGTTAATTGATGGGGTTAGCCGCAAGGCGAAGCTCTTGATCGAAGCCCCGGTAAACGGCGGCCGTAACTATAACGGTCCTAAGGTAGCGAAATTCCTTGTCGGGTAAGTTCCGACCTGCACGAATGGCGTAACGATGGCCACTCTGTCTCCATCCGAGACTCAGCGAAATTGAACTCGCTGTGAAGATGCAGTGTACCCGCGGCTAGACGGAAAGACCCCGTGAACCTTTACTACAGCTTTACACTGAACTTTGAATATGCCTGTGTAGGATAGGTGGGAGGCTACGAAGCTGGAACGCTAGTTCCGGTGGAGCCACCCTTGAAATACCACCCTGGTATGTTTGAGGTTCTAACCTGGGCCCGTGATCCGGGACAGAGACAGTGTATGGTGGGTAGTTTGACTGGGGCGGTCTCCTCCCAAAGAGTAACGGAGGAGCACGAAGGTACCCTCAGCGCGGTCGGAAATCGCGCATAGAGTGCAAAGGCATAAGGGTGCTTAACTGCGAGACGGACGTGTCGAGCAGATACGAAAGTAGGTCTTAGTGATCCGGTGGTTCCGTATGGAAGGGCCATCGCTCAACGGATAAAAGGTACTCCGGGGATAACAGGCTGATACCGCCCAAGAGTTCATATCGACGGCGGTGTTTGGCACCTCGATGTCGGCTCATCACATCCTGGGGCTGAAGCCGGTCCCAAGGGTATGGCTGTTCGCCATTTAAAGTGGTACGCGAGCTGGGTTTAGAACGTCGTGAGACAGTTCGGTCCCTATCTACCGTGGGCGCTGGAGACTTGAAGGGATCTGCTCCTAGTACGAGAGGACCGGAGTGGACGTACCTCTGGTGTTCCGGTTGTCATGTCAGTGGCACCGCCGGGTAGCTATGTACGGACGGGATAACCGCTGAAAGCATCTAAGCGGGAAACCCTCCCTAAGATGAGGTCTCCCTGGACCTTCGAGGTCCCTTAAGGTTCGTCGAAGACTACGACGTTGATAGGCTGGATGTGGAAGCGCAGTAATGTGCGAAGCTAACCAGTACTAATTGACCGTGAGGCTTGACCATATAACACCCAAATAGTTTGCGTTAGGGTGGTACGCAATGCAATCGAGCGATCCAAGAAGAACGCATGACGACCTTTCGATAGTCTTTCAATTGCTAGGCGGCTGTCCGGCGATGAAAGGAATGGTTTGTCTGGCGGCTATAGCGAGCGGGAACCACCCGATCCCATCTCGAACTCGGTAGTGAAACCGTTCAGCGCCGATGATAGTGTGGGATAGCCCATGTGAAAGTAGGTCACCGCCAGGCGCTTATAGCAAAACCCCTGCATCCTTATTGCCGGGGTTTTTATTTTGCGACACTGCGCAGACTTGATTTTGAAATTGCGCTATATTTAGTTTGCACAGCGTTCCATGGGTTAGCGAAGTGTGCTCACGAAGGGTTTATAAGGCTCGGCTAAGAATCGCGGTAAAGCGCGGAGACTGCGAGATTGCCAAGATTAGCTAAATGCGTCGCTATAGCGCGATCAGAGAAACAAAGGAGGAACGATGGTTGAATCCGATGATGAGATAACGCAAGCCCTTTTAGGGTCGAGCGAGGATTTTAAACGGCTTTACCAGAAGCATAAGGGGTTAAAGGACCAGGTGCATCAGGCAAACACAGGCGCGCTCCCCCTTGACGATATCTCGTTGGAGAACTTGAAAAAACAAAAGTTGCTGCTCAAGGATAGAATGGCTGCGATGATCAAGGCTTATCGTGAGAGCAAGCTGGCAATCGGAGGCTAATAGGCAAGCGTATGCAACCTTTTCCCCGCGATTATCGACGCGCTTATGGCGAGCGCGACTAGAACGAAAACGTAAAACGCGCTCCGATGATGAGCAGCATGCTCGCAAGAATGGGGCGAACGATGTGCTCTGGAAGCCGGATCCCCAGGTGACTCCCGAGATAGATCCCAGGCAGCGATCCCACTAGCAGGCTTCCGAGCAACACAAAGTCTACTGTACCGAGATGGGCGTGGCCTAGTCCTGCAACCGCCGTAAGAGGCACAGCGTGTGCTAAGTCGGTGCCCACAATGGAGACAGCGGGCAAACGCGGATAGATAAAAAAAAGGGTTGCGGCCCCCAACGCACCGGCTCCAACCGACGACAGCGTTACTAAAACACCGAGGAAAACTCCAACAATGAACGTAATTGGTGTCTTTAGGCGGCTGTGAATAGACCGTAACGCGGAAAACTGTTCCTTCAAACTGAAGTCGACAAGCTGCTTTTTATACAACAGCACCATTGACGTTAGTATCAACGCAATACCGAGCGTTGAAGTAATGAGCCCGGTATAGTCAATTCCCCGATCATGGAAGTGCTTCAACGTCCAAACCGTGAGCGCCGATGCCGGTAAACTTCCGGCACTCATGATGCGCACGATGCGCCAATTAATCGTTCTCTGCCGATGATGTACCCAGATCCCGCCGCACTTTGTGATCGCGGCGTAGAGAAGATCCGTACCGACCGCAATCGCCGGTTTAATCCCGAATAGAAGTACCAGGATAGGGGTCATGAGCGAACCACCGCCGACACCCGTCAGACCGACGATAAAGCCGACTACAAAACCCGAAATGGTATAGGCTAAATCCATCGTGAAGTCCGGACCCTTAATATGTTGCGCATCATAGTAATATCGATTGATAATAACAATGCCGCCTTGGTTATATTTTTATCGCATATACCTATAAATCAACTGTCGCCTAATGAAGTTGCAGCAATTAAGATTTTTCGTCGAGATTACGCGCCAAAAGCTAAACGTGTCGGCGGCCGCCGAGCGGCTCTATACCTCGCAGCCAGGTATAAGTAAGCAGATTAAATTACTCGAAGAAGAGCTAGGCGTGGGCTTATTACTGCGCAGCGGTAAGCATTTAGCGGCCCTAACGCCTGCCGGACAGGCCATCTTACCGGTGGCAGATCAAATACTCGCCGAGGTTGAAAAGATTCGGTGTATAGCGACGGAGCACAAGGACAATCGGCGTGGAAGTTTGTCCATCGCGACGACACACACGCAGGCCCGCTATGCCTTGCCGGCTGTGATCAAGGCTTTTATCAAAATCTATCCTCAGGTCGCGCTTCATATGCACCAGGGAACACCGGTGCAGATCTCCGAGCTGGCCGTGACTCGCCGAGTGGATTTTGCCATCGCGACGGAGGCCTTAGAACTTTTTGAGGATCTCGTCATGTTGCCTTGCTATCGCTGGAACCGCAGCGTCATTGTGCCGCGCGATCACCCGCTGACGAGGGCATTGCCACTGACGCTCGAAGCCGTCGCCGATTATCCTTTGATTACCTACGTGTTCGGTTTCACGGGCCGTTCCCAGCTGGATCAAGCCTTCAATAGACGCGGGCTTACCCCGCGTGTCGTGCTTACCGCGGTGGACGCCGATGTCATAAAGACGTACGTCAAGCTTGGCCTGGGAATTGGCATAATAGCGAGTATGGCCTATGACCGGAATGCGGATAGCGAACTGTGTGCATTAGATGCGGGCCATCTGTTCGAACCGAGTACTACGAAAATCGGATTTCGTAAAGGCGCTTTTCTTCGAGGCTATATGTACGATTTCATTGAGCGTTTTGCCCCGCACCTTACCCGCGAGGTTGTTGAAGCGGCGTGCGGCGCTGGGACAAGAGAGGAAATAGAGCAGCTTATAAACACCCGCGACCTGCCCGTTCGTTAGCCTGAGAGAGCTGGCATCCGGCAGGTATTATATGACTGGTTATAGAAAATCCGGCACCTGCTCCATCATTTCGTCAACGGAGTCTTTTTCCGAAACCTCGCGGTTTAATACTTCCTTGACGAATCGAAAGTAAGAGGTATAAACACGAACCGCATTCGCTTCGTCGCGGACCAGAAAGAAGGGCGCACGGTCCACTTTATATTCACGGGCAAGCGTCATGCCCTCGCTTGCAGCATCCCGCTCGTCGGCTGTTACGATGTTATCGATGCGTTCGAGCAAATTCGCTCCCTTCAGACGCTCGTGCACCTCTATGCACTTGCGGCACGGGAGACCATCGGCCATGATTTTTTTTACGAACGTTATATGCACGGCTTAACCACGAGCCACGGCAGCCAGATTACCAGTATGCAGCCCGCATTCCTTTTGGGTGGCTTCTTCCCACCACCACCGCCCTTCTCGCTCGTGGTGATTCGGTAGCACCGGCCTTGTGCACGGTTCGCACCCGATACTGATAAACCCCCGTTCATGCAATTCGTTATAGGGTACATCGTGTGTCTGGATGTAACGCCACACCTCCGCCGAGCTCCAATTGGAGAGCGGGTTAAACTTGATTAGCGAGCGTTCTTTGGTTGAAAACGCGGCATCTTTCTCGATGACGGCAAGCTCGATCCGAGTCCCCGGGCTTTGATCTTTGCGCTGGCCCGTGATCCAAGCATCTAGCGATTGAAGTTTCCGGCGTAAAGGTCCTACCTTTCGGATAGCGCAACATTCCTTATGGCCGTCTTTATAAAAACTGAATAATCCCTTTTCGCGCACCAAACGCTCTACCGCGAGCGGATCAGGGAACAACACCTCGATCCGGATCTGGTATCGATCCCTTACGCGCTCCAAGAACCGATAGGTTTCTGCGTGCAGGCGCCCGGTGTCGAGAGAAAAAATACGGACCTCGTTTCTTATTTTCGTCGCCATATCGACCAGCACCACGTCTTCCGCACCGCTGAAGGAGATCGCGATGTGCTCATATGCCGTTAGCGCATACGCCAGAATCTCTTGGGGCGATTTATGATCGTATTGAACGGCTAAGTTCGCAATGTCTTTGTTGATCATTCGGACGATCCCTCCTGCTTGCTTCAGTCGTGGGCTGCGCCCTTCGCATTTTTTATTAATATAACAGGCTAAACGCTTTGCCGTGAAATGGCGTATAAGCATATAGATATGTCTTATTTTACGATCTTTTTATGGCCGTGGGCTTGACTAGCGCTTTTTGTACTCCTACGAGCCCCCTGCCGAGCCGGCGAGACAGTCGCGCTACGGTTCAGCGATAACGCGTCGGATCCGCCGCCCCGGCGCATTCGAAACCCGCGCGACGAAAGCGACAGGCGTCGCATACCCCGCATGCGCGTCCCTCCTCGTCGGCCTGATAACAAGAGACCGTGATGCTGTAATCGACGCCCAGGCGTAGGCCTTGCTCGATGATCTGGGCCTTGGTTAACTCGATAAGCGGGGCATGTATTTTAAAGCGCTTTCCCTCCACGCTTGCCTTGGTGGCGCGTTGGGCCATCGCCTCGAAGGCCGCAATGAATTCCGGGCGGCAGTCGGGATACCCGGAATAATCGATCGCGTTAACCCCGATAAAAATATCCCAGGCCTCGAGCACCTCCGCCCACGCCAAGGCCAAGCCGAGTAACAGCGTATTGCGTGCGGGAACGTAGGTGACCGGGATCCCTTCGGTCGGTGTCTCCGGCACGGCGACGGCGGGGTCGGTCAATGCGGATCCCCCGATCGCCGAGAGGTTCAAATACATCACCTTGTAGTCGCGGACATCAAGCGCGATAGCGATTCGATGGGCCGCCGCAAGCTCCGCACGGTGGCGTTGGCCGTAGTCAACGCATAATCCGTAGCACGCATACCCTTCTGCGCGGGCGATGGCCAAGGCCGTGCTGGAATCGAGCCCTCCCGAGATCAATACGACCGCACGCCGTGGACTAGCGTCCGGGGATCTCACCCCAGATCACCTTATGAAGTTGAATCTGAAAGCGCACCGGAAGCCGGTCTTCCAGGATCCACTCAGCCATCTGAGCGGGGTTTATCTCCCCGCTGCTCGGCGAAAACAGGATCTCGCACGGAAAGTTAAAGCGCTGCATGATCTCCTTGGCCCAGTCGTAGTCGATGCGGTCGCGAATCACGAACTTTACCTCATCGGTCGCCGCAAGATACTGAATATTTCGATAGTCGTTTTTTCCGGCCTCTCCCGATCCCGGCGTCTTCAAGTCCATGACCTTCATGACTCGCTTGTCGACGGGCCGGATGTCGAGGGCGCCGCTCGTCTCGAGCGAGACGCGGTAGCCGAGATCACACAATTGTTGCAGTAGGGCCGGACATGCGGGCTGAGCGAGCGGTTCGCCACCGGTCACGGTGACATAACGAGGATGATACTCGGTGATCCGTTCTAATATGGCATTGAACGGCAGGCGCGTACCGCCGTGAAACGCGTAAGCCGTATCACAATAGTGGCAGCGTAAGGGACAGCCCGTGAGACGCACGAAGACTGTCGGTAGACCCACGCGGCTCGACTCGCCTTGTAGCGACAAAAAGATTTCGGTGACGCGTAGACTCGCCTCGGGGGACGATTTGTGAACGGTGGCGGGCATGAGCGTCGTGGAATAGAAGCGTGCGTGCGCGGGTCATGGTTGCTCAAGGCGAATGCGTTGCAAACGCTCGTCGGCGAGCCGTGCGGCGGTGGTGCCTGGATAACGAACCCGGAGATTCTCGAGGCTGGTCTTGGCCTGGTCGAGCTGGCCTAGTTCGTGGTGGCTGTAACCGATTTTGAGGAGGGCATGGGTCAATTTCTGACTCTCCGGGTAGCGCTCAACGAGTTTCGTATATTCAGAGATCGCCGGCTGATACTGATGAGTCACGTAGTAGGCCTCCGCGAGCCAGTACTGCGCGTTGTCGGCGTGCGCGCTTTTGGGATACTGCGCGATAAAATTATTGAAAGCAGAGATGGAGTCATTGTAGTTCCCTACCTTGAGCAGGTCGAAGGCGCGTCGGTAGTCGTCTTCCTCGTGGCTCGCACGCGCAGCGGCGACCGTTACCGGTGTTCCCGTGTCCGGCGCCACCCCGGAAGGTGCTTGTCCGGGTGCGGGTCCGGAAGACGGGGCCTCGCCGATGTCATGGGCCGGCGTATCGGCCGGGGTCTCGAGCGCGCGGTTCGAATCGTCCATAGGCCGGGAGGCCGCTGGCGCCCGCGGGGGACTCATTACCTCAGGGCTTGTGGATTCATTGCGAGCGTTGCCGGGATCACTCGGGCCGCCCGTGCCGGTTTCAAGCGCTTGCAGCCGGCGGTCGAGGTCGGAATACAGTCGTTCATCGCGCTCTTCGGATTTTTCGAGTCGATGCGCCTGAACTTCCAGCTCCCCGCGCAGCCGTTTCACCTCTTGGTGCAAGCGCTCGACCTGGTCCAGAAGATCCAGCATACCGCGGTTAGTGAGCAGCCGTTCCAGCCGTCCGAGCCGGGCCTCGACACTCGGTGGATTGCCTTCGACGATGGGAGCTTCGTATTGCGCCATGACGCAAAGAGGCGCACAGGCCGTTAAAAACAACGCGCCACGCCATGAGCGAACTGCCGTGCCGGACATGGTTTCTAGTAGTTGATCTCTACGCGTCGATTGAGGGAATAGGCGCTTTCGTCATGTCCGGGGGAATCCGGATGTTCCTCGCCATAGCTTACGGTGCGCATCTGGGAGGCGGACCCGCCAAGCAAGGTGATCTGCCTGCGCACCGCGAGCGCACGGCGTTCCCCGAGGGCTAGATTATATTCCCGCGAGCCGCGTTCATCGGCGTGCCCCTCGAGCGTGATAACCGTGTCGGGGTGGCTCGTGATATACGCGGCGTGGGCCTCGATCGCCGGTCGAAATTCCGGCCGGATCTCATCGCTGTCGTATTCAAAATAGATCACACGCGCCCCATCTCCACCGCGTCCCTCGTCGCTCCCATCAGCATTCGGGTAACCCTCACCCTTATCTACGCCACCGGCTTGCGCGTCCATGGCTTCCATCTCGGCCGGAGAAATCCCCTGGTCTTCCACCGTGGCCGCACTGTCTTCTTTGCTTAGCTCATCCACCGTTTGACATCCGGCCACCGCGAGAGCGGACAGCGCCAGAATAAGCATTCGCATGTTCGTGGTCTGCATCGTTTTATCTCCTCTGTGCTTGCGTGATTCTAATATCTGAACGGACCCCACGCCGGTTCGCGGACCTCCCCGCGCAACAATGCCAGGCGTTGCTTCACTCGGCCATCGATCGAGGTGGCCGCCAGCTCGGTGCCCCGCGGCCCGACCGTCGTATAGATGATCATGCTGTCGTTAGGGGCGAAACTCGGAGACTCGTCCAAGCGGGTGTCGGTCAATATCGTCAGGCGCTCGGTTTCCATATCGTAGGTGCCGATTCGGTAACTGCCGCCGTCGCCGTGAACGAGCGCCAATAATTTCCCGTCCGACGAATAGCGGGGGCGAGCGTTATAGTCCCCTTCGTGTGTCAAACGCCGCGGGTGTCCACCCGAGACCGGGACTTCATAAATCTGTGGCCCCCCACCCCGGTCGGAAGTAAACGCCAAACGGGTTCCATCCGGTGACCAGGAGGGTTCGGTATCGATGGCCGGGTCGTTCGTGATGCGCCGCAATTGGCGGCTCGCGAGGGTTAGCACATAGATCTCGGGATCCCCATCGCGCGACAAGGTCAAGGCCAACCTTCTTCCGTCCGGCGACCACGCCGGGGCGCTGTTGATCCCCGTTTCCGCGGCTACCTTGTCGCGGTGACCGCTCCCGAGATCTTGAACGTAGATGGTGGAACTACCGCCTTCGAACGAAACATAGGCAAGACGCCTCCCGTCCGGTGACCACGCCGGCGACATCAGCGGCTGCGGTGAGGTCAATAGGGTCTGTACATTCTCCCCATCGATATCGGCTACTTGCAGCCCGTAGATCTTGTTCCGTCCGCTGCGCTCCTGGACTGTGACATAAGCGACGCGGGTGGCGAAGGCTCCCTTGACACCGGTCAGCTTCTCGTAGATCACGTCGCTTATCTGATGCGCCACCAACCGCAACTGGGCCGCTTTTGCAGGCACCTTATACGCTAGAAGTTGGGTGCCTTTATAGACATCGACCAGCCAAAACTCGACCTCGTAGTCCGTCTCGATACCGGGCCGGAGAGTCCCAACCACCAAATTGTCCATCCCGACCCGGCGCCAATCGGCAAAATTGATCTCGGAAAAGCCATGGGGATGCGATGGCATATCGGCGCGCGGCATCGGGACGAAGCCACCACTGCTTTCTAAATCCGCGGCAACGATCGCGGCGATATCCACGGCCGGCCGTTGTGATCCGGGCGGATCGAACGGGGCGATCGCGATCGGGAGCGCGCCCACGACGCCCTGGGTGATTTTTATTTTTAATACCCCCTGCGCGGTTGCATACCACGCCAATAATGCCAAGCACACAGCCGCTCTATACAAGCACTTCAAGCCTACACCTCCGGTTCGAAGACGAATTGGATCTCGCGCAGTTGTCGAAACAAGCGCGGATCGTCGGGTACCGGCAGCGGTGACGCCTTGCGGACCGCGATCTCCGCTTGCCGGTCAAACACCGCGTTGCCGCTCGATCGTATCACCTTGGCGTCCACGACGTCGCCCCCGGGCACCATCTTGACCAACAGTTCGCAGGACAGTCCCCGCTCGGGATAATGGAAGGTGTTGCCGATCTGAGTCCGGATGAGTTTTATATATTTGTTGATTTCACTTTGATCGTGCTCGCGCCGCGCAGCCTCGGTGCGCGCTTTTTCCTCCGCGGCCAGGGCCGCGGCTAATTCCCGCTGGCGCCGTTCTTCCTCTTTACGCTTTTTCTCGGCCTCGGCCTTCTTGCGTTGCTCCTCGGCGAGACGTTTCTTCTCCGCCTCGGCCTGCTGGCGTTCTTCACGTTTTTTCGCGAGCGCTTTTTCTTGCGCGATTCGCTTCTGCTCCTCGGCCAGCTGTTGTTTCTTCCGTTCCTCGCGCTGGCGTTTTTCTTTAGCCTCTTTAAGTTGCTGTTCCCGCTTTTGCTCTTGTACGATGGCTCGTTCTTTCTTGAGTTCCTCTAAGCGATTCTCCTCGGCTTGACGCTTCTCTGTCGCGGCGGCCACATCGCGTTCAAGCGCCTCACGGCGCGCTTCTTCGTCTTTGCGCTTGCGCCGTTCTGCTTCCTTCAGCCGCTGCACCTCGGCTTCGACCTTGGTTTGATCGATGGCGACCGCCTGTACGATCTGAGAGCTTGGCTTGGATGAGGGCGGACGGTCGCTCAGGTTCAGGCTCAGCGTCAGTAATCCAATCGCGACCACATGGATCGCGACAGCATAGATAAACGATCGGAACGAGCGGAGCCGCCTTCGAACCATCGTGCCGTCAGCGTTCGGGCGGCTGCGTCATCAGCCCAACCCCTTGCACACCGGCGCTCTGGAGCGCCGCCATCAGCTCTACCACGCGCGCGTACGCGACCGCCTGATCGCCATTGACGAGGACCGGCACATTGGGTTTGTAACGCAGCACGGCCTGGACGCGGTTTAGCAACGTTTCTTTGCTCACGGGATCGTGCCGGTGGTCCCCGAAATCAATATAGTAATTACCTTTCCTGTCCACTGTGATGATCAGCGGTTCGGTATCGCTCGGGGGCACCGGTTCGGAGGCGGCTTGCGGCAGATCCACCTTGACCCCTCGGGTGATGAGCGGTGCGGTGATCATGAAGATGATCAGCAACACCAACATCACATCAATGTAGGGGACGACGTTGATTTCCGACATCAGGCGCTTACGCTTGTGTCTCACCGCCATGCCCCTGAGACTCCCCTGGCCATGTTTCGTTCAGGCGTGCGCCTGGCGGTGTAAAATGGAGGAAAACTCCTCCAGGAATATGTCGTAGCGGCTGAACAAGCGGTCGATATCGTTGGCGTAACGATTGTAGGCGATGACCGCGGGAATGGCCGCGAACAAGCCCATCGCCGTGGCGATCAAGGCCTCGGAGATCCCGGGGGCCACCATGGCGAGCGTTGCTTGGTGCACATTGCCCAAGGCTTGAAAGGAGTTCATGATGCCCCAGACGGTGCCGAAGAGGCCCACGTACGGGCTCACCGAGCCCACCGTGGCGAGCAGCGGCAAGCTCTGCTCGAGGTCTTCGATCTCCCGGTTCAGGGCTACGCGCATCGAGCGTTGCGCGCCCTCCAAGACGGGGCCTGGCTCAATGCCTTCTTGTTGGCGCAAGCGCGCGAATTCCTTGATACCGGCTTCAAAGATCCGTTCCAGCCCCGAGGGCTCGTGGCTGCGCTGCGCGATGCGGTCATAGAGCTCCGTGAGGTCGTCGGCCGACCAAAAGCGATCCTCGAATTTATCCGCATCGCGCTGCGCTTTCCTGACCACGGCACGTTTATTGAAGATCACCGTCCAGGACCAAAGCGAAGCGGCGATTAAAACCACCATCACGAACTTGACCAATAGGCTGGCGCCCAGGATCAAATTGGTAATCGAAAGATCAGTCGCCATTTGTAAGCTCGGCTAGAATCGAAGGGGTATGGGGTTTGGGGCGGAACGATTCATCGGCAACGTGCTTAGCGCTCGCCGAACAGATCGGGTTGGCTCGCGAGGTGCTCGGGCGGTGCGGCTCCGAAGTGCAACCAGGCAGCGCGCGTCGCCGTCCGTCCCCTTGGGGTACGCATCATGAATCCCTGCTGGATCAAGAACGGTTCCAGCACATCCTCGATCGTCCCCCGCTCTTCCCCGATCGCGGCGGCCAGGCTGTCGACGCCGACGGGCCCGCCATCGAATTTCTCGATAATCGTCAAGAGCAGCTTGCGGTCCATGATGTCAAAGCCGTGGGTGTCGACGCTGAGCAATTCCAAAGCCCGCTTGGCGATGTCTACATCGACCTCTCCATCGCCGCGGACCTCGGCGTAATCCCGCGCGCGGCGCAGCAGACGGTTGGCGATGCGCGGCGTGCCCCGCGCGCGGCGCGCGATCTCCCCGGCGCCCTCGGCATCGACGGTGACGCCGAGGATGCGCGCCGAGCGCCGCACGATGTGGGTCAGATCCTCCGCGTCGTAGAATTCCAGCCGTTCGACAATCCCGAAGCGGTCTCGCAACGGCGAGGTGAGCAGTCCGGCGCGGGTGGTGGCGCCGACCAGGGTAAACGGCGGCAGATCCAGTTTGATGGCGCGGGCCGCCGGACCTTCGCCGATCAAGATATCGATCTGAAACTCCTCGAGCGCCGGGTACAGGATCTCCTCAACCAAGGGACTCAAGCGGTGGATCTCGTCGATGAAGAGCACGTTGCGTGGCTCGAGATTGGTCAGGATCGCGGCCAGATCGCCGGGGCGCTCCAGCACCGGACCGGAAGTCTGACGCAAAGCGACCCCCAGCTCGTTGGCGATGATATGGGCCAGCGTCGTCTTACCGAGTCCCGGCGGACCAAACAGGAGCACATGATCGAGCGGCTCGCGCCGCCGCCGCGCGGCGGTGATGAAGATTTCCAGGCGTTCGCGCACCTGCGTCTGGCCGACGTAATTCTTGAGCCGGCGGGGCCGCAATGCTTCGTCCGCGTCGCCGGCCATGGTGTCGGGAAGGATCAAGGGATTCGGATCGGTCATCGTGTGGTGAAGGCGCGCACGGTTTAACCGTTGGGGTGGTCACTGATGAGGGCACGATCGGCGGGGGCTAAACCGCTCATGCTTGTGAGCGCAGCACCGCGCGGATGATGGCTTCGCTCGTCATCCCGGCGGTATCGATGGCTTGCACGTAGCGCCCGGCCTCGTGCGCTTTATAGCCGAGCGCCACCAGACCCTCGATCGCGTCCGCCAAGGCGTCATGGGATCCCGCGAAGGCCCCTCCCGCGGCCCCCGCGCGCGGTGTCCAATCATTGAGGCGGTCGCGCATCTCGATCACCAGCCGCTCGGCGGTTTTCTTGCCGATCCCGGGCAGGTGTGTCAGCCGGGCGATGTCTTCCGCATGGATACACTTGGTAAATTCCTCGACATCAGACCCGGAGAGAATGGCGAGCGCGGTGCGGGTGCCGATCCCGCTGACCTTGAGCAAGGCGCGGAACAGCCGCCGTTCGGCCTCGGTTAAAAAGCCGAACAGGAGGTGCGCATCCTCCCTGATGGCGAGATGCGTATATAACAGCACCTCGGCATTGAGTGAAGGCAGGCGGTCAAAGGTGCTCAGCGGCGCCTCCAGCTCGTAGCCGATGCCGTGGGCCTCGAGCAGGAGATGCGGGGGCCGCTTTTCGATCAGCAGTCCGCGGATGCGTCCGATCATAGAAACCGCCGCCGCCGGTTGCGCCGCACGCCGGGCATGCGTAGCAGCCCTTCACGCGTGTGGCCATGACAGAGGGCGACCGCGAGCGCGTCCGCGGCATCGGTCTCGGGCGGCGTCTCGAGGTTCAACAGCAGCTTGATCATGTGTTGGATTTGAGCCTTTTCGGCATTGCCCCGGCCGACGATGGCCTGTTTAATTTGCGCCGGGGTAAACTCGAACACCGGTAAACCACGCTTCGCCCCGGCCACTAGCGCCGCCCCGCGGGCTTGGCCGAGCTTCAGGGCGGAGTCCGCGTTGCGGTTCATAAACACGAGCTCCACCGCCATCTCTTGCGGATTATATTCTTCTATCGCCGCCGTCACACCATCGAAGATGCGGCTAAGCCGCGGGGCTAGCGCATCGCCGGCGGTTTTTATGCCACCGCTGGCGACATAGAAAGTGCTCGGCCCGTCGACGTCGATGACGCCGTAGCCCGTCATCCGGGAGCCAGGATCGATGCCGAGGATACGGATCACTGAGATGTAGCTCGCTCCGGTTGTTGCACTTCTGCCATGTGGCTTTCCCGGTATTTCACCGGGAACGGATCAGGCTGATATTGTATTCTTGATGCAGGGCTGTTGGAGCGAACGAGCACGCGACGCCGCGATCGGGATGCGCAGCAGATTCATTCTCAACCTCTGAGCGGATCTACAGTCGCACACGTACTAGTGCCCCGCCGCGTTCGGCGCGGTCGAACTCCAGGGTGCCTCCGTAGACCCGCTCCACGATCTCCCGCACCACGGCAAGCCCGATGCCGTGGCCAGCGACGTTCTGGTCACCGCGTACCCCGCGCTGGCTGATAAGTGTGTATAGATTCTCCGGGATCCCCGGTCCGTCATCCTCTACTTCCAGCAGTAATCCCGGTGGCTCGCCGTTTGCCGTAACACGCAGCGCCACTTCCCGCCGCGCCCACTTACAGGCGTTGTCCAGGAGATTTCCGAGCACCTCCAGGAGATCGCTTTCATCTCCATGGAACATGGTCCTGGAATCCAACGTGAAATCGAAACGCAGCGCCTTTCCGGCGTAGACCTTGGCGAATGACTGCTGGAGCTTGCGCACCAGCGGTGCGAGCGCCACGGGCACCGCGAGCACCGTCCGGCCCGAGGCCGCGGCGCGCTGAAGCTGGTAGTCCACGGCCTTGTTGATTCTCTCGACTTGTTCTTGCAGCGTCTCCTGAAATCCTTCCCCCCTCTCGCGTTCCTCCACGGCGCCGCGAATGACCGCGAGCGGCGTCTTTAGACTATGCGCCAGATCGGCCAATGCATTGCGGTAGCGCTCGAGGTGAGCGCTGCGGTTCCTTAAGAAGGTATTTAAGCTCTCCGTTAGAAGTCGCAGCTCCTTCGGGTAAGCGGAGCTGAGCTCGTCCCTGCGCCCGGCCTCGATCTCCGCTACCTCCAAGGCGACCCGGCGCAGCGGCGCGAGCCCCCAGCGCCAGATGAAACCTTGAACGCCGAGGAGCACGAGCGCGGCCCCGAGCAGCCAAGCCCAGAGACTGCGCCGGAAACCGCCCACCAGGGCATTGAACCGCTCCGTGCTCTCGGCAACGTGGAACGTATAGCCGTATCGCTTCTGCGGACTGGCTTCCCAGACCACGCCGAGACCCATCGCAAAGAATCGCGATCCCTCCGAGTTCTCCAGTTCATGGAACGCTGGCTCCCCGGTGTGGTAGATGGCTGCAAAAGGCAAACTCAACCCGAGCATGGAGCGGGAACGCCAGACCACGTCCCCCGCGGCGTCATTCACCTGGGCATACAAGCCCGAACCCGGAGTGTCGAGGCGGACCTCCGGAAGCCGCTTGGGAACAGCCAATATCTCGCTGTCATCGAGCTCGGCGGCGGCAAGCAGGGAGTAGATCTGAACCTTCAGTTGCTCGCGGACGGCGGCCAGCGCGCTCTCCCGAAAAGCCTCGTCCAAGGTCAGTCCGGTGAGTCCCAGGAAGGCCGCGAGCACGACGCTCGCGGCGATCAGGAGCCGGGTATTAAGCGAGAGTCCGCCCGCTCGGTTCAAGGTTGAATCTGTAACCGCGGCCGCGCAAGGTCTCGATGGGCTGCAGCACCCGGCCGGGGTCGAGCTTCTTGCGCAACCGCGCCACCAGCACCTCGAGCACGTTGCTGTCGCGGTCTGACTCCTCCTCGTAGATGTGATCGCTAAGCTCGGACTTGGAGATCACCTCGCCCGCGTGCAACATCAGGTACTCCAAGACTTTATACTCGAAGGCCGTAAGCTCGACAGGCGCGCCGTCGACCTGCACCAATTGACTCGCCGTGTGCAATGCGACCGGGCCGCATTCGAGATACGGCGTGGCCCACCCCTTGGAGCGGCGGATCAGGGCCTGCAGCCGCGCGAGCAGCTCTTCGAATTGGAACGGCTTTACCAGATAGTCGTCGGCCCCCGTATCGAGGCCCTCCACCTTTTCTTGCCAGCGCCCGCGCGCCGTGAGTATCAAGATGGGGAAGGTGCGGCCGCCGACCCGCCAGCGGCGGATCACATCGATACCGGATAGCTTCGGGAGACCGAGGTCAACGAGCGCGGCATCAATAGGAAACTCGCCGCCCATATACAACGCTTCTTCACCATCGCGCGCGATATCGACGGCGTAGCCCTCGGCACGCAGCCGCTCCGCCACCTGATCGCTCAAGGTCCGCTCGTCTTCGACTAGAAGCAATCGCATCGGAAGAACTTGATTGCAGCGCTCAGAGTTTGAAAAAATCTGCTGCGCTCGGGATCTCGCGTTCCGGCGGTGCTCGGAATCCTCATGTATTTCAACATACACTCCGGTTCCTGCGCTCCGGCGGAACGCGACCTGCCCTCGCTCGCGACGGTTTTTTCATGAACTCTTAGCGTACGTCGCCGGTGCGCGGATCGACTCCGATCACATACACACGGCCATCGGGAGACAGCACTTTGACACTGTGGCGATCACGCCCCGGCCGCACCCCGAGCACCCGTCCCCCGGACTTTTGGCGGGCGATGGACGCCGCCTGGTCCGGGCCGATCCGGGATCGCTCGCCACCGCCCCGGAACCGCTCCCGATTGCGTCCCTCGTGATCCGCGCTCACCGTCTGAGGCAGGGCGATCAGGCAGGCGAGCAACACCGCGCTCACCGCGCGTGCCAGACCCGCGATTCGCGACCGCGGGAAATGAACTTTCAACATAGCGTGCGTTGGCGGGCTGGCCAACCTGTATCGATTCGTCATCACCAAGGCAAGTTTACCGAGAGCTGCTTAACCTCTGCTTAACGATGCGCCGAGCGCTTAGGGAAGCTCTGCAAAAGTGTCGCGAGCAAGCCTAGATGCGCGAAGCCGCGGAGCGAGTCGCGAGACATATCACGTAGATAGGCGAGCGACGAGCGAGCAGGCGACAAAGCAGATGGGCTGCGCAGTAACTTTTGCAGAGCTTCCTTAGAGCGCATCCGCTTCGGGACCGATAAAGCCACGGTCATGCTGCAACGCCGGGATCATCCGCCTGGCCTCCTCGACCTTCGCGGAGTCAACCTCGGCAATGACAAATCCAGATTCGTCACCGCCGTCGGCTAGTATCCGCCCCCAGGGGTCCACGATCAACGAATGCCCGTAGGTGGCCCGGCCGTTGCGCCGGATACCGCACTGACCCGGTGCGAAGACATAACTCCCGGTCTCGATAGCGCGGGCCCGTTGCAGCACGTGCCAGTGCGCCTGCCCAGTGGTGCGCGTAAAGGCCGCGGGGATCGCGAGATACCGTGCCCCTGCCCGGGCAAGCGCCCGGTAGAGGTAGGGAAAGCGCAAATCGTAACACACCGACAGTCCCATCCCGCCCCACGGCGTGGCTGCCACCACGGCCCGATTCCCTGGCTCGACTGTAGTGGATTCCCGGTAGCTTTCTCCGGCCTTAAGATTCACATCAAAGAGATGGAGCTTATTGTATGAGGCGATGACGCGCCCGCTATCATCGAGCAAATACGAGCGGTTGTTGATCTTCCCTGAGGGGAGCTTGATGGCCAAGGAACCCATCAAGATCCAGGCGCCAAGCTCGCGCGCCAAAACCGCGAAGTGCGGGATCGCGGGGTGCGATTCTGCCGTATGAGCGTGCGCCAGCAAGCGGGCATCGTTGACTTGGATCAAGGAAAAATTCTCCGGCAAGCAGATGAGATCGGCACCCGCCTGGCGCGCCGCGCGCACAAGCTCCGTCGCCATCGTGATGTTTTCGGCCACATCGTCGTCGGCGCAGTTCTGGATACAGGCGACCTTGAAATTCATGGATCACGCCAGGGATTGTTCGGAGATCAAGACGCCGTCCTCGTCGGCATACAGATACCAGCCCGGCGTGAAGGTGACCCCCGCGAACTGCACGGGGATGTCCCGATCCCCCGTGCCCTGCTTGACGCTCTTGCGCGGAGTGGTGTCCACCGCCTTGAGCCCGATCGGGATCGTCGCGATGGCGGCGGCATCGCGTATGCATCCATAGACCACGAACCCGGCCCAGCCGTTTCGGCTCGCCAGCTCCGCCAGCTTATCGCCGACCAGCGCGCAGCGGAGCGATCCGCCGCCATCGACGACCAATACCTTGCCGGCGCCGGGCTCCTCGAGCGCTGCGCGTACCAGGCTATTGTCCTCGAAGACCTTGACGGTCGCGATCGGCCCGGAAAACCGTCGCTTGCCCCCATAGTCGGACAACATGGGCTCTAGCACCTGGACCCGGTGTTCGTGTTGATCGTAGAGATCGGCGGTCGCAAGGCTCATAATCGCTCCGTCGTGATTTCGGTTCCTTATACTAACCCATCACCGATCGAAGCGAGACCATGATCACCCGCGCAACGCAGCTATCGTGACGCGCAGCAGGTCTATTCACAAGCTCTCAGCGCGCCGCTGGGTTCTCGGGATTCTCCTGGGATCGGGCGTCGCGTTGGCCGTGGTCTACGCGCGTAACCTCTGCCAGGGTTACGAGGCCTTGTTGACCCTCCTCGATCTCGTTCACCGCGCACCCGCGGCGGCGATCGACATCCGTCCTGCCGCACTGCGCACGCCCCTTAGCTTCACGGTCGACGAGCGCCACTATCGGGCGGATCTTTACCGCACGGCCGATCCGGTGCTCGCGGGGATCGTTTTCGTCCCCGGTGCGGCCGCCGAGGGCAAGGAGGATGCGCGCGTCATCCGCTTCGCGACTATCCTGGCACGCGCGCGCTTCGCGGTGTTGGTACCCGACATCGTCGCCTTGCGCGAGCTAAAGCTGTTACCCGACACCGCCCGCGACGTGGCCGACGCCGTCACCTATCTGCGCTCCCGGAAAGAGCTGACGCCTGCGGGCCGTGCGGGTATCTTGACGACGAGTGTCGCCGTCGGACCCGCGCTCTTGGCCTTGCTCGACTCCTCCTTGTCGCGGCGGGTACGTTTTCTTATTTCCGTCGGCGGCTATTTCGATCTGCCGCGCATACTGACCTATTTCACGACCGGGCACTATGACGCCTATGGTCTTTCGTTAAGGAATAAGCCGCATGAATACGGGAAATGGGTCTACGCGCTCAGCAACGCCTCGCGTCTCGAAAATGCCCGCGAACGCTATCTCCTCGGCACGCTGGCCCGGCGGAAAATAGTAAATCCCGAGGCGGAGGTCAATGATCTCCTGGCCTCCCTCAGTGCCGAGGGCCGGCAGGTCTACGATTTCATCGTGAATCGTGACCCCGCGCGCAGCGCGCATCTGCTGAGCCGGTTTCCTCCGGCGTTGCGAAGGGATGTCGAGCGACTTAACCTCGCCGCGCGCGATTTCTCAGGGCTCCAGACCCGATTCATTCTCGTCCACGGCCTCGACGATCCGATGATTCCCTACGTCGAGAGCGTAGCCTTGGCCGCGGCGCTCCCCGCGGGACAGAGTCAGATCTTTCTCCCCCGCGGCCTGGTGCACGTCGATGTGGCGCCCGATGCGATGGACGGAGTGCGCATGTGGAGCGCGATCTACGCGCTGCTCTCGGAGCGCTACCTGTAACGATCCTCAGGAAGCAAGGCACGGCGGGGGAACCTTAAAGCGTCCCGCGGGTGTTTCAATCGCCGGCAATTTCATCGGATATACACATAAAAAACGTTAAACAATATAAGCTCTCGGTCTTTCCTGCTGTGAAAAAAGTCACAGCGACATAGCGTTTCACTCGTCTATACTTAGTCATGACACAGTAGGACTAAGCATTGGCGATTGAATTCACGACGGCCTGCATGGAGGGGGAATTTATGCACGCGATCGTCATCCGTCAGCATCTCCGCGCATGGGCACTCGCCGGGATCGCGCTCTTATGCGTCACGGCTAGCTTACCGGCGCGGTCATTCACGTTATTTGAAAGCGGTCAGGTCCGCCCACTCGCGCTTTCGCCCGACGGCAAGCACCTCTATGCCGTCAATACGCCCGACAACCGGCTCGAAATCTTCCGGGTCCGCAAGCACGGCCTGCGGCACATCGCTTCCGTCTCCGTGGGCCTCGAACCGGTCGCCGTGGCGGCGCGTTCCAATACCGAAGTATGGGTCGTGAATCACCTCTCGGACAGCGTGAGCATCGTCAAGGTGCGTAAGGACCACCAGCGCCGCGTGGTGCGTACGTTGCTCGTGGGCGACGAGCCGCGGGACATCGTCTTTGCGGGCCCCGGACACGGACGGGCATTCATCACCACGGCACACCGCGGCCAGAATACGGGTCGCGACCCCGAGCTCACCACCGAGGGTGTCGGCCGGGCCGACGTGTGGGTCTACGATTCCGAAAATCTTGGCGCCTCGCTCGGGGGCGCTCCGCTCACCGTGCTGACCCTTTTCACGGATACGCCCCGCGCCCTCGCAGCGACCCCGGACGGGGCGACGGTGTACGCCGCCGGCTTCCAGACGGGCAATCGCACCACCGCGATCAACGAGTTCCCGGTGCGCAAAGGCACCGCTCCGCCCTTTGCTCGCGTCTATCCTGGGCCGCTCACCAATCACGCCGGTGTGCCCCAGCCCACGGTGGGTTTGATCGTTAAACACGATGGCGTCCATTGGGTCGATGAGCTGAGTCAACAATGGGATGACATGGTGCCGTTCGAGCTTCCCGATCAGGACGTCTTCACCATCGACGCTATGGCCGACCCGCCCAAGTTGGTCGCGGGCGGCGAGTACAGCGGGGTCGGCACGGTTATTTTCAACATGATCGTGAACCCGATCAGCGGCCATGTGTACGTCGCGAACACCGAGGCCCAGAACCAAGTTCGCTTCGAGGGCGCCGGAGCGTTTTTGCAGGATTTGGACCCCAATCGGCGCAGCGTGCAAGGTCGTCTGCATGAGAGTCGTATCACCGTGCTGAAACCGGGCGGCAGCGTCTCGCCTCGGCACCTGAACAAACACATCGACTTCACCGAGTGCTGCGACCCGATCCCGAACGACGAAAACGCGACCAGCGTCGCCTTCCCACAAGACATGGCGATCACCGGCGACGGATCGACCCTCTATGTCACGGCGTTTGGTACGAGTGAGATCGCGGTCTATGACACCAATGAGCTAGAAAATGACACCTTTACTCCCAGCACCGCGCATCAGATCCCAGTCTCGGGCGGTGGACCGAGCGGGGTCGTGCTGGATGAGAAGCCTGGCCGCCTCTACGTACTGACCCGGTTCGACAACTCGATCTCGATTATTGATATTGCGTCACGCACGGAGATCAAGCATCTTGCCATGTTCAACCCCGAGCCCGAGCACATCGTCCAGGGACGGCCGTTTTTGTACGACGCCTCGTTCACCTCGAGCCACGGGGATTCGGCCTGCGCCAGCTGCCATGTCTTCGGTGACTTCGATAGCCTCGCCTGGGACTTGGGCGACCCCGATCAAGACCAGACTGACAACACCGGACCGTTCCGCGTCGGCGAGGAGATCGGGTTTTTCCTCTTGCGTGGGAAAGCGGAAAACCCGCACTTCCGGCCGATGAAGGGCCCCATGACAACGCAGAGCCTGCGCGGGCTCGCCAATCACGGCTCGATGCACTGGCGCGGCGATCGCACCGGCGGGAATGATGCGAACTTCCCGCCCATCGATGCGGGGCCGAACGTGCAACCGAACGGCGGCTCCTTCGATGAAGACCTAGCCTTCCGCAAGTTCAATGTCGCCTTCATAGGGCTCAACGGCCGGCACGAGTTGATTTCCGAGGTCGATATGCAGAAGTTCACGGACTTCATGCTCGACGTCACCTATCCACCGAACCCGATCCGCAATCTGGATAACTCGCTCACCGAGCAACAGCAGGCGGGGCGGGACTTCTACTTCGGAAACAAGTCCGACAGCTTCTTCAACTGCAACGGTTGCCACGTGCTGGACCCGCAGGGGAACAGCGAATTCCCGGAGGTCAAGCATCCGGGCTTCTTCGGCACCGACGGCCAGTTCTCGTTCGAGGGCGAGTCTCAATTCTTCAAGGTCCCGCATCTGCGCAACCTCTACCAGAAGGTCGGGCTGTTCGGCATGGCACCACCGCCAACCCCCTCGGGGCCGCCATCGCCCACCAACCCCAATCCGGTGGCGCCCATCGGGAGCCTCATCTTCGCACCGCTCGCCAACGACGGCCCGCTGGGACCCCAGATACGCGGGTTCGGCTTCCTCCACGACGGCAGCGTCGATACGGTGTTTCGGTTCCTAAGCGGTGCGGTCTTCACCACCCGCGCCCCGGGATCGATCCCGAGCCTCGACCCGCGCACGCCGCCCGAGTTCGTGCCCGATCCGGGCAATGAAGGCGGCTTCCCCCTCACCCTTCCAGGCATCCTCCAACGCCGGGCGGTGGAGGCCTTCATGCTCGCCTTCGACAGCAACCTGGCGCCCATCGTCGGCCAGCAGGTGACCCTCACGCGGCATAATGCCGCCGAGGACGAGGTCCGGGAGCGCATCGATCTCCTCATCGCGCGCGCCGAAGAAGACGAATGCGATCTGGTGGCGAAGAATCGCTGGGGCGGTTTCCTCTATGTGGGCGAGGGGAAGTTCCGGTTTTCACGCAAGGGAATACCGAAGATCCCCGATCCGCTACTGCGCGCGACGGCATACCTGCCGAAAGGGGAAACCACCTACACCTGTGTGCCTCCGGGCTCCGGCACTCGGATTGGTCTCGACCGCGATGAAGACGGGAGCCTCGATAACGACGATCGCAACACGCGCTGAAAGGTAAAAGTAAGCGGAGTTAGGCTCGAGACTCGATTCATTCTCGTCCACGGCCTCGACGAACCGATGATTCCCTACGTCGAGAGCATGGCCTTGGCCGCGGCGCTCCCCGCGGGGCAGAGTCAGATCTTCCTCCCCCGCGGCCTGGTGCACGTCGATGTGGCGCCCGATGCGATGGACGGAGTGCGCATGTGGAGCGCGATCTACGCGCTGCTCTCCGAGCGTTACTTGTAACGATCCGCGGGCAGCGCGTACGACAACCGGCGTCTTGTTGGTATGGTTACGACATATACCAACAACGGGCATAACTTACGTTTTACCTGACGTCATGCCGGCGAAAGCCGGCATCCAGGATGAACTGCTATGCCCCGCTGGACCCCGGCTTTCGCCGGGGTGACAGTTGATAGGGAGCGTCTTACATCTTTAGGAAAATTATGCCCGTTCGCGGTATAATAACTTGCCCGCGCAGCCAGTTATAACAATCAAAAGGCGAACCGGGGGTGCGGCCGGCGCCGCGCCCGTGGACGTTGGAACTCGGACTGATTCTTGATGCGTAGCTTCTCGTCAAACGGCGGAACACTCTGCCGGTCGTTCGGCTCGAAGCCATACTTATGGCAGAAATCCCAGTAGTAGCGTAGCCACTTCGTATAGTGAGGGCGGTGATGCCTCGCGACACCCTGCTGCCTCAGCAGGGTGTCGTAGAGGCGGGTCAGTTCAGCGGGGAGAGTCAGCATGCCGCGGCATCTTAGCCTGGGTATCTTGTTAATGGGGATGATATACAGGTGGACGATGCTCGTCAAAACAAGGCCTTATTGTCACGAGACAAACGCTGTGATATCAATGCACAGGGTGATATCCGAAAATCACTTAATCAATAGTTATGCGCTAAAACTCAACACCTCGATTTTTAAATAAGGCGAAACATGTCGGAGCAAAACTCAACTGACGTTAAGAACAAATCCACACCCACTGTATCTTTCAGTGAGTTGCCAGCTGAAACGCAGGCAATGTTCCGTACGCTCCAACTTAAATCACAAATCTCAGAGCAATATCATCAAATACACTTCGGAAATTCGCCTCCGATTATAAGTGTTGAGACCTACGGTCGAAGAATGGTTGCCGTAGGCGGCAAAATAGTTCATTCAGATAATCCCAACGATGACTGGGAAACTCCTTCAGATTTTTTGGTTTCATATCTCAAGAGTAAATTAGGCAATCCTTGGCTAGAAGATGAATTGGGAAAAAACTATAAGGATAGGCATGAGATAGCAAAGTGGTATTCAAGGGGAGTTCCCAATTTGGAGAATGGAAGCACTGTTTTTTGGGGAAGGCCAAACGGAAAAGCATTGGCTTTACTTCATCTCGCTTACGACCTGTTTGTTTTAGAAAACGTCGGGGAATTGCCTGATTTTATAATTGAAAGATTGATGAAAACTCAAAATTTTAATGGTGCAAGATACGAACTTTTTATGTTTGCCACCATGATACGAGCCGGTTTTGATCTCTCTTATTGCGACGAAACATCAGGGCTGAATGGTCGTGTGCCAGAATGTCTGGCGACTCACAAAGAGATCCAAGAAAAAGTTTATGTCGAGGCCAAGACAAGAAATATAAAGAATGTGCTTGGATCAATAGAAGGTAAATCCAAGAAGATCCGCCTTTACGATAAATTGAAAGATGCTATTAATAAAAGATGTAAATGGCCCTTATATAATTTTCATAGACGTAAATCACCCTCACATAAAGGCAGAAAGAGGGAATAGAGAGCTAGAAAGAGTTCGAACAGAGTACCGAAAAGTTGAAAAATACCACAAAGATTCGATGCCTAATCTGGTGTGTGTTACAAACATCCCATTTCATTATGGAGCAGATGACTGCTCTCCCAATCAAAACTTAATTGGGCTTCTAATTCCCCATTTCCCCAAGTATAAGCTTGTTTTTAAGGACAGAATAATAAAATCTATTGATTCATCTTTGAAGAGGTACGATTTCCTTCCAAAGGAGTTTGGTGAAAGTGAGTCGTATGCTGATAAAATTTTGGATCAACATGATGCAAACCATGCTGCTTCACCTGACCGCGAGAACGGCGGCGGCCTTGCGGGCAAACTCATTGGCGCGGCAGGTGAGCAGCGCCGTTAGGTCCCGATATGGGTTAGTAAAGGAACATTTGCATGACAGCCCTACGGATCATGTTCTGGTTCTTCTTCGTGTTTTTCGTTGCTGCGATTGTCGTTGCTCTCGTTGTGGTACCGCTAAAGGTGTATTTTGGTATCGCACTGCCAAAGGAATACGAGTTCATTGTGTGGGGGCCGCTTCCTTTTCTTGTCGCGGTGTTGTATGTACGGCGCATGAGTCGAGAAGGCAAGTTCGATTCTTGGCGGGGCTAAATGAACATTGCCGATCCGGATAACTGCAAATGTGGGGACAGACCTTTTTACAGAGCCATGACCATGCCCATCATCTCAATGTTTTATGGGATCATTATCCGCATGTATCTCATCGACAATCAGCATCACAACCTGCCGCACATTCATGCCAAGTATGCCGAATTTGAAGCTTCCATCGGCATTGCAGATGGCGAGATACTGGCAGGAGACTTGCCCCGTAAGCAATTGCGGCTGGTGCAGGCATGGGTAGAGCTTCACCACGATGAGCTGATGGCCGATTGGGAGTTGGCTGTCGGTGGTGAATCCCCCTACAAGATTGCCCCCCTGTGAGGTTGCCATATGTATTGGGATGTCAAGACTGTCAAACCCTTGCCCAACTACCGAATCTACGTGGAGATCGAGGATGGGCGCAAGGGTATATTTGATCTGAAGCCCTATCTCGATCGAGGCCTCTTCCTTGAGCTCAGAAACGTGCATTACTTCAATCAGGTTAGCATCCTGTTTGGCGCGGTGACGTGGCCAAACGAACAGGACATTGCACCCGAAACCCTGCTTGCGGAAATGCTGCCCCTGGAGCAGACAAACCCGCCTAAAAAAGTATTGCGAGACAGACCACGATAAGGTGCCGGAAGGTGATTGGCTACGTCTTGAAAGAGGAACATGTTGCCTATTGCAACGCTGCACCGTGTGTCGCACACCGAGGAAGGCAACATCATTCGCATCATCAGTGCTCGTTTAGCGACGAGACAGGAACGAAAGATCTATGAAGAAGGCTAGTCGAAGAGTTGTTGACGAACTTCGGACCGAATACAAGCGGCCGGACTGGAAAACTGGTCCGCGGGAAGTATGCTGCACGTCTCGCTGCAGAAACTAACGTTGTCGTGCTGGACCCCGAGGTAGCCCGGGTACTGGGTGGATTTCACTTAGCCGTTAGACGGAGTTTACGAATGATGAGCAAACAAAAGTATGTTTACTGGAACGATGGCGACACCTGTTTAGGATACCTGGAAGAATTCCCTGATTATTGGACGCAAGGAGAGACTGAAGATGACCTCCGAGAACATCTGACTGATCTCTACAAGGAGTTGACTAGCGGTACCATACCAAACGTGCGCAAATAATCACACTGTATGAGCCTGACCCTAGCATCTGGGTCAATTTAAGGGTTCGAAGGACAGGTTGATGAGGGCACTCTGATGAAGGAAACGATGGTTTATGCTGAGGTGACGTACACGTTGGAGCACGCTGGTAAGTTCTACGTAATTGAGCACGTTCCAGCACGAGTGTGTAAGGAAACCGGAGAGCAGTTGTTCTCCCCTGAGACGGTAGAGCACATTCAAGCACTCATTAAAAGCAACAGGAAGCCTGCCAGAGTCATTGAGACGCCAGTCTATGAATATACGTAGTCTATGCCCAACAAGCGCGCCGAACGGACGGCGGTAAACCCTGCTAGCGCTTCGTGGTAGGCTCAGGGGCGCCATCGCTCACGCGTATCGTTGGACCTTGACGACATTGATCCATCTATGCCGCGATGCCACGGCAACCGGTGTCTTGTTGGTATGGTTACGCCATAACAACTAAAATATACACTAGCCTGTGCCGAGGAGGAGCTTTGCGATGCCGGAGCCGACGCTGTCTTTGACCGAGCTTGAGATGCGCGACGATTTCATGCGCCGGCATATCGGGCCTGACCGTACGCAGTGCGCTCAAATGCTACAGATCCTCGGTGTGCGCAGTCTCGAGGATCTGATCGACCGGGCGGTGCCGGCCAACATCCGTGCAGAGCGCGCCCTGGATCTACCCCCGCCCATGAGTGAGCGCGCGGCATTGTCGTATATGCGCCGGATGCGCGAGCGCAACAAGGTCTTCGTCTCCATGCTCGGCATGGGATATCACGGTACCATCATGCCGGCGGTCATCAAGCGCAACGTGCTGGAGAACCCGAGCTGGTATACGGCCTATACGCCTTATCAAGCCGAGGTGAGCCAAGGGCGGCTCGAAGCGCTGCTCAATTTCCAACAGATGGTCATCGACCTCACGGGGATGGAGATCGCGAACGCCTCGTTGCTCGATGAGCCGACCGCGGCGGCCGAGGCGATGACGATGTCGCGGCGCCTCTCACGGGCGAAATCCAATGTGTACTTCATCGATCGCGATTGCCATCCCCAGACCGTTGCCGTCGTTCGCACCCGCGCCCGGCCGCTCGGCATCGAAATCGTCGTGGCCGATCCCTACACCGATCTCGAACGCCACGAAGCCTTCGGCGTCTTGCTTCAGTATCCCGGTTCCAGCGGTGAAATCCGGGATCCTCAGGCCGTGATAACCGCTGCCCGCCCGAAGCAGGCGCTGGTCACCGTCGCGGCCGATCCGCTGAGCCTGGTACTGCTTAAGCCGCCGGGCGAGATGGGGGCCGATATCGTCGTCGGCAGTGCGCAACGCTTCGGCGTGCCGATGGGCTACGGCGGGCCCCACGCGGCATTCTTCGCCACGCGCGATACCTATAAGCGTTCGGTGCCAGGAAGGATCATCGGCGTGTCCGTCGACAGCCTCGGACAAGCGGCATATCGCATGGCCTTGCAAACGCGGGAGCAGCACATTCGCCGGGAAAAGGCGACCAGCAACCTCTGTACGGCCCAAGCGCTGCTGGCCAACATCGCGGGTTTTTATGCGGTCTACCACGGCCCCGAGGGCCTGAAGCGCATCGCGGACCGCGTGCACCGTCTGACCCAAATCCTCGCCGCCGGGCTCGAAAAACTCGGCTTCGAGGTCGTGACTCGCGGCTGGTTCGACACCCTCACCGTGAGGGTCCCAGGACAAGCCCGGCGCATCGGCGCGCGCGCGCGTGAGTCGCAAATCAACCTGCGCGTGTTCGAGGCCGATCACCTTGGCATCACGTTCGACGAAGCCACCATCCGCGAGCATCTGCGCAAGCTCTGGCGGGTGTTCTCGACCCAAGCCGACGCACTGCTCGACATCGAGCGTTTGGACGCCGAGATCGCGGAATGCATACCGGAAGGCTTGCGGCGCCGGAGCGCTTTGCTCACCCATCCGGTCTTCAATTCCTATCACTCCGAGACCGAGATGATGCGTTACCTGCGGCGTCTCGCCGCCAAGGACATCGCCTTGGATCGCGCGATGATCCCGCTCGGTTCTTGCACCATGAAGCTCAACGCCACGACCGAGATGCAAGCGCTCTCGCAGCGCGAGTTCAGCGCGCTGCACCCCTTCGCACCGCTCGATCAGACCCAAGGGTATTTGCAGCTCTTCGAGGAGCTCGAGGACAGGCTTTGCCGCATCACCGGTTTCGACGCCTTCTCTCTGCAACCGAACGCCGGCTCCCAAGGCGAATATGCAGGCTTGCTCGTGATCCGTAAATACCATGAAACCCGAGGTGAGGGACATCGGAATGTCTGCTTGATCCCGGCCTCGGCCCATGGGACCAATCCGGCGAGCGCCTCCATGGCCGGGTTGAAGGTGGTGGTCGTGGCCTGTGACGAGGAGGGCAATGTCGAACTGAGCGATCTGAAGGCCAAGGCCGAGGCTTGCCGCGCTCAGTTGGTCGCGCTGATGATCACCTACCCCTCCACCCACGGCGTCTTCGAGGAGGCTTTCGTAGAGATAGGCCGCATCATCCACGACTGCGGCGGGCAAGTGTACCTGGATGGGGCCAATCTCAACGCCCTCGTCGGCCTCAGTCAGCCCGGACTCATCGGCGCCGATGTGGCTCACATCAATCTGCACAAGACCTTCTGCATACCGCATGGCGGCGGGGGGCCCGGGGCCGGGCCCATCGGGGTGCGGGCGCATCTCGCGCCCTATCTGCCCGATCACCCCGTAGTCGGCGGCGTCAATCCCGCCGCCGGGCCCGCCGGCACCATCGGACCGATCGCCGGGGCGCCCTGGGGCTCGGCCAGCCTGATGACGATCTCCTGGGCCTACATCGCGATGATGGGCGCCGAAGGCCTCGCACGCGCGACGCAAGTCGCGATCCTCAACGCCAATTACATCGCCCGGCGCCTGAGTGCTTATTATCCGATCCTTTATACAGGAAAGAATAATCTGGTCGCCCACGAATGCATCATCGACGTGCGGCCGATCAAGGAGGCCACCGGCATCACGGTGGACGATATCGCCAAGCGGCTGGTCGATTACGGCTTCCATGCGCCGACGATGTCGTTTCCGGTCCCCGATACCTTGATGATCGAGCCGACCGAGAGCGAGAGCAAGCGCGAGCTGGATCGTTTCTGCGAGGCCATGATCGGGATCCGCGAGGAGATCGCGGCGGTGGAACGCGGAGAAACCGATCCGGAGAACAATGTCCTGCGCAATGCGCCCCACCCGCCGGGCCTCCTGTTAGAGGAGCCTTGGCGCTACCCCTATACCAAACAGCAGGCATTCTACCCGCTCGCGAGTCTGCGCGACGATAAGTTCTGGCCGCCCGTGGGCCGGATAGACAACGTGCGCGGGGATCGTCAATTGATCTGTACCTGCCCGCCGCTCTCCGCGTATGCCGAGCCCGCCGAAGCCACGGAAGCTGCCGTGCGCAGCAGGATCGCCTAGCAAGCCTCTGGCAGTGAGCATCGAAATACTACAACGAAAATATCACGGAGTACGCGACCATGCCGGTAATAGTCCTCACCGCCACAAGCCCCGACAAACCGGGTTTGATTGATGTGCTATCGACGACCCTCGCCGCCCACGGGGCCAACTGGCAGCAAAGCCGCATGGCGACGCTCGGCGGGCAGTTCGCCGGACTGCTGCAAGCGAGCGTCCCGGAAAAAAAGCTCGCCGCCCTGGAATCCGCCCTTGAGGGGCTACGCTCGGAGGGCTTGACCGTAACCATCGCGGCCGAGCCCGTGCGCCCGTCCGCCCTCGGTCTCCGCCGGGTGAAAATCGAGACGACGGGCCAAGACCGGCCCGGGATCATCAAAGAGATCGCCCACGCGCTCGCCACTCGTGGCGTCAGCATCGATGAGCTGGAATCGACATGCGCGAGCGCATCCTGGTCGGGAGAGGTGATGTTCAAGATCACCGCCGAGCTCAGTGTGCCCGCGGGTGTAGCCACCGAGCAACTGTGCGCGGTGCTCGAGAACCTCGGCAACGAGCTGATGGTCGATATCGCGATCGAGGAAGAGGGACTGCCTGCTTCACCGTAGTGACGGCGGGCCGGCTCCTGCCGTCTCTACTACCCGCTGCATTACACCCGCTCGCTCGAGAGTCTATTCCACAGTTGGCGCGACCCGCCGGGCCTCCGTGTCGCAAAACCCGGATCGTGTTAATCTATATAGGATCCTGCGAAATGTGGCAGGTCAAGCCAAATAGGGGTCGTCGGGGGTCTATGCCCTGATCCCCATAAGGCTCGGTACCGAATGGTCGGAGAGGCCGGCCTGTTTCGTGGAGATTTTTAATCCGTATACACGATGAAAAGGAACAGACAGATGAAGAAAAATTTTGTAACCGCACTCCTCGCGGGCGCGCTCAGTCTTACCGCAACGAGTGCTCTTGCGTACGATTTGTCCCAGAGCCCTGAGGCCGTCGAGAAATTCATTACCGAAGCCCTAAAACACGCGAACGAGGCCTTGGGCCACGCTCAGAAAGGACATGCTCCGGAGACCGCCGAGCATGCCCGCGCGGCGTCCGCTCAGGCCGATGAAGCCGTTAGCGAACACGCCGCTATGGATATAGAGCAGGCTCAGAACAGGCTCAATACAGCGATCGTAGCGGCCGACAAAGGGGATGCGGCCGCCGCCGTGGCTCCGCTGCAAGAATCGGTTGCTAAATTAACCGCGGCGCTAAATGCCTTATAAAAAAAGGCACGTATCGGCGGGGCACGGAAGTCCTGTCAACCTCAGCTCCTCCCGCTGGTCTCAACAAGGACGTTGTGATCAGCGGATCACTACAGCGGCCAACCCGCGGATCGGAGCCTCGGGAATTCGCGCATAAGGGAGCGGGAGGCGCGTCCGACGGAGCGCGCGGCCGTGTCATTGCGTCACGGTGGCTACCGCGGCGCGGGTCATCTTCTGTAATTCGCCTTTTTCATGCAGCTCCATCACGATATCGCAACCCCCGATGAGCTCCCCATTGATGAAAATCTGGGGAAACGTCGGCCAGTTGGAATAGCGGGGCAGGTTCTGGCGGATCTCGGGTTGCGACAGTATGTCCACATGCGCGAATGCCACCTCACAGGACTTCAAGGCTTCGGCCACGCGCATCGAAAAACCGCACTGCGGGAAATCCGGTGTTCCTTTCATGAAGAGCACGATAGGATTGCTATGAATGGTCGTTTTGATTTGCTCCATGATATCCAAGGTGTATACCTCCGGTCGTTCTCGGACGACGTATCGAATGTGATCGGTTTAGCTTCTGGTTGCCGTCATTCTAAGAGCCTAACGGCCGCGATACCAGTCCCAGGCCGTACCTGTTCGCGAATCGCCGCGCTGTGTCGTTATGATTCGGCCACCGGTTCGACCTTGCGCCCGCGCTTGAGCAGACCGCGACGGCGCTTGCTTTCGAGCCGGATCCTCCGCGAGGCGCGCGTCGGCCGGGTCTTCAGTCGCGGCGTTGGACTGATCGCGGCTCGGCGGATGAGGTTGAAGAGGCGTTCGAGCGCATCGTGCCGATTGCGCTCTTGGCTGCGATAGCGGTGGGCCTCGATCACCAACGTCGCCTCCTTGGCGATGCGCCCGCGCGCGAGGCAGAACAGCCGCTTGCGCAGCGTCTCCGGCAGATAAGTGGCGTTGCCGAGGTGAAAACGAAGCTGCGCCGCCGTCGCGACCTTATTGACGTTCTGACCGCCGGGTCCCGGGGCGCGCACGAACTGCCACTCGAGATCACGCTCCCGGAGGTAGAGTGTGGGGCTAACGCGGATCACCAGCCGGTTTTATCGATGGGTTCGATGTCTCGAGTGATGTCCGCGGCTACGAATTCGCTCAATTGCATCAGCAGCGATTGAATGTTTTTTCTCACCGATCCTTCATGCGCTTTGCGTACCCGGCTCACGCCGTACAGCGCCTCGGCCAGAGGCGCGTCATAGGTCGAGGTCACCCGCCGTTGCCACAGTTCCTTTTCGCTCCAGCCATCCACGATCCGGTAATCGACCTTGAACACCGAGCGCATCGTCAAGCCCGGGATCACGTTTTGAGCCACAATCTTGGGATAAAGCACATAATCACCGTGGAGATCGATAAACACGATGCGGAATAGTCCTGATTTTTCGAGCGCGATCTTCAGGGCCTTCCGAAAACCTTCGTTATCGATCTCCGAGGTCATGAAAAAACTGGTCTCCTTGCCGCCCCGTGCCCGTGAGATGGCGATCGTTTTTCGGCTGGAGGCGAACGACGCGGTGTTGATGTCAGGCACCATTGCCGGAACTTCCGGCCGCTCTGCGCAACCCGATTCAAGAACCGCGAGCATCAAAAGGAGACGCTTCACTCGTTGCATACTGAGATTTGACTGCTTGCGGCTAAAGCGAGAATCGACTCGCTGTAATCGCCGCTGGCATGCTCTGAATGCGGTGTACCGGCGATCCGGTTCTACCTCGTCGCTTGCCGGGTCACCGACCGCGGGATTTGGGACCCTCCCTCATAGACCCAGCGGAGCAGCGCGTCCTGGGCCGCGCCGCCCGCCCCGGCGTTGCGGTGATTGATGAGGCAGACGACCGCAATCGTGCGCCCGGACTTATCGTGCACGTAACCGGCAATGGCTTTGACGCCGCGCAGACTGCCGGTTTTTATGTGGGCATGACCCGCGACGCCGGTGTAGCGCAGCCGCCGGCGCATGGTTCCGTCCACGGAGGCGATAGGCAGGGAGGATACGAATTCCGGCATCAACGGACTGCGGTACGCGGCGAGCAACAATCGCCCCATCTCGCGCGCCGTGATGCGCTCCGTTCGCGACAGCCCCGAGCCGTTTTCGAGAGTGGCCATTTGCGGATCCAAGCCTTGAACGAGTAGCCAATCATGCATCGACTGTTGCGACTTCACCAAGGTCGCCGGCGCTTGCCGAGCGGCCGCACCGAAGGTGAGGAATAACTGCCGCGCCATCACGTTGTTGCTGAACTTGTTGATGTCGCGCACGATCTCGGCGAGCGGCGGGGATTCGCTTGCGGCCAGAAGCTCGGCGCGCGCCGGGACCGGGCCCTCGCGTACGCGGCCGCGGATCGCGCCGCCGAGATCACCCCATATGTCCTTGAATACGCCATGCACGTACTGCGGGTGGCCCAAGACAGCGGTGTAATACTCGCCGTCGCCGCAGGCCGCGGCGTAGCGTCCGTGGACCGTCACTCTTACCTGCGCGGCATCGCCGCGGACAGCGATCAACGGCCCGCCCCGGCAAGGCCCGCGCGTGGCGCCCAGCCGGTTGACGAGCTGCAACTGCGTGGGATGCGGATCGCTCACCACGCGCACGGCGCCGGCGCTCGTCGGCAACAAGCGGATCTGTACGGATTTGAAGTTCAGCAGCAAGGCATCGGGTCCGGTGTTGTACGGGCTGAAGGGCTGGTGATCGAACTGGCCGGGGTCATCCTCCGGGATCGCGAAGTAGCTGCGATCGAGCACCAAGTCCCCGCGGATCACGCGAATACCGCGTTGCCGGAGGGTGCGCAGCAGGAGCCAGAACCGTTCCAAGGTCAGCTTGGGATCGCCGTAGCCCTTGATGATGAGATCTCCCTCGAGCACCTCGCCTTGGATACGGCCCGAGGCGTAGATTTCGGTCTTCCAGGTGTAGGCGGGACCGAGCCGATCGAGCGCCGCGAAGGTCGTAAGGAGTTTAACCGTCGAGGCGGGATTCATCGGCGTTTGCGCCGACCATTCGAGCCACGGCTCCCGGGTGGCCGTGTCTTGCACAAAGATCCCGGCGCTCGCGGCTGGGATCTTGGCTCGCTGTAGCGCTTGCGTGACCGGGGGCGGTAACGCCTGCGGACTCGTTTGCGCGAGGACTGAAGCGGACGCGAGCAAGGCAGGCAAAACGGCGAGCCTGATCAACCGTACAGGTACAAGCAAGCGGGTACGCCGAGATACGTGACGCTCCGCGTGCTGAGCTGAGTCCCGCGGCACCCGAGAGTTCTTATACATAGCGACGCATGCTAATTCGTATCGTTAGCGACCAATCATCCGACAGCGTCATTCCCGCGAAAGCGGGAATCCAGTGCGGAGCTAAGTGTTCCTGGATGCCAGCTTTCGCTGGCATAACGAGGCTCGATTTTCGGATGCGCAATTACTGTTGGCGTTATGTATAGTCACGTTGCTCCGCGATCATGCGGTTCCATTTTCTATGCTCGTATCTTGCTCCCCAGTTGTCACGCTTTCGCACCGCTCCCCGAGCAGGGTGATTACCGACTAAGCCGGCGAGGGATGCCAGCCTGCATCCGCCCACAGCTCCCCGCTCACCGCGGAGTTGGTGATCATAAAGCAAATAGCGTCCGCGATCTCTTGCGGCCGGATCAACCGTCCTAACTGGGTCTCGGGAAGAACGTATTTCTGGATGTACTCCTCGCCAAGGGCGCGGACCATGGGGGTATCGGTGAAGCCGGGGTGAATCACGCTGCAACGGACGCCGTAAAACATGGCTTCTTTCATCAAGGTCGCCGCCGCCCCTTCCAGACCCGCCTTCGATGCGGCGTAAGCGATCTGGCCCTTGTTGCCCTGCGAGGAGATCGATCCGATGAAGATGATGACCCCCTGCATGCCTTCCTGGGGTTGCCAGCGCTTCAAGCCCATGCGGTAACGCATCTCGGCGGCACGCGCCACCATCTCGAGCGACCAGTAGACCGGGGCGAAGAGATCGACCTCCGTCACCAGCCGGAATTTCTCCAGCGGATAGATTTCGGCCTTGCCGGTCTCTTTGTTCATCTTGACCGCCAGGGCGTCGCGGGTGATGCCGGCGGCCGGGACGCAGATAGTCACCATGCCATGTTGTTCGCTCACGGCGTCGTACACCCGGTGGCGGAAATCGTCGTCGGTCACATTCCCGCAGAAGGGGCGCGCCACCGTTTTGCCGAGGTCTTTGTTGATTTCCTCCGCGGTTCTAAACGCCTCTTCGGTGAGGTCAACCAATGCGACTGCCTTGGCGCCCCGAAGCGCGAGCTCAAACCCGACGGCCTTACCGATGCCGCTGGCTCCGCCCGTCACGAGTGCGACTTTGTCTTTGATTTCCATTGAATCCTCCAATGCTACTCAGCGAGTTGTAAAGATGGCGTCTGGGATCAGCGGTTCCCTGGCGCCGTATCGCGGTTCAATTGTAGCCCGATGGTTGTGCGGCGCACAATGATTCATTCAATCGCCCCCCGTCCCGCGCGTAACCCGCTCGGCACGCGAGCTAGTTGCGGCCTGCGATTAGGAGCTGTCGCGCGCCGAAGGCGCCTGGATTACGCGCATGGGGACAGCCTGCAGGCGCCGGAATGCCGTGCCGCAGTTAGTGATGAATCGCGCCAGGATGGGAGCGCCGAATAGCGCGATCGTGTCGAGGAAGCAATACCCGGCGGCGATGCCGCTCGGCGGATTGGCTTGGGGTAGATGGCCCCAAGAGGGCCAATGCACCGCCCAGGCCCAGGCGCCCGAATAGGTGCCCACGAGCTCCAAGTAACTGGTGATATAGAAGGCCGCGATGTAAAGAAGCGGCGAACGCCCAAGAAGAAAAAAGGCGCAGAACACCAGGAACAAAACCGCCCCGCCCGTATCGGCGCGTTCGGCGTAGGTCACACCCCATAAGGCCCAGCACGCCCCGATCACGAGCGTCACGCGCGCGATGGGCGCGCCGTAGCGCTCGAAGAGCGGGGATCGGGCAAGCGCCACGGCCGTCAAATACACCATGCCGTGACCGGGCGGGACGTAGGCGGGAACATTGTCGAACCGATAGGTGTAAATATGGTAGAGGGGTGCGAAGGAATACTCGCACAGCGTCGCCACCGCGACGGCCACCGCAACTTGCATGCGAATGGCGGGGGTTTCGAATTGCAAGAGCCCGAATAAAAAGCACCATGCGATGGCGCCGAGGAAGTACTGCTCGATACGCGTGCAGTCCCCGTCGAGGTAGAGCCCGACGGAGACACAGAAGACTACGATGGCGGCGATCGCGAGATCGCGTTTGCTCTGCGCCAGAACCGCCACGGCACCGGGGTCGTATGTTCTAGTCACGCGGCTCCGGGCTGGTAAAAAATCGTTGGCGAGCATTTACGCAAGCTCTGCGGCGAGAAAGCCTAGGGTGCGCTCCCAGGCCAGCGCGGCGTGTTGCGCGTCATAAGTCGGCCGGGTTTCGTTGGCGAAAGCATGCCGTGCCGGGTAGCGATGGAACTCGTAACGCACCTGCCCGTCTCGAAGCCGCCGTTCGAGGGCGTCCACACCGGCCATGGGGAAGAATTCGTCCTGCTCCGCGAAATGGCCCAAGAGCGGAATGCCGATGGTGCGCGCATCGGCCGCTTCGGCCGGAGGGAAACCGTACCAGCAGACGGCGGCGGCGAGTTCCTGGACGAGGACGGCCGAGAGGATCGTCAGCGCCCCGCCCATGCAAAATCCGTTGATTGCGACCTTGGCGCTCCGGGCTTTCAGATATTTCACCGCGCCTTGGATATCCTGGGTCGCGGCCGCGCCGAAATCCAACTGCCCCATCAAGTGTTCGGCCTCGGCCACATCGAGCGTCACCCGGCCTCGATAGAGATCGGGAACCAAGGCGCGGTAACCCGACTGCGCCAGGCGCTCGGCTACCCCCTTGATCTGCTGGTTAACGCCCCACCATTCTTGGATCACCACGATGCCCGGTGCGCTCTCGCCCGCCGCGGGGCTCGCATAGTACCCGCTCGAGGCCTTTCCGTCCGGCCGGGTAAAGGCCACGGTGTTTCCCATGGTCGTAATCTCAATAAGTTATGTCGCCTTTCAGATTACAGAAAGAACCTAGCCTTCGGCAACCGCTTTCACTTTCAACGTCGATCGTAATCCATTACTATTTAGTCCCTTATCGCTCAAATCTTATTATTTTTGCGCAAGATTTTTTGGTCGCTTCTGGAAACCCGCGCCACCATTGGGTTTCAAGGTGATCGAGAAGTCGTCCAACTTTTTGGTTCCGGCTATGCCGGGTTTTAACTCCATGATCCTAGGGGGCGGGCTGCCCCTTTTTTAATGCCATAACCACTGGGGAGTCCTCACATGCAAGTCGCTAGCGCGGTAAAAGAAATAGCCCTCGAAGTGCGCCAGGAAGGGCAAAGCTTCCTACAGGCATTGCTAAGCAACCGCCACTACCTGGCCATCGCGGGGGGCGTCGCCGCGGCGATACTGCTACTGAGCTTGTCGCTGGGATCATTGTCGCTCGCCTTCGCGCTGGTTTGCGGCGGCCTGGCCATCGCTTACGGCGCCTGGTCGGTGCAATGGATCCTGGCGCAGCCCGAAGGCTCCGAACGGATGCGCCAGATTGCGGCCGCTATCCAGCAAGGGGCATCGGCCTATCTCAACCGCCAATACACGACCATCGCCAAGGCCGGGGCCGGATTGTTTCTCCTCATCGGGATCGTGCTCGATTGGAAAACCGCTTTCGGCTTCTTGCTGGGAGCGGTGCTCTCGGGCGCGACGGGCTACATCGGCATGAACATCTCCGTGCGCGCGAATCTGCGCACCGCCGAAGCGGCTAAAAGCGGCCTTAACCCCGCATTGACCCTGGCGTTTCGAGGCGGCGCGATCACTGGACTCTTGGTCGTGGGCCTTGGGCTGTTAGGCGTCGCCGGTTATTACGCTCTGCTCGCGGCGCTCGCCCCCGAGGGTACAACGGTGGACCTTGCCCCGCTCATCGGTTTAGGCTTCGGCGGTTCCTTGATCTCGATCTTCGCGCGCTTGGGCGGCGGCATCTTCACCAAGGGCGCCGATGTCGGCGCGGATCTGGTCGGCAAGGTCGAGGCTGGGATCCCGGAAGATGATCCCAGGAATCCCGCCGTCATCGCGGATAACGTGGGGGATAATGTCGGCGACTGCGCGGGCATGGCGGCCGATCTCTTCGAGACCTATGCCGTCACCGTGATCGCCACCATGCTGCTCGGCACTTTGCTGGTGAAAAGCGCCACAGCGGACGCGGTGCTCTATCCGCTCGCGCTCGGGGGGGTGTCGATCATCGCCTCGATCATCGGCACCTTTTTCGTCAAGGCCGCGGAAGGCGGCAAGATCATGGACGCCCTCTACCGCGGGTTGATCGTCGCGGGAGGAATCGCGGCGGTCGCCTTTCTACCCGTCACGATTATCATGATGTGGAGCGTGGACGAATACAACGTCATCGCGCTTTATCTGTCGTCGCTCGTGGGTCTCGTGCTCACGGGAGCGCTGGTCTGGGTGACGGAATACTATACGGGCACCCAGTACGCGCCGGTGCGCCATATCGCGCAAGCCTCGACCACCGGACATGCGACCAATATCATCGCCGGGCTTGCGATCTCGATGAAGGCGACGGCGCTTCCGGTTCTGGCCGTCTGCGCGAGCATTTTCCTCGCCTATGCCTGCGCGGGCATCTACGGGATCGCGATCGCCGCGACCAGCATGCTGTCGATGACCGGCATCATCGTGGCTCTCGACGCCTACGGTCCCATCACCGACAACGCCGGCGGCATCGCCGAGATGGCCGATCTCCCGCCCGAGGTGCGCGGGATCACCGATCCGCTCGATGCCGTCGGCAACACGACCAAGGCGGTGACCAAAGGGTATGCCATCGGTTCGGCGGGACTCGCGGCCCTGGTGTTGTTCGCCGACTATACCCACAGCTTGGAGCACGCCGGGATGAAGATAAGCTTCTCGCTCTCGGATCCGGCGGTGATCATCGGTCTCTTCATCGGGGGTCTCGTCCCCTACCTCTTCGCTGCGATGGCCATGGAGGCCGTCGGACGGGCCGCGGGCTCCGTGGTCTTGGAGGTGCGGCGGCAATTCCGCGAGATCCCGGGGATCATGGAGGGCACCGCGAAGCCCGACTACTCCACGGCCGTGGACCTGCTGACCCGGGCCGCCATCAAGGAGATGGTCGTCCCTTCGCTCTTGCCGGTCCTGGTGCCGATTGCCGTCGCCTTGGGGCTCGGTTTGCTGATGGGCGGCGATGCGGGTCCCAAGGCGCTTGGGGGTCTACTGCTCGGCACCATCGTTACCGGGATCTTCGTGGCCATCTCGATGACCGTAGGGGGCGGCGCCTGGGACAACGCCAAGAAGTATATCGAGGACGGCCATCATGGGGGCAAGGGTTCGGACGCGCACAAGGCGGCGGTCACCGGCGACACCGTGGGCGATCCCTACAAAGACACGGCCGGCCCCGCGGTCAACCCGCTCATCAAGATCATCAACATCGTGGCCTTGCTGATCGTGCCGCTCCTTTAGAAGATGATAACGTGCTTGAACGTCAAGGACGATTCCCTATACTTACGGGCCTCCGCCGTGTTACCGATGTATCCCTCCTTGCCTGGATAGCGCAGAATTACGCGAGCGCAAATAGGCTCCGTCTCGTGTTTTGCGGGATGGCGGTAGTTCTCGTGACCGGTGCTGTCGTTTGGGTGAACAGAACAGCGTATCGAAAAATCGATGAATTGGAGGAATGGTGATGGAATGGTTCGTTGCAACTGTCTTTGCGATCTTTATTTGCGGGCTGATTTGGGTCACAGTCGAAGCTGTTAAGCATACAAATAGACCATAAACGCCTAGCACGAGTTCGGGGTCAGAGTAAAAACTGGCTTGTCTAAGGGGACCAAGCCGTTTAGTCGGTGTCGAACTCGACCCGGTCTTCTGCGAGGCCGCCGGGGAGTTGTGGTCCGACACCGCGCTTGAACTCGTACGCGGCGACTTTACTCGTGTCGTCGCCAATGCATCTCGCCCGTCCGCGCCTGACCTCATCCTGGCCAACCCGCCCTACGTCCGCCACCACCACATGGACCGCCAGGATAAGGAGCGCCTGCAACGGCTCGTGTACAAGATGGCCGGTGTCGAAGTCAGCGGCCTAGCCGGTCTGTACGTCTACTTCCTCCTGCTCGCCACAGCGTGGATGGAGGATGGCGGTTACGCCGGGTGGCTCGTCCCGTCGGAGTTCATGGACGTAAACTACGGCGCTGCCCTCAAGCGCTACCTCACGGATCGCGTTACGCTCATCCGCGCACATCGGTTCGATCCCAACGATGTTCAGTTCGGCGATGCCCTGGTGTCGTCGGTCGTTCTCGTGTTCAGAAAGGCCCCGCCGCCGCGAGGCCACGAGGTCGAGTTCACGTTCGGCGGTACCATGAACGAGCCGCACGCCAGCGACCTAATCCCGCTCGAACCTCTGCGCGAGTCCCGCAAGTGGACCCTATATCCGAGCCACGCCAGGAACGACCGGCACACCGCCGGCGACGGCAACGGCCCGACACTGTCCGACTTTTTCCGCATCCAGCGCGGCATCGCAACGGGCAGCAACAAGTTCTTCGTGCTCGACCGCGCCGACGCCAAGCGTCGCGGTCTCCCGACGAGGTACCTCCGCCCGATCCTGCCGAGCCCGAGGCATCTCAAGACCACCGTCATCGAAGGCGACGACGACGGCTACCCGGTCCTCGACCGCCAACTGTGCGTCATCGACTGCGACCTCCCGGAGCATGTTGTGAAACAGCGGCATCCGGCCCTCTGGGAATACCTGCAAACCGCAGCAGCGCTGGGCATCATGGACGGCTACCTCGTCGGCAAGCGCAGCCCGTGGTACAGGCAGGAGCAGCGCCCCCCCTCACTCTTCCTCTGCACATACATGGGCCGCGGCGCGAACGATAAGCAGCCTTTCCGTTTCATCCTCAACCGATCGCAGGCAATCGGGACGAATCTCTATCTCATGCTCTATCCGCTGAATGCCCTCGCGGACATGCTCCGTGAGCACCCCGACCGCGCCGCCGACGTGCACGCAGTCCTCGGGCGCATCACCGGCCACGAGTTACGCGGCGAGGGTCGTGTGTACGGCGGGGGGCTGAACAAGATCGAGCCGAGCGAGCTCGGGCGCATCTCCGCCGCGCCCTTCGTCGAGCGCTGGCCCGAACTCCGTTCCTCGGTATGGCGACAGGGAGATCTCTTTGGTGAGCGCTCGGGCAGGGCGGGCGCCTAATGGAAAGTTCACCGGCGCGTTGTTTTTGCGCGTCCGGTGGAGGAACGACGTGCTAGCCGCGATACCTCGGGAAGTTCTTCTCGAATAATTTGGCGCAAAACGGCTGCCGCAACTGGTCTCTCATTCTTTTCCAAGAAAGCGCTTAGTGCTTCGTTCATCATTGTCTGATAGCCAGCGCCCGTGCGCTCCGCTCGGGCACGAAATTCATTAAGTACCGCGTCGTCGATGTAAATCGTAATGCGAGTCTTGCCTTTCGTCGGTATTAGCGCACCTCGCTTGCCTTTTGAAGAATCGTATTCAGCTCTCATAGCATTTCACCTCGTGCCGTGTAGCGCGGCGAGCCGATATAAGCCGGATTTCCTCGCCACGAAGCGTATAGACAACAACCAGAACTATTCCCGCGCTACCGCATACCCACCGCGACAAACCGTTCCTCATCTTCCGAATCGGAGTCCAGTTGATGAATCGCTAACGGGTCGTAAAACACGCCTTCCGCGTCCGCGAAGGACACTCCATGTTTCTTTAGATTACTTGCGCCTTTTGTGGGATCGAAATGGACGCGCACTTAGAGAATATATGTACGATATACATACGCGCGTCAAGCAAGCGTCGCCTGGTGGATTAAGCCCAGCGAAACCCAGGAATCATGGCGACCGGCCCCGGGTTACGCCGCTACGCGGGCTAACCCGGGCTACGATTTCTGTCAAGTAGGAGTCTCTTCAGACGCGGCGGCCTAGAAGCTAGCTCCCCAGAATTTCGAGGTTAAATCCACGCTCGACGAACCACAAAAAGCCAAGGAGAGCGATCGCCGACGATCCGAGACCAAGGACAAGCCGGCGGTAGGCCCGGGTCGCGCGCGCGCTAAAAGCCAAGGGCAGGAAGGCGCTCACGATCACCAGCTGTCCAAGCTCGACACCGAGATTGAACCCGAGTAGGGCCAGCACGCGCCCGCCGGCCGGCAGGCCGAGGGCCGCGAGCACGTTCGCGAAGCCCAGGCCATGAATCAGGCCGAAGATTAGCGCCAGAGCAGAGCGCTGGCGATACGCGACCGGATAGAGATTATTGAGCGCCGACACTATGATCGAAGCGGCGATGGCGGTTTCGACCCAGCGCGAGTTTAGTTTCAGGGATCCGAGCGCGGCGAGGCTGAGCGTGACGGAATGCGCCAAGGTGAAGGCCGTGACGATCTTTACGACATCGAGGAAAGCGGCCCGAAAATCATCGGCCTCGACCCAGACCCGCCCGCGGCGATGCAAAACCGCCGGCAACAACAAGCTCAGCAAGAACAGCACATGATCGTAGCCCATCCAGATGTGCCACACCCCCTCGCGGCCGTAGGCCAGAAATCCATCCAGCGGGTGCAGCGATCCCAGGGCAAAGGATTGGCGCGGGCGCGAGGGACTGAAGATTGCCGGCTGGGTACTCCCGCGGTAGGCGAAAGACAGCAGCCCGCGGTGCGCCGCATCGAGATCGAAGAGCAAGTCATAATGGATTTGAATATCCTTGGCGCTGTGCGGACAGGCAAGCTCGAACTTCAAAACGGCATAGGCGCCGTCGTTATGATGATCGATGAGCTGTCGCTCGCCCCGCGGCGCGCATGGGGCGCCAGCGCTCGCAAAACGCAGGTGCGGCATGACGTAGTCCCGAATCATTCGTAGGCGAGCGCGGACTTCGCCCCAGGTGATGGCCCCATCGCCGTCGCCATCGAGGCCGATGGCGAAATCCAGATCGCGTAGCGCGATGTCCCACCGCACTTCGATGCGCTCATCGCCCGCGTTCACGTTCAGGTAGCTGTCGCTGGCCTTATGCGCCCAGGCCTGCCCGGCCAGGGCGAGTAACAGGCCTCCAACGACCAGGCGCTGCATCAGAGCTTGTGAAGAAATCGTAGCGAGCACGCACGCCCGCGAGGCGCGCGGCGCGCAGGAACCGCAGTGTATGTGGAAATACATGAGGATTCCGAGCACCGTGCAACGATGCGGGCGGGCTGCGCAGTAGATTTATTCACAAGCTCTCACTCCACCGCGCTAAAGCTTGCCACCAAGCGGCGCAAGACCACATCCTCCGTTCCCGCCCGCGCCAGCAGCTTCAAAACCGGGCCGGCGGCTCGAGCATCGTTCGCGGCGCGCGCTGCTTCGAGCAAGATGCGCGCGTCGCGGGGCTCACGCTGGAGCGACCAATTCGCGCGCGCCAGTTGCACGGCCCGCCGCGGATCCTGTAGCAGCACCAAGGTAAACCTCGCCTCCTCTCCGGGGTGCAAGGACGGACCGCGTACCCGGCCGGCTTCAAAGCGCGCCTTGAGTATCGTTACCCGCCCGGCGGTATCCAAGCCGAGTGCGTGTTCGGCGAGCGCTAAGCGCAAGAGCAAGCCATCCACGCGGGTCTCAGCGCGCAGGAGCCGAGCGGCCTCCGCGTAGCGGCCTTGATCCAGCAAAAAATCGGCATAGGCCGAGAGCAAGTACACATCGCGGCGTCCGAGCCCCATCGCTTCGAGGAAATGCCGCTCCGCCTGGGCGAATTGACCGAGCCGCGCGGCGATCTCTCCGAGTAACGCCAGCGCCCAGAGCCGCGTCGCCGCATCGGCCTCGGGCGCGGATTGGATCGCCCCCTCGAGCGCCGCGTAGCTCGCGCGCGCCCGCCCCGTTAGGCTTTCCACCGCGCCGAGACAGGCCGTCGCGACGAGCGCATCGGCGAGGCGCAGCAGGGCGAGACAACTCTGCCTCGCTTCGGGATAACGTCCAATCACTGTCAGGATCGTGGAGCGCATCAACCAGGCCCGGCCGTTGCGCGGGTCCTTGGCCAGTACTCGATCGAGATCCTTCAAGGCCGCGCGGAACTCGTGCCGATGCTGGCGCACCGCGGCGCGCAGCACCCCCACCTCGGCCGGTGCCTCTGCCACCTCCCACCACGGCTGCAGCACCGCTTCGGCGTAGCCGGCATAGCGCGGATCCGCTTCCGCGCGTCCGATCTCGAGGTAGCGCCTGGCAAGCTCCGTGGCGTACCCGACATGCTTGGGCTCCTGTTGCACGCTCAGGCGCAGCTCCCGTAACTCACGCGCAACGCGGTGGACAGCGATCGGCAACCGTTCGAGCACTTCCTTGTCAGTCGTCGGGATGTAGGCGGCCGCCTGCGCGAGATCACAGAGCAGCACGATGACGAGACCGACCGGTAAGTGTTTCATGGCCAGGCGTTGCCGATCTCCGCTCGCGTCACCTAACAGGGATTGGCGCCGGCTTCACCACAGTCGATGTGGCGCCGATCGCGGCCGCTATGGGGTGTCGGCAAGTACGGAAACGTCTGATAGATGCCGTTCGCGGTGACATTCGATCCGGGTGCCGCGATATTGAAGTTTACCCCGTCCCCAAGATTCGGGACCGGACCTAGCAACGCGCCCGCGGCGACCCGCAGGACAATATCGGTCACATCGTCATTGGGACGGCGGCCATTCGGGAAGCCCGCCGCATCGCCGGCCAAGCCCCCCAGGCGCTTCTGGTCCGCGGGCAGGCTCGGAGCTGCCGTGGTATTGAGCCGCAGTAGTTCCGAACAGCGGTTAGCGCTGTTACAGCTATTGGGATCCTGCCCGGGATACTTGAGGAGCGCTGCCACCAGATCGGTGCGGCCGGAGGTCGGAAAAGGAGTACCGAAAGCCAGGTTGATGACCGCGACCAACCTCGGATTGAGAAAGAAATCCAGGAACTGTTTTTCTCGCTTCGGATCCTGTGCGTTCCAGCGATCCTTCACGCCGGTACCGATGATCAGTTCATTGACCAAGGGGTTGGCCATGCGGGCGACCTGCACGAAGCCCCCTTTGGCTTTCACCTTGCCATCGGGTCGATGGATCTCAGTGGCTCGGCGGCTGGTCGAGGCGTACATCCCGATAATGCCATTGGACCCTTCCGGGACCAGTTCCGAGATCGGCACCTCGAGCGCGATGGTGTTGATGTTGAAACCGGAGAACATATCGTTGCCGAAGGGATTGGCCCCGTCGTTGCCGTCATCCGCATCGGCCAGGATCGGGGCGGCGGCACGAAAATTCAGCGTGTCGAAGGTGGCACCGAGGTCGATATAAAACGTCTCGTCGCGCTGTCCGGTGAAGACCCGGCCGCCGTTCGTAAGAGCATAGATCCCCTTTGCCGACAAACTCTCGTAGTCGGGAATGGTCCGTGGGCCGATGTTCGACGGCACGGCAAACATCGGGCCGCTCCCCAAATTGCGCCGCTTTCCCTTGCGGATCTCGGTAACGGAGAATTCCTGCCTCAGACCCAAGCCCGCGGCATCGGATCCATCCAGATCACGGATCCCGGGCGGCAGTCCGGCGACCCCATCGACACCGGCGTAAGCTACCGGCAGATCGTTAAACGGCGCCCGAATCGCGGTCTGAAAGCGCAACCGATAGACCACATCATCGGCTTTGCCGTCTTGATTGACATCGACGTTGATGTCGTAGGCGACATTTTGATCAAAGAAATAATAATTCGGTCCGGCGCTCGGCTCCTGACCGGGGATGACGTTCATGATAAAAACCAGCTTGTCGGGATCTTCCCAACTCCGGAATGCGTAGACATCGGTGATGTCGGCCGCCGGGTCGAGAGCGATCAAGGGCGCCTCGCGGTGACTCGCGGCCTCGGTAAACGAGATGCCTGATCCCGCCAGAACCAGCCCCAACGCCGTGGCCCGGGCGATCGGTTTTAATGTGGTGTAAAGCATACGGGTTCCTCCTTGGGCGAATACCTGGAAATTATGCGCCTGCGCCGCGACACGAGCTAAAGTGCTCGTATCGTAGTTAGGTACGCACGCAATCGGATTTTGGATGTACGCCCTTCTGGAACGCCGCACGCCGCGGCGGGCGGGTGTGCTCGCTACGATTTCTTCACAAGCTCTGAGACTCCGGGAGGATCTCTAAGCGGTGAACGGCCAGGACTCCTTTTGCGGTGGACCCCGAATGACGGGGCAGGGACGCAGGAAAGGCCGCGAATCAGCAGCGTGTTCGTAACATGTCGCCGCCACGCCCGTGCAGGCATCAGGCAGAAGCAAACCATGGCAAATCCTCCTGAGTTGTCGCGCGATCGATCGCGGGTCGGATGTATCAGGGGCGCAGCAGCCGCTCGCGCACAGCGTTGATCTCGGCCTCGGTGGTGATCATGGGCGCATGGCCGATGCCCGCAAATTCGATCAGCTCGGCCTTGGGTCCGCGCCTCTGCATCTCTGCCGCGCATGCACGGGTGAGGAGGTCCGATCTCTCGCCGCGCAGAATCAGCACGGGACAGCGCACCCGGTCCCAGACCTCCCACTGATCGACCCACTCGGTGGCGCGGCGGCGGAAGGCCTCGCCGATGCCGGGGTCATAGTGCATGGCATAGCCCCCGCCCGGAAGGGCACGGGCGCTGTGGCGGGCGAGGTGCCTCCAGGCCGCGTCGGTGAGCGGACCGAAGGGCGCGTACACCACCCGCACGTAGGCCTCCAGGGCCGCAAGCTCCGGGAACTGCGGCTCGCGGCCGGCGTAGGTCGCGATGCGCTCGAGGGCCTCCTTCGGGACCTCCGGGCCGATGTCGTTCACGATCAGCCGCCGGATCGGAGTCCCGGCCTGAGCCGCCATCACGGTCCCGAGCTAGCCCCCGAGCGAGGTGCCGAACCAGTCCGCCTGCTCGACATCGAGACGCCCGAGCAGGACGACCAAGTCGCTGAGATAGAGCGGGACGCCGTAGTCGGCCGGGTCTTCCAGCCAGTCGCTCTGACCTCGGCCCGGGAGATCGGGGCAGACCACGCGGTAGTCTCGCGACAGGGCCTCTGCGAGCCAGTCGAAATCCCGCCCGTTGCGCGTCAGCCCGTGCACGCAAACAAGCACCCGCGCGTTCTCGGGCGCTCCCCATTCCGTGTAGTGCATACGGTGGAAACCGTGCGGCCCGAGGCCAAGGACCTGTCCGGTGCGCATCGGGGCTATGTTAGTATCTCCCGATCGCGTTAGCCACCGGGAAAACTCGGGTGCCGCAGCCGGAAACGTCAGCCCTGCGTTCGAGCATGAAGGTCGAGGTCCGCCAAGCCCCCTTCGACCCCTGGGCGGAGCTCGGGCGTTTTACGCGGACTTTTCCCGGCGACTCGCAGCGAATCTGGTCGGGGACACCTTAGCCAGACTATACCCGATAGATCCCCGGCCAGGATGACGAAATCGACCTCTTCGTCGAGGGCCAGGGAGACCAAGTTCGCCAGCGCTTTGCGCGTTGCGCCGCGGATCTCCTTCGCCGGCGCGCCCTCGTAGCGATCCAGGCCCCGCAGCGGGCTATCGAGATGGACGTCCGCGGCGTGCAGGAATTTCATCGTGGCCTGGTTGCAAGGGAATTTTGCGACTGGCGGGATCTCCGGCGCCCGTTCGAGCAACTGCTTGAGAGCGTGCTCGCAAAGCTGATAGGCAGGTCGCGGCCGCGAGCTTTGGAACCATTCGAAGACCTATTCAGAAAACCTACGCGAGCTGGCGCGCGATCAGGTTCGCTAGCGCCTTGGCTTCGTCCTGGGGCAGCGTCTGCGGCCTCCATCCGATACCCAGCCCCGGTCCCTCTTGATACTTCGGGATGACATGGAAATGCACATAGAAGACCGCCTGATGGGCGAGCGGTCCGTTGTTCTGGAGTATATTGTAAGCCGTCGCTCCGGTCGCGCGCATGAGCGCCCGGCAGATGCGTGGCAAGGCGCGGCCGATGGCCGCGGCGTATTCTTCCGGTAACTCATCCAAGGTCGCCGCCGCCTGCTTCGGGATCACCAAGGTGTGCCCGCGCGACAAAGGAGAGATGTCCAAGAAGGCGAGCACCTGCGCGTCCTCATACACCCGGTGGCACGGGATCTCACCGGCAACGATCTTATGGAACACCGTGGACATGATAGAACCTCGCTAAAAATAACCATCAAGGCGCGCCATGCTTCGCGAGACAGCCTCGGCGAACTAGCGGACCCACCTTCAGGGAAGCTCTGCAAAAGTGTCGCGAGCGAGCCTAGATGCGCGAAGCCGCGCAGCGAGTCGCGAGACATATCACCTAGATAGGCGAGCGACGAGCGAGCAGGCGACAAAGCAGATGGGCTGCGCAGTAACTTTTGCAGAGCTTCCTTAGCGATCCTAAACGCTTTCTAGGCAGTAAGGCTAGAGACGGTGGATTGATAAAGCCACGTCAGGGTAAGGAACAGGCACAAAATCGCCACGGTCATTTGGCCGGGTGGGTAATCGGCATGATGGGCGATCACGAAGCCGCCGACCGCAGCGGCCCGCGCAATTACGGGCGCCACGAAGAACATGCTGCGGACTTCATGACAGAGGTTCTTGGCGATCAATCCTGGCAAGACCAGACACCCAAAGGTGTAAGCATCCCCGCCGTGCGTATAGCAAGACCGGCTGCGAGGCCCAGTGCGAGCGAAGTTGCGATAAGCCAACGCTCGGGGTGGAGGTCCTGGACCTGCGTGCCCTGACGACATCATCGGAGACGCCCGGCTCCATCTCGGCGATGTAAGTTACCTCGATTCCAGACGCACGAAGGGCTTCGACCATCTGGCAATCGATGCCCTCATCTGCGACCAGCTTCATGCCACCTTAGATGGCGTCGGGTAAACGAGATCGGCCCTGAGTGCGTTTGCTGAAGCGGCCAGGATGGCCTCGCGGATCAGGCGAGGATGAGCCTCAATGATCTGTTCCATAATCTCGCCGGCCCCGAGGTTTTCAAGAATAAGTTCAACTGTTATGCGAGTACCAGAGATGACGGGCTTACCCATCATAATGTTCGGATCACACTCAATAAGGTGTTCGTAGCTCATAGACGTCCTATTCTAGCGTGAATACGGGTCCTTCCGAGACAGGGCCGGAGACGGGCGGATCAAGTTTCGATACGCGGTTGCCGGGTAATGCGAATTCTGGCCATGACTATGGCGTGAAGCTCAGTGACAGCGAGAAATGGGAGTTGCTGGAATATTTGAAAATATTCTAGGGCCCCGGCGGGGGTAAGCGCTCGATCTGGCCGTAGCGCAAAAAGATGGGATCGATGTGCTTGAGATGGAACTGTATGGGCCAGGAGCCGAGCATCGGGATGAGTGCTCTCGCAATCAGGCGGACGATGGTCTCCAGGGGCGCGCGCAGCGCGCGGAATACCCGCACGGCGCGGCCGAGCTTTGGGCTGTACTGATTCAGCCCCCACAGCAGCGCCGTCAGCAGGACGAGTCCGACGGAAACCATCACATCGCGCAGGATCCAGGCGAGCCCGAGTAGCGCCAGGCCGGCGAGTACCGCGAGCGCCTCCTTTGCCCAGCGGGGTAGGAGCAAGTTGAATAGCTTGAAAAACTGGAAGGACGCCACTTTGAGGTGCTTGATATAGGCCTCGTTGGGCCGTTCCATCCAGGGCTTAATTTTGAGGAAACCCCACGCGGGCGGCGCCAGATCCGCGGGCCTTGCGGTCCCACCCGGCCGGCCGTCCACCGCCGCAGCCAGGCTGTTGAGCTCGGAGTCGCTCATCAGATACCCGTCCGCCATGAGCGTGCAGGCCTCGACCTCGGTGAACGAGTCGAGATCGGTTCGGATCCCCGAAATGAGATCCTGGACCCGGTCATCGACATGAAAGTCGGCGGCCGAGGTCGAAGGTCGCAGTAACTCTGAGGGCGCCTGGCCGTCGGGTCCCAGCCAGCCGATGTCACGAGTGGTCAGTCCCGCCCGGAGATGCATGAAGGCGATGCGCGATCGGTCGGTGGGGCCCCACAGACGGAAAAGCTGTTCTTCGCGCAAGCGGTCCTGGGAGATCGCGGCGGCGCGGCCCAGGACCGCATCGAAGTCGGTAGCGGGATCATGTCTCTCTTCCATTTGGCGCGAGGCATCGCTCAGGATGAAGTGGGTGCAGGCTTCGTCCAGGAGCCCCTGGATCCCTTGATTGTCGTGGACACCGCCGTCGACCAACTGCACGCGGATTTCGCCTCCCGTCTCGGGATCACGGTACAGGCCACTGATCGCCAGCGGGGGAAAGATCCCCGGCACACACGCGGAGGCGGCTACGGCGTGGCCTAGGGTAAAGTCTTGTTGGTGGGGCGGGATGTCGCTGTAGGACGGCGGCCGGCGCAAGCGGATCGCCTTCTTGTCTATTTCCATTGCTAGGGCATTGTCGCGCGGTTCCCCCATGCGCGATGCGGTAAAGCGCCAGTTTCGGCCGGAGTTGAGCGTAGTCGCATTGACAAGGAGGATAGGGACCTTAGCGCTTCTACCGTGGTTGTCGCGCTCGGGATGAAACGCCGCATCGGTTCCTTTAGGCTGGATCTTGACCTCGCGTATCTTGATAATGGGTTCTAGACCGGGCAGCACACCTTGATAGAGGCGATCGTTGTACAGCTCCGCAAGACGGTCGCTGCGCGAGCAGTCGGGCTGCCGCATCCTGTAGTTCGCGGCCGGATCGGCGAAGGTGCTCATGCGAAAATTGGTCTGAACGGCCGCGAAGAAATCGCGCTCGATGTCCTCGATCAAGCGCTGATAGTGGCCATCGCTCAGATCGGAGTCCGCATCCGATTCCAAGAGCCGCTTCACGTGCAGGTAGTAGAGCGCCCCGATGATCGAGCCGCCGGAGACGGTCGAGATCACTTCTAAGCGCCGCAGCAAGCCCCGCATCGCCATCTGGGCTAGAACGCCCAGGTGAAAGAAAGACGCGCGAAAACCGCCTCCCGAGAGCGCGAGACCTAGCTTCACACGCCCGCTGTTCGTCCCCGATTCTGCTGCCGTAGCCATACGCATTTCCCCTCGTTATGCAACGCTCCGCAGCCCCTGTCGCACAGCCCCTCCCGCGGTTGCCCCCTAATGCGAATGCTGAACGCTGGATCGATGCCGCCATTATGTCCAGGCGACAATGTGCGGTCAATACACGTAGTTTAACTAATAACACTCGCGAATGAGTTGAGTCCCGAACTTTGAAAAAAAGCGCGTGCCTTAGCGCAAGGCGGCCACGAGATAGATCATCCCGGCGAGCGAAATCACGGCCGGGCCGTACGTTGCACGAGCCGCTCGTTACGGGTTGCGCGTCTGGCCGTGCGTTACCCCGTTCCGAGTTGTTCGCGCTTGATCCGGTACAGGGCCGAGATGTCCTCCACCCCGTAACCTCGGTCGATGAGCCGCTGGTAATTTTGCAGGGTTAAATCGACGATCGGCAGCGGCGAGCCCAGCATCGCCCGGCAGATCGCAAGGTCCTTATGATGGAGCGCTACTGTAAAGCCGGGATCAAAGCGCCCTTCCACCATGGTCTTGCCGCGGTGACTCAGGTACCAGTTCGCGGCCGCTCCTTGGCTCACGACGTCGACTACTTTCGTGAGGTCCAGCCCCATGGACTCACCGAAGGCGAGGGCTTCGGTTACCGCCTGGTTGATCCCGGCGGCCATGATTTGATTGACCGCCTTGGTCGCTTGACCGGAACCGCTGGGGCCCATATAGACGATGGTCGCGGCAAGGGCGGCTAGGGCCGGCCTAATGTTCTCCAGCACCCTTGCCTCGCCGCCGACCATCATGGCCAGGCGGCCGTTTCGCGCGCCCTCCACGCCCCCGGAGACCGGGCAATCGAGAAATGCCGCCCCCTTGGGTTTAAGCGCCGCCGCCATCGCACGCGCGGTATCGGCGCTGACGGTGGAGGTGTCCGCCACCGCACCGCCCGGCGGAACGCCGGGCAGCAAGGCGTTAATCACCTCTTCCAGATCCGCATCGCGCGACACCGATGTGAGCACGACGTCCACCCCTGCCGCAAGCTCCGCCGGACTCTCAGCGATGGCCACATCCGTCTCTCGAGACAGAGCTTGCGCCCGCGAGCGGGTCCGATTCCAGACGGCCCGTAGCAAGCCCGCGCGGTGCAGATTCATGGCCATCGGCGCGCCCATCGCGCCTAGCCCGATCACGCCAATCTTCATCGTTGTGTTATCCTCCCTCGCGCCCATGCTGGTAATGATCGACGATGACGCGGGCGATACAGCAGGTCAAGCGCTTGGCTGTCGGAATATCCAGAAACTCGTTGGGTCCATGGGCATTCGATCCCGGACCTAGCACGCCGGTAATGAGAAATTGCGCTTGGGGATAGCGCTCGCCCAGCATGGCCATGAAGGGGATGGTGCCGCCTTCACCCATGTACACCGCGGATTTCTCAAAAAAGGTCCGCGAAGCCGCATCGATCGCGTTCTGAAGCCACTCGGTGAGGGTCGGCGCATTCCAACCCGTGGCGGACCAATCCGGGGTAAAGGTCACGTTGGCATCATAGGGCGGGACCGATTGCAATAATTCTTTAAGCGCTTGCGAGGCCGCCACGGCGTTGCACGTCGGCGGCAGCCGCAGGGAGACCTTGACCGCGGTCGCTGGAAGCAGGACGTTGCCGGCCTGACGGAGGGGCGGTAAGCCCTCGGCGCCGATGACCGCAAGCGCCGGGCGCCAGGTACGGTTAAGAATCAGCGCCAGCGGCTCCGCCGCCACGGCGCGCGCGTTCCCGCTGAACGGGAACTTGGCGTTGACTTGCGAGCCGAGGACCCGCGCGGCGCGGCGCGCCTGCTCGATGCGCTCTTCGGGAATATCAACGCTAAACTCGGGAGGCAGGATCGCGCCGGTCTCGGCATCCTCCAAGCGGTTGAGGATTTGCCGCAAAATGCGAAAGCTCGAGGGGACAATGCCGCTCGCGTCGCCCGAATGCACCCCTTCGGTGAGGACCTCGACCTTGAGCACTCCGCCGACGAGACCCCGCAAAGAGGTCGTGCACCACAAGCGCTCGTAATCACCGCAGCCGGAATCGAGACAGATGACGAGATCCGGTGCGCCGATGCGATCGGACAGAAAATCAATATAGTGCGGCAGGTCAAGGCTACCGCTCTCCTCGCAGGCTTCGATGATGACGACACAGCGCGCATGCTTGAGCCCTTGGGCTTGTATTCCCGCAAGCGCAGTGAGTGCGGAAAAAAGCGCGTAGCCGTCGTCGGCGGCGCCGCGGCCGTAGAGACGCTCTCCCGCGAACACTGGCTGCCACGGGCCCAGGCCGGCGCGCCAGCCGCTCGTCTCCGGCTGCTTATCCAAGTGACCGTACAGAAGGATCGTGCCGGCGCCCGCGCCGGGAATTTCCATATACAACAGCGGCGTGCGCCCCGGCAAACGTACGGCCTCAACTTCCATATCTCGAAGGGGCTGGCAACGGGCCCAGCGTTCAAACTGGGCCACGGCCTCGTCCATATACCCGTGGGCTTGCCAATCGGCGTCAAAGGCCGGGGATTTATTGGGGATACGGATGTATTCGGTGATCTCGGGAACCACCGATTGAGCCCAAACGGTCGCGACGAAATCACTCAAACGCACATTATCCATACAGACTGCAGGTCATTGCCTGGTGCGCGCCGGTTGAACGAGCTTGCCGGTCGCGTTGGTCTTGCCCGCGGCATCCTGCGCAGCGGCCAGGAGCGCCTTTTGCCCGCTAATCCATCGCGTATAGTCATGCTCGCTCTTGGCCTCGACGACAATCGGCATGAAGGCGTGTCCGCGGCCGCATAGCTCGGCGCATTGGCCGCGATAGGTGCCGGGTTTTTCGATCCTCACCCAGCCTTCATTTATAAACCCCGGCGTCGCGTCTTGTTTCCAGCCGAAGTCGGGAACCCACCAGGCGTGCAGCACATCCGCGGCCGTGATTAGAAATCGTACCTTTTTGCCCACCGGTAACACCAGCGGGTTATCCACCTCCTGCAGATAATGCTCTCCCTTCGCTTCGCCCTTGTAGATCTGCTCGCTTGGGGTTTTCAAGTTACTGACGAATTTGATCCTGTCCTCGAGATACTCATACTGCCACTTCCACTGGTAACCCGTCACTTTAATCGTGACCTCCGCTTCCGAGGTGTCGTACATCGCGATCATCGCCTTGGTTGCGGGTGCCGCCATCAGCACGAGGATCAGGAATGGGACTACGGTCCACAGCACCTCTACCAGGGTGTTTTCGTGGAACTGCACCGCCACCGCGCCCCTGGATTTCCGGTGCGCGAAGATGGAGTAAAACATAAAGCCATAGAGCGAGGCCGCGATCACGACGCACATCCCGAGGATCAGCATGTGCAGGTCATAGACCGTATGCGAGATCGGCGTCACGCCCTGCGGCATGTTGAGCGTAAAATCCGCCCAAGCGATCCCTGACCAAGGGATTAATGCCATTGGCATGAGCCGAACCACTGGCTTAGTCTGCATCAATCTATTGTTCCTCGATACGAAGGGGGCGTGTACCTTAACGCATTCTCAAGCCCGAATCAGACTCAGGACAATCCGGTGGCCTCCCGGGCCGATCTCCGGCAACGCCTGACACGATCGGGTATCGTTCCTTGGACGGAGCAGTGCGCCCGGATGATTAAATGAGACCCTGAATCTCCGAGCGTCGGCGCATACAGGTTCTCAGCCCTGACTGTTTGCTCGAGGCTTCGCTTCCCATGTCGCACCGCAAAATCAAATGTTAGCGTCCTCCCGCCGTCAATTCAATATAACGCGATAGCGGCAGTTTGCCCGAGCCCCGGACTAAGAGCCTTTACCCGATCGAAGTTGTTAAAAGCCGGCCGGTATGCGCGTAAGGTAGCGCGGTCGAAGCAACTGGGCGGATATCCGAAACGTCTACGAAGACCGCGACGATATCAGCCTGGCGCCCGGCGGTGCATTGCTCGGGTTCAGCGGAAGGTATTGACTGATGCCCCAATTGAGGGTGAACCGGCTTCCCGGGGTGAGGTCCTGGTCTTCCTTCTCATGGTGGATCTCATAAGTGCTCGCTACCATGACGGCCGTGCCTTTGTCATCGAACGGATACCAAGTCCCGGCTAGCTGTAACTGATGGGTCCAGAAATCGAGGCCAATATTCTCCTCGCCGGTCGGCGCATAGAAGCCATAGGCCGCCAACACGTCGTAGTGCTTGCCGCTCCAGCCGAGCATCACTGGCTGTACAAACAGATCGCCGACGCCGAGTCCGGTATCGGCTTCGCGTCCCCGCGTGAAACCCCCTTGAAAGAACCTGCCCGAACGTGCCACGCTCAAGGATGCGTCCAAGTTACCGTCCGCAAAACTGGGCGCGATGGCAGCCGCATAACGGGCACCGAGGATCTCCCAGGGGCTTACCCAGAGAAACAACGGGGAGATGGCAAAGATGTCCACATCCGCGTCCGGGTCAAAAGTGGTCGTGCCCCCCCAACGGTCCGGTGCGCGAGAGTGTGCCGATCTCATCACCATTGCGGTTCTTCAAGGTGTCGGTGCGGTATTGAAAGGTGTAGAGCGCGGTGTAAAAGCCGGGCTCCGGGACAGCGAAATCCCGAGTGTTCAAGAGACCCGCCTGATAATGCCCAAGCTCGCCGGCGGCCACGGTTCCGGCAAGACCCAAGTGCACAGCCAGGAACGCAGGAAGTCCATAGGTTATTCTTCGTTTCATGCCATTGTTCCCGAGGTTTCGCGAACGGTTATTATTCTTTAGAACGCCACCCGACGCGGAACCGTCACATCGAAGCGGCCTCGCCGAAGCCGGTTCGATACTCAGTACCCGTGCGGCGGGGACACGACGACATAGGTCACGCTGCTGCCCGAATAGGCCTGGCTATACCAAGTGGCTCCGCATTGATAGTAGGTCACACCGCCCGCGACCACCGTCGCTGCGTTACAAGGCAGCGTATTGTAGTAGTTATAGGTCGTATTGCTTGGCGCGGAGGCCGCCGAGGTGGCTGCGCCCACCACCGCCCGTTCGATGACATGCTGTAGCTCACGGACGTTACCCGGCCATTCATAGGACTGCAAGGCGGACATGGCCCGCCACTGTCGACGCGCCGGTAGCCGCCCGTCTCAGTCCAGGGGATTGGCCCAACGCAGGCCAACAAAGCGACGGAAGTCCGCGTCGGAGGAATGAAGCTCGCACTGGTACTCGATGGCCAGGGCGGCCAGGTGCGCGTCCGTGGTCAGGTTTCCGCCCGTACCGAGCGTGCCGAGGAGTCCGAAGAGGATCCCGGCATGGCGCTCGCCCGGGTGGAGGACGCCCACGTAGGGGCGGTCGAGCCAGCTCTGCATGGTCGCGCAGGCTATGGCTACCGGCCAGGGTTGAGTGAGGATCTGGCGGTGGGTCGTGATTCGCAGGAAACCGAGCATCGCCACCCAGGCCAATCCGACGGGCCGGGTCCCGTTCAGGAGATCCTCCCACCACGCGCGAGCCTTAGCGTGAGTCGGCGACTCGGAGTTGTAGGCGTGGACCAGGAGATTGACGTCGGGGAGGATCACCGGCGCAGTTTTCTCGCCACGTCCTCCGCGTCCAGCTCGTCATCGAGCTGGTTCAGGCGATCCAGATCGACGCCGGGCTTGAAGCCGAAGGCATGGGGCTGCACCTCGAAGCGCGAGGCCTTGGCGGGCTTCCCCCGGAGGCCCAGGCCGAGTCGCAGGGCCTCGTTCACCATAGCCTTCAGCGTCTTGCCGGACCGCCGCATTTCGGTTTCCAGACGCCTGGCCACGTCGGGCTCCAAGGTTAAGGTCGTTCTCATGTGAGCATCATGATGTCTTTGAGACCTGATGTCAAGATGCCGGCGAGTGCGCCTTCGGCCGCTTCCATGATCCGCGCTATCCGCGCACCGGTGAGGCTGCCGTCCCGGAGGTAGCCGGTCAAAATACTGCGCATTTCCGAGCGCCAGAGGATCGGGACGTGCCACTCCGGATCCGTCACGCGCACGCTCTGGGCGACACCTCGGCCGCTTATAGTGACCACCTGGCTGGCCGTGGCGAACGGGTCGGGGAGGCGCCTATCGTCGGCTTCGTCCGCATAGAAAATCAGTCCAAGATCGGCGACGACGTCCTCGCGCATCCTTTCCAAGCGCTCATCGGCA
>JBOIDF010000002.1:0-104937 GCA_050740455.1 Gammaproteobacteria bacterium | reverse complement strand
TCGGGAACCAAGAAATGAAAATCTGCATCAAAATACCCTGATTCTCCGGCGCCCGCGCCTCGATCTCCACCCCATGATCCAATAACAATCCTATCAACGGCGCATTGTCCGTCTCGGGACTGTAGGTCTCGAAGGTGGTTGCGTCAGACATTTTACCGCGGATGGTTTCCGCGTCGAACACCACTTCTTCGACACGCCCGGCCTTCACATCGGCGATAAACTGGGAATATTCGATATGACTATCTACCGTGACGCGCGGACCTAAATTATTGAACGCTAACGCAATTACGAACCCAACGATGAAAAAAAGGATCAAGTTTCTAACGGTCGTGTTCATAGTGTGTCCCCTTAAAGCAAACCCGGGCGTTACGCGCAATTAAAGGCGGCAATTACGTGCATGCATTCGATGGGCCGCATGTGAGCCGAGCCTATCTTTTCGCGGACATAAAACTGCTTCATTGCGTAAGCGCTCCCAACTCTGAAAATTAAGACCGGACGGCTATAGTCAAGTTCATCGCCAGTTCTCTGCGGCGCGCGCACCTTTGCGCCTCCGGATGCGGTTTTTAGAGCGCGCGCGCTCCCGCCTCGGCGATCTGGCCATCTTCGGAGGATTTCACTCCGCTCACACCGATCGCGCCGACGATGTCACCTTTATAGACGATCGGTACGCCGCCCTCAATGGGCAGCATCCCCGGCATCGACAGGTAGCCCAGCCGGCCGGCGGCGACCATCTCTTCCCAGAATTTCGTCGGCCGCCGAAACATGAGGGCGGCGCGGGCTTTGGTAATCGCTACCTCGACACTACCGAGCTGGACGCGTTCGCGTTGCAAGTACATCAGATAGCCGCCATCATCAACGACGGCGATGACGACGTTCCATTGGTTACGCGCGGCCTCGATTTCGGCGGCGGCGGCAACCCTTTTAACGTCATCAAGGCTGAGTATTTTTTTATTGTACATGTTCTTCTCCTTATTTTGAGCGCGATGGCTATAGTCGGCGGCTGAAGCGATTATCCGCTGCTCGCGCTCGATCCCGTTATCCTTGGTAGGTATTGCGGCGCAGCTCGATCTTTCGCGCCATGCTGTCGATGGCCATGAGCAACGAATTGGTCAGTGCCGAGCTTTTGCCGTAATCGGCCGGAACCAGATTCGAAACCCGTCCCTCTTCGATAAATCCCCATGCGCGCCCCCAACGCTCCCGATCCTCCCCATCATAGACGCCGATGGCGACGCCATCGTTCTTACGAATGAGCGAAAAACAGGGGATATCCGTGTAACCATCGCCGACAAAGATCATTTGGCTGATGGGGACCCGAAGGCGTTCCGGCGGCAGCTTACGATTGACATCAAAGGGTTTGCCGCGCGCTTCGGGCCCGACGATGCCCTTGGCAATGTGGAAGATGTAGCGCGTCTTGTCCGTGAAGCTCACGAGGTTGCGGGGAAACAGGATGCAGCCTTCGGCGTCGTATTCGAAGTCGCAGGCCCAGATGTCTTTAAATTGGCGAGCAATCCTGGTTGCGCTCAAGGTCTCGCGCAGGCCGCTGCTCACCAGGTAGAATTCGACGCCGATGGCGGGGTTCACGGACTGAACATGCTTTCTCAAGCGATCGAAGATACGCGTGGCGCCGTTGTATAGCTGAATCCGGCGGCCACAACGGATAAGCTTCTCGCGCGTGATAACGAGCGTGGGATCGCCGGAGTTGGATGCCTGCAGCATGCTATAGAGATACGCCGGTACCGGATCCCATCCGCCGCGAATCAATGCGTGCACGCGATCGGCCCAAAACGCCTTGACGTCAATGCCGAGGCTATCGAGCAAACTCGAGGTGCTGTCCGGGGCTAGGGTATCGTCGAAATCGAATATAACGGCGATGATATCTTGCATCGGTTCCGCGTCGCTTAAGGCTGCCGCGATACTAGGTCAAAGCCACGGCTCACGGCAACAGCGGCCGCCGCGCGTCAAGCGCGATGCGCTTTTCCCAGGGCGCGCGTTTTAGGCGGCAGGGGCGGCCCGCCATGACAATGGCGGAGTGGCTGCGTTATCCTAAAAGCTGCCCCGGATCGCCCCGGTTAGAAGGTGCGAGAGAGAAAGGGCTCGATGTTGTGTTCGGGAGCGCCAGGTTTTGTTAATGATTGGGGTTGTTACACTATGCACAGCGGATATATGAGGCTTGCGATTAGCGCTATCGTCGCCGTGGCGTTAATCGCGGGCCGGCTGCTCATGCCGGAATCGCTCATCGTTGACTATGCCGGGTACGTGGCTATGGCGCTCGGGGGATTGGGGGCGTATATGGTCGTCGAGGGCATACTGATGCTACGGCGTACCGCCGCGCAGCACCCGGGGGAGCCCAAGGGGAGCGCGATACGCATCCTGATGGGTGCCTTCCTGATCCTCCTTGTCGCGGGCGCCGGCGTTCTACCCTTGCCGCCCGAGATCGGGTCCGCGGCCGAGTCTTATCGATGGATAGCGCTCGCGGCCGTATCGGTCTATGTGTTCTGCGAGGCGCTGATGGCTGGGCGCCGGTTTGCGAGAGTTCCCGGCGCGGATACCAGCCAAGCCGTCCGGCACGCGCCTCGCGCGGTGGCGAGTCAACCCGGCAAGCACATTAAGAGGATCCTCGTGCTCTCGGTGTTAATGCTGTTCTTGATCGTCAGTTACAGCAAGGCGATGACACCGCATTTCTTGCCGGCCGGCCTGGAAGCTTATCGGGATGTGGTATTGGCCGCGGTGGCGCTGCTTATCCTGATCGACGCCCTCGTGGCGGTCCGGAAGCAGCGTGGCGAACATGTCGGCAGCTCCGATACGACACAACCTATTAAAGCGCCGCGGCCCCCGGGCATCCAGGAGGGCGCGGGCTACGGGGAGGTATTGGCTTTCCTCTCGCTGTTACAGGAAAAAGGGCGCTTTATCGACTTCGTGATGGAAGACGTCACAACCTTCAACGACACACAGGTCGCGGCGGCCTCCCGTGTCGTGCATCAGGGCTGCGCGGCGGTAATTCAAGAGTATTTTGAAATCGCGCCGGTGCACGGCGGTAAGGAAGGGGAGAAATTGACGATCGATAAGGGTGCGGATCCCGATCACTATCGGCTGGTGGGAAAAGTCACCGGCACCCCGCCATTTCACGGCGTCGTGCTCCATCGAGGATGGAAGACGGCAAAGCTCTCCCTGCCCCGCTACGCGACGCCGGTCGATCCTTCGGCGCCGAACATTATCACGCCGGTAGAAGTCGAAGTTCGTTGAATTCAGCCAGGAGGGGCTCGCCGTTCGCGCCTGCCCTGCCGCAACCAACCCGGGCGCACTCCGCGCGGATCTCGTCCGCATAGCCTGACCACTCGTTTTTAAGTTTGATTATGAAATACAGCGTCGGCATCGATCTGGGTACCTCGAACTCGTGTGTTTCTATCTGCGATCTCGATGGCGGTTATCCGGCGACCATCAACATCGCGCAAGTCTTGGGTCCCAGTGTGATCGGCGAGAAACCCTTGCTGCCATCGGCGCTGTATTTATCGATCGAGAACGAGTTTGCGCGAGGAAGCCTGGCGCTGCCGTGGAACCCGGATGACGCCGCTGTCATCGGCGCCTTTGCGCGCGAGCGCGGCGCCTTGGCCCCGGATCGCTTGGTAAGCTCGGCAAAGTCCTGGCTCTGCAATCCGCAGGTGGATCGTCACGCGCCGATATTGCCGTGGAAATCGGAGCTCGAGGAAGGAAAGCTGTCCCCCTTCGAGGCTTCGCGGCGCTACCTTGAGCACCTGCGCCAGGCGCTGGAGCAAGCGCTAGCGGCACGCGCTGGGACGGCATCGCTCGGCGACTGCATGATCGTACTTACCGTGCCGGCCTCCTTCGATGAAGTGGCGCGAGAGCTGACTCACCAGGCAGCCAGGGAGTCGGGCCTCGGGAACGTGACGCTGCTGGAGGAGCCCCAGGCCGCGTTCTACGCCTGGATCGCGGGGTCCGAAGCGCGGCAGACGGCGGAACACTGGTCCTCCGAGGTGCGCGCGGGAGATTTGGTCTTGGTCTGCGACATTGGAGGCGGTACGGCGGATTTTACCCTGATCGCGGTCGCCGCGGCCGAGGCCGGGCTGTCGCAGGCGCTCGATCTGCACCGGATCGCGGTCGGTGAGCACATCCTGCTCGGGGGCGATAACATGGACCTGGCCTTGGCGTATGCGCTAAAAGACCAGATCTCCGCCGAAGGTCACGAGATCGATCACTGGCAGTTTCTTTCCTTGATCCACGCCGCGCGCGCCGCCAAGGAGCGGCTCCTGAGTGACGCCGCGATTGCGGAGATCCCAATCGCGGTGCCGACGCGTGGCGCGAGTCTCTTCGCCAAGACCCTCTCGACCACACTCGCGCGCGCTAAAGCGATGGCCCTAATCATTGACGGTTATTTCCCGAGGACGGCGGTGACCGAGCTGCCTAAGACAAGAAAGTCCGTGGGATTGCAGGAATTCGGTTTGGATTACGCGACCGAGCCCGCCTTCAGCAAGCACCTGGCGAGGTTTCTGACACGCGCACGCGAAAACGTGCGCTCCGATCCAGCCCTGTCGCAACTGCTGGGTGACTGGGCGCAAAGCGGCGCTGCGCCCCTCCTACGGCCGAGCGCGGTGCTTTTCAACGGCGGCGTCTTCCACGCCGAGGTCCTGCGCGAGAGGATGTTGGAGGTGCTCGGCTCGTGGCTGGAACCGGGTGCCTCGCTGAAAGAGATCAAGGGGGTGGGCCGCGACACGGCGGTCGCCTTGGGTGCCGCCTACTACGGCGCCGCGCAGCTCACCGGACGGGGGATCAAGATCCGGGCCGGTACGTCGCGTTCGTATTACATCGGTCTGGAGAGTCCCATGCCCGCGGTGCCCGGTTATACGCCACCCGTGAAGGCGATCTGTATTGTCCCGCAGGGGAGCGAAGAAGGGAGCGAATGGGATCTTACCGGCGCCGAGTTCGGTTTGGTTACCGGGGAGCCGGTCGAATTCCGGTTCTTCAGCTCGGCGGTGCGCGCCGGAGACCGAATCGGGACGAAGGTCGAGAATGCGGACAAGACCTTGGAAGAGACCTCGAGCCTCACCATTGCGCTACCGCCGGTCGCGGGCGAAGCGCAGCAGGTGGTGCCGGTAACGCTGAGACCGATCGTGACCGAAGTCGGGACCCTCGAGCTTTGGATGTGCCACCGCTACTCCGATCGTAAGTGGAAACTGGAGTTCAATTTACGTCCGCAAAAGTAACACGCCCGCGTTTTTCCATCGGCATCGACCTTGGGACCACCAACTGCGTGCTGTCCTATGTCGATCTGAGGGTAAAAAACTCACCTCCCCAGGTATTGCCGATCCCGCAACGCCAATCCCTGACTACGGTCGGGCGCGGTTTGCTGTTGCCCTCGTTCTATTACTTCGTGACCGATCAAGAAATCGGATCCGCCGGCCCGGATGCTTCGGAGCAAGCAGGATCCGGTGCCATCGTGGGCGCCTACGCGCACGCGCAGATGAGCGCGGCGCCGGGGCGGGTGATTCATTCGGCGAAATCCTGGCTCGCGCACCGTGGTATCGACCGCGAGGCTAAGATCCTGCCGTTTGCCTCCGAGGAAGTCCCGGAGCACGAAAAAATGTCACCGGTGGAGGCGAGCGCATCCTACCTCGCATATCTGAAAATGGCGTGGGACATGGCGTTCGCCGATGGAGACGGCGCCTTTAACAGGCAGCGTATCACCATCACGGTACCGGCTTCTTTCGATGAAGGGGCACAGGCGTTGACGCGCCAGGCCGCGCGCCTGGCCGGGTATCCGGAGGAAGTCAGGCTACTCGAGGAACCGCAAGCGGCGTTTTATTCCTGGACCGAAGCGCAAGCACGCTCGCGCTCCGCGACCATGGCGGCGCCTTTTATAGAGATGCTACCGGATCTCGCCGAGCGCGATCAGACCGTGCTTGTCTGCGACATCGGGGGCGGCACCACCGACTTGAGCCTGTTTCGGCTGGCGCGCGCGCCTGCGGATTTTTTGGAGATCGAGCGGATAGCGGTGAACGATCACCTTCTCTTGGGCGGCGACAACATCGATCTCGCCATCGCCCACGCGCTGGAGCGGCGCGTGTTAGGGGATCATCCCACGGCGCGTTTATCCCGCCGCCAGTGGCAGCATTTGGTCCCGCAAGCCGCGGCGCTCAAGGAGCGTATGCTTGAAACCGAGGGTCCGGTGGAGGCGGTGTATCATGTTTCGGTACCAGGGGAGGGTTCGAGTCTGTTTGCGTCGGCGTTGAGCGCAACGCTCTCACGAGTGCAACTGCATGAGCTGATTCTGGACGGGTTTTTCCCTTACACCGGGCGTGAGGATCGGCCACGGTCGCGGCAGATCGGTTTGCGTGAAATCGGGCTGCCTTACGCGGCCGATTCAGCGGTGAGCCGGCACCTTGCGGGCTTCCTTAACGGCGCCGAGGTCCAGGCGGTCCTGTTCGCGGGCGGCACCTTGTCGCCGCGTTTTCTTCAGGAGCGCATGCTGTCGATTATCGCCACGTGGCAAGAGCAACGTCCCGTGGGGCTTACGCTCGCTGACATGAGCTCCGCCATCGCCCGAGGCGCCGCGTATTTCGGCGCGCTGGCGGCGCGGTCACGGCGGCGCATCCGGGCCGGTTATGCGCGCAGCGTCTATTTGGAGCTGCAACGCGGCGAGAGGGGTGCCGTCCCCAAGCTAATTTGTGTATTACCGCAAGGGTTCCAAGAAGGCGGGCGGATCGATCTCGGATCGCATAGCTTCAAACTTTTGCTAAACAAACCGGTACGCTTCACCGCCTACACCTCGATCCACCGGAGCGACGATCGCCCCGGCACGATTGTGCCTTTGACGGACGGCGATTTTTCCCCGCTCCCCCCGCTCTACACCACCCTGACGCTCGCGGATCGGGACTTCGATCCGCGCACGGCTCGCGAGCTTAGCGTCGCTGTTACCGTCGATGTGGAGCTGAACGCATTAGGAGTCTTGCAGCTCGCACTCGTCAATCGCGACCGCTCGAAGCGTTGGCGGCTGGAGTTCAACCTGCGGTCGGCGGGCGCCGAAAGTCCGCGCGAGACCCTCCCGGGTGATGCGGGCGCGGCGCCCGAGGCGCTTGCGCATGGAATCGATAGAATCGAGCGATTTTACGGTAAGAAACAGGATCTTGCCGAGAAGGAGGATGTCAAGGGAGTGGTGAAGGACCTCGAGCGCATCTTCAGCCAGGAGCGTGCGCAGTGGAATCTTTTCCTGTTACGTTCCCTGTGGCAGGCGCTCTATCCCGGGATGACCCGTCGCGGCCGATCGCTCGCACACGAGAACACCTGGCTTTACCTTGCCGGGTTTACTCTCCGCCCCGGTTTCGGGAGCGAGCTTGACGCCTGGCGCATGTCACAGATCTGGGGCTGCTTCAATCTTGGCCTCAGCCACAAAAAGGAGAAGAGCGCACAGTCCAACTGGTGGATGATGTGGCGGCGCGTGGCCGGGGGGCTTTCCGCGGAACAGCAAATGAGTCTTTACACTACGGCTCTGCCGCTGCTTAAACGTGGACCACAGGAATTTTCCGAAGGTACGCGCTTGCTGGGCTCCCTGGAACGCCTACCGGTCAGCGCGAAGACCGAGCTTGTCAGGTATTTATTCGATCTCCTACTCAAGGGCAAGGGTAGGAATCAACCTCATCTTTTCTGGGCGCTCGCACGGTTACTTAGCCGTGTGCCGCTCTACACCTCGGCCGATACCGTGATCCCCGCGGCGGTGGTGGAGGAATACTTCGTAAAGGTAAGGGCGCTCGGTTGGAAGCGCCAAGGATTGCTGCCGCTCGTGGCTGTGCTCTCTAGTGCTTGCCGTGTGACCGGCGCCCGTGCATTGGACATCCACGACCACATACGCGAGGAAGTTATTGAGAAGTTAAAGCGGGAAGGGGCGAAAGAGCTTCAGTGGCAAATCGTCCGAGAGCATCACGCGATCTCAAGCGAGGAGCGGAATTACCTATTCGGCGAGGAATTGCCCGTGGGCTTGCAACTGGTAGACGGCGGCGTTTAATCGCGGATCGCTGCCCAAGCCCTGCGACAATCTCCAAAAGTCTGAGCCGTCGCCGGGCTTAGACCTACGGCGGGCACCATTTCTGCCGATAGTTGCCGGGTATTACGGCCATCCGCGCCGCGATCAAGAGCCTAGGGAAACAACAATGGATAAGGATACACTCGTCTTCGACTCCGTTCTCCAGACCTTTATTCCACTCAACCGCCTGACGCCGGAGGCGCAACGGGCGCTTTTGGAGCATACCGAGATTATCCCCTACGAACCGGGATGTCCTGTCTTCCGCGAGGGCGATCGGGATAGCCATGCCTGCTATTTGCTTGAAGGCGATCTCGATCTTTGCTGTGACGGGCAGGTGGTAAGCCGCCTCCGTGGCGGCACTCCCGAGGCCGCGCATGCGCTCGCGCAGTTGCAACCGCGGCAGCTCACCGCGATTCCGAGGACGGCGGTACGCATTTTACGCCTGGAGCGGCAGCACCTCGCGTCTGCGCTAGATTTGGATGAGGCGCGCCAGGCAGGAGATGATTCCGTGCAGGTCAACGATATAACCTGCGAAATCGCCATGGATTGGATGACCCGAATGCTGCAATCAGGCGTGTTTTCGCGCTTGCCGGTAGCGAATTTACAGCGGATTTTCGCCCAGTTCGAGTCCATCGACGTTGCCGCGGGCGACTTGGTCGTGAGCCAGGGACACCCCGGAGACTATTACTACGTGGTTCAGGAGGGGCGTTTTGAGGTACTTCGGCATTTATCCGGTAGCCAACAGAGCGTCAGGCTGGCAACCCTCAAACCGGGCGAACCCTTCGGTGAGGAAGCCCTGATTTCTGGGGGGCTTCGTAACGCCAGCGTCAAAGCCCTCACCGACGGCAAGTTGATGCGGCTCGGCAAGCCCGACTTTATCGAACTTATTAAGAAGCCGATAGTGCCGACCATCACGCTCGATGCGGCCCGTGACTGGGTGTCGAGCGGGGCCGTATGGCTGGATGCCCGTTATCCGGACGAGCATGCCTTAGGGGCTGTGCCCGGCAGCATGAATGTCCCCTTGCACGTTGTCCGTTCCTATGCGGCCTCACTCGACCGGGATAAACGTTACCTGATTTATTGCGGTACCGGTATCGAGAGTTCCATTGTCACCTTTTCTTTAGCAGAGCTCGGTTTTGAGGCCGCTTATCTCGAGGGAGGACTCCAGCGGTATCCACTCGATCGGATCCGCTCCATACTTCCCAGGGACACTGGGCTGAAGATCGCTGATGCGGCGGCGAGCCGCGATGATACGGCGGCCGCAATCGGTGTGAGTGCGGATCTCGATCTCACTGACGACGCGGAAATACAAGCCTCTTTGCTACGGGCGAAACTTTCGCAGGCCCAGCTCGAGCTGCAAGATGCCCTGCGCCTGAAGCAAGAGGCGGAGGCCGCGCGGGAGGCTGCCGAGCGGGAAACCGAGGAACGGCTGAAGGCCGAACGAAGCTGGCGCCTCTTGGGCGAAGCGGCGCGGGCCAACGCGCTGGTCGCCGAGGCGCAGACGACGCGTCAAGAGATTGAAGAGGCCAAGCGCAAGGCCGAGTCTGAAGCGCAGAGCATTCGACGCGGGGCCGAGGAACATGCCCGCCGTCTGAAAGCCGAGATACAGGTGCGGGTGCGTGCCAAAAAGCGGGAGCTGGCGTCGGCAGCCGCCGCCAACAACGAGGAGCTGGCACGCATCCAACGCCTACAGGAAGAAGCCGAGGTGCAGATTCGATCCGAGCGGCAGCGTTTGGCGGGGGAAGCCGCGGAGGTCGAGGCGCGTGTACAAGAAGCGCGCCGGTACAGGGAAGAGGTGGAGACCGCATTAAGCACTGCCGAGCAGGGCAACCAAGGCATCTTGCAAGCGGCAAGGGAACGGGTTGCCGCCGAAATGGAGCGCGCCAATACCTTGCTTGCTAACGCCGAGACGATGAAACGGGAGGTCGAAGCGGCAAAGGGTGTGGCCGAGGCGGAAGCGCAGCGGGTGCGGTTGCAAGAAGAGGAACGGATCAATGTGCTCAAACGCGAGGTTGAGGAGAGGCTGCGCGATAAAGAGCAAAGACTGGACACGATCCATGCGGCCAAATCCGCGGAGCTGGCGCGCATCCGCAAACTCAAAGAGGAAGTCGCGAGAAAGCTAAATGAGGAGAGGCAGACGCTGGGGCGGGAAGCGATGGAGGCGAAAGAGCGGCTCGCCGAAGCCCAGCGCATGGAGCAGGCGCTGGCCGAATCGCGCATGCAAGCGGCCCAGGAGATCGAGGAGAAGCATCAGCATCTGATGAACTTAGAACAGGGTCTCCGCGAAGAGGTCAAGCAGCAGCTCAACGCGGAGCAGCAGCGCCTCGACGCCGAATTTGCTAAAGCCGCCGAGGAGTTGCGCCAAGCGCAGCGGGCGCGGGAAGCGACCGAGGAGACGCGCCGCGCGGTCGCGGAGGACGCGCAACGAAAGATTGCGGAGATCCGCGCCAACTTTGAGCGCATGCACCACGAGGAACAGGCCAAGTTACAAGCTGAACGGCAACGCTTGGAAGCCGAAGCTCTGCGGATTCAAGGCGTTCTGGAACAAGCGCGAAGCTTAAAAGCCGAGGCTGATGCGGCGCGATCGGCGGCCGAACAAGAGGTCGCGCGGCTGAGAACGATGCGGCAAGACGCATCGACGGCCGACTCGAAAGATGCGCAGCAGGTCATTGATGGTAAAATCAGAAACCTGGAGGAACGCGTCACCCAGGCCGACGCGCAGGCCAGTGCCGCCGCCAAGGCCGAGGATATTGCTGCGACCGCTATAGAGGTGAATGCAGCGGATCTGGAACGTCAACAGGCTGCGGAACAGCGCCTGCGGGAGCAGGTCGAGTTGGAGGTCGAAGAATGGCGCCAGGACCAGGAGGCCATTGGAAATTCGCCGGAACAGCAGGCGCTGGCGGCGCTCCGCGATGCCCGAATCATGCGCGTCAACCAGAGAGCCGCGGCGGCGCTCGAACAGACCGTGGAACATGACCGGCGGCTCATCGATGAGCTACGGGGGATCGCCGTTAAACACTGACACGCTTGCGCGGACGCACGCACGGTTTCCTGCCGCTGGTTGCAGAAAAACAGCTGGTGAAGAAATAACATCCCCATGGGTTTGGATATACACGCGACGCGCTTGCTCCTGTACGCGCGCGGACTGGGCGTTTCGTACCGAGAGACGGCCATGGTCGGGCGGCAAACACTCCATTTGAGCTCGCGCGAGTTGCATAAGCTTTTGGGGCAGTTCGATTATCCAGTCACGGTGGCCGCCGTAAACGATTGTTTTCTCCGAAATCAGGGTTTTGCGGAACCGCTTTTCCATCTCTTAGGCGCGGAGCGCATCCGCTCTCTTGATGCCTCCGATTACGAACACGCGACGGACATCGTCGATTTAAACGCGCCGATCGATGAGTCATACAAAAACCAATTTTCCGTGGTAATCGACAGCGGGTCCCTGGAACACGTGTTTAATTTTCCTGTCGCGATCAAAAGCTGTATGCAGATGGTTGAGCCGGGCGGGCATTTTATCGGGGTCGTTCCGGGTAACAATTTTCTGGGGCATGGTTTCTATCAGTTCAGCCCCGAGCTTTTCTATCGGATCTTCACGCAAGCAAACGGATTTGCCGTCATTAAGATGTTCGTCTTCGAGGACCGGGCGGGAGCGCCTTGGTTTGAGGTCGCGGACCCCGATCGCGTCAAGCGCCGGGTCGAGCTTACCAACTCCCGGCCGACTTATCTTGCCGTGATCGCCAAGAAGCTTTGGGGGGCGGAGATCTTCGCGACAGGCGTCTATCAAAGCGACTACGTGACGCTTTGGAAACACGACGCCAGCCCCGCCGAGGCCTACCTGAAAAGGCTCGGGCGGCAGTTTATGAATCTGGTTCCTACGCGGCTAAGGATGTACTACGGACGGGTGCAACGCAGGGGGCTATTTAGCCGTTTCCATCCAAAGCTGTATACGAAAGCCGACATTCCCTGATTTAAATCTATTCCCCGCGGTCTTGCCGCGGGGACCTTAGCGATGGGGTTTCCAAAGGGGAGAGGCGCAGCTCTCCCCTATTGGTCGCCCCACGGGGTTGCAACCCCGTGGTGGCGAAATCTAAATTGACTCGCCGCTGAGTCGCCGCGTCCCCCGGCACGCGGCGTGGGGAGGCAATCTCATTTTGTCCCTGCGCCGGCGGATTCCGTCGAGAGCGGTTCACTCGCGACTGGCGTGTTCTTGGATGCGGCGTTTCGGGCATCCGGCCTCGGTGGGCCGTACAGTATCAACCCGAAGATAATCAGCGTGATGATGACCCAGGCATAATTGAAAATACGTAAGCCCCTTGATCGGGAGAACCGTCCGAACCAGTCACGAATGCTCATGAACGAATACCTTCCCTTATTCCAATCCCCAATCCCGATCTGTCACACCGAAAAATCAATGCAGTACCGAGATTGTGCTTCGCGGTTAGAATACATTTCTGCCGAATGAATCCGCCTTCTACCCTAAAAAAGATGCAACTGTCAATGATAAACCGAACGTCTGCCGCATGGAGGAGTGTCTATGAGAAGCGAATTCCTTGAACCCGGATCAAGAAGATCTAACTTGTTGTTTCGGCTGGCCAGCGTATGCATTGCCGGTATCTGGCTTGCGGCCTCTGCGGTTTCGGGGAGGGATTACGAGCCAATGACTCGGACGCAGATCCTTGAGGCCCTGGCAAACCCGCCGGCTACCCAACGCGTTGATTTGCGCGACAAGGACTTTCGCGGACTCGACCTCTCCGGAGTGGACTTCAAGCGCGCCGATCTCTTCGGTACCCACATGCATGGAGTCAAGCTGCGTGGTGCTAACTTTGAAGGCTGCAACCTGGACCTCACGATACTCCGGAGCGCGGACCTTGAGGGTGCGAATCTAAAAAACGCCAGTATCTTCGGTGTGGTGCTGGTTGATGCCAATCTGAAGGGAGCCGATCTGTCGAATGCACGGCTCATCGCGGATTTGCAACGCGCGAACCTGGAAGGCGCCAAGCTTGTGCATGGAAAATTCGCGGCGGACATGAAGAACCAGCCAATGGGAAAGTTGCACGTATCGATGGTCAACGCCAATCTTAAGGGAGCGGATTTGACGGGGACCGATCTATCGGGCTGCGTTTTAAAGTTCGCGAACCTCAGCGGGGCCAATCTGACCGGTACGAATTTGTCTACCTGCGATCTGCGCGGCGCCGATTTCACCAACGCCGTGCTTACGCGCGCCAAATTCGACCGGACACTGATTGGCGGAGCGGTGTTCACTGGGATTACCGGGAAAGATTCGATCACCGGCCTTGAGCAAGCGCAGGGGCGTGAGGATGCGCGCTTTGATTGAGGGCGACTTGGCCGCGGTGTCGAAGGGACAACTACGATCGATAGGCCGGGATCCCGGCCTCAGAGTTTGTGAAGAAATCGTCAGCGAGCGAAGGAAGATCCCTTGCTCTTCGTGACCGGGGGAGACCACGAACCGTTCGCCGTGATTGTCAAAGACGACGCGTACGCGTACCCGTTGGCCTTCTAAGCTTTTCGATCCGTGTTTTGAGCCCGCGCACGATGCGTTTGGCGATAAAAGGGAAGATGGCTAGGAGTGTAAGCGACGCGAGCAGTCCGGGTGATACAATGTCGCCCAGGGATTCGATGTTTGCGATCTGAGTGCCCGCGTTCACGCAAACGATGGCGCCGGTGAGCATGCCCACCTGGCTTACCAGGATATAATTCGTGACGGACATCGACGTCAATCCCATAACGAGGTTAACGACGAGAAACGGGGAGACAGGTAATAGCCGCAGGCTGAAGAGATAAAAAACACCGTCCTTGTCCATCCCCTCATTGATGAATCGTAAGCGGTCGCCGAAATGACGTTGCACGATGTTGCGAAAGAAATAACGGGAGGCGAGGAACGCGAGGGTAGCCGCAACGGTGGAGGCGCATGAGACCAGCACTGTGCCCCACCAGAGTCCGAAGATATTTCCAGCGACCACCGTCAGCACCAGACCGCCGGGAAGTGATAAGCCCGCAACAAGAATATAAATGAGAACAAAGGCCGCGGCGGTTCGTCCGGGGTGGACCGCATAATAATTACTTATGGCGGATTGCTGCGCCACAAAATAGTCGATCGTGAAGTAGCGATGAAACCCGAAAGCAAAAAACAAGGCTACGATAACGAGTAATAATGTCGCTACTAGTATCTTGACCGCTACGGCCGTTGGCGCAGGCGTAGCCATGGGTTTCGGGTCCATGTATGTAGCGTGGACCTCAGAGTGCTAAATTGCACATTATTTATACTGAGCAGTCGGCGCTGGACATTTAGTCCCTTATAGCTCAAATCTTATTATTTTTGCGCAAGATTTTTTTGGTCGCTTCTGGAAACCCGCGTTACCATTGGGTTTCAAGGTGATCGAGAAGTCGTCCAACTTTTTGGTTCCGGCTATGCCGGGTTAGGTATAGGGGGTATTGCCATGACGGGTTTAGCTTATAACACGGTTAGCGGCTCATCGGTCGCCACCCCGGCTGGAACCGATCCGTACGCCGAACGTATCTGGTTGAAAGCCTACCCGCAAGGCGTACCGGCCGACATCGGTATCGAAAGATACTCCTCGCTGGTGGACCAATTTGAGCAATGTTTTGCTCGCCATGGTACGCGCCCCGCATTCGCGAACATGGGCGGCGTCCTGACCTATTCCGCGCTCGATGAGCTGAGCAGGGCGTTCGCAGCGTTCCTGCAAGACCCTCTCGGCCTCAAACCCGGCGCCCGCATCGCCATCATGCTACCGAATCTGCTTCAATTTCCTGTGGCGCTCATTGGGGCATTGCGAGCGGGCTTGATCGTCGTGAACACAAATCCCTTGTATACGCCCCGCGAGCTGCATCACCAGCTTGTGGACTCGGGCGCCTCGGCCATCGTGATCCTGAGCAATTGTGCCCATGTGTTGGAGAAAGCTCTATCTGGTTCTGGTGTTGAAAACGTCATCATCACCGATCTGGGAGACCTTCTGCCCTGGCCGCGACGCGCGATCATCAACTTTGTGGTAAAGCGAATCAAGCGCCTCGTACCTAAGCATGAGATCATAGGAGCATTCGGTTTCAGGGAAGCCCTTGACATCGGTAAGGGACGCAAACTCGATCGGGTGTCGATCGGTCACGCCGACCTCGCCATGCTGCAGTACACCGGTGGGACGACCGCTATCCCTAAAGCCGCGATGCTAACGCATGGAAATCTGGTCGCAAATACCTTGCAATCGCTGGCGTGGCACGATCCCATCATGGGCGATAGCGACGAAGTCGTGATTACCGCGATACCGCTCTATCATATCTTCGCGTTCACGATTAACTGCCTGACCTTTCTCGAGCTCGGCGCGTTGAATCGCCTGATCACGGACCCCCGCAATCTAAAAGCATTTGTAAGTGAGCTGCGCGCGTCCAGGTTTACCTGCATCACCGGAGTCAACACCCTATTTAATCACCTCATGAATACGCCGGGGTTCAGGGATCTCGATTTCTCCAGTCTCAAGGTCTGTGTGGGCGGAGGCATGGCCGTCCAGCGCGCTATCGCCGAGCGCTGGAAAGCAATAACGAATTGTATATTGATCGAGGGTTACGGCCTGACGGAGACCTCCCCCTTGGCATGCGTGAATCCCTTGGACCTCAAGGAGTTCAGCGGCAGCATCGGCCTCCCTGTGTCTTCGACCGAATGCAGCATTCGTGACGACAGCGGAGCGCCGGTGTCGCTGGGAAGCGTCGGGGAACTATGGATCCGCGGTCCGCAAGTAATGAAGGGCTATTGGAATCAGCCCGCCGAGACGGCTAGAGTGCTGACCTCCGATGGATGGCTGAAGACGGGCGACATCGCGAGCATGGATGAGCGCGGGTTTATGCGTTTGGTAGATCGCAAGAAAGACCTGATCCTGGTGTCGGGATTCAACGTTTGTCCCAGCGAGATCGAGGAGGTCGTAATGGCGCACCCAGGGGTTCTCGAGGCGGCGGTGGTCGGGGTGCCGGATGAGGACACCGGCGAGGCCGTCAAGCTGGTACTCGTGCGTCGCGATCCGGCACTGAGCGCGCAAGAGCTGCACGCGCATTGCCAGGAAAATCTCGTCACTTACAAGCTACCGAAACATATCGAGTTTCGCGACCAGCTTCCAAAGTCGAGCGTGGGCAAGATTCTTCGCCGTGTCCTGCGCGAGGCACAGGCTGCTGGCTAAGCGTCGAGATGCGCCCGGCGCGTCGGTGATAAATAAATGAACTCACGCTTGCGCTTTGCCGGCCTCGCGTTCGCCCTGCTGTTCTCGATCGCAGCGGCGGGCGATCCGCGCGCCCCCGCCAGCGCGTTGGAGCGCAGTGGCTATATGCGCCTGACCACCTCCGTCGAAGTCAGCAAGTTCTTGGAGCAACTCGCATTGCTTTCGCCTTTCGTTCATAAGGAACGAATAGGCCGCTCCGCCGGTGGGCGGCCTATCGACGCCGTATGGATTTCCAAGCCACCGCCCGTGCGCGCCAGCAAGAACACTTCATTACCGCGCCTGACTATCTTGCTCGTCGGCACGCAGCACGGAACCGAACCTTCGGGCGGGGAGGCGCTACTGCTGGTCGCGCGAAGTGTTGCGTTGGGCGGCATGAGCTCGCTGCTCGATGGGGCGGATTTCATCATCGTGCCGAATGCCAACCCGGACGGACGTGATCTCCATCGGCGCGTCAACGCCAATGATGTGAATCTGAGCACCGATTTCGTGCTCTTGTCCCAGCCCGAAAGCCGCGCGATCAATGATCTGCTCTTGCGCGTACGGCCGGAAGTCGTGCTCGATGTCCATGAATCCGCCATCCTGAAAAAGAAAACCCTGGGCCGTGAGGGCTACCTAACGGACTTCAATGCCCAGTTCGAGATCGGCAACAATACCAACATCGCGCCCGAGATCAGGCGCCTGAGTCTCGACCGCATGCTGCCCGAAATCGTCCGCGAAGTTCGACGACGGGGCTTGCCGGCTCAGCGTTACATCGGCGAGATCACGAGTATTCGCCAGCCGATTACCAACGGTGGCTTGTCCCTGAAGAACTTGCGTAACAAGGCCGGAATGCTGGGCGCCTTTTCGTTTCTGCTCGAGAATCGCCTGGATCCGCCGGGGAACTACCGGACGCATCGAAACATCCGCGAGCGCGTTGCCGAGCAGATCCTCAGTATTGAAAGTTTCCTGAAAGTGGTGCGCGCGCATGCACAGGCGATCATGGGAATAACACGCACGGTCCGAACGGCGCCTATGCCCCGATCAGTGTATTTGTACACGGCGTATGAAAGAAATAAAACCCAACCGCGCATCTCCTTGCAGTTGCGGCGGCGCGATACGGGTGTGGCGGAGAAGCGGTGGTTCGACGATCATCGCGCAGTAGCGACGGCGCATAGATTAATCTCACCGCAAGCCTATGTCGTCACGGCCCATGAGCAACCCGTTGCGGCGGTTTTAACGCGGCACCATCTCCGGTATAAGAAAATTACAAACCGGCGCAAGCTCGCCGTGAATGCGCAGAAAATAAAAGCGGATGGCAAGCCCTTGAAACCAGGCGAGCCGGCGGCTATTCACGCGTACCCGGTCGAGCTTTTCTTAGAACCGGGCGATCTGTGGATCGAAGCGCGCCAGCCGGAGGGTTTGATCTTACCCTTGCTGTTGGATCCTCGTTCCACCAGCAGTATTTTCGTCTACCCCCCGTTTAACGCCGCGTTGAGCCGGGGACGGGAATTCTTCGTCTATCGCGTGCCATAGCCTGCTGAAGATCACGGCGTCCTGTCCTAGAACTGCCGGGCGGACAAGGCATTCGGTGAGGTCAATTTCCTCGCTCCGGCCGCTGCGGCGATTTCCGTCAAGATCTCCTCGGCCGTACGCTGGGCCGCAATTAGACTCGGACCCTGTACTGTTTCCTTAAGCAGTCTGAGCGGCTCGTGGGCGTCCTGTGAACCATGCTTAGCAGCTACTTCGCACCACGCGTAGGCGCGCACGCGATCCGGATCGACGCCGCGGCCGACGGCATACGATAAGCACAAGAAGTATTGAGCGTCGGCTACGCCTTGCATCGCCGCCTCGCGATACCAACGCACGGCGTACGCGTGGTTTTGCGCCGTTCCCCGGCCCTGCCCAAACATCAGCCCCAGATTGTACTGCGCGTTGCCATGGCCCAGTCGCGCCGCTTGTTGGAGCGAAGCGAAGGCCTTGTTATCGTCTACGGGCGTTTTTTCGCCATTGCGGTAGGCCATACCTTCTTCGAATAATGCGTCGGCTTTACTCGATTGTTCAGCCGGCACAGTGCTCGGAACAGACACCACCGGAACCGCGGCGGGCGCGCTCGCGGGCGGGTTTTCCGTTAGCGCCGGCGGCGGCGCGGCGGCGCGTTGCGTCGCGAAGCCGGCGAGGATGGCGATCGCGGCGCCGATCCCGAGCGCGCTCCAGACGGCACGGCGCCCCCAGGAGGGTTGAACGTGAACATTCCCGGGAGGCGGAGCATCATTTTGTTGCACCCCTTCGCCGGCCGTGACCGCGGGGGCCAGCACGATCGTTTTGGTATCCGTGCTAAGCGGCGCGGGCCGGTTTCGCAGGTCTTTCAAGTGAGTCAGCAACTCGTCGGCGTCCGCATATCGATCTTCGGTCCGTTTGGCCGTCATGCGCCCGACGATCTCCTCGAAGTGCGCGTGCGTTTCGGGCAAGGCCGGCATCGGCTCGTTCATGTGCTTTACGATGGTCTTGATATCGGACTCGTCGTCGAAAGGTTTTACGCCGGTCAGCATCTCGTAGAACACGATACCGAGGCTATAGATATCGGAGCGGCAATCGACCTCTCTACCCTGGGCTTGCTCGGGGCTCATGTAGTGCGGGCTGCCCAGGATCGTTCCGGTGAGGGTAACATTCTTTTCCAGGCCGACCTGCTTGGCGATCCCAAAATCGGTGAGAATAGGCGTGGCGTCATCCCGGAACAGGATGTTGGCGGGTTTCACGTCCCGGTGCACCATGTTTCTTCGATGCGCGAGCTTGAGGGCGCTCGCCATCCGCTCGATCACATCGAGGGCGAACGCCGGGCCGAGACCGCCTTTGAGTCTCTGCTTAAGATCGCCCCCCTCGATATTCTCCATCGAGATATAATGCAGCCCGTTCGCGATCCCGATATCATGAATGGTAATGATGTTCGTATGCGAAAGTTGCGCGATGATGCGGCCCTCGTTGAGAAACCGCTCGGAAAATTCCGGGGAGTCAAAATTGGTTAGGATCTTGAGGGCCACCGCGCGGTGCAGCGATTCTTGAATCGCGAGGTACACGGAGGCCATCCCACCCTTGCCGATGCGGCGCTCGATTCGATATCCAGGGATGATGTTGGGGTTCATAGTCTCAACTGTCTGCGATGAGTTACGGGCAAGCTGGGTGTAAAGCGGCCCAGCGGCGCCCTATCCACGGTCCTGGAATTGCGACATACCCCTGGGTTTAGAACACAGCTCGTTCGAAAAGGTGTTGGCGATATATCGTGTAAATCCAGGAAGTTCTTTAGAGCCGCCGTCGCGGCTCCGGTCAACGAATTCGATGCGCCCGTGGACTGAGAGTTTGTGAAAAAACCGTTGCGAGCGCGGGGAGGTCACCGTCGGCCATCGCGCCGTGATCCACGGCTGCCGAATCGAGGACTATTGCCTCATCGGCATGTCGGCGACGGTCATGGATGGCGCCGTCTTGGAAGCAGGGTTAATCCTGGGGGCGGGGAGTTTGGTGCCGAGTGGCAAAGTGCTTCAAGGAGGGCATCTATGGATCGGGAGCCCCGCGCGCAAGTCACGCCCGCTAACGGAGGTCGAGCAGAGATACCTATCGGATTCCGCTGCCCATTATGTCAAGTTGAAAGACCAATACTTGGGGATGCCTGCTCACGAATGAACCGCCGCGCGGAGCCGGTGATCGTTATACGTTTGTCCCGAAGGCGTGCATGGAAGTAAGCATTAGAAAACCCGATGATCTGCACGTTCACCTGCGGGACGGACCGTGGATGGCGAACGTATTGCCGCACACCGCGATGCGTTTCTCGCGTGCCGTGGTGATGCCGAATCTCGACCCGCCCGTCACTTCCACGGCCGCGGCCTTGGCCTACCGCGCGCGCATCCTTGATGCACTGCCTCGCGGCCTGCGCTTCGAGCCGCTCATGACGCTCTATCTCACCGAGGAGACCGGTATCGAGGAGATCCGAAAGGCCAAGCTAAGCGGCCATGTAGTAGCGGTAAAATACTACCCGGCCGGGGCGACGACTCATTCGAACTGCGGCGTGGCCGACATCCGCAAGGTGTATCCGGTGCTCGCGGAGCTTGAGAAACTCGGCATGCCCTTGCTCCTGCACGGCGAGGTCGTCGAACCCGCAGTGGATGTTTTCGACCGCGAGCGTGTTTTTATCGAACGGGTATTGGCCGAGATCATCCGGCGGTTTCCCGGTCTCAAGCTGGTGTTGGAGCACATTACGACGCGCGCGGCGGTCGAGTACGTTCGCACCGGCCCCGCATCCTTGGCCGCCACGATCACCGCGCATCATTTGCTGCTCAACCGCAATGCCTTGTTTCAGGGCGGCCTGCAACCCCATCATTATTGTTTGCCCTTGCTCAAGACCGAGGAAGACCGGCGGGCATTGGTGCGGGCCGCGACCAGTGCCAACCCGAAGTTTTTTCTCGGCACCGACAGCGCGCCGCACGCGCGTGCGGCCAAGGAGCGGGCCTGCGGATGTGCCGGGATTTATACCGCGCACGCGGCCTTGGAGCTTTACGCGGAAGTCTTCGATGAGGCGGGGAGGATGGATCGCCTCGATGGATTCGCGAGCGGCCACGGTGCGGCGTTTTACGGATTGCCGAGGACGAGCGAGAAGCTTACGCTCCGCCGGGCGCCCATGACCGTCCCACATAAATACCCATACGGAAATGATGAGCTAATACCCTTTCGGGCCGGAGCGGCCTGTGACTGGACTCTGGTGACGCATGAGTAGCGACACGCGATCCAGGCGCCTGATGGCGTCGCGTTTCCGTGGCTTCTTGCCCGTCGTTGTGGATGTGGAAACCGGTGGTTTCGATCCGGCGACCAATGCTTTGCTGGAGATCGCCGCCGTGGCGGTAATGAGCGACGAGAGAGGCGAGTGGCGGCGCGAAAAGACGGTCGCCTGTCATGTACAACCGTTCCCGGGCGCTCATCTCAATCAGGCTTCCTTGAAGTTTACGGGGATCGATCCGCACCACCCGTTCCGCTTTGCCGTGCCCGAGCACGAGGCCTTAGAGAGTATTTTCGAGTTTGTACGTCAGGCGGTCACTAAGACGGGCTGCACTCGGGCGATCTTGGTGGGACACAACCCCTCCTTTGATCTTGCCTTTATCAAAGCGGCGGTCGCACGGACGGGTATCAAGCGCAACCCGTTTCACTCGTTCAGCACCTTCGATACCGCGACCCTCGGGGGCCTGGCCGTCGGCCAGACGGTTTTATCGCGGGCGGTCCAAGCGGCAGGCTTGGATTGGGATGATGCCGAAGCGCATACCGCGATCTACGATGCCGAGCGCACGGCGGATCTTTTTTGCGCAGTGTTGAATAAATGGAACGAGTTGGCGGGCGTTTCGGAGCGTTGAAATCCAGGATGGCGGCACTAACAGCAGCAAGAGGTGGTCCATGAAACTGTATCATTTTCCAGTCTCCCCGAATTCGCGGCGTGTACTTGCGGTCATTTATCACCTAGGCCTCGACTGCGAGCTGGAAACCGTGGATCTTTCGAGCGGTCAGCAGATGAAGCCCGAGTTTTTGCAATTGAACCCCAATCACATGATTCCCACCCTGGTTGACGGGGATTTCGTGTTATGGGAATCAAACGCCATCATGCAGTACCTTTGTTCAAAGAAGCCCGGATCGACGCTTTGGCCCGCTGATGCCAAGGCGCAAGCCGACATCAGCCGTTGGCAGTGTTGGGGGCTCGCGCATTTCGGCAGTGCGTGCGGGATTTACATTTACGAACATCTAGTAAAGAGATTTCTGAACCTCGGCTGCCCTGATCCGGCGGAGCTCAAAAAGGCAGAAGAGCGCTTCCATCGTTTTGCCAGCGTTCTCGACAATCACCTCATGGGACGAACGTGGTTGGCCGGTAAATCCACGACTCTAGCCGATTATTCCGTAGGCGCTCCGCTCGCGCTCGCCGAAGCGGCCGCTTACCCGATGGCACCGCATACCGAAATCCGGCGTTGGTATGCGGGGATAGAGGCGCTTGAGCCTTGGAAGCGGTCGGCGCCTCCCGCCTAGAATATTGGTAGCTACGACGCCGGCCGTGCGCGCTTCGGATCTCTTCGGCGCCGATGGCCACGCCGGCAGGTGCTACGGCCGTAGACCGTTACCGCCGTTTCCCGGCTGGTGGGCAGCGCTTGGACCCGGCGTCGTGTGGATGGCGCTCGCGCAGGGGAGCGGCGAGCTGATCTGGTGGCCTTACATCATCGCAAAATACGGTTTAACCTTTCTGTGGGTGTTGATTCCCGCCTGCCTCCTGCAATACCCGCTCAACATCGAGATCGGACGTTACACCCTATTGACCGGAGAGAGTATTTTCCACGGGTTTATCCGTCTCCACCGCGGTCTTGGCATCTTTCTGTGGTTGCTGATGACGCTGTCGTTCCTCTGGTTCGGCGCCTTCGCAAGCGCGGGAGGCACGGCGATCGCGGCGCTCGCCGATTTTCCCAAGGGCTGGACGCAACGCGGTCAAGCTCTTTTCTGGGGGTATGTCTCGATCGCCGTCTTCCTCATCGCCCTCCTCTCAAGCGGCGTCATCTACATCTTCATCGAACGGTTCATGAAAGCGGTGGCGGCCGTGACCGTTTTTGGCTTGCTCTGGGCTTGCACACAAGCTGACGTGGTAAAATCGATTCCTGAGTTCCTGCCAGGACTTTATGGATCGACAGGCCCGATGCCGAGATCCTGGGATCCGCGGGATTCGACGAAGCTTCTCACGGCCGTCAGTTTCGCCGGGCTCGGCGGTTTTTGGGCGTTGTTTTATTCCTATTGGTTGCGGGATAAGGGCAGCGGGATGGCCGTGCACATGGGGAGAATCACCGGACCGCTCGCGGGTAAACCAGAAGTCGTCAGCCAGGACGGCAATCTTCCCGAAAGCGCACCCGAGAACGCACGGCGGTGGCGATCCTGGCGCCGCTTCCTGCGTGCTGATGTCTCCGTCGGAATCATCGGCAACCTGTTGACCACACTGATGACCTGTCTTCTCGCCTACGCGCTATTGTTTCCTCAAGGCTTGGTGCCCGAAGGGTACGAACTGGCGGTGGTGCAGAGCCGATTTTTCGAGGTGAGCTGGGGTGAGGTAGGGCGCGTCTTATTTCTCATCATTGCCGCGGCGTTTCTAACGGATACCTGGTTGGCGACGGCCGATGCGGTGAGCCGCATTCAAGCCGACATTGTCCATGTGCTGTTTCCGAAGGCGCGGCGCTACGAGATGCGCTATCTCTACTATGTTTTCTTAGGAGTACTTACAATAGTCACGTCGTTGACCATGCTGCTCGATGCGCCAGGCCCTTTAATCCTCACGAGCGCCGTGATTGGATTCATCGGGACCGTGATTTTCCCGATAGCCCTGTATTATTTGAACTATCGCTACCTATCCCCGGAATTACCGCAATGGGCGCGTCCGAGCCGTACCTCACAGGTGTTGTTGCTGCTCAGCTTCGTGGTTTACTTCGCGCTGGCCTGTGTATACGTAGGATCGGTGGCAGCTTCTTAACACGCCGCCAGTCCGCATCTTTTCAATGAATGAAACGCATTCCAGCCGTAACGTCTTGGGCTCTCGAAATCATGTGATCGCTCTTGCGGTGCTAGCGCTAGGTTTTCCGCTCATCGTAACTACATCTTCCTCGTTAGAGCGGGGCTTTGTGAACCAGCGCGCGCCCACGCATGGGTACGAGGTCGTGCGCGTCTATCCTCACGATCGCAATGCCTTTACGCAGGGCTTGACCTACGTTGACGGTTTCCTCTACGAAAGCACGGGGGTGAACGGCCGTTCGACGCTCCGGAAAGTCGAATTAGAAACGGGCAGGGTGCTACGGCAGACCGCACTGTCCCGTGAGCACTTCGGAGAGGGGCTGACAAGCTGGGGCCCCGATCTCGTGCAGTTGACCTGGACCTCGAAGCTCGGGTTCATATACGAGCGGATGAATTTTCAAGTCAAGCGGACCTTCAATTATTCCGGCGAAGGTTGGGGGATCACCCACGATGGTAAGCGGATCATCATGAGCGACGGCACGGCAACGCTGCGGTTCCTCGATGCAACTACGTTTCGTGAGACAGGCCGCCTGACGGTGCGCGAGGGCGCGACGCCGGTCACTCGATTGAACGAGCTCGAAACTGTCCGCGGCGAACTGTATGCCAATGTCTGGAAGACCGATCGGATAGCCAGGATCTCGCTACAAACGGGTCAAGTCACGGGCTGGATTGATTTGCGCGGGTTGCTCAGTGATGCCGGCAGAGCAACGGGCATCGATGTCCTGAACGGGATCGCTTACGACGCGCGCAATGACCGCCTGTTCGTTACCGGCAAACTGTGGCCGAAGCTTTTCGAAATCAAGCTTGTCCTCCGGCACTAGTTCACCGGCCGTCTTTTCTCCGGGGCGGAGCGGCCAAGCGCGACTCAACGCTGCTCAAAATGCGCCTCGATGGCGCCTAGCCGCATTTCGACTCGGCTGATCCGCAGTCATAGCAGCTTCACCAGCGCGCCGAAGACGGCGGTAAGGACGGCCATCGCCCCGACGTTCCATTTGATTAGATCTGACTTGAGCGCTTCCATCTCGGCGCGTAAATAATCCTTGGTGACGAGCTGATCTTTTTCCTCGGCTCCCAGCACAGCTTGCGCGGCCTTGCGTGCGATATCTTCATCAACGCCTGCCTTGCGGAGCGCATCGTAGAGCTCATTGATCATCGTGGCCATCGTTCCTTCTTGACTTTCGACCTCCGGGTCCGGCCATCTTCGATGGCGCTCGGGTACTCGCCCCGCCTGGGAAATTCCAGGCTCCCATGATTATACGCCAGGCGCCGCCTGGCCCAAAATAGGATCTTCCCATGACAGTCAAGCTCAGCCCCCTCTTCAACGACGCCCAACTCGATGAGAGCGGCAACCCGTACACCCGAGGTCGTGTGGGTCTATCCTCACGATCGCAATGCCTTTACGCAGGGCTTGACCTACGTTGACGGATTCCTCTACGAAAGCACGGGGGTGAACGGCCGTTCGACGCTCCGGAAAGTCGAATTAGAAACGGGCAGGGTGCTACGGCAGACCGCACGATCCCGTGAGCACTTCGGAGAGGGGCTGACAAGCTGGGGCCCCGATCTCGTGCAGTTGACCTGGACCTCGAAGCTCGGGTTCATATACGAGCGGATGAATTTTCAAGTCAAGCGGATGTTCAATTATTCCGGCCAAGGTTGGGGGATCACCCACGATGGTAAGCGGCTCATCATGAGCGACGGCACGGCAACGCTGCGGTTCCTCGATGCAACTACGTTTCGTGAGACAGGCCGCCTGACGGTGCGCGAGGGCGCGACGCCGGTCACTCGATTGAACGAGCTCGAAACTGTCCGCGGCGAACTGTATGCCAATGTCTGGAAGACCGATCGGATAGCCAGGATCTCGCTACAAACGGGTCAAGTCACGGGCTGGATTGATTTGCGCGGGTTGCTCAGTGAGGCCGGCAGAGCAACGGGCATCGATGTCCTGAACGGGATCGCTTACGACGCGCGCAATGACCGCCTGTTCGTTACCGGCAAACTATGGCCGAAGCTTTTCGAGATCAAGCTTGTCCCCCGGCGGTAGGGAAACTCTGAAATAAGACCCTCTTTCGTCATGCCCGCGGAAGCGGGCATCCAGGAAACCGGCGTAAATCCTGGATACCTGCTTTCGCGGGAATGACGCGCTTGGAAAATTAGGAACTTATTCAGAGCCTCCCTAGTTCACCGGCCGTCTTTTCTCCGGCGCGGAGCTGTGTATTCATCAGCCTTGTTGGGTATTTCCCGCTCGATGACTAGCAGATCGAGATCTGAGCCCTCATCGGCCGTGCCTAGTGCGTAAAAGCCGAACAGGATCACCTGGCTGGGGGACGTTGCGGCAGACACCAGCCGGGCCACTGCGGACTGGATTGTTTTGTCATCGATGACCACCTCTGTAGAACTCGGTTACTCCAGAAGGGTTTGCAGCCGGGCCAAGACATCATCGATCACGTAATCCGGCGCGTCCTCTATGAACCTTGCCGCGCGTGCAGCATAGTCGATAGTCCTCGGTTGATTGCACATCACAACCCCTTGCGTTTCCGTGCCTGTGTTCATCAATGACACGGCGAACCCGGAAAACCGCGCCTGATTGCCGCCCTGTGTGACCGGACAAACAAGTACCAGTCCGGACCGGTTAAATTCTTTGTCGGACACCACCAGAACCGGCCTCAAGCCTTGTTGTTCCTTGCCCGCGACTGGGTTCAGATTAACGTGCCAAATCTCGCCCCAGCCGGGTATGCGCATCAGGGTACCTCTGCGCCGACATCGGGTGTGTCAAGCCATTCTCTTTCTTCTGTGCTCATAGGTTGCGACAGGTCGCACTGCGCCATCAGTTCGGCGAGGGTATAGCGTGGTTTTTTCTTCGGCTCAACCACCAGTTTTCCGTCCTGGACATCAATATTCACTTGCGAACCGGATTGCAAATGCACCAAATCCAATATGCGCTTGGGGATGGCCATGACAACCGAACCGCCTACACTGCGAAGGGTTGCAATTGGCATGATGAGACCTCGCGATTCGTTAAATTACACCAAAGTATAACTTTGGAAGCGGATTTTGTAACCCCTATGCCGAAGCCGACCGCCTAACGGTGCGCGAGGGCGCGACGCCGGTCACGCGATTGAACGAGCTCGAAACTGTCCGCGGCGAACTGTTTGCGAACGTATGGAAGACCGATCGGATAGCCAGGATCGCACCACAAACTGGTCAAGTCGTGGGCTGGATTGATTTACGCGGCTTGCTCAGTGAAGCCGACAGAGCAACCCCTGTCGATGTCCGGAACGGGATCGCTTACGACGCGCGGAATGAACGCCTATTCGTTACCGGCAAACTGTGGCCGAATACACACGTTTGACAGCCTACTGGTCCAGTCGTATCTTCGCTCCTGAGGAAAAAGGGCCTTTGAAATACCTATTCGCTACGCTGGCCGCGCGTCGGCGCCGCTGTCGGGGAGGCGGCCTCCGCGCTTCCTGCGCGTCGGCCTCCGCGGAACGGATCCCGGATTCGCTTGGCTGAGCCCGCTGCCGCGCTGCGTGCCTTGCTTTCGGAGCTGGGGCAGGAGTCCGAGATCGAAGCCGGGTCGTGGCTGTGGAAGGAGGGCGATCCGGGCGAAGACGTGGTTCTGGTCAAACAGGGGATGCTGCAGGTCGTCCACGAGGGGCCCGAGGGAGAGCTGATGGTCCTGCGCGACCTCGAGCCGGGGTCGGTGCTGGGCGAGATCGCCTGTCTGGATCGTCGCCCCGGCGAGAAAACGTAGGGTCACTCGCAAAGACGCCTATCGATGAAGTTCGCTTGCGTTCGGGCGCGGCACCCCTTCATCAGTACCTCAGCCTAGGCGCGGAGCTGTTCGTAAGAAAAAAGATTCGCGGACAATAACACCGGAGAAGATCGGCGTCAAAACATCAGCAGTACTTTCGCCAGCAGTCCTCGTCGGTGTCGCCAAAGTCACCGTCGCCAGTGCGGTCCCAGAACTTAGCTCCCGTCTCCGCGAGTTGCATGTTGCCGTCACCGACTTGAGGCCCTCCTGCTATGGGCGCCGCTTGCAGCGTAAAGGTGTTTGCCGCGACTGCAAGGAGCGTCAGATTGTAAACCGCCGTGCCGTCCCTGGGTGACTGTGTAAAGGGCAAGTTGTCTGGGGCATCTACTACCCCGGCGAGGCCAAGGTCATAACCGTTGTTCTCAGTAAACCGCCGCTCCATGATTTGTGCCAGCTCCAAGAGCGCCGCCTGGGCATCGGCGCGCCTGGATGAACGCACATGCTGCTGGTATGACGGATAAGCGATCGCCGACAAGATGCCGACGATCGCCACGACGATCATCACCTCGATCAGCGTAAAGCCCGAAACTGTGCGGATGCGATTCAAACTCGTGCTCATGGATAAACCTCTCAAGGATTGACTTTGGAAAGAAAGCGGGCGGTCCGAAGACCGCCCGCTTCCTCAGGGACACTATTGTAAGTTCAGTTCCCGCCAGGATCGGCGGCCGACGTTGCCGGAACCGGGGTTCTCGGTGGTAACCTCGATCTTCCCCGTGGAGCCGCTCGTAATCTTCAGCTCCTTCGGTGGCTTGTTCGGATCGCTGCTGTCAGATACCACGCCGGGCGTCGGGGGGATCCCGACCTTGGACTGCTTGCCGCCCGGGGGCACCGGATCCGGGGTCCCGTCACCATCGATATCCACGTGGTCTTCGCCATCGAATTCACCGTCGGCATTCAAGTCGAAGGGCGAAAACTCCAGCCGGCTTCCGTCCTTAGCATCGATCTCCATGAGCCAACCGGTGCCGCCGAAATCGCAGGGATCGGCGGAGGGGATGAGCGTGGTGAAGATGATCCGGCCATCTCTCAGGATAGAATCGGTCACCTGCCGCTCACCTTCGTTGTCGAGGGGCGATTCTCCCGTGTTAATTAGATCCATGTACCAGCCCCTATGCGGGGACGACGGCGGGGTGTCCCAATCGATCGGATTATCGGTGGTGACGCGCAGATCGAAGAAGTCATCATCAGTGCCGTCAGGAGGTGTGCTGGTGTCGAAACCTTGCGAGATCTCCTTGACGATCTTCTGCTCGAGAAGCTTAGTGCGATCGAAGGCCGTCAGACTGCTCAGATTCTCATCCCAGATGCCGTAGAAGGTCTGGGTGGTCTGGCCCGTCGGCTTCGCATCAATATCCGGGCCCTCGATGTATTTACCGGTGCCGAAGTACACCATGAAGCCGTTCGCCTTGGTCGGATGGCGGCCCACCTGAGGGCGGGTCGTGATCGGCTGGCGCAGGTTGCTAGCTCCTGCCGTCGTACATTGGGTACCCGTCCCGGCGCAGGCAACGAAGAGCGGCCCGCCCGAGGGACCGAGCACCTGCCACGAGTTCTCGTTAGAGCTACTCACGTCGAACTTCCAGAGGTTGCCAAAGAGATCCCCCGCGTAGATGTAGTCGACGATGGAGTCGCCGTTGGTATCGATAGGGGCCGGGGTGGCGAGCCCGTTGGGGAGTTGGTTGGCTGCCGTAGTATTTTTCGGGTCTTGGGCTTTGCCGACGCCGGTATCGATCTTCTTGATGAGCTCGCCGGTCGCAATATCGACGATATAGAGGACCGCGTTGCCGGTCGTGCTCGTCGTCAGGAGACCATCGCTCTTAGTGTTGTTGTAACCGTTGCCGAATACGGCGGCCCACTGACCGTTATGCAGGCGCACGATGTTCGGCTCGCTGAAGGTATCGCCGAGGTCCTTGTCGCCATAATCAGGATCGCTGGCTAGTAGGCCCTCGACGTCGTTGAACTCCCAGAGCACCTTGGCCGCGATGTCGGTCTCGGCGTCCGAGGAACCAGGCGGATCGGTGATGTCCAGGGCGTAAATCGCCTGCCCGCCCGCGCGTAAGCCCCCGACCAGCACCGTGTGCCAGCTCCCGTCGAAGAAGGCATCGCCCATGGTGGGCGCGCCGTCCACAAAGAAGCGATGCGCGTAGGTAAGGCTGGTAAGCCGGTTCAGGTTCTTGTAGACCGCCGCGGGAACATAGGCAAAGACTTCCTCCCCGGCCGTTGGACCGGTATCAGCATCGAAGGCATGCAGCATGCCGTCGTTGGCCCCCGCATAAACAAGTGGCTTGCGAGTACTATTGCTGGATTTGAACATAGAATACGGAGCGGCAGCGCCGTTCTCGGGCGCCCCGCTTGCCCAGGTGTCCGGATAGCGGAAGATCGGGGCACCGACGAAGGCCGGCGAAGAGTGCACGATATCGCCGAGCTTCTTCGACCGGAGACGCATTCCGGCCACGTCCTTGCCGCGCAGGTAATCGAGGCGTTGGCTGCCGAGCCCGTCGGCGAGGAGCGTCGCTGGATTCTTTTCAAGCTCAATTTGCTGCGACGCTTCGAGGCCTGTCCAGCTAAACGGTGCGCCCGTACGCGCCGACGGCTTGAAGGTCACGATCTTGCGCGCGCTAGCGGCCGGCAGCTTATCGGCGGCATCCCAATCTGCAGTGCCGAGCGTGCCGTCGGATAGGATGGGTATCGACAGGAGTTGCCCGCTCCAGTCGGCGCTGTTAAATTTCGCCTGATAGACGCTGCTGCCGGCACGTAGAGAGGTAGAATTCAGCGCGATCGACGAGGCGGCACCCGATCGGCCTGAAATATTAGCGAGTGACGCAGAGAGGCCTTGGGCAAACTCGTCGGGATTCGAGGCGCTGAAGAACTCCCCCCGGCCGTTGACTGCCGCGTGCCAGAGGTCGTCGAGGTTATATGCTTCTTGCCAACTAGCTGGCGGAAGTGGGTCCATACCTTGCGGATTGCTGTTCCAAGGCAATGGCCAGGTCTTGGTTCCGGCCGTCAACGCCGGAAGATCAGTCGCCGGATCCAATGTACCGGACAACCCGAGCCCGACGGTGAAAGTCACCATGTGCTGCCAGAAAGCCGGATCCGCCGGGTTGGTGGGTACCTTGTTCGGCAAAGTCCTCAGATCGTGGTTCCAGTAGTACATGGCCACATCCGCAAGTGTACCGTCAGTGGGATTTGGATCGCCCCATGAGTCCTTGTAGGGACCGACAGGGGAATATTGATAGCTCGGCGGTTCGGGCGGATTGCTGTTGTTGGTGATGGTAAGGCCGGCGGTATTGTCCACGTTTCCCTGCGCGCCGAGCGTAGGCGCCGCGGCATCGTTCCAGTAACCGTCGGTCATCAAGATGTTATAGCTTTGGCGGCAGGCGAGCTCGGTGCCGCCACCGGTGCCCGGAAACGCACCCCAGGGGCCTTTGTTGTCGGTGCGGCTGAAGTATTGGCCCACATCGTCCAGGGCGCGACGCAAGGGCGTGCCCGATGTGGGGATCGCGTGGCCATAAAGATCGTTGAAGAAATTGGTGCGATCGGTTCCAGAAAAACTCCGCACACCCCGGATCAGGGCGCCTGGGGAAGTGGCGCCGTCGACGGTTGCAGGCGCCTTGTTGATAGCCGCGAAGCCGACCCGCATGCCGCCTGATTGACTGGCGAACGCGCGGCCCGCGCCGGCCCGCGCGAGCAGGACCCTCGAACGATAGTAGGTGTACCAGTTGGCGAAGTTCTGCATCTCCTGGCTGTAATTACGGGCGACACCTCCCGGGCTCGTATAGCTCGTGATAGTGTACTTGACCTCGACCTTGTCGTAGCAATCGCGATCGTCGACGGTGAGGTCACAACTAAGGTTGGTAATATCAAAGTTGAAATAGGTCGCCGGCCAGAACCCCGCCGTTCCCGTCTGGGCATTCACGTAATTTTGGATCTTCCATTCGTACGTGGGGACAGCTGCGGTCGTTCTGCGCAGCCATTTAGCGTAGCTGTCTTTGTCGGTATTCGTGGCTCCGTCATTGAGGGCTGTCAGAACTCGGCAACCGACGGCGGTATCGAACGGATTTTGGTATGCACAGCCTGGGTCCGCGGGGGGATAGAGTGTCGTTCCATCCGGTTGGGACCAGGGCGTGTAGGTCACATCCGGGTTGTAATAGGACTTGTTGTTCCTTACCGAGCGGTACTTGTAGTTGTAAAGGTTGTTATCTTCATATCCAGGAACGCAGACCGCATGAAAATCCGTACCGGAGCCGCAGTTCTTACCGATATCGGTGCTTCCGCCCGCCCGATAATAGTCGGTGCTGCCGCCTCCATAGATCGTCTTTCCGATCGGGAAGACATATCGAATGTCCTTGTAGATCAATTCATCCGGCAGCACCTCGAACTGCATCGATCCGGAGTCATCCAGTGTGAACATGATGTTGGGCGCCGCATTGCCGCCCAGAAAGAGCGGTACATTGCTTATGCTCAAATCGGCGGCCCGGGTCACATCGCTCAATCCCGTAAAAACAACGGCGATAGCGACAACGATAGTGTGTAGAACTTTCCGTAGCGATTTCATGGGCATCTCCTAAACTTGACGGTTCCTATGATGGGTTTCCTATAGATACCAGTGCGCTTTGCAACTCGATGCTCTAGGCGCGCTAGTAGCGGCGAGAATAGGTGCTTTGCAGCAGGGCTTGGGCGCTCGTGGTGCCCCCGGTGCCATTGGCGGTGAGGCGGTAGAACATCTGGCCCGAAATATCATTCTGCTTGCCCTGGTTCAGGCTGTCTTTGATAAAACTGTGCTCTTCGACCACGGACTTCGGCTGAGCCGCGACCTTGCCGGGCCCGGTGATCGGCAACCCGGTATAGTTGCTACGCACGCTTGCGGTGGACCACAGCGCCGCGCTGGTCAGGTCGGGCGTGATCTTGTTCAATACCCACACCGTATCGTCACAGCCCGAGCCACAGGCTGCCACCGACGTGGGTTCACTCACTTGCTGCCCGACCCAGGTCTCCGTCCAGCGCAGAACCGCTTCGCCTGCTTGTAAGGCGAGTGTCTGGTCGCGTAGATTCCCGGCCATTTTCTCTTCGAGCGTGGTCGTCTGCGAGGCCGTGATCCCAATGATGGTCATGACCAAGAGCATGATGAGCGCGATGAAGATCGCCGCACCCTTTTGTCTGTTCCGTAGATACATTTTCATAAGGTCCGATTCCTGATGCTGATGGTGTTGGTAAAGGTCCTGCGCAAACGCCGGTCGGGCGACACGAAGGGCAGGCCGTTAAAGGTGTACTGCTGGTTGGCCTGAGAGGCAAGATTATCGTCGAGCGTCTGGAGTAGCAGCCTCACCTCCGCGCTGACCACGTCGCCCCAATCCGTCACATTGTCGGCCGTCACATAGCGATTCGGCGTGCGATTGCTATCGGTATCGATGCCGTAGAGGACCTGCAGGTCCTCTACCCCTTCGATCAGCTCCTGCGCCGCCGCCGCGCCATCCTTGCGAAACAGCGCCGGCCGGCCCGAGACCCCGGTCCCGATGTAATAGGTGCTGGTCATGAGCTGCACGATCTCGCCTGCCCCGGTGTAATCCTTGCCGAGCGCTTGGGTGGCATTGCCCGGTGAAGAACCACCCGTGTTGTGAACGATGTTCTGGCTCGCGCCGCCCGTGTTGATGTTGGTGATCTGGAAGATGGCGGCATCGGTACAGTCAGTCACCATCACCACATCGAATTGCTCGAGCCCGTGGGGCGGATCGACTTGTATATCGGCGGATCCCGGAGGGTTACCGCCCGGGTGCGCCGCGACCTCGACCGGATTGCCGAGAGAGCGCCGTATGGTGAGCACATCCCGTGCGGGTAAGAAGGGGCTGACGATTCCGGCGGTGGTCACAGGATCCCGATCCCAGCCACTCGAACTGGTCGCCTCAAAACCCTCGATGATCTGACCAAAGCTCCAATTGTAGTTGCTCGCATTATTCAGCGTATTGGTGATCTTCGTGGTGGTCCCGGCACAGCCGAGAAAGCCGGCATTGCGCAGGTCACGAGTAATGAAATCCAGGGCGAAGCGGCCATTCTCCTGCACCCGCGACAGGGCCTCCTGGATGCGATAGGTCTGCTTATTGCCGGTGTAAACATGGACCAACCCGGCCGTCAGGATCAGACTCAAGGTGACGGCGACCATGATCTCTACGAGGCCAACACCCGCTTGCCGGTGAAAACGATATCTTGTACGCGTGTTCATAGCTCTGTACTCGTTGCGAATTGCTTGGGGACGGCATCGACGGGGCCGCGGCCATCTATCCACTGAACGGTTACGGTCACGACGTTACCCGCACGGGCCACCGCGCCGTCGCCCGAGGGTAGCAGGCTACCGAGACTCTGTTTCCAGTCGGCGATCTCGGCGGTCGCCATGTCCGACCCGGTGCATACAATAGCCATACAATCCGGCGGCGATGCAGACGCCGGGGTCCCGATGGCGATGTCATAGCTCGCCGCCTGCGCGGCGCTGCGGTTGGAGCGCATGCCGTCGATGATGTCGTAAGTGAGCATCGTCGCCTGGCTGCGCAGATAGGCGCTATGGTTGTTGCGTAGACTGACTGCCTGGAGACCCGCCAAGCCCAGAAGCCCCACGGCCAGAAGCATCAGGGCGATGAGAACCTCGAGGAGCGTGAAGCCTCGCTGGCGGTCCGAAATCCGAACAGGTTTAGAAATGTTCTTCATGTGCATGCTCCGTTGCTCTTGGACGCATTTGCCCGCCCGACGACATTCACTTGGATCAAACGGCGCTCGGCAGCCGCCTGGGTATCGTCGCAGACCCGGAAATTAGCGGCGGCCGGCAACCCGCCGCTGCCGCTGCCCAGCGGCTGGCCGCTCGGCTGGAAGGCGATCCAGTCGGCAAAGTTAGTACCCTCCGCGCGCAGCGTGTAGCCTTGGGGCATCCGCTCGTAGACCTGAATTTGCTCGCCTGCGTCTGTCGTTCCGTTCTGGGTGACGTTGTCCATAAATACCACCCAGCCGTTCTCCCAGTTGCCCCCGGGCGAGCAATTGCTGCCACTCGCCGGGCACATGTGGACGGTAGCATTGCGCTTGACCGCCTCGCTGCGGGCCAGGCTGAGGGCCGTGACCAAGCGGTTCACCTCCGTCACGGTCCGATTGGCACGAATCAATTGCTGAAACCCCGGCACCCCCATAACTAAAACGATGGCGGCGATGGCCACGGTTATGATCATCTCCACCAAGGTGAAACCTTGCTTGTATCTGTGTGCTAGCATGCCTTCCCTCTTGCTTGATGTGTTGTGCATATGCATTGCTCTCGATGGCCCGTCGTAGCGTTCAGGCGGGCTTCTTTCTTGAGCGGAAAGGAGACCAACGCGAAGATTTATCCGACGAGCGGCTAAAATCTATTCCCCGCGGTCTTGCCGCGGGGACCTTGGCGATGGGGTTTCCAAAGGGGAGAGGCGCAGCTCTCCCCTTTGGTCGCCCCACGGGGTTGCATACCCCGTGGGGCGAAATCTAAATTGACTTCGGCCGAGCGGAACCCTGATCTTCGAGTTCTGGATGCCAGGGCCGATACCTCCGGCGATGATGAAGATACAGCGGGGCCGATCCTTCTCGGCCTGCCGCCGCTACAATTGGGCACGAGAGAGCACCATAGCGAGGTCCCGGCTTGGGAAGCTTAAAACGCGCGCTAGGGTCATGACATTGCCTGTCGCGCGCGCCACTGATCGCCTGTTCATACCCAACTTCTGCACCGCCCGGCCGGTGTTCGTGCTGGTCTTGATGACCGAGCTATTGGCCATCGTGCTGACCCTATCGACGGCCACGGATGTAAACGCAAGCTTCGACGATCTGGCCCTCAAGTCGCTGTTCATTCAATGGGTTACTCTTTGCTGCGCCGCGGTTCTGTGCGCGAGCCGAACGTTTTACGCCCGCTTCAGCGAGGCCAGCGTGGCAATGGTCGCTTATTTATCGATGCTCGCGATTACCTGGCTATTGAGCGAGCTGGCGTGGTGGACCCTGGATTATTTAAGCGACCCGATGCCCCTCGGTGCGGCTTCCAGGGGAGGATTTTTAGCGCGCAATCTGGCGATTGCGGCGATCGTGATCGCCATCGCACTGCGTTATATGTATGTCCACCATCACTGGGAACGGCGCATCGAATCGGAGTCCGAGGCCCGCCTCCAAGCCTTGCAGGCACGCATGCGGCCGCATTTTTTCTTCAACTGCATGAACACTATCGCCAGTCTGACCCGCAGCCATCCAAAGCTGGCCGAGGAAGCTGTCGAGGACTTAGCGGATCTGTTTCGAGCGAGCCTCCTGCCGGCCCGTGATCGGGTCACGCTCGGTGGGGAGCTTGATCTCTGCCGGCAGTATTTACGGATAGAAGCCTTACGCCTGCAAGATCGCTTGGCGATCGCTTGGCAGGTCGATGAGTTACCGGCGGACGCCCTGGTACCGGTGTTGTCGATTCAGCCGCTTATCGAGAACGCGATCTACCACGGGATCGAGCCCTTGCCCCGAGGTGGGGTGCTACGGATTAGGGGGCAGCGCGAAGGATACCGGCTCACGGTCGTGATCGAAAATCAGAAACCCGCGGATGGCAGGCGATCCTCGCGCGCAAGCCATGGCTTCGCCCAGGAAAACGTGGGGCAACGACTGCAGGCTTTTTACGGCGGGTCGGGTGGGCTGACCGTGGAGGACTTGGGCGATCACTACCGGGCGACATTATCTTTCCCTTATGAAGGCGCCGAAGATGCGGATCCTCATCGTAGATGATGAGCCGCTCGCGCGCGAGCGGCTCGCCGCACTGATCCGCGAGCTTGGGATCGGTGAAGTCGTCGGAGAAGCGGGCAACGGGATCGAGGCCCTGACCGCCGTTGCGGCGCATGCGCCGCAACTGGTGCTGCTCGATATCCGCATGCCTGGCATGGACGGGTTGGAGACAGCGCACCATCTGGCTCACTCTGAGCATCCCCCGGCGGTCGTCTTTACGACGGCCTTTGGCGATTACGCGCTTGAGGCTTTCGAGGCCAGCGCCGTCGATTACCTGTTGAAACCGATCCGTAAGGAGCGGCTTTTACAGGGGCTACAGCGAGCCAAAGCACTAAGCCGGGGTGCGCTCGATACCCTCAAGGAGCGGAGCGCTCCGACTCGAGCTCGAACCCATCTGAGCGCGCCGGTAGGCGGCAGCCTGCGGCTTGTGCCTGTGGATGAGGTGCTTTACTTCCAGGCGGATCAGAAGTACGTCACGGTGGTTTGGACGGGAGGAGAGCTCGTCATCGAGGAGCCGCTCAAAACCCTGGAAGCCGAATTCGGCGAGCGGTTCCTCCGTATCCACCGCAATGCTTTGGTAGCGATCTCCCGAGTCGAAGCCCTGGCGCGCGATGGTGTGGGTGGCCTAGCGGTTAAATTGCGCGGGACAGAAAAGCGCTTGCCGGTCAGCCGCCGGCTCACCGGCCAGGTGCGCAGATGTCTTAAATCCGGTGCAGCGTCTGGTTTGGGCGGCTGGGCCTAGAGCAACTTACGGAATTGCTCGACAGAGAGTCCAGCGTCGCGCACTCAATTCGAGGTCCTCATCGCCTTCCAGGGTCGCCACCGTCCAACTGCCATCCGCTTCCAAGCGGTAGATCTCAATCCATCGCTGCGCACTCCCGATTAGGACGTATTCATGCAGGCTGGGCAGCTTGCGGTAATTCAAGAGCTTCTCCCGGCGGTCGATCGCCTCGGTCGCTATCACCAGGCTCGGGTAACGCTTGACATACGGATCGGTATCGCGTGCATCGCAGGTAACGAAGACATCCGGATAGTAGAAGGCATCAGCCTCCTCGACCCGCACCTTGACATCGGACATGAACACCCGGCATGGTCCGCCGCGGAGCGTGGAACGCAACTGGCTGGCCACATTTAAGGCAATCGCATTATGCGTATCCCGTACGCCAACCATCGCATGGAGTTGTCCAGCGACGTACTCGTGCTTGGCGGGGTTGTCGTTTTCGGAGGCCAGATACTCTTCCGACGTCAGATGAGTCAGACGGGCGTGTTTCATGTCAGCGATCTCTGGAGCCCCTATTAACCCGTTGCGTAACGGCGTTGGTTAGTCGATTTGGGGACGAGACTCACCGCGCAGTACTTAAACTCGGGGATCTTCCCGAAAGGATCCAAGGCCTCGTTGGTGAGGAGGTTCGCGGCTGCCTCGTGGTAGGAGAAGGGCATGATGACGGTCCCGCGTTGGATACCATTGGCGGTACGCGCGGGAGCTTCGATGGCGCCGCGGCGCGATGCCACGATCAATACATCCCCGTCCTTGCCGCCGATCGAGGCCAAATCTTCGGGGTTGATGTAGATCGATGCCCGCGGCTCGATCGCATCGAGCACCACCGAGCGCCGCGTCATGCTGCCCGTATGCCAGTGCTCGAGCTGACGGCCGGTCAAGAACACAAAGGGATAATCGTGATCGGGAAGCTCGGCGGCTTTGGTGTAAACCGCCGGAACAAAGCGGCCTTTACCGCTCTTGGTGGGAAATCCATGCTGAAACAGGATGGGTTCGCCCGGATCGCCTTCCTGCTCGCAAGGATAGGTGACCGAATCGTCTTTCTCCAAACGCTCCCAGGTGATCCCCGCCATGCTGGGGGCGGCCTTGCGGAGCTCGGCGAACACCTCGGCCGGGCCGGAATAGGACCAATCGAGACCCAAGCAGCGGGCTATTTCCTGGATGATCCAGAGATCCTGGCGGGCATCGCCCGGCGGGTCAATCGCCTGCCTTCCGAGCTGCACGCGCCGGTCGGTATTGGTGAAGGTCCCGGTCTTTTCCGGAAAGGCCGAGGAGGGCAACACCACGTCGGCGAAACCGGCGGTTTCCGTGAAGAAGATATCCTGGACCACCAGGTGCTCGAGCTCGGCGAGTGCCCTGCGGGCATGGTTCAAATTCGGATCGGACATCGCCGGGTTCTCGCCCATGATATACATCCCCTTGATCTTACCCTCATGGACGGCATGCATGATCTCGACGACGGTTAGCCCTGGTTTGGGATCGAGCGTGGCTCTCCACAGTCGTTCGAATTTGGCGCGAACCCCGGGATCGGCGACCGGCTGATAGTCGGGGTAAACCATCGGGATCAATCCGACATCGGAAGCCCCTTGCACGTTGTTCTGTCCACGCAAAGGGTGCAAGCCTGTCCCGCGCCGGCCGATCTGGCCGGTCATGAGCGCCAAGGAGATGATGCAGCGGGCGTTATCCGTCCCATGCACATGCTGGGAAATCCCCATGCCCCAGAAGATGATGGCGCGCTCGGCCTTGGCATAGAGCCGTGCCACCTCCTTGATGGTCTCGGCCGGGATCCCGCAGATGGGCGCGACCTTCTCGGCGCTGTAGCCCTCAATCCGCATCCAGAGATCATCGAAACCCTCCGTATATTTTTCGATGTAGGTCCGGTTGTGCAAACCTTCCGAGACAATGGTGTGCATCATGCCATTGAGCAAGGCGACGTCCGTGGCTGGATGTAATTGCAGGAAATGGGTCGCATGCAGGGCAATGTCCGATCCGAAAGGTTCGATGACGACGAGTTTCTTACCCGCGCGCGCGGCGTTCTTCATGAAGGTGGCGGCGACCGGGTGGTTGGCGTTGGGCCGCGCGCCGATGATGACGATGACATCCGCTTCGACCCCGTCGGCGACCTGATTGGATACCGCCCCGGACCCGATCGTCTCCAGCAATGCGGCTACCGAAGAGGCGTGACATAAACGCGTGCAATGATCGACATTGTTCGTCCCGAAACCCGTGCGCACGAGCTTTTGGAATAGGTAGGCTTCTTCGTTGCTGCCCTTGGCGCACCCAAACCCCGCGAGGGCTTGTGAGCCCACTTGGTCGCGAATTCGGCGCAGGCCGCCGCCGGCGCGCTCCAACGCTTCCTCCCAGCTTGCCTCCCGGAAGTATTGATAGACTTCTTCGGGGAAGATGATCTCCGGCGACTTCGGCACCCCATCGCGCCGGATCAACGGTTTCGTGAGCCGCTCCTTATGGTGCACGTAGTCGAAACCGAAACGTCCCTTGACGCAGAGACGCCCCTGATTCGACGGGCCGTCGCGTCCTTCGACATAGTAGATCTTATTGTCCTTGACATTGAAGGTGAGAAGGCAGCCGACGCCGCAGTAAGGACAAACGGAGGCCACCTTCTTATCGGAACGCACGAGGCCGGCATTCTCCGCCGGCATGAGCGCGCCCGTCGGGCAGGCTTGCACGCATTCCCCGCAGGCGACGCAGGTGCTCACGCCCATCGGATCATCGAGGTCGAAGACGATTTGCGAATGCGGGCCGCGGAAGGCGTAGCCGATCACATCGTTGACTTGTTCTTCGCGGCAGGCCCGTACGCAGCGGTTGCATTGGATGCAGGCGTCGAGATTCACCGCGATGGCGGCGTGCGACAGATCGGCGCGGGGTTGCTGGCGGCCGGGGAAGCGGGGCCGCCCGAGTTCCAACCTTTCCGCCCAGTGGTCGAGCTCGGAGCGCGGCGTATAGGGCGATCGGCCTTGGCTCGGCATATCCGAGAGCAGCAACTCCAAGACCAGTTTCTGCGAATGCAACGCCCGCTCGCTCGTGCTCGAGACCTCCATGCCGTCCGTGGGTCTTCGGCAGCAAGAGGGTGCTAAGGCGCGTTCACCTTTGATCTCGACCACGCAGGCGCGGCAATTTCCATCGGGGCGATAGCCTTCCTTGTAGCACAGATACGGGATCTCGGTCCCAAGCCGCATGGCGGCTTGCAGAATAGTCTCCTCCGGCAGCGCGTCGGTCTCGCGGCCGTTGAGCTTGAAGCGAATGGTCGGCTGTTCCGGAACGATTTTTGGGTTCGCCGCCATTAATTAAACTCCTCGGGAAAGTATTTCATCGCGCATCGGAGCGGGTTGGGCGCGGCCTGGCCGAGACCGCAGATCGACGCATCCTCCATGGCGCGCGCCAGCTCTTCGAGTAAGGCCCCATCCCAATGGTGCTTTTGCATCAGTGCGAGCGCCTTCGCGGTGCCGACACGGCAGGGGGTGCACTGGCCACAGGACTCATCGGCGAAGAAACGCATGGCGTTGAGGGCGGTCTTACGCGCACTGTCGTACTGCGACAAAACGATGATGGCGGCCGAGCCGATGAAGCATCCATGGGGCGTCAAGGTATCGAAATCGAGCGGGACATCTCCGAGTGACGCCGGTAGGATACCGCCCGAAGCCCCGCCGGGGAAGTAGCCGTAAAATTCGTGTCCCGGCAGCATGCCGCCGCAATACTCCGCGATCAACTCCCGCATCGTGATACCCGCCGGGGCCAGATACACCCCCGGAGTCCGCACCCGCCCGCTGACCGAAAACGAACGCAATCCCTGGCGGCCGTGGCGGCCCTGCGAGGCGAACCAGTCCGGGCCTTGCTCGATGATGTCGCGCACCCAGTGCAGGGTCTCCAGGTTGTGCTCAAGCGTCGGGCGCCCGAAGAGCCCCACCTGCGCCAAGTAGGGCGGACGCAAGCGCGGCATGCCGCGCTTGCCTTCAATCGATTCGATCATGGCGGATTCCTCGCCGCAGATGTAGGCTCCGGCGCCGCGGCGAAAATGAATCGGCGGAATGATGCAGGGCGTGTTGCGGCGGAGCTTTTCAAGCTCCGCGGTCAACATCGTACGGCATCCCGCATATTCATCGCGCAAGTAAATATAAACTTCTTCCGCTTCGATGGCCCAGGCCGCGATCAAGGTGCCCTCGAGGAAGCGGTGCGGATCGTGTTCCAAGTAATAGCGGTCCTTGAAAGTACCGGGCTCCCCTTCATCGATATTGATCGCCACCAGACGCGGCTTGGCTTGCCCGCGGAGGATGCGCCATTTGCGTCCGGCGGGAAAACCGGCCCCGCCCAATCCGCGCAGATTGGAATTCTCCAGCGCCGTGATGACGCTCTCGACATCGCGCTCTCCGTTGACGCAGGCTGCCAAGAGTTTATAACCGCCGCGCACGACATAATCGTGATAGTCGATCCCTGCCGGCGGCAGGGCTTCCGTTTGCTTCTCGGAGATGGCCTTCTCCACGCTGTAAGGGGAGGCCCATTCGAGCGCGTGGGTGCCGACCACGGCGACCGGCGCCCCGCCGCAGCGTCCGACACAGGGCACGGTTTTTACGCGCACCTGCGGTCCGACGCGGCGTTGCAGATCCAGGATCAATTCCTTGGCCCCGAACATCTCGCAGGTGACCGAGTCGCAGACTCTCACGGTGAGCGCGGGAGGGGGCATATCGTCCTCCTTGACCACATCGAAATGGTGGTAAAAGGTGGCGACTTCGTAGATCTCGGTGGTCGGGAGGTTCATCTCCTTCGCCAGGGCGACGATATGCGCCGCCGATATGCAATGATGGCGATCCTGGATCTTGTGTAAAAACTCGATCAGCAGATCGCGACGCCTCGGCGTGTCCCCCAGCAACTCGCGAATCTCGGCGAGCGCCTTCGGTTCGACCTTGCGGCCGCGCCGCCGGCCCTCTTTTTCGCCCTTGCCTTTGATGAGTAATGGCATGTGTTCTCAGAGCGCCGAATGTAAAACCAACAGCTCGCCCTTTCCGCCGAGCGCGAGATCGCCGCTGAAGCGCTCCGCCTCGGGCCCGATATCGCGCAGCACGGCGAGCTTACGGTAGGAGTTGCTCAGTTGCCGGAACAGCAAACGCAGAAACTCCATCTTGAGGAGGCCACAGGAATTGAAGGTGGCGCTGATCTCGGCGGGCTTGCGGGCGAACACGATCGTGCCCCGGCGCATGCCAATCCCGGGGTAGCATCCGCTCTGCCCTAGCACCAGGATGGTTCCCCCTTTCATTCGGCTGCCACAATAATCGCCGCTTTTGCCGCGCACGAAAATGATCCCGCGCCGCATGCGGTCGCCGACGCGGGCACCCGCGTCGCCGGAGACGATGATGACTCCCTCCGACATGCCTTCGAGCGCGCCGGCCTCGGCGCCGCCGAGGAAGTCCCCGGTATTAGCCTGTACCTCGATGTAACCACCGCGCATCCCGCGTCCGGTTCCATGGCCGGCCGATCCGCGCACGGCGATCATCCCGCCGTGCATGTTGCGGCCGACATCGTCACCGGCGCGGCCTTGTACCGAGATGCTCCCAAAGCTCATCGCCATGCCGATGCCGTACAGTTTCTCGCAAGCGCGACGGATTTGGATCACGCTCGTGTCCTCGCCCTGGACCTCGAAAAGCTCATGCAGGCGCAGGGAGCGGTTGCCGCAGGTGAGCTTGATCTGCTCGATGCCGGCGCGGTCCATTGCCTGTAAGCCATCGGGAGTGAGGTGCCCGATATCCACCTCTTGGGCCGGGCGCCTCCGCAGCGTGAGCGTGAGCGGGGTCAAGCGAGGATCTCCCGCAAGTGAAAATGATAGGGACCCAGTTTACCGCCGAAATTCCCGGCGCTGATGCGGTAGATCCCCTTTTTCGGCCCGAACTTACACACGGTTTCGATGCCGGCCCGTAGCGATTCACGGATGGCCTCTTGATCGAGCGCATCGACGACTACCTCCAGCACCGAGCCGACCTCGGGGGTCAAGCTCGAGCCTACCCGGCCCTTCAAGGTGGGACAATACGCGTCATTCGTGGAGGCTTTGAGGAACTTGTACTTCGAGCCCACTTTGGAACCGGAGCCGACGATACCCCCCGGGAAGCAGGTGACGGCGCGCGGCACCCGGCGAATGGCTTTGACCGCCTGTTCACAGGCCGTCAACGCATGCCGCGAGGTTTTCGCGAATACGAGGAAATTGCCGCCCCCAACCGCGTCCGCGACCCCGGTCTTTTCTTCACAGACAAATTCCCCGTGCATGACGGGAATGCGCCAATAGCGGATGCCGTCGATGCGCTTGGCGATCTGATAGCCGTCGCCGAAAAACCGGATGCTGCTTCCGAGTTTGATAGAGGGCTCGCAGCGCAGCCCGGCGAAACACGCGCTGGTGGCGGTGGTCATGACCGACTGCCCGACCCGGCGCAGCACCTGATCCGCCAATTGTTTCACGGACATCGCGAAGATGATGACCGCGATCCCCGGCCGGCCGTCGGGCGTATCCGCGGGGTCGAGCTCGCACTCGATGTCCGCCTCGCACCCGCAGGCGATGACCGAGGAGGCGAATCCGGTGAGCGAATTGGCCGCGCGGTAGGCTGACTTCAAGGTCATCGCGGTGATGATGAGCCGCGTCGCCTTCATCGGAAAGGCTTCGGCGAACGTGTCCTCGATGTAGACGCCGTTGAGGTTCATGCGGCCTGCCGCGGCGTGCAGTTGGCGATCACAATCCGGCCGCGTCCTTCGCCCGCGATCTCCTCATCGCGCAGTTTCCTATTCTCCCATCCCAGCGTATGGTATTTCTCGAGATGCGGCCGCAGGGTCCGGTCGATACGCTTATCGTAGTCCGGCCGGACCACATGGGTACTGCCATGCGTGATCTTGATCACTTTGCCGTTTTTCACGACCAGCTCACCGTCTTTAAATACGAACTGAGGCTGGGAAAACATCCGCTCGCGATCCTCGTGTTCCTTATAGACCGTGATGTCGGCCGCCGCGCCGAGGCCGAGGTGGCCGCGATCGGTCAATCCTAGGCTCCGGGCCGGCGCGGCGCGCGTCATGATGGCGATTTCGTACAGGGTATATTCCCGGTCGAGACTCCCGAGCGTGCTCATCGCCGCGGCGCCCCGATGGATCGTCGCCAGCCGCTCGTTACGGTAGCTCTTGTCCATCAACAAGCGGATGAGGTGCGGATAGGTCGTGAACGGCGCGCCGTTGGGGTGATCGGTGGTCAGGAAAATACGCCAGGGGTCTTTGACCAACAGAAACAATTCCAATCCGATCGCCCACTGCAGCGAGTTCACGAAGCTCTTGTCCCTGTAGCGAAACGGCACCACGCCACAGCCGGCGTCGCACTCGATGTCCATACACACCCATTTCTTGGGATAAGCGCTGGCACGGTTCCGGTGCTGCGCCATGGTATCGCCCGAGGCCGTGACCGTCTGGCCGAACATGATCTGACCGACGTCGATGGAGATATTCGGGTGCGCGTTGACGCTCTCGGCGATGCGCGCCGCGCCGGAGGAGAACCGGCGGTCGCCTTCCGTGCCGTAACTGTGGAATTGGACATGCGCGAGGTGCAAGGGTAGGCCGTCGCCAGCGGCGATCGTTTTCAGCGTGGTATCGACATTGCCCGCGACGCCGAGATTGCACCCGTGAACGTGCAGCGGGTGGGGCACGCCGAGATCGAAGACCGCTTGCGCGAGCCGCTGCAGAATCAAGCGCGGCGTAATCGGATAATAACAATGCTTCTCATCGAGATCGAGCGTGCGTTGATTGAACTTGAAGGCGCTGATCCCGCCTGGATTGACCACTTTGATCGCGAGGGCTTGCGAGGTTTCCAAGGTCCACGCCACGTAATCATTGATGAGCGCCTGTTCACGGCCTTCGGCGAGCAGCCGCAGGAAGAAATCGTCGTTACCGAGCAGCGCATAGCCGCCCTTGTCCACGATCGGCGTATCCCCCATTTCCATATGCGTCTGGCGCGCGTTCAGCGGCAGCATCGCGGGTTCGAAGCACGCGGTGTAGCCCATTTCTGCGTACCGGTAACCGGTGGTGATCGTCGAGGGTGTCGCCCGGCCCGATCCCGAGCGCGTGATCCGTCCCGAGGCGACCGGATGGGCCGCGTGGTCCTCCGGCAGCAGCATGCGCGCTATCGTGACTTTGCCCCCGCCGATATGGGTATGGATATCGATCCCTCCCGCCATGACCACGGCGCCGGAGAGATCATATTCGTGGCCCGCCTTGACGCCGCCGGGGGGCGGGGCGATGATGCGGCCGTCGCGGATGAAGATATCGCGGACCTCGCCGTTGACCCCGTGGGCCGGGTCGTAGACCTTGCCGCCCCTCAAGCGCGTTAACATGCCCTAGAGCGCATTTTGGATTTCCGCGAGTAGGTGTGCGACGCTCGGCAGGGGCGAGGTTCGCTGCCGTTCGAGGTACAACGACACCACCGAATCGCAGCGCACGAGCTGAGCCGCATGGTCGAGTCCCGGGATCGCCACCGGGATAAAAACCTCGGGCTCCTCGGGACAATGCGTATTCGGGGCGCCAAGTACAACCAGGGGTTTGGCCGCCGGCGGAGGCGCCGCGCGAAACGCGGAAATCCACACGAGGGCATCGGCGGACCCCGATTCGACCAAGTGGCCAGCGCTGTAACGATGCGCATCATGCGCCGGATACCCCGCCGCGAACGCGGTGCGGAGCGGAAAACCCGTCTGCCATGCGCACACGCTGTTGGCCGTGATCGCGCCGTCGTTGCCGCCCAAGGGCAAACCGGAAAAACGCGTAGTGTCGTTGAGATCCTTGACCAGTTCCGCGCACGCTTCAACGGCAAGCTCGGCGTGAGGATAATCGAGATCGGCGCTCGACCATGCCAGCACCCCATAGCGGGCCGCTTTCATCTTTTCGACGATAGAATTCAAGACCGGGATCCGTACTCCGGCGATCGAGGGTGCTTGGAGCCGATGCCCCGCCGCGAGCGCGCGTAACGCTGAGACGATTTCGATGAGTCGCCGCGGATCGAAGCGGACGTGCAAGGGTTTTCGACCTTCGGGGCTGGTGCCGGGTTTGGTGTTGAGCCCGGCCCCGAGGTAGACGATCTGGCGGGCGTTGCTGTCGAGCTGGAATAGCGATGCTTGGTTCCAAACGAGGCGCTCGAAAAAACGCGGATGCGTGCTCACCGCATCGGCGCCTGCGAAAACAATCAGGTCGGCGCGATTCTTTAGCTCCGTGAGCGTGGTCGTCATCCAACCCGCGCCTTGTAGCACGCCGATATTCCGCTGGAGCGCGTTCCCGTGCATGTGATCGAGCGCGCCCCCGGTGCGTTCCGCCAGGCTGAGCACCGCACGCATTCCACCGACATCCGTCCCCAGGCCGGAGAACAGAGGGAAGCGGGCGCCGCGAAGGATCGCCGCCGCCCGCTCGATGCACTGTTCGATCGTTGCAGGCTTGCCCTTGAGGCGCGGCTGATTCGGTCCGGCTGGGCTCTCGAAGCCGGAAACTGCCCGGTCACAACCGTTCTTCAGGACGCGCACGCGGCCGCCCGCCTGCTCCACGATAAGATCATCGCACAGCAGGCTGCAGAAAGGACACACCGCCGCGTGCGGAGCGCGCGCCGACTCCCCGGTTTCCCGGTTCATCGCTCTTTGAGGTACGGTCATTCTAATAATGGGTCTGCGGCAAGCTGGTATGATGACGGATCACCGCGCGAGGGTAAACCAGGATGTTGCGGTTTCTCCCGGGCATGCGAAAAGGCGCGGATTATCGAGAAATCCCAGAGGACTTGCAACAACTGCGGATCGGTTCGGCGCATTTCCGGCCCATCCTTGGCTTGGAGATCTCTTAGGATCTCTATATGGCGAACCGGCAAAGTAGGTTTAATCGGTCTACACCGCCTCATTCTCGGCGCGAACGTCAGATCGACACGATGATCCAGAGGCTGTTGAGAAACGCGAGCCCGTAGCCGATGAGGCCGCTACTTTAATTTAATCTAGGAGGTAGATTTATGAATAGTTCAGATGGCCCGCCTGATGCTCAAACGATGGCAAATACAGCCGAGCGTCGGTCCTCAGCAGCGACGGGCATCGCTGAGATCGCGCAGGGCATCGTCCAGCTCGGTAACGGACTCGCCTCGATTGCCGATGGCCTGGCCAAGACCGGGCAAATAATTTTGCCGATGCAGGACATGCTCCCAGAGCTTGTCGCTGCATTGCAGGAGGTTCAGAAAGACAAGAGGTGCCTTGGCGGTTTCAAAGGTCTCGTGCACCTCGCTCGGGACAAAGACTTACAACGGACAATCCGGCTACTCAAAGTGATCCCGATCCTGCTGGACAGGCTTGGTGTCGGTCAGAAGTGAAATGCCTCCCGATATTATCGAAAAAGACCGCGGCCAAATACCGCGAGGCGCAGTCGCGGCTTGTCGACGGGGCGGCAGTATAATCGAGCAGCGGGTCCTTCAAAGCGGCCTTCTACATCTCACGCCAGCGTTCGCAAGGCCTCCACGATGCGCTTGCGGTAGAACGGCAGTTGCCAACGCCGCCCCCCGACTTGATGCCATAAGAGCGCCGCTCGCACCCCCGCCAACAACGCCGCCCGCACCTTGTTGGCGACCTCCGGATCGCGTAGGAAACGCGCATCGCCGCGCACCTGGATTCGGAATTTAAGCGTGCTCAGCGTCTCTTGGTAACTGCTGGCAATCGCCGCCAGCGTGCTATCCTCGGTAAACCCCTCCGCGGGCATCTGTTGTTGCACCGCGCGCAATCGGGTTCCGAGCAGATCTAACATGCTCTTGTTATTGCGCAACACATTTTCCAGGTGCAACAACCCGATCACATAGGTGACGGCGTCGCCGTACTTGGGTCCGCGCCGCTTGCGATCGAAGATGTCCTTGAGTGCGTTGATGCCGAGGCTCAATCCAAAGCGGTAATCCCGCTCTCCGCCGAAGACCTCCTCTGTGCTCTGGGGGTCAAACTCGAATAAGCTCCGGACCAATGCCTTGAGGTTCTCGTTCGGGACGGCGCCGGTGTTCGCCAAGCGATCCACCAAGAGCGCGGCTTGGAACACAGCGGCAAGCGCCAGGGCCTGATCGCGTATTTGATTCTGCATAAGGAAATAGTTTCGGCGTTGTATGCAGCCTGAACGAGGGGTCAAAAAGCCGCGGGATTATGGCTGGGCCGACATGCTTGCCACACGGGCGAGATGGGGCCGTTTAAGATCCCAGACCACCCCCAGCCGCTCGAGCAGGCACAATGCGTAGTAGGAAGGATCGAACTGCCACCAGCGGAAACCGTGGCGAACCGAGAGCGGGTAGTGATGGTGGTTGTTGTGCCATCCGTCCCCCAGCGTCAGGATCGCTCCAAGGAGGTTATTTCTGGAATTGTCCCCGGTCCGATACGGTTGCGTTCCCCACACGTGCACTAAGGAATTGATCGAAAAGGTGCCATGCCACAAGAACACGGTGGCGACGATGAAACCCCATAAAAACCCTTCCAATCCGAACCCGTAGACGAGCGCGGCGATATAAAGGTTTACCGGTAACCAGGTATTCTCATTGAGCCAGGCGAGCTCCGGGCACAGCGTGAAGTCCTTGATCAGGTCGCGCCTGGTATACTTGTATTTGTGGCAAAGGATCCATCCCATATGCGACCACCAAAACCCCTTGCGCACCGGGGAATGGACATCCTGAGGCTCATCGGAGTAGCGATGGTGATGGCGGTGATGGCTGGCCCACCAAAGGACTCCCTTCTGCAGCGAGCATTCGCCCAGGAACGCCAAGAAAAAAGCAAATGCGCGGCTGGTCTTGTAGGAGCGATGCGAAAAATAGCGATGAAAGCCGGCACTCAATGCAAACATGCGCACATAATAGGAGGCGACGGCCAAGGCCAACCATTGCCACTCGAAATGGAAGGCGATGGTGTAGGCCGCCAACAGGTGCAGGACAATGAACAGGATCGTGTCTTGCCAAATTATTTTTTCGTCATCGCCGATCGACGCGCCGGCCGCGGCTTGCTGCTGTGTCATTTTCACTTCACGCCCATTATGGGTCACGGGTCGATCTCCGTCCAACGGCCCCGCCCCCGCCATGCCGCCCAACCCTTGAGCGCTGCCTTCCGGCCGGCCGTCACGTTGATCGCCCACCACACACCGCTCGCCTCAAGACCCAAATGCGAAAGGTATGCGCAGTATATTGAGTGGCGCGCTAAACCAAAAGACCGTCCGCGTATCTTCCAGCCGGCAGCGGTTTAATCTCCAACGCGTGCACGTGCATAGGCCAATGTTTTCCGGCGTTAAGCGCGCCGGGCGCGCCGCCGGGTCCGAACGTTGATGTCTAGGGATGAACAACCTATGGTAATGGGCGCTTCACGGGATTTATACTTGATGCGCCGTGACTCGGTGATTCATAGAGGAAAGTCCATGCAGTTGCCAACACTGGTGCCAACCAATCGCACCACAAGAAATAGAATCTTATATGCCCTTGCGCTGTTTGTTGTTACCGGGGTGCTGGTCGGGACCGGATATACCTTCATTCAGATCAACGGGGCCACGAAGTATGTTGAGATCTACGTATTCATCGCGATCGCGGTCATCCTTTTGATTCCCGGCCGCGTGCAGCAATTTTATTGGAAGGACTACTTCCAAGGCCAACGGCTGCAGCTCAAAGGGAAGCATTCCGAAGCCTTGGCCCACTTCGAGCGATTCTTGGAAACGGTCCGGAAGCGGCCGAAGCTCAGGCATTTAATCTGGTTTAGCCAGTGGTTCTACACTTCCAATGTGGAGGTCATGGCCTTGAATAACATGGGCGTATCGGCGATGTGGCTGCAAGACTCCGACAAGGCGGAATCCTTGCTAAAGGCAGCAACGCAGTTGGACCCCGAATCCCCGCTCCCGTACTTTAATTTATCGGTCATGCACTATGCCTTGGGCGCCGATGCCGAGGGCGCGAAGAACCTCGCCAAGGCCGAGACCTTAGGTTATAAAACCGCGAGCATTCGCGGGATCGCCAAGATTGCGCGCGAGTCTAACACCGGGGACAAGCCGGTCAAAGCGAAAGTGCCGAAGAAGCAAGCCGCGGGATCCTGATTGTCGCGCGCTGCTTGTACCCACCATGCCGTGCTTGCTCTCGCAGCGGGACACGCGGACCACCGAGATTATGGACGATCCCCGGTGCGATCGTGAGCGGCTCTACCGCACCTATCGGCAGTTTAAGGCGGTCAACGCCGCCCTATCCAGAATTCGTTCCGTATATAAGCGCTGGATCCGGCCGGCGATGCGTATCCGCGAGCACAGCTACAGCCTACTCGATATCGGTTTCGGCGGCGGTGACATCGCCCGCGCCCTCCACCGCTGGGCCTGTGCCGATGGCTTGCGGCTCACGATCACGGGCATCGACATCGACGCGCGCGCGTACCGATACGTGCAAACCCTCGATTGGCCCGAGGGCGTCACATTCCGGGTGGCCGACGTGAGCGAGCTCCGCGCAGAGCAGGAACGCTATGATTTCGTGTTCTCGAATCACTTAGTACACCACCTCGATACCGCCGCGTTGCCGGCAATGCTCGCAAGCGCGGTCGCGCTTTGCGCCCGGGAAGTCTTGTTTGTTGACTTGCGACGCAGCGATCTCGCCTATCTCGGTTTTGCGTTCCTGAGCGCCATCGCTTTTCGCGATTCCTATATCCGGCACGATGGCTTAATCTCGATCAAGCGCAGCTATACGCGTCGAGAGCTGGCCGAGATTGCGCCCCCGGGGTGGACCGTGGAACGCCTGTTTCCGTTCCGGTTGGTCTTGCGTTACGCGGCCGCGGCGGAAGCTTGAGCCGGGCGCCTCATGGCCCGAGGGAAAGCGTATCCACCGAGTAGCCATCGCCCTCCAGCACGTGACGCAATTTTCGCAAGGCCTCTAATTGGATCTGGCGCACCCGCTCCCGGGTTACGCCGATCTCGTAACCTACCTGCTCCAAGGTGGCGATCTCCCTTCCCCCGAGGCCGAAGCGGCGCTCCACCACGGCGCGCTGCTTTTCATTCAAGTGCGAGAGCCACACCTCGAGATGCCGGTGCATATCGCTGTCTTGCAGCAACAAGGAGGGGTCGATATTGTGTTCATCCGGGATGGTCTCGATCAGCGTCCGCGAGGAATCGCGCTCCGCCGGTGCATCCGCCGAGCTGACGCGCTCGATTAAACCGGCGACCTCTTGCACGACCGCAATCGGCCGATCCAGGAGCTGCGCGACGTCTTCGACGGTCGGCTCGCGATCCAAGCTCTGGGCCAACTGCCGGACCGCGCGCATATACAGGTTGATTTCCTTGACCACGTGGATCGGGAGGCGGATGGTCCGTGTCTGATTCATCAAGGCGCGTTCTATGGTCTGCCGGATCCACCAGGTGGCATAGGTTGAGAAGCGAAACCCTTTTTCCGGATCGAACTTCTCTACCGCGCGCATTAAACCGAGATTGCCTTCCTCGATGAGGTCCAGCAAGGCCAAGCCGCGATTTAAATATCGGCGCGCGATCTTGACCACCAAGCGCAGATTACTCTCGATCATGCGCTTGCGGCTGCCCTTGTCGCCTTGGCGCGCGGCGCGCGCGAGCCGGACCTCTTCCTCGGCCGTCAGCAGCGGCGAGTATCCAATCTCGCATAAATACAAGCGGGTAGCGTCGATCTCGGCTTCCGAGATCTCGGCGGGATGTCCTGCCGCTACACCCAAGCTGGCCGTCTGCTTGTCCTCGATCCTCTCCTCGCCGTCTTCGGCGAGCATATCCACCTCCGCCTCGCCCGAGTCAGTGTCGAGATGGGTGATCTTGCCCATAGCGCTACGGCTTAAAAAAAGTCCCCGTGCCCGCCGGCCCGCGTAGCCCTGAACAATCGCTAGATCGGTGCCTTCGGTAGGTAGCGCAAGGGCGGTACGGGCCGCCCGTTGCGCCTGATCTCGAAATACAGCTTGACCTGCCTGCTTCCGCTATTCCCCATCTCCGCGATTTGCTGTCCGCGGGCGACCCGATGACCTTCCTGGACCAATAGACGGCGGTTGTGAGCATAGGCGCTGAGATACACGTCATCGTGCCGTATGATGATAAGCTTTCCGTAGCCGACAAGTCCATCGCCGCTATAGACCACTTCACCCGCGGCCGCCGCCCAAATGGGCTGTCCAGGTTGCCCTAAGAGATCCAGTCCTTGCCGGCTCGACGCGGTATTGGCCGGCAACGGCTTGCCCCGCGCCGGCCATTGCCATTGAATCGATCCGGGGGGCGGCGGCGCCTGCCCGCGGGTCGGGGAGCTTATTTCGGCCCGAGGCGCGCTCGCCCGGACCTCGGGCCTCGGCGCTGGCCTGGGAGCGGTTCCCGAACCTTGCGTCTGATGCAAAGCTAAACGCTGGCCGGGGTAGATGATGAATGGGGCTTTGATCCGGTTCCAGCGGGCAATCTCCCGGTAATCGAGCCGGTAACGCCACGCAATCGCATGGAGGGTGTCTCCGGGCGCCACCACGTGCTGGCGCGCTCCAACGCCGGCGTTGTTCGCGCGCGCGCGCGCCATGTGATCGGCGCCCGTCTGGGCACTCACGACCGGGGCCTTCGCCGTCGTTCCGCAGCCGGCGAGCTGGCTCACAGCCACCAGGATCGCTATGAGTTGCGCATCCAGCCGCACGGGCATCGTCGTCCTAGCCCAGTCCTGCGATGAGCGGCACGAACCGCACCTCCTCGAGGGGCTTTTCCTCGAAGTGTTCGGGATAGCGCGTCACCAAAACCAGCCACTGCGAGCCGCTCTCGCCCACCGGCGCGACGATGCGGCCGCCGATGGCAAGCTGCTCCAGTAGCGTCGGGGGGACGCTGTCGACGGCGGCGGCGATCAGGATGGCATCATAGGGCGCGTGATCCAGCCAGCCGGTACGGCCGTCTCCGTGTTTGACGCGGACGGTACGATAATGCAAAGCCGCCAAACGCTCCCGCAACCGCGCCGCCAGCGCGCCGATGCGCTCGATGCTATGAACCGATTTGGCGAATTGAGCCAGGACCGCGGACTGGTACCCGGTGCCGGCCCCGATTTCCAAAACCTTATCCATCGCGCCGCTCACAAACAAGGCCTCGGTCATACGCGCCACGATGTAGGGTTGCGAAATGGTCTGACTGTGACCGATGGGCAAGGCCGTATTCTCGTACGCGCGGCCTGCGAGCGCCTCGTCGACAAAAAGATGCCGCGGTACCGTGCGCATGGCGTCCAGCACTTCGCGTGATCCGATCCCCATCTCCCGCAGCTCTTGTGTCAAGCGATCGCGGGCGCGCTGGGAGGTTAAACCGATGCCGCGGTGATCAGCCTTCATGCACGCGCAAGGCCTCGAGCCATCGCGACACCGTATCCAAGGCCCGGTAATGGGTCATATCGACTTGCAGCGGGGTAATCGATACAGACCCGCTCCTGACGGCATGAAAATCGGTTCCCACCCCCGCATCCTCCTCCGGACCGGGCGGTCCCACCCAATAAATCGGCCGCCCACGCGGGTCCAGCGCCTGCACCATCGGTTCCGATTTATGCCGTCGGCCAAGACGGGTGGCCGCCAATCCCCGAAGCTCGTTCCACGGACGGTCCGGGACATTGATGTTCAAGATCGTATCCGCCGGCAAGGGCCGGTGCCCGATCTCTTTGACCAGTAAGCTCGCCATCCGGGCGGCGGTTTCGTAATGCACCGCTTGGCTAGAGGCCAGGGAAACCGCCATCGCCGGCGACCCGAGGAAACGCCCCTCGATCGCCACGGCGACGGTGCCGGAATAGAGTACATCATCTCCGAGATTGGCCCCGGCGTTGATCCCGCCTAACACCATGTCGGGTACGCGCTCGAGCAAGCCGGTGATGGCAAGGTGCACGCAATCCGTAGGGGTGCCGTCAACATAGATGAAACCGTTCTCGGCGCGCCCGGCCCGAAGCGGTTTTTCGAGAGTCAAGGAGTTACTTGCGCCGCTGCGATTGCGATCCGGCGCAACCACGATTACCTCTCCGAGCGCCGTAAGCGCTTGGGCAAGGCAAGCGATCCCCGGCGCCTGATAGCCGTCATCGTTGCTTAATAAGAACAACACCGGGTTTTTAGATCCTCAAGCCGACCGCGGGTTGACTCGGCGCGGGATGCGCTAGTCCAGCAAAAATTCGAGCAACGCCTTCTGCGCGTGCAAACGGTTCTCGGCCTCATCCCAGACCACGCTGCGCGGGCCATCGATCACTCCGGCGCTGACTTCCTCGCCGCGGTGCGCGGGCAGGCAGTGCATGAAAAGGGCGTCCGGTTTTGCGAGCGACAGCAAATTCTCATCCACCTGAAAGCGCCTAAAAACCTCGCGCCGCGCGTGGCTTTCTTGTTCTTGACCCATGCTGGCCCAGACATCGGTGACCACCAGATCCGCGCCGCGAACCGCCTCTTGCGGCCGATCGCAGCGGCGCACTACGCTCGCTATCGCGTCCCCAATTTCTTCCCGCGGCCAGTAGCCGGGCGGACAAGCGATCCGGAGCGTAAATCCATACAGCCCGGCAGCCTCGATATAGCTGTGGCACATATTGTTGCCGTCGCCGATCCAGGCGACGGTTCTACCTGCAATGCAACCGCGGTGCTCGACGAAGGTTTGGATATCCGCCAACAGTTGGCAGGGATGATGGCGATCGGTCAAACCGTTAATCACCGGCACTTCCGAATACGCCGCCAAGCGCAGGAGTTTATCGTGATCGAAGGTCCGGACCATGATCGCGTCCACCATCCGCGATAACACCCGCGCCATGTCCTCGACCGGCTCCCCGCGCCCGAGTTGCGTGTCCTGCGCGGCTAAAAAGATGGCCGCGCCCCCGAGCTGGATCATGGCGGTCTCGAAGGAGACACGTGTGCGCGTCGAGGACTTCTCGTAAACCATCGCGAGCACGCGGCTCTTGAGCGGTTCATGGGTCTCCCGCGCGCGGCGCATCGCTTTCAATTCGATGCCGCGTTCGATGAGGCGCGAGAGCTCGGCCGGCGTGAGGTCCGCCAAGCTTAAGAAATGCCGTGGCCTGCGCACACTCACGCCTAGCTGCTAGAATCCCTTAATCAATGTGCCGAGCTTGTGCACGAGCTCGGCTGCCTCCAGGTCGCTCATCACGAGGGGCGGCAGGAGGCGCACCACCGTATCGGCCGTGACATTGATCAGCAACCCTTCGTTTAAGGCTCGGTCCACCAACTCGCCGCATGGCCGTGTCAGCTCGATGCCGATCATGAGTCCCTTCCCGCGAATATCCTTAATGTGGCCACAACCGTGAAGGACATCTCGTAAGCCATCCAGGATGCGCTGCCCAAGCTGCGCCGCGCGCTTAACGAGGCCGGCTTGCTCCAGCGTGGCAAGAACCGCGAGCGCCGCCCGGCAGGCGAGCGGATTGCCGCCAAAGGTCGCGGCGTGCATCCCCGGTTGGATCGACTCCGCGGCCTGACCGCGCGCCAGGCAGGCGCCGATCGGCACGCCGTTGCCCAAGCTCTTGGCGAGCGTCAGCACATCCGGGGTGATACCTTCGTGCTGATACGCAAACCATGCCCCGGTGCGCCCGAGACCGGTCTGTACCTCGTCGAGCATCATCAGCCAGCCGTGCCGGTCGCAAAGCCGGCGCACCTCGGTCAAATACCCGGGAGCCGGCACCAGGACGCCGGCTTCGCCCTGGAGGGGTTCCAGCAGCACGGCGACGATATTGCGGCGCTGGGATGCGGCCTGCCCGAGCGCCTCGGGATCGTCATAAGGCACGCGCACGAACCCTTGCACCAGGGGTTCGAATCCGCGCTGCACTTTGCGATTGGCGGTGGCGCTGAGGGTCGCCAAGGTCCGCCCGTGAAACGCGCCTTCCATGACCACGACCGCGGGCAGGTCGATCCCCCGCTCGTGCCCGAAGAGCCGCGCGATCTTGATGGCCGCTTCGTTGGCTTCCGCGCCGGAGTTACAAAAAAACGCGTTATCCATCCCCGATAATTGCGTCAGGCGCGCGCCGAGGCTCTCCTGCAGGGGCACGCGGTACAGGTTCGAGGTATGCAGGAGCGCCGCCGACTGCTCGGCCACGGCCTGCGCGACGGCCGGGTGGGCATGGCCAAGCCCGCAGACCGCGATCCCGCTCACGGCGTCCAAATAGCGGCGCTCCTGGTCATCCCAAAGCCATGCTCCTTGACCGCGCACGAACGCGACACTCAGGCGCCGATAGCTCGGCATGAGCGGTTTTTCCATCCGGTATCTTTTCCCCAACTCACTTACGTAAAAAGCAAAGCCCGGACGAAACCGGGCTGTCGCTCGAAGATCCGATTGTCCGGCATTCGCGGGTCTTATTACAAGTCTAAAAGTCTATTCCTGGTAGTAGAGGCCAAGGCCCGCTTTTTTAAGCAAACGCTAAGCTCCGGCGCGCGGCTTGTAAGATGCGCTCGGTATCCGGCAGGTAATGGGACTCCAGCCGGTAAAGCGGCATGATGCAGTCGTAGCCGGCCACCCGTTCGATCGGCGCCTGCAAGGACAACAATCCCCGTTCGGCGAGTTGCGCGGCGATCTCCGCGCCCACCCCGCAGGTGCGCGCCGCTTCCTGCACGATGACGCAACGCCCGGTCTTGGCGACCGATTCGAGGATGGTTGCGATGTCGAGCGGTTTCAAGGTCGCGACATCGATCACTTCGGCCGCGACGCCTTCCTGGGCGAGGGCCTCGGCGGCCTGCAGCGTCTCCTGGATGAGCGCGCCCCAGGACACCAGCGTGATGTCCGTGCCCTCGCGCAATAGATAACACACGTCGAACGGCAAGGCCGCACCGTCGTCCACCACCTCTTGGCGGTACAGGCGATACAGGCGCGGGGGTTCGAGAAAGATCACCGGGTCCGGATCGCGGATCGCGGCGAGCAGCAGCCCGTAGGCGCGCGCCGGCGAGGAAGGCACGACGACGCGCAGGCCCGGGATAGGCGCGAACAGGGCTTCCACGCTCTCGGAATGGTGCTCCGGGGCGTGGATCCCGCCGCCGTTCGGTGCGCGCAGGACCAACGGGCAGCTTAGGCGCCCGCGGGTGCGGGTGCGCAAGCGCGTGGCATGGTTCAGGATCTGGTCGAGACAGGGGTAAATAAACCCCGAGAATTGGATTTCGGCGACGGGTCTGAGACCCTGCGCCGCCATGCCGATCGCCATGCCCGCGATCAGAGCCTCCGACAACGGGGTATCCACCACCCGCACCTTGCCGAAACGCTCTTGCAAACCGAGCGTGGCGCGGAACACGCCCCCGTTGACGCCGACATCTTCGCCCAAGACGACGACATTCGGGTCCGCTTGCAGCTCATAGGCGAGCGCCAGATTGACTGCTTCAACGAGTGTTAGCTCGGGCATGGCGCACTATTTACCGGCGCAACCGGCCGTCTCCCGCTGCACGCGATAGGCGCGCGGCAAGGCCGCGTAGAGATGCGCGAACATGGTCTCCGGGCTCGGTACAGGCATCGCGGTGTAATCGCGCACCGCTTGCTCTACCTCGGCCGCGACGCTCCGTTCGAGCCGCGCGTCGTCTTCCTCCCGCCAGTGGCCGGCGCGCAGGAGATAGGCGCGCAGACGAGCGATCGGATCGGCCCGCCCGTAGCGCTCGACCTCCTCGGCCAAGCGGTAGCGGCTGGCATTGTCCGCGGTCGTATGGTCGCCCATACGATAGCTCAACGCTTCGATGAGACTGGGCCCGTTCCCGCGGCGAGCCTTTTCCAGCGCCCGATCGACGGCATAACGCACGGCGATCACGTCGTTCCCATCGACCTGCTCGCCCGCAACCCCCCCCGCGATCGCCTTCTGCGCGAGGGTCTCGGCCGCGGTTTGCGCGGCGCGCGGGACAGAGATGGCCCATTGGTTATTGTTGATCACGAACACCACCGGCAAGCGCCAAATCCCCGCGGCGTTGAGAGCCTCGTAGAAATCCCCCTTGGAGGTCCCGCCGTCGCCGACGATGCACACGGCCGCGCGCGCCTCGTCGCGATATTTGAACGCATAGGCCACGCCTACCGCATGGCAGCATTGACTCGCCACCGGGACGCAGATAGGAAAATCTTCCCGGCAGCGGGCATAGTCCATGCCGCGCTCATCGCCGCCCCAATAGAGCAGGATATCAGCCATGCGCACGCCGCGCGGAAATTGCGCGGCCTGATCCCGGTAGGAGGGCAACAACACATCTTCGGGTTGCATGGCATGTCCGACACCTGCGCCGATCGCCTCCTGCCCTAGGCACGAGGCATAGGTGCCGAGTTGCCCGGTGCGTTGCATCGCGATCGCCTTTTTATCGAACTGACGCGCGGCCACCATGCCGCGATAGAGATCGATGAGCACGGCGGGTTCGCGGGCGAAATCAGGTAAAGATCCAGCGGGGGCGCCGGCAGGATCCAGAAACTGTGTATAGTGAATACGGAAGCTAGCGACGTCTTTCACTAGCGCCTCCTCTTGCCCGGGGGCTAATTGAGTGCAGTGTTTTTATGCCGCGGAACGCGGTGCGACTCTTACATTCGCTTCGATCGCTGCAAAGCGCGAAGGTTCCGTTTACTATTATAGCTGCACGAGGGCTGCAGGAGGTGCGCTCTCACGGCTCGGAATCTTTACTCCCAGGGCCAGTCAAAGATCCCGACACGGCCCATGTTTGCTAAAGAGGCGCAGTATGCAGACTCCCCCGGATGATCCGATGGCGGCCGCCGGTATAGAATTCGTCGAATACACCGCGCCCGACACCCAAGCGTTGGAACGATTGTTCGTGACGCTCGGGTTCGCCGCCGTGGCGCGGCATCGCTCGAAACACGTGACGCTCTATCGCCAGGGCGATATCAATTTCATTATCAATCATGAGCCGAACAGTTTCGCCCAGGCCTTCGCCCGCAAGCATGGCGCTTCGGTGTGCGCCTTCGCCATGCGCGTGCAAGACTCGGCTTCGGCGTATAAGCGGGCGCTCGGGCTCGGCGCCAAGCCCTATCGCGGTCCGGTGGGCCCGATGGAGCTCAATATCCCCGCGATCCAAGGCATCGGCCGGAGCCTCATCTATCTCGTCGATCGCTACGGGGAACGCTCGATCTACGACGTCGATTTCCTGCCGCTCACGGGTACACCGGCACGCATTGACGGCGTGGGTTTAACCTATGTCGACCATCTGACGCACAACGTACGCAAGGGCCGGATGGACGAGTGGGCGAGCTTCTACGAGCGGCTTTTCGATTTCAGCGAGATCCGCTATTTCGATATCCAGGGGCAAAAGACGGGACTGAAATCACGTGCGATGGCGAGCCCCGGCGGGAAGATCCGCATCCCCATCAACGAGCCCTCGGATCGTCATTCGCAGATCCAGGAATACCTCCGGGCTTATGGCGGTGAGGGCATCCAACACATCGCGCTCGCCACCCATGATATTTATACCACCGTCGAGTCCTTGCGCGAGCGCGGCGTAAAGTTCCTGGACGTGCCGGAGGCGTACTACGACGCCGTCGAAAGGCGTGTGCCCGGGCACGGCGAGGATCTCGATCGCTTGCGGCGCGATCGCATCCTCATCGACGGCGCGACCCGTCAACAGGAGCACGGTTTATTGTTGCAGATCTTCACCGAGACCGTGATCGGCCCCATCTTCTTCGAGGTTATACAGCGCAAGGGTAACGAAGGCTTCGGCGAGGGCAACTTTCAGGCCTTGTTCGAGGCCATCGAACGCGAACAGATGCAGCGCGGGGTGATCTGATGGCTCAGTGGATCGCATTACCCAAGATGGAAGGGCAGTCCTCGCGTCAAGCGCACGCGGATCTGCCCGCGGATACCTACGAACGGGAGCTCGGCAAAGAAGGCTTTTACGGTCCCTCGACGCAAATGTACCACCGCCATCCGCCGACCGGCTGGACCATGGTGGAAGGCCCTCTCCGGCCACGCGCCTTCGATACGGCAAAACTCGATGGGTTTACGCCGATGCCGTGGGAGGCGGTGCGGCTATTGTCCAACGCATTCCTGGATCTCCGGATCTGGCGTTTGCAAGGGGCGATGGACCGTCTTGCGCGCAATGCCGATGGCGATGAGCTGCTGTTCGTACACGCGGGCAGCGGGGATCTTTACTGTGATTATGGCCACCTAGCGGTGCGCGAGGGAGATTACCTCATGCTGCCTCGCGGTACCTTATGGCGCCTGGAAACCACGGCGCCCGCGACGCTGTTGATGATCGAGGCGACCGGCTCCAGTTACCGGCTCCCCGACAAAGGTATCGCCGGCCGGCATGCGGTGTTCGATGCGGCCGTACTCGATACACCCGCCATCGACGAGGCCTTTCGCGCCCAGCATTCGGAGCGTGAATGGCGGGTGGCCGTGAAGCGCCGCGGATCCGTGAGCCTTCTTACCTATCCCTTCAACCCGCTCGATGCGGTGGGGTGGCACGGAACCCTCATGCCCGTGCGGATCAATTGGCGTGACATTCGGCCCTTGATGAGCCATCGCTATCACCTACCGCCCTCGGCACATACAACGTTTTTGGCCGAGCGTTTCGTCGTCTGCACCTTCTGCCCGCGGCCGTTGGAAAGCGATCCCGGCTCGTTGAGGGTGCCGTTCTTTCACAACAATGACGATTATGACGAGGTGATCTTTTACCACCAGGGCCAGTTTTTCTCCCGCGATAACATCCATCCGGGCATGCTGACCTTGCACCCGAGCGGCATCACCCACGGGCCCCACCCGAAGGCTTTCCAGGCCGGACAAGCTCACCGCCGCACCGAGACCGACGAGGTCGCGCTCATGATCGACGCGCGCGATGCGATCGAGGTGGCCGCGCTTCCGGAGGCGGTCGAATGGCGCGGTTACGTGGATTCTTGGCGGGAGAGGTTGTGAAAAAATCGTCGCGAGCGAAGCGAGGTCGCTTTCCGCCGGAGCGCAGGAACCGGAGTGTATGTTGAAATACATGAGGATTCCGAGCACCGCCGGCACGCGAGATCCCGAGCGCAGCAGATTCTTTCACAAGCTCTGAATGAAACTCGCCTCCCTCAAGGCTGGGGGCCGCGATGGCACGCTCGTCGTCGTGAGCCGCGATTTGACCCGGGCGGCCGCGGTCGCGGAGATCGCGCCGAGCTTGCAAGCCGCTCTAGACCGTTGGGCCGAGATAGCGCCGAAGCTCGAAGCGATCTACCAAAGCCTCAATCACGGTGCACCAAGCGGGTTCCCGCTGAATGTAAGCGCCCTCGCCGCGCCCTTGCCGCGGGCCTATCAATGGCTGGACGGCAGCGCCTACCTCAGCCATGTCGAACGCGTACGCCAGGCGCGAGGGGCCGGCATGCCTGCCAACGCGTTCACCGATCCGCTCATGTATCAGGGCAATTCAGCGGGATTCATCGGCCCGCGCGATCCGATCGAGGTGCCTGATGAAGCCTGGGGCGTGGACTTCGAGGCGGAGATCGCGGTGATTACGGGCGATGTGCCGCGCGGGGTAAGCCCGGCGGAGGCGCGCGCTCGCATTGTCTTATTGATGCTGGTCAATGATATATCGCTGCGGTATTTGATCCCCGCCGAGCTTTCCAAGGGGTTCGGCTTTTTGCACGGAAAACCGGGGCCCGCGTTTTCACCCGTGGCCGTGACGCCGGACGAGCTAGGAGAGGCCTGGGACGGCGCCAAGGTGCACTTGCCGTTGCAAACGCTCTGGAACGAGCGGCCGTTCGGACAACCGCATGCGGGCGCCGGCATGCAATTCGATTTCCCCGCCCTCATCAGTCACGCCGCCAAGACGCGCCCCCTGCCTGCCGGCACGGTTCTCGGTTCCGGGACCGTGAGCAATGCCGATCCGGCGCTCGGGTTCTCGTGTATTGTCGAGCAGCGGGCGCTGGAGACGGTAAACCGCGGACACATCGAGACACCCTTCATGCGGCACGGCGATCGGCTCCGCATCGAAATGCTCGATCGCGACGGCCGGTCAGTCTTTGGTGCCATCGTGCAAGAAGTTCGGGTTTGCAGACACTGACGCTCTACACCTATTTCCGCAGTTCGGCGGCGTATCGGGTGCGCATCGCGCTGCATCTCAAGGGGCTCGCCTACGAGCCGCGGTACGTGCACTTGCTCCAAGACGGCGGGCGTGAGCCGGATTACCGAGAGATCAATCCGCAAGGGTTCGTCCCGGTGCTGGTCGCGGACGGCTTGGTGCTTACCCAGTCGCTCGCCATCATCGAGTACCTCGATGAGGTCTGTCCCGAACCGCCGCTGCTACCGGCCGGCGCCCAAGACCGCGCCTATGTCCGCGCTCTGGCGCAACTTATCGCTTGCGACGTTCACCCCCTGAATAATCTGCGAGTGCTCAATTATCTCAAAAACTTCCTCGGGCAGGGGGAGGAAGCCTGCCGCGGGTGGTACCGGCACTGGATCGCGGAGGGCTTCGCTGCGTTCGAGCGCCAGCTTGAGCGCCGCTCTGGCGCGGGTTGTTTCTGTTTTGGCGACACCGCGACCTTGGCGGACCTGTGCCTCGTGCCGCAGATGTACAACGCGCGGCGCTTCGAATGCGATTTAAGCGCCTATCCCAGGCTTCAGGCCATCGACGGCCACTGCTCGCGTTTGCCGGAGTTTTGCCAAGCCGCACCGGAAGCTCAGCCGGATGCTTCCGCTTAGGGAAGCTCTGCAAAAGTTACTGCGCAGCCCATCTGCTTTGTCGCGTGCTCGCGCGTCGCTCGCCATATGTCTCGCGACTCGCTCCGCGGCTTCGCGCAGCTGGGCTTGCTCGCGACACTCTTGCAGAGCTTCCTTAAGAGGCAGCCCGCAAGCTCGGATCGCGGATTTTGGTTGAAATTTAAGGCAGACCGATCGGTCTAATTGGTTATGTTTTTTGCAGAGGAATGTGCTGTGTAATAAGGAGGTCATTTATGAACGCAGTCACCACCCCAAGCTTGAACCGTTTTGCCGCGCGGCATCATCTCGCCGGATTAAGTCCGTCCTCGCTGGCGGCCGTCGCCACCGATCAGCCCGGCTATAGCATCGATAAGGCCCAGCGTTTCCTCGCATTTCAGCAGCGCATCCAGCAGGAACTGCTGCGGCATCGGGTAATCATTGCTAACCCTTACACGGCCTGGTTCCGCTGCGGCGCACAATCCGGCGGGCAGATCAAAACGTTCATCGTTCAATTTTCCGTCTTTTCCAATCTCTTTCTGGTCGCGCAACTCTATAAAACCATCAACGCCGACTCCCTTGAAGGCATGCGGGCCTCGAAAGAGATCCTCGCCAATGAGATCGGTGTGGTCTTCAACCCAGGCAAGGAATCGGCCCGCCGCCAGGATAAGCACACCGACCCAAAGCTCGTCTCGACCGAGGGCACTGTCGAAGGCGGCACCTTCCGTTTCCGGGCCGCGCATTTCGAGTGGCTGTTGCGCATCGCCGCTAAGCTGGGTCTGGGATTTAACGATGTCGGCAAGCGCCGGCACGGCACATCCGCGACCTTGTTTTTCTGCGACGAGCTGTCGCGACTCTACGGTAACGAAGACTACGAGGTCTCGCAAGCGGCCAGTTTCGCCGTGGAAAATTGGGCCGCGGCCGGCTTTTGGAAAGAGCTCATCGAAGGCTTCGAGAAGTTCAATACGCGGAGCGGTGCCGATCTGCCACTGGCGTTTTTTACCTGGCACGATCGCTTGGAGTCGCAACATGCCCGCCACACGCAGGAAGAGCTCGAGGAGCTTTATTTTCATCGGACCTTGGATGAAGACGCCTTCATACGCTACGGCAATGAAATGCTGGACGGCGTCGCGGCCTTTTGGGATGGCTTGGAGGCACAGCGCCAAGAGCTTGCGGCGCAAAGCCATCAACGCGCGCATTGATGCTGCGAAGAAATGGAGGTGGCGACAACCGAGAAAAATTCTTATAGGCAGATCCGAACCTTCCTCTGACTCCCGAGCACCCGGTGGCGAGCGCTACGGATGTCATGGTGCGGTGATTCACTTTACAATCTGCAGCCGGCAAGTGAAGAACGACCACAATGGAAGCCGATCTCCTGATTAAAGCGCGCTGGATCGTTCCCGTCGACCCCGAAGGCCGGGTCCTCGAAGCGCACGCCCTCGCGGTACGCGATGGTGCCATCGTCGATGTACTCCCGAGCGCCGAGGCGGATCTCTGCTGGCGCGCGCGCGAGGTGCTCAGTCTCGACCGGCATGTCTTGATTCCGGGCTTGATCAATGCCCACACGCACGCAGCCATGGCGCTCTTTCGGGGGCTCGCCGACGATCTGCCGCTCATCGATTGGCTCACCCGCCACATCTGGCCTGCCGAGCAGCGCTGGGTGGCCGATGAATTCGTGCGCGCCGGCACGCGGCTCGCCGCCGCCGAGATGCTGCGCGGCGGCACGACCTGTTTCAACGATATGTATTTCTTCCCGAACCGAGTCGCCGAGCTGGCCGCAGAGGCGGGTATGCGTGCCGTCGCCGGCTTGATCCTGATCGATTTTCCAACCCCTTGGGCCGCGGACGCGGACGAGTACTTGAGCAAGGGTCTGGGCGTACACGACGCCTTTCGTGCTCATCCGCTTATTCACTTCGCCTTCGCGCCGCACTCGCCGTATACGGTCTCCGATGCGCCGCTCGAGCGCATCGGCACGCTCGCCGAAGAGCTGGATCTCCCCATCCATATGCACGTGCACGAGACGGCGCACGAAGTCGACAAGGCCATCGAGGCGACCGGTGAACGGCCGCTCGCCCGTCTCGCCCGGCTGGGCCTGCTGTCACCGCGCCTGATCGCCGTGCATATGACCCAAATGACCGCGACCGACATCGGCGCGTGCGCACGGCATGGCGTGAATATCGTGCATTGCCCGCGCTCGAACCTCAAGCTCGCGAGCGGCTTCTGTCCCATTCATGCCCTGCGCCAAGCCGGGATCAATGTGGCGCTCGGCACCGACGGGGCGGCGAGCAACAATTCCCTCGACATGCTGAGCGAGCTGTCCACGGCGGCGCTCCTCGCCAAGTGCGTGGCAGGCGACCCCTGTGCGGCGCCGGCTGCCTCCATGCTGCGCATGGCTACCTTGAACGGCGCACAAGCGCTCGGCATCGACGCCGTCACGGGTTCGCTCACCATCGGCAAGCAAGCGGATATCGCCGCGATTGATCTAGGCGGTATCGAAACGCAACCGGTCTACGATCCGATCTCGGCGCTCGTCTACGCGGCTAACCGCGAGGCGGTGACGGACGTCTGGGTCGCCGGCCGCCGCCTCCTGCGCAACCGCGAGTTGCTGACCCTGGATGAAGCCGCGATTCTGCGCGAGGCGGAGCGATGGCGGGCGCGCATCCAGGCGGTGCGGCGGCCACTATAATAGGTCGCTGTCCCACGAATCCTTCGCGCACGCTCATGTCGTGAGGAGCCCGTCATGCCAACAGAAAAAATTTACCCAGTGCCCGCGAATTTCGCGCATCGCGCATACGTCAACGCCGAGCAATATCGGGCGCTGTATCAACGCTCGGTAGCGGACCCCGCGGCGTTTTGGGCTGAACAAGCGGCGGAATTCGTGACCTGGTACCGGCGCTGGGATAGGGTCGAGGAGTGGGATTACAGCACCGCGAAGATCCGTTGGTTCGAAGGGGCGAGGCTCAACGTCGCATACAACTGCCTTGACCGGCACCTGGATGCGCGCGCAAACCAAATCGCGATCCTCTGGGAAGGTGACGACCCCAAGGAGAGCAGACACCTCACCTACCGCGATCTCTACGACAGCGTCTGCCGCTGTGCCAACGCGCTCAAGGCGCGCGGGGTCAAGCGCGGGGATCGGGTCGCGATCTACATGCCGATGATTCCGGAGACGGCGATTGCAATGCTTGCCTGCGCTCGGATCGGCGCCGTCCACTCGGTGGTGTTCGGTGGCTTTTCCCCCGAATCGCTGAAGGATCGCGTCCTGGATTCGGATTGCCGTGCGGTGATCACCGCCGATGAGGGACTCCGGGGCGGCAAGAAGATAGCGCTCAAGGCAAACGTCGATGCGGCCCTCACCGCCTGCCCCGAGGTGCATACCGTGTTGGTGGTACGGCGGACTGGGGCGCCCGTCCCCTGGGATCCGGGCCGGGACCGGTGGTATCACGAGGAAACCGCGAAGGTAAGTAGTGATTATCCCCTGGAGGTGATGGACGCCGAGGACCCGTTATTTATCCTTTATACCTCGGGGTCCACCGGTAAACCCAAGGGCGTGCTCCACACGAGTGGGGGTTATCTCCTCTACGCGGCCATGACGCATCACTACGTGTTCGATTATCACCCCGGCGATATCTATTGGTGCACGGCGGATCTCGGCTGGGTGACGGGCCATTCGTACATTCTCTATGGTCCGCTTTGCAATGGCGCGACGACGTTGATGTTCGAAGGGATCCCGACCTCCCCTGATCCCGGCCGCTTCTGGGACATCGTCGATAAACACCAGGTCAACATCTTCTATACCGCGCCGACGGCGATCCGCGCGCTCATGGCCCATGGGGATGGGTGGGTCCAGCGCAGCCGGCGGGCGAGTCTGCGGCTCCTCGGCACCGTTGGGGAGACCATCAATCCGGAGGCCTGGGAGTGGTATTACCATGTCGTCGGCGAGGGGCGCTGCCCGATCGTGGATACCTGGTGGCAGACCGAGACCGGCGGCATCCTGATCACACCGCTGCCGGGCGCGACACGGCTCAAGCCCGGATCGGCGAGCTTACCGTTCTTTGGGATCGTGCCCGCCATCGTGGATGAGCAAGGCCGGGTATTGGCGGGCGAGGCCGAAGGCGCCTTGGTCATCACCCGTCCTTGGCCTGGACAGATGCGCAGCGTATACGGGGATCATCAGCGCTTCGTGGACACCTATTTCCGGCGCTATCCGGGCTTTTATGTGACCGGGGATGGGGCGCGCCGCGACGCCGACGGCTATTATTGGATCACCGGGCGGGTAGACGATGTCATCAATGTCTCCGGCCACCGGCTCGGCACCGCCGAGATCGAGAGCGCGCTCGTCTTGCACGAGAAAGTCGCCGAAGCCGCGGTCGTCGGCTATCCCCATCCGATCAAGGGCCAGGGGATTTACGCCTACGTAACGCTGATGAACGACGAGGCGCCTTCAGAGGCGCTGCGCAAGGAACTGGTGGAGCACGTGAGGCGGGAAATCGGCGCCCTTGCCACCCCGGATGTGATCCAATGGGCACCCGGCCTGCCGAAGACGCGCTCGGGAAAAATCATGCGCCGCATTCTCCGCAAGGTCGCGGCGAACGAGATCGATAATCTGGGCGACATCACCACCCTTGCCGATCCCGCCGTCGTTCCCGATCTCATCCGCAACCGCGCCGAAGCCTAGCGCCAACGACCGCGGCTCGATGCCGAAGCGCGGCGATGCAGCGGGGCGCCGTGTTATCGAGCATCGAGCCGCGGGTTACGGCTTGATGAAATTGGATTTCCCTTGTTCCCCGGTAAATACGACCATGAACTTAAGCGGCGTGGCGCCCAGGTTGCGCGCCTTGTGCCAGGTGTGCACGGCCTCGAGAAACCCTTGCCCCGCTTGGAAAGACTGCCGCGTGCCGTCGTCGAACTCGACGGTGAACGTACCCTCGATGACGTAGATGTACGGAGCGCTCGGATGTTGGTGGCGATCACTTTCGCCACCGGGCTCGAGATCAACGAGCAGCGCGGTGACCTCCGGCTGACTGGTTTGCGGGTATTGGAGCGCTTGCCCCTTGATCGTCGTCGAACCTTTGAAGACCTCGATCGCTTTGAAACCGGCCGCCTGCGTGCCGGCGCCATTGACGCCGAGCGAAATAAAGAACGCGGTAAGCAAGACTGAACGTAGCATCTGAGCTCTCCCTCGAAAATCGCCGTTGCTCGTCTCTTATTGTAGCCCAAGGTCGGCGCGGGGGGGCACCGCTGCATAAAGGTACGCGCGTGAGGCGGGAAGATCATTGAGACCGGAACGGCTGAAGGCGACTTGAAATACTTGCAGCCAGCCGGTGGTGAAGGAGGCGATGGAACCGCAAAGATAGAGGCGCCAAGCGCGGACGAATTCCTCGCCATGCTCGCTACCCACGCGCTCGGCGTGATGCTCGAAGCGTGCGAGCCAATCGCCCAGGGTGCGAACGTAGTGCAGGCGCAGGTTCTCGATGTCCAGGACCGACAGGGCATGGGGCTCGAGCACCTCCATGATCTCCCGCAGCGTCGGGGCATAGGTCCCGGGAAAGATGCGCTTTTCGACCCAGCTATTGACGCGATAGGCTTGGTTGCGGCCGATGCAGTGGATGAGGCCGCGGCCCTGGTCCTTCAAGCAGCGATCGATCACCGATCCGAACGCCCGATAATGCGCGGCGCCCACGTGTTCCAGCATCCCGACCGATACGAAGGCATCGTAGTGTCCGCGAATATTCCGGTAGTCGTCCTCGATGAACATCACCCGTTCCGCCAGACCTTGGTCGGCGGCGCGCTTGCGCGCGTATTCGATCTGCCGCTCGGAGAGATTATAGGCAGTGACCGTCACCCCGTAAGTGCGCGCCATGAAGAGCGCGAGACCGCCCCAACCACACCCGGCCTCGACCACGGCCTCGCCGGTCCGCAGCCGTAGCTTGCGACAGATATGATGCATCTTGGCGATCTGCGCCGCTTCCAAGCTCATCCCCGGTCGCGGATAGTAGCCACAGGTATATTGCATGGCGGCGTGATCGAGCCAGAGCTGGTAAAAGCCGTCACCGAGATCGTAATGGTGGCGGATGTGAGCGCGCGCCGCTTCCACTGAACCGCGCCGCGGCCGGCGCTCGCGCCACAGACGCGCGAGATAAGGCCGCCGGGTCAACGCGGTTTCGTAGGCGCGGAAGGCATCCTGCAGGAATACGCCTAGATCCCCGCGCACGTCGATGTCGCCCCGCGCGTACAGCTCCCCGAGGAACACATGCGGGTTGAGGCATAAGCGGTAGAGGGCCGCCCGGCTCCGGATCGTGAGCGCGCTCCGCGCCACCGTTCCCAAAGCGCTGATCTCCTCGCCGTTCCATAGGCCGATGGCGAAGGGCGGGTGGCCGAGAAGATTTAAAATCCTTCTTAAAACCCAACGCTCCAGGCGTGTCACCGCCGCACCCTTGGGGTAAAGCGACACGGCCGGGGCTAATGCGGGTAAATCGAATGCCTCCGCGTGATGCTCGCGCACCGCAACTCCGCTCTCGTCCGCCATTCCCGCCAACCTCCTTTCCGATGGATCACGATCGCTATTCTAACGCGGCCGGCGCCACGCGAGCGATCGGGATTGCGGTAAACTCGCCCGTATGTGCGGCCGATTCGCCAGGATGCGACGCCAGCGCCTACGCTGCCCATCAACCCTTGCGTATGATATCATCATTTACTAAACTGTTATCATGATTCGGACGCAGATTAGCCTGACGGAACCCGAGTACAGCGCCGCCAAGCGTGAGGCGGAACGGCTCGGGATTTCATTGGCGGAGTTGCTGCGCCGTTCGCTGCGTACGATGATTCCCGCCGATGAGGCCAAGCCCTGGATGCGTTACGCAGGCATGGTCGAGTCGGGCGATCCAAGATCGAGCCAGACCATCGACGACGTAGTCTATGGGCAAAAGGCCTGACGCTTACGTCGATACTTCGGCATTTATCGCTTTCGTCGACCGCTCGGACACACACCACGCCCTATTTCGCCGGTTATTTTCGGGGCCGCCTGCGATAATTACCACGACCCTGGTGGTTGCCGAGGGACATGCATGGTTTCTCCGCCGCTATGACCGGACCCGCGCACTTCAGTTTCTTTCGATGATCGAAGACATGAAACCCCTGGAGATCACGCCGGTGGGAGCGGTCGAGCAGGCCGGCGCGGCGCGGCTGCTACGAAGATTTTCCGATCAAGACCTCACACTCACCGATGCCGTGGGCTTGCACCTGATGCAAACGCAGAAAGTCAAAAGCTGCTGGTCAACGGATTTCCACCTCGGACTGACGGGCGTGTCTCTGGTCGTTAACGAACATTGAGGACGACGGCACGGGCGGGGTAATCGAAGCTACTCAAGACACTCGACTGCGGGGCACATGCCCCGCAAAACCGGCTACGTTTCCCGATAGAAGAGTAGTGTGAGGCCGATCATCACGAAGGCCGTCGACCAAATCCAGCCGGGAAGGCGCTGATCCTGGCGCGGCAGCCTGAGCTCCAACCAGCGTCCCCACCCCGAGACTACGGCAAAGATCCCGAGCGGGGCGTGCGTCACCTCGGTAAGGAATTCGGCTTTGAGGTTAAACATCGCATGGGAATGGGTCAGCAGGATCGTTCCGCCGAACGCGCACAGCAGAGGAAACACCAGCCGCCAGCGCGACTCTAAGCGCCCGCTGCGCACCATCCATTCGAAGACCGCCAAGCCAATGACGACGAGCACCGCGATGCGGTGCTGAAGGACATCGGGGAGCAGCATGCTCTCCCAGAAACCCGCCGGTCCCAAGGGCCAAGCACGCGGATCGTTACGCAAGAACATGAAAACCGCGAGCCCCAGAAATAGCAATGGCCAATGCCGTGCCCACGGGGCCTTACCGGTGCGCTCCAGCAGGGCTAAAAGACCCATCGCGAACACGAACAGGCCCGAGATGTTGTGATTGAACTCCGACCACGCATACTCCTCGGCTTGCCGGGCCGCGAGCGTGTCATCGATCGGCGCGGCCACGGCCAGCAGATCCGCTACCGGGGGCGAGCTCAGGCGCGGCATCTTGGGAACGAAACGCTCGATCACCTCTTCGGGCGTGGCCCGATCGGCGGCGATGTCGATCGCGGGCGGGAGGGAGGTCAGGGAAGCAGCGGCCAGCAATAGGGTAACGCCGAGACCGGCCTCGGCCTCCACAAAGGCACGCACGCGCAGCGGGGTCGCCACGGCATCGAGCTGCCTGGCCCAACCGCGCACGAGAAAGAAATTCATCGCGCCCAGAATCAAACCGGTAGCGAGAAGCATGGCCTTGGTCAACACCATCACCCCGTAACCGGTCCCGGTTAAACCAGCCCAATCTCCGATATAGTGCCAAGCGATAAAAAGACCGGGTCCGAGGACCATGATCATGCTGACGATGGCGAGCATCGAAAAACGGCTGAAGACGGCCGGAGCTAAGGCCCGCTCCTGGGCATGCCGATTCCATATTCTCCAGAAGACCAGTAAATGCACGATACCGCCGGCCCAGATGAGCCCACCGGTCTGGTGCAATACCGTGACCGCCATGAGTTGCGCTCGTCCCTCCAAGCGGCTGACGCCATGCGTGAGCCAGGCGGAATCGATCAAAAGCGCGATCGATATCGCCCCCGCGAGCGCCCACAGCGCGCGCTTGCCCGGCTGGGTTAGGAGGCGGGCGGCGGCGCCAGCCAACCCAAGCGCCAAGAGTACGCTGCCGAGAACGCTACGGGCATAGTCCGTATTTAAAAACGCGGCGAGAGGCCAGTGCCCGGCGGCATCCGCCAAGGCCCACGGATGCAACACGAACAACAACAAGGACCGCGCCAGCGCCAGCACCAAGCTTCCCCCGATGACAAACCAGAGCGATCGGCGTAGCACGCGGGACTTGAGAGGCGAGAGGGCTTCGAAGGGCCGCAACGCCCAATGGATGTACGCCATCCCCCCGGCGGCAACGGCGAAACCGATCAGGCTGATTCCCCAGAGCAGGACGTCCAAGAAACCGGCGAGCTGGGTCATCGGGATGCGGGTGTGAGATGGAAACGCAAGACGCCTTCGGTAATATGCCCATCGGCGGCTAACACTCGGTAACGGAGCACAGAGGTGCCTGGCGCTAATGCGGGCAAGTGCACGAGGATACGGTCGGGGCCTCGCGGTTCCGCCAGCAGCGCGGTGGCTTCTTGGCCGCCGTTGCGCTCCAGGGTGAATCGGCTTAAGCCATGCTCGATGCGGCTGTTCAAACGCAGGCTTATGGTCTTCGGGGACTCGATCAACCGGGCATCCTGGCGAACTGTTGAATCAATCAGTATTGCATGAGCCCAACCAGTGCTGGGGCCGCAGATGGCAGAAAGAATGCCTAATACAGTGAGCCCGCGGTTTCGGCGTATTGGCCGCAACCCCCGTCGTCGCGGCCGGCCGCGGCAGGTTCTGAACGTTGGCGTCGGCATAGCAGAAAAATCACGGAGGCAATTCATAGCCCATCGACGATAGACCGCCGCGCACCTGACAGAGAAAGCGGGCCCGCGGGAAGAGTTGGTACGCTAAAACGCAATAGATGGGGCCTGTTTATTATAATTGTCCCGGTTCGCTTGGTAATATTCTAAGAAAGTATAATCTATTCACAACACCAGTTGGTTTCTGGTGGGGACGGGGTTACCCACCGGCGAAAGCGGGCACCATAACATTATATTGTTTGTTCTAAACCTTTCCTTGGGGTTGCATCCAAGCTGCCCGGCCCCCGCGGGTGCCGGTATACGACGCGCGCCGGCACGAACGCGGTCTTAAGACATTCGGGGGCTCGAATTGAAACCGGATCACCATCCTAACGGTTTGCAACCGCTTCTGGCATATTGGTTTCTTGGCGTGCAGCGCTACGCCCTGGCCGTGATCTTGTTAGCGCTGGTCAGCGCCGGCATCTGTTTCGACTACACCTTTAAACACCTTAGGTTTAACACCGACACCTCCGATCTCATTTCGTGGGATCTGCCTTGGCGCCAAGCCTATCGGACTTCTAAAGAGGCATTTCCTCAATATGCCGATACCATCGTTATCGTCGTGGATGGCGACACACCCGATCAAACCCGCGACGCGAGCCTGCGGCTCGCAAGGCATCTCAAGCGCCGACCTGCGCTTTTCGAGTGGGTATACATGCCCGATGCATTGCCTTTTTTTCGCCGCAATGGCTTGCTGTTTTTAAGCGTGGAGGAGCTCGAAGACCTCGCCGATAATTTGGCCAGGGCGCAACCCTTTCTCGCGCGGCTGCAATCCGAGCCCGGCATCAAAGGTTTGTTCTCGCTCCTGGGGGACGCACTCACCGAATCCGATACGGATTTCGATCTACGCCCGGCCTTCGATCGCATCGGTACCGCCCTTCAGTCTGTCCGCGAAGGCCGGCGTTACCGGCTCTCCTGGGAGGAACTGATGACCGGGAAGGACGCCAAACCGGAAGACCGGCGCGCCTTCGTGATCGTTAAACCCAAACTCGACTTCGGCAGTTTGTTGCCCGGGGAGGCCGCGATGCGCGGCATCCGCGATCTCGCCCGCACGCTTGAGTTAACCGCCGAGCGCGGGGTGCGAGTCAGGCTCACCGGCGGCGCCGCCCTCGCCTACGAAGAGCTGCAAAGCGTAAGCTTCGCGACGCAGAACGCGAGCCTCGGAGCACTGCTGCTTGTCACCCTTATCATGTTCATCGGCTTGCGTTCCCTGTGGCTGACCTTGGGTACGCTGGCCGCGCTGATCTTGGGCCTGATTTTCACCGCGGCCTTCGCCACCTTCGCGGTCGGGCAATTGAACCTCATCTCCGTGGCCTTCGCGGTCATGTATATCGGGCTCGGCGCGGACTACGCCATTTACCTGTGTCTGCGCTATGCGGAGCTGGCGCAACTCGAACCCGATCGGCGCGACGCCTTAAAACAGGCGGTCTTTCACGTCGGGGGATCCTTGACTCTGTGTACGATCACGACCTCGATCGGATTCTTTGCCTTCATCCCCACGGACTATTCGGGTGTGGCGGAGCTCGGCTTGATCTCGGGTGGCGGGATGTTCATCAGCCTGGGCGTGACGCTGGCGATTCTGCCCGCCCTGCTCAGCGTGATCCCTAAAGTCCCGCGCACCAAAGGCAAGCAACTGACCGGCCTCCCTTTCCCGGCCGGCATGCTGAAGTTTCCGCTGCACTACGCCAAAACCGTTTGCATTGCGGCGGCGGTGCTAGCGACGGCGGCGGTCCTGGTCCTGCCCGCATCCAGCTTTGATGACAATCCCCTGAACCTGCAGGATCCGGCGAACGAGTCAGTCCAGACGTTCAAGGAGCTTTTGGCGACCAGCGAGCATTCCCCCTGGTCCTTGGTCGTGCTGGAGAAAAGCCTGGCGGCGGCCCGGGCGACGAAGGCGCGCATGCAGGCGCTCCCGAGCGTCGATGATGTGCTCACGATTGAGAGCTTCGTCCCGGAGGACCAAAACGCGAAGCTGCCGATCATCGAAGACATGGCCTTGACGCTCGGCCCCGAGCTCGCCACGAGCGACGCAAACGTCGCGGCCGCGAGGCCTACCCAAGAAACCTTAGCAGGCTTTCGCACCCTATTATCCGCTTATCTCGGCGCGCATCCCGAGGCGACTATCACCGCGAGCGGCCTGCGGCTCGAACGAGAAATCGACGCCTTTCTGCAACACCTTCACTCGCTGGATACCGCAGCGGCGGAACGAAGCCTGGCGGCGCTCGAGACCAGTCTCACGGCCTCGCTGCCGGGACGCCTGGACTCCCTCAGGGATTCCTTGAACGCCGCAATCGTCAGTCTCGATGATCTACCGGAAGAACTGAAGCAACGCTGGATCTCGCCCCAAGGCGTAGTCCGCATGGAGGTCTTTCCGCGCGGCAATCTCAACGATTCGGCGGCGCTGGGACGATTCGTCTCGGAGGTACGCAGCGTCAAGTCCGATGTGAGCGGTGTTCCGGTAAATTACTTGGAAGGAGGACGCGCGGTCGTGACCGCGTTCCAGCAAGCGTTTTTATATTCCTTGCTCACCATCACCGTGGTCCTCGCCGTGTTCATGGAACGTAAAGGCGATATCGTGCTAGTGTTAACGCCCCTGCTGCTGGCCGCGTTATTAACGGGCGCCACCGCGGTGGTGCTCGGGATCCCGTTCAATTTTGCCAATATTATCGCCTTGCCGCTGCTCTTGGGCATGGGCGTGGACAACGGGATTCACATGGTGCATCGCTTTCGTACCGCGCCGCCCGACGACGGCGCGCTATTAAACACCAGTACGGCGCGGGCCGTCGTGCTGAGCGCGCTCACGAACACCAGTGCCTTTAGCAACCTCGCCGTCTCCCCCCATCAGGGCACGGCTAGCATGGGCGTGTTGCTTTCGGTCGGGATCGTGCTCATGATGCTTTGCACCCTCATCGTATTACCGAGCCTACTCGCCTTGCTCGGGAGCGGTAAGCAGAGACCGATGCAAACCGCATGACGCGCAAACCCTGGGACGCCCGTCTCGCGTCGCTCTTGATCCGGCCCCTGCGAGACACGCCGATCACGCCCAATCATCTGACGAGCGTCCGCCTGCTGACGGGGATCGCGGCGGCCGCGGCTTTTTCGAGCGGCGTTTGGCCGAACCTGGCGGCGATCTTACTCGCGCTCTCCAACTTACTCGACCATACCGATGGCGAGTTGGCGCGGCTCACCGCAAAGACGAGCCGCGCGGGGCACCGCTACGATCTGGCCAGCGATGCGATCGTGCATGTGACGCTCTTCGTAAGCATCGGCATCGGGCTTTGGAACACGGGGGCAGGCGCATGGGCGCTGCCCGCCGGCGTCATCGCTGGCGTGGCGGTGGCGTCGATCTTCCATATGCGCAACGTGATCGAACAACGGTATGGAAAAGCAGAAACCAAGCAGCCCGGTTGGGGCGGATTCGAGGCGGAAGACGTACTGTACTTGTTGCCCGTAGTCACGTTCTCGAACGCTCTCGTGCCGTTTCTAGCCGCCGCCGCCCTCGGAGCGTCGATCGCGGCCGGGCTGGTTGTGAGGCAGTTCTTAGCGTTGCAGCGAGCGCCCCACCAAGCGCAATGACCACGCTCATCACCGGTGCAACCGGCTTCGTCGGGTCGGCCGTGCTCCGTTGCCTTTTGAACGCGGGCCATGCGGTGCGTGTATTGGCGCGCCCAGGAAGCCTCCGGCGAAATATCGAGGGGCTGAACATCGAGGTGGTGGCAGGCGATCTACGCGATCCGGCCACGTTGAAACAGGCCGTCTCGGGCTGCCGAGCACTCTTCCACCTCGCGGCCGATTACCGTCTTTGGGCCCCGAACCCGCAGGAACTTTACGCCAGCAACGTCACCGGTACCCGGAACCTGTTGCTCGCCGCCTCCGAGGCGGGGATCGGCCGAATCGTGTATACGAGCAGCGTCGCAACGCTCGGCATAAACGCCGGCGGTAACCCCGCCGACGAAGAGACCCCGGCCGCGCTCTCCGATATGATCGGCCACTACAAGCGATCCAAGTTTCTTGCCGAGGCCGAAGTCCGCCGTTTGGCCGCGGACCAGGGATTGCCGGTCGTCATCGTCAACCCGTCCGCCCCCGTCGGTCCCAGGGACGTTAAACCGACCCCGACCGGCCGCACCGTGTTGGATGCCGCTCGCGGACACATGCCGGCCTATGTCGATACCGGGCTCAACGTCGTCCATGTCGACGATGTCGCCCAGGGACATCTCGCGGCGTTTCAGCGCGGCCGCGTCGGGGAGCGTTACATCCTGGGCGGCGAGAACATGAGCTTGTACGAGATCCTTCGCAGCGTGGCTTCAATCACCGGCGGGCGCCCACCGCGACTGCGTCTGCCCCATGGGCTCGTGTTACCTTTCGCGTATATGATGGAAAGCTGGGCCCGGTTCTCCGGTCGCGGCGAGCCGCGTGCGACCGTCGATGGGGTGCGAATGGCAAAGAAGAAAATGTTCTTCAGCAGCGCAAAAGCCGAACGCGATCTCGCCTATACCCACCGGCCGCCCGCCGACGCCTTGCGTGACGCTATCGACTGGTATCGCGCGAACGGATACCTCGGCTAAGGGGTAAGCGGGTTTTTCGACAGCCTCGTTACGACTGGTCGGGTCCTTCGGTCGAATCCCCTATCCTAGTAGATCCCAGTTTGCGCCGGACACCACACTTGCAGCGATTATGACGTAACCGTAGCGTTGCACCGGCGTGCTAAGGAACCGGAGCCTCCGGAATAGAGTCCCGCTCTATCCGAGTATTGGTCTCGCCAATGGAATCCAGCAGCCATAGGCCGAGCCCGCCGATGATCCAAACGATCTCGCGGACGCGCCGGATGACCGAGAGCGCAAAACCGAGGGTCGGGTCCCCGGTGATCGCCGAGCACGCCAGAATAATCGCGCCTTCTTGGGCGCCGACGCTCGCAGGGATAAACGAGGTCCCCGCGCGCACGAGTTGCGCCATCGCCTCGATGATCCAAGCGTCCATAAAAGACACCGGGTAACCGAGAAATTGCATCAAGGCATAAACCTCGACCACCCCGAGCAGCCAGTTGATAAACGCCAAGGCCAGCGCCCCCGCGAAACGGGCGCGGCGCTCGGTGTAAAAGCTCGCGAGGCGCTCATCCACCTCGTGAATGACGCGCAAAGCCGTCTCTAAGCGGTGGCCAAGCGCCGATCCTCCGGCTAAACGCCCTAACCAGGAAGACAGACGAAAGCGTTGGACGAGGAAAAAAAGCGTGATGGCTGTCGCGAAACCGGCCAGGCCAATCCCGGCGACCGCTTTATAAGAGCTTTGTATATGCTCGGAGGGCATCAGGACCAAGAAACCCAGGGCAAGAAAAAACACCAAGGCGATAAGGATGGCCGTCTTCGCGAGGATCAAGGAGGCGCCCGATTCGCGATAATTCACGCCATAGCGCGACTTTAACAGCATCGCCTTCACCGGCTCGCCGCCCATGGCGCCAAGCGGCGTAACGTTGTTAAAGGCCTCGCCCGTCATGCGCACGACATAAAGGCGCTGCAACCAACGGAGGTTCAGCGGGATGGTCTTGAAGGTGAGATGCCAACCGGCGACATCGGCCAGAAACGTCACCGCATAGAGGGCGATGACGAAACCGATACCCGTGCTCCCCACTTGCCGGATGTGCCGTAGGATTTCAGCGGAATCCATGTCCCGCACGAGCAGGCCAAGCAGCACCAGGCCAAGAATTAAAAACAGCGCTTTAAGCAAGGTCAAGTGGTCACGTTCTGTTCGTCAAAGTTCTTTACAAGCGCTGCATGTACGAGCTCGGGTAGGGGCTCTGACCCGGGTCGAAGCGGCATTGCCGGATCCCTTTTCCGGAAAATGCAAGCGCAATGTGTCTATTATGCCACAATCTAGTCCTTCTTGTGTAGCATTAATAATACGACATATAATATTGACCATTTCTTTTGTTGTTTCGGCGTGTCTTTACATTTTTGAAGCCCGCGCGCTTATACACAAAGCACACGGGATTTCATAACCAGGGGAAACCAACGATGAATCCTCGCCGCTGCTCCAGTGCCGTCCGTCCCTTCGTCGCGCCTCGGGAAATAGACTTTAGCCGCGCTTGAAACTATGTTCGCCCGATTCGAGATCGACCAACTCAAGCAAAAGTTCGCCGCCCAGAATGAGTTTCTAGTCGTCGACAAGCTTCTCGGTCCCGAGACGCTGCAACCCTTACTGGCGCGACTTCCGCAACTTCGGCCGTCGGTACACAGAAACTACCTCCCAAAACACAAGAAAGGCGGTAGCGTGAGCCGCTTCGTGTTGGACCGCATGGCGCCGGCTTTCGAAAGTTTATATACGTTGCCGGCGTTCACGCAGGGTTTGAGCTATATCACCGGACGAGCGCTCTTACCTTGCCCCGGGGACGATCCTCACACCTACGCCTTATACTGCTACACGGAACCCGGCGACCATATCGGATGGCATTACGACACGTCCTACTATCGGGGGTTGCGTTATACGGTGTTGCTCGGACTGGTCGATCGCTCCAGCAGCCGGCTGGAATACCAGCTCTACCGCGACGATCCAGAGCGCGAAACCGAGTCTTTATCCCTGGCCTTGGCGCCCGGGATGCTCGTTGTTTTTAATGGGGATAAACTGTACCATCGGGTGACTCCACTCGGTCAGGGAGAGGAGCGCATCGTACTCACCATGGAATACGTGACCGATGCGCGCATGTCTGCGACACGCCGGTTTATTTCCAACATGAAAGACGCGATCGCGTACTTTGGCTTTAAAGACGCCTTCCAAGGACGGCGTTAGCTCCCCGAGCGCAGCAGGTTTTTTCACAAGCTCTCAGGCTCCAGCGGCGCGCGGCAAGTCACCTACGCAACGCATGAAGGCAGTCATGCTCGCCGCGGGCGCCGGCCGGCGCTTGGGCATAGAACACCCCAAATGCCTCTTGGCGTTCGGATCCAAGACCTTACTTTGCCGCCATCTCGAGGCGCTTAGCGCTCACGGCATCCATGAAATCGTTATCGCCGTCGGCTTCCGATCGGAGTTGATCGAAGAAGCGATCCTCTCGGCTGCCCCAAGCGCCCCGGTGCGAACTGTTTATAATGCGCGCTACGAATGCGGAAGCGTTCTCAGCTTGTGGGCCGTAAGGCAGGTACTGCGCGGGGGTGATGACGTTTTGCTGATGGATGCCGATGTGTTGTATCGACCCGATCTGCTGCAGTGCTTGATACATTCTCAGGTTCAAAATTGTTTTCTGATCGATCGCGCCTTCGAGCCTACCGACGAACCGGTTAAGATCTGCGTGCGCGACGGCCGCCCGGTGGAGTTTCGTAAACGGATCGCGGCCGGCGTTGCTTATGATTTTTGCGGTGAGTCCGTTGGATTCTTCCGCTTTTCCGGGTCCGTCGCCGCACGCCTGGCCGAGCGCGCGGATTATTACTCCAGCGCCGGCTTGCACGCCGAACCGTATGAAGAAGCCATTCGCGATCTGGTCCTGGAAACCCCAGAGGCGTTCGGATTCGAGGATGTGAGCGGCGTGCCCTGGATCGAAATCGATTTCCCCGAGGACGTGTGCCGCGCGGAGCGCGAGATCCTGCCGCATTTACTGGATTGAACATGATTAAACCGGAGTCCGTCTCGGCCAAGCTCTCGAAAAGCGCGCGACTGCGCCGGATGCTCGATTCATCGCGCCTCGAATTCATTATGGAGGCCCACAACGGGATCAGCGCCCGCATCGTCGAAGAGGCCGGGTTTCATGGGATCTGGGCCAGCGGGCTGTCGCTCTCGGCGCAGTTTGGTGTACGCGATAACAACGAGGCAAGCTGGACCCAAGTGGTCGAAATGCTCGAGTTCATGTCCGATGTCACTAGCATCCCGATATTACTGGACGGAGACACAGGCTACGGAAATTTCAACAACCTGCGGCGCCTGGTTAAAAAGATCGAGCAACGCGGAATCGCGGGAGTGTGTATCGAGGACAAGATGTTCCCGAAAATGAACAGCTTTATCGCGGGAGAGCGGCAGAACCTCGCCGACATCGAGGAATTCTGCGGCAAGATCAAGGCCGGTAAAGACAGCCAGAACGATCGCGATTTTTGCATTGTGGCCAGGGTCGAGGCTCTGATCGCCGGCTGGGACCTGCGAGAAGCGCTGCTGCGCGCCGAGGCGTATCGCGCGGCCGGGGCCGACGCTATCTTAATCCACAGCAAGCTGTCGCGTCCCGATCAAATCCTCGCGTTCGCGGCGGAATGGGCGGGCCGCGCGCCTCTCGTTATCGTGCCCACAAAGTATTACAGCACCCCGACCGAGGTCTATCGCCAGGCCGGGATCACTCTGGTGATCTGGGCCAATCACATGCTACGCGCGGCGGTAGCGGCGATGCAAAGCGCCGCCGGTGCCATTCATGAGACCGAAACCCCGGTCTATGTCGAGGATCGGATAGCGCCGGTAGAGGAAATCTTTCGCTTGCAAGGAGCGGAGGAGCTCTCGGCGGCGGAGCGGCGCTACGCCGTTTCCGGCCATTCGCGAACGCGTGCAGTCATCTTGGCGGCGACGCGCGGTGAGGCGCTCTACGGTCTGACTGCGACCCGACCCAAGGTCATGTTACCGATTAGCGGAAAACCGATCCTGCGGCGGCTCGTCGAAGAGCTCAAGAAGCAGGCGGTAAACGAGATCACCGTCGTGGCCGGGTACCGCGCCGAAGCGATAGACACGGCCGGGATTAGTCTCGTCCTGAACCCCGGCTACCAGGACTCCGGCGAGCTTGCCTCGCTCAGCCGTGCCGAATCGTGTTTCGGTGAGGATACGGTGATCCTCTACGGAGATCTCTTGTTCCGAAACTATATCCTGCGCGATCTTTTGGACAGTGACGCCGGCATCGTAGCGGTGGTCGATTCCGCGGATACCCGTGCCTCGGTCGGCGGCGCTTCCGATTACGCCTATTGTACCCAGCCCGATGCACGCTCCCTCATGAGCGAGGACGCATACCTAGAGCGGATCACCGCTGATCCGGCCTCCGGCGCCGGGCTGCCCTCGGGACGTTGGATCGGCATGTGGCGGGCCCAAGGCGAGGGCTGCCGGGCGCTTAAGAAAGGGCTCGCGGATCTGCGCGCGCGCGCCGACTTTTCACGTTTGAACACGCCTGATCTGCTCAATCACTTGGTCAGCTCGGGGAATAAGGTTCGCGTACTGTATATCCATGGCCACTGGCTGGATGTGAACACGCTCGATGATCTCGATCGGGCCGGTTCGTTCGCCGAGGGACGGCACTGATTTCATCATGATAGAGGCGCGGGATTTCGTCGATGTGGCCCGTGCGGCCGGCTATACTTCGTACGCGGGGGTGCCGTGTTCGTTTCTGACCCCGTTTATCAACTTTGTCATCAACAACGAACGTCTGCGCTATATCTCCTCGGCCAACGAAGGCGACGCCGTGGCGACCGCGAGCGGGGCCGCCGTCGGCGGACAGCGTTCGATCGTGATGATCCAAAACTCGGGCTTAGGCAACACCGTGAGCCCGCTGACCTCGCTGAATTATGTTTTCCGCATCCCGCTGCTGTTGATTTGTACGCACCGCGGCGCCCCGGATCTGCAGGACGAACCGCAACACCGGCTGATGGGGCGGATCACCGGTTCCTTGTTGGAAACGATGGAGATCCCCTGGGAACCGTTTCCCATCGAGCCAGGCGCGATCCGCGCGGCGTTGGATCGCGCGCGCGCCTTCATCGAGCGCGAGGAACGGCCCTATGCCTTCGTTATGCGCAAAGGAACCGTCGCTGCCCACGCCTTGGATCCAGAGCGACGACCGCCGCGTCCGGCCGCACCGGGAACGCATGCCGAGATGGTGGGAGAGCAAACCTGGCCGAGCCGGAGCGAGGTCTTGCACCGCGTTCTCGAACGCACACCCGCCGAAGGCACGGTCATCATTGCCACCACGGGTTATACAGGACGCGAGCTGTATACGCTCGCGGACCGCCCGAACCAGCTTTACATGGTGGGTTCGATGGGGTGCGCCTCCTCGTTCGGGCTGGGCCTCGCGCTCGCGCGGCCCGACCTTCGAGTGGTCATTCTAGACGGCGATGGCGCGGCGCTCATGCGCATGGGCAATCTCGCCACCATCGGAGCCTATGGGGGACCTAATCTCATTCATATCGTGCTCGACAACGAAGCGCACGATTCGACCGGCGCCCAAGCCACGGTGTCGGCCGGCGTCTCCTTCGCAAAGATCGCCCAGGCGTGCGGTTACGGGAGTAGCTTCGCGGGTGATCAGCCCGATGTCGTCGAGGCATTGTTCGATGCGGTCCCGGAAGGCAAGCCGCTCTTTTGCCATGTCAAGATCCGCACCGGCGCCCTGCCCGTCTTACCGCGTCCGGCCGTCGCTCCTTCCGACGTCGTGCGGCGGCTCATGTCGCACATCGGTTCGCGCTTTTAGGGAGGACTGATGATCCTTCTGAATCCCGGTCCCGTCACGCTTAGCGAGCGCGTGCGCCAGGCCTTGCTGCGGCCGGATCTCTGTCACCGGGAACCGGAGTTTACCGCGCTTCAACAAAGCATCCGTACGCAGCTACTCGGCGTGTACGGCCTTCCCCTTGATCATTGGGCGGCCGTGTTGCTGACCGGCTCGGGAACCGCCGCGGTCGAGGCGATGATGAATACTCTGATTAAAGATACAGATAGCGTGCTCATACTCGAGAATGGTGTCTACGGGGAGCGGCTCACGGCGCTCGCGCGCATCCACGGGCTACACCACGTGCATCTGCACCACGCCTGGGACCGAGGGATCGATCTCGACGCGGTGCGGGCTTGCCTCGATCAAAACCGGAGGTTTCACTACGTTGCGCTCGTGCACCACGAAACCACGACCGGCCGCCTCAATTCGATCGCCGATCTGGCGGAAATCTGCAAGGCGCGAGGCGTTCAGCTTTTGATGGACGGCGTGAGTAGCTTCGGGGCCGAGCCCCTCGACTTCGTGCGCTGGAACATCGCGGCCTGCGCGGGCACCGCCAATAAATGTTTGCACGGCGTGCCGGGCGTAGCGTTCGTCATCGTGCGGCGCCAGGCGCTCCCGCCCGCAGGCCAAGCGCCGCGAAGTCTTTATCTCGATCTCCGCCCGTATTGCCAAGCGCAAGACGCCGGCAGTACGCCGTATACGCAGACCGTGCAGGGCTTCTACGCTCTCGATGAGGCGTTATCGGAGCTGGAAGAGGAGGGAGGATGGCGGGCGCGCCAGCGGCGTTACCGAGAACACATCACGCGTATCCGCGAGGGTCTCGCCGCGGTGGGGATCCGGCCGCTGCTTCCGGCGGCGGTATGCTCCGTGGTTTTAAATTCTTTCCATTTGCCTGAAGGGATGGAGTACCTCGCGCTCCACGACCGGCTGAAACAGCATGGATTCGTGATTTACGCCGGGCAGGCGGCGTTTGCCAAGGTCTTGTTTCGGGTGTCTACGATGGGTGCCATCAGCGCCGATGACGTGCAGCGCTTTATCGCCGCCATCGGTGAGATCGTGCGCCGTTGAGCCCAGCGCCCCGAAGCGCTTACAGGGCTATTAGGCTTGGGGCGCTGACCTTCAGCCCACTTGCGTGCCGGCGAATAAACTCCAGGAGACCTTCCTTGGTCAGTCCCGCGTCCGCCAACATCTCCTCTCGCGTACCGTGCTGGATCAGCCGGTCGGGCAAGCCGTAATGCACGATGGGCGCATGCCGGCCTTGGCTTGCAAGCACCTCGGCCACCCCGGCGCCGGCGCCCCCGGCGACCACATTTTCTTCGACCGTCACCAGCAACTCGTGGGTTTCGGCGAGTTGCGACAGCAACTCCTTGTCGAGGGGTTTCACGAAACGCATATTGACGACCGTGGCCTTGAGATCCTCGCCCGCCTCGAGCGCCGGTGCGACCATCGTTCCGAACGCCAACAGCGCGATGCGCCTACCCGAACGTTCGATCTCGGCCTTGCCGACGGGTAAGGCCGTCATGGCCTCTTCGACGCGCATCCCCGGGCCCTCCCCGCGCGGATAGCGGACCGCCGCCGGCCCATCGAGCAGGAATCCGGTATAGAGCATTTGCCGGCATTCATTCTCATCGGAAGGCGCCATAACCACCATCCCGGGCAAGCAGCGGAGGAAGGTCAGATCATAGCTGCCGTTATGGGTGGGGCCGTCCGCGCCCACGAGCCCCGCGCGGTCGATGGCAAAAAGCACCGCTAGCTTTTGATTGACGACATCGTGAATGACTTGGTCATAGCCCCGCTGCAGAAAAGTCGAGTAGATCGCAACGACCGGCTTCAGACCCTCGCAGGCCATTCCGGCTGCCACCGTGACACTGTGTTGCTCGGCGATCCCGACGTCACAATACTGGTCCGGGTATTCCTTTTGGAATCGCACCAGGCCCGAGCCCTCGCGCATCGCCGGGGTGATGGCGACCAGCCGTGGATCGCGCGCCGCCATGTCGCAGATCCAGTCGCCGAAGATCTTGGTATAGGTGGGTTTGCTCGGGGCCTTCGAGGAGACAATTCCCTGCACCGGATCGAAGGGCGTGACGCCGTGGTATTTGACGGGATCCGCCTCGGCCGGCGCATAGCCCTTGCCTTTCTTCGTTATGACATGCAAGAGCTGGGGACCGTGCAATTGACGCAGGTTGCGAATCGTTGTCAGCAAGGCCGAGAGATCATGCCCATCGACCGGACCGATGTAATTAAACCCCAGCTCCTCGAACAGGGTGCCCGGTATGATCAACCCCTTGACGTGCTCCTCGGCGCGGCGCGCGAGCTCCCACACCGGCGGCATGTTCGACAGCACCTTCCTGCTCCCTTCCTTGACGGTGGCATAGAGACGTCCCGACAAGACTTGAGCGATGCGGTTCGACAACGCCCCGACATTCGGAGAGATAGACATGTCATTGTCATTCAGCACCACCAGCAGATCGATACCGAGATCCCCCGCATGGTTCATAGCCTCGAACGCGAGCCCGCCGGTCATACCGCCGTCCCCGATGACGGCGACGGCCTTGCGGCCAGACCCTTGGCGTTTCGCGGCGATCGCCATTCCGAGTGCCGCACTGATGGAGGTGCTGGAATGCCCAACGCCGAAGGTGTCGTAGAGACTTTCGTCGCGCTTGGGAAACGGCGCGAGACCTCCCCAGTGCCGGATCGTGTCCATGCGCTCGCGCCGGCCGGTGAGGATCTTATGCGGATACGCTTGGTGGCCGACATCCCACACGATGCGGTCTTCCGGGGTGTTGAATATGTAGTGCAGTGCGATCGTGAGCTCAACGGTACCGAGACCCGCCGCGAAATGCCCGCCGCTCTTGCTCACGGAGTCAAGAACAAACGCACGCAGCTCGGCGGCCAGCGGCGCGAGCTCGGACTCTGGGAGCCGGCGCAGGTCCATGGGCGTATCGATCGTGCGCAACAGCGAGTAGCGAGTAACCATCATCAAGCCTCGATCTAGGGGATATCACATTATGGAATATAGCTATCCGTGCTGGCAAGAATTCGTTGTAATTTTGCTGTACATTGCGCGCCCGCTATTGTATGTTAATGACATATATACAACAAAATCGCAATTCAATTCCTTGATCGTTCAACGAAAAAGCCACAACGCACTGGGGGGTTACGAATGGGAGTCCCATTAATCCAGCAATTCCGTGTCGCGCGTTACGTTCTGGAACAGAAACTTCGTGGTCGCAAAAAGTATCCGTTGGTGCTCATGCTTGAACCTCTGTTTCGTTGCAACCTCGCCTGCGCGGGCTGCGGCAAGATCGATTACCCCGAGGAAATCCTGAACAAACGGCTTAGCGTCGAGGAATGCATGGGCGCCATCGACGAATGCGGCGCGCCGATCGTATCGATTGCCGGGGGCGAGCCGCTGATTCACAAAGAGATGCCCGAGATCGTGGCGGGATTCATCCAACGCAAGAAATTCGTGTATCTATGCACCAATGCGCTCCTGCTCGATCGGCGCATGGCGGATTACGCACCCTCGCCCTATCTAACCTTCTCCATTCACCTCGATGGCACCAAGGACCGGCACGATGCCTCGGTATGCCGCGACGGGGTATACGATAAGTGCGTGGAGCTCATCCGCAGGACGCGCGCGGAAGGATTCCGCGTGACCGTCAATTGCACGCTGTTCCAAGGAGAAACGGCGCCGGAAGTTGCGGAGTTCCTAGATGTTGCGACCGATCTCGGCGTGGAAGGCGTGACGATTTCGCCTGGCTACAGCTATGAGCGGGCGCCACGGCAGGATGTTTTCCTCAAGCGTAAGGAGGTCAAACAATTGTTCCGCGACGTATTCAAACGCGGTAAGAATCGGAAATGGCGCTTCAATCATTCGCCGATGTACCTTGACTTCCTGGCCGGAAACCAGAGCTATGAATGCACGCCGTGGGGCAATCCGACGCGCAACGTGTTCGGATGGCAAAAGCCCTGTTACCTTCTCGTAGGGGAAGGCTATGCGCCGACCTACCAGGCGTTAATAGACGAAACCGAGTGGGAGCGCTACGGAACCGGACGTAATCCTAAATGTGACGATTGCATGGTGCATTGCGGTTACGAAGCCACGGCGGTCAACGATGCCTTTGCTCACCCGCTAAAAGCCCTCCGGCTTATGCTGCACGGACCATCGACCACGGGACCCATGGCCCCGGAGCCGCCGATTCTCTATGAACAGCATGCGCCACAAAAACCCCGCCTCGTCGCGACCGTGGAATTTACCGGTGCGCATAGACGAAAACGAGTAGCCTAGCGGGTCTATGTCCTGCGCGGCAATCGCTAAATGCGATGGGTTTTCTTCCTCGTCCCAAGCTACCTCATCTGGATCGGGATCCTGTTGGCGCCGTGGCGCCCCTGGCGCACGGATGAATCGCTGGATGCCGCCGCGAGCGCCGAGGTCGACCTCACTGATGTAACCGTTCTTATCCCGGCCCGCAATGAGGCCGCGGTAATTCAACAGACGCTACACGCGTTGGCGCGGCAGGGACGGGGTTTCCGCGTTGTCCTGATTGACGATCAATCCGCTGACGACACGGTCGCCAAGGCGCTAGCGGTCGACATCGAGGGCCTGGAAATCCTGCGCGGAGAGCCGCTTCCCCCCGGATGGTCGGGAAAGCTATGGGCGCTCGAGCAAGGGCGGGCTAGTGTGCGTTCGGCATTGACCTTACTATTGGACGCCGATGTCGCTTTGCGAACAGGGATCCTGGCGGTATTGCGCGCCAAATTGAAAAACGAAGGGAATCATCTCGTGTCTTTGATGGTCGAGCTGCGGATGGAGGGGTGGTGGGAGAAACTGCTGATGCCGGCGTTCGTGTTTTTCTTCAAGCTGCTGTACCCGTTTCAACTATCGAACCTGCCCTCCAGCCGCTATGTGGCCGCCGCCGCGGGCGGATGCATTTTGGTGGAAACGCGCGTGCTCGAGGCCATAGGAGGGTTTGCTGCGATTAAAGCGGAGCTTATCGACGATTGTGCCCTCGCAAAGGCGGTCAAGGCCAAAGGCTTTAAAACCTGGCTCGGCTTAACGCGCTCCGCGTCGAGCCTACGGGCGTATGCGAGCTTAGCGAGCATTTGGAAGATGGTTGCCAGAACGGCCTATACCCAACTGCGCTATTCACTCATTCTACTAGTGCTATGCACTGGGATGATGCTGTTAGCCTTCTGCGTGCCCGTGGCGGGCCTTCTGGCTGCCAGCGGATGGGATAGGGTTTTTTCTCTCGTTCTCATCTTTCTAGCCATGGCGAGTTACCAGCCCACGTTAAAATATTACCGGCAATCGAGGGCCTGGGCGCTGACATTACCGATCATTGGGCTATTATATGTCGCGATGACATGGTCCTCGGCCATTCGCTATTGGTCGGGAGAACGGTCCCAATGGAAGGGGCGTTACTACAAAACCTAGTCTGCGGATCGTAAGGTTTCGATGACATGAAGGCGAATTTCACTACCGTAGTTAAAAACGTCCTACGCGCCTTCGCCCTATGTCTCGGATTGACGCTTAGCGTTGCCGCCGCACCGGTTCCCGGCGAGGCCGTCGCCGTCGTCGACAGACTGCACGCGGCGTTATTGGAAGTAATGCAGAAGGCCGGCACACTCGGCTATCCAGGGCGTTACCAGAAATTAGATCCCTTAATCCGCAAGAGCTTCGACTTCGCGACCATCGCACAGATCGTCGTTGGACGGTTCTGGAAGGAACTCAGCGACGCGCAACGGCAGTCGTTTATCGATACCTTTACGAAGTTGAGCACGGCGACTTATGCGGCCCGTTTCGATGACTTCGATAACGAGCAGTTTCGGCATGTCGCGGGCGAAGAGCTCAAGAAAGACCGGATCCTGGTCAAGACCGAAATCGTCAAGTCGGACGGGGAGGCGGTCCGCCTGGACTACGTATTACAAACCAAGAGTGATGAATGGTTGATCGTAAATGTCATCGCCGATGGCGTCAGCGACCTATCGCTAAAGCGAGCGGATTATACGTCGGTACTGAAAAGCAAGGGGTTTGACGATCTGATTACAGATTTGAACGATAAAATCGCTAAGTATGGGGCTGGGGAGTAATACCTCCTGCGTTCAGGCTCATAACCATTAGGCGAAGCGGTCGAGGTAAGTATGAATAACAAGATATGCAAGCTGCTGGCGTTGATGCTGGGGTTTTTAACAGCTGGTTGCGCGAGCACGCCGACAGTTGATAACGGAAACGATGATCCCGGGGAAGGTGCGAATCGTGTCGTGTACGACATCAACGATGGCATAGATCGGTATTTAATTAAGCCCGTAGCCCAAAAATACGCCGATTACACCCCCGGGCCCGTCCGCGAAGGGATCACCAACTTCTTTGATAATTTGACTTACCTGAACGTCATACTTAATTCGTTCTTACAAGGAAAGGTCAATCAAGGTCTCTCCGATGTCGGGCGTTTCGCTGTGAACAGCACCTTCGGGTTCGGAGGTTTTTTCGATCCCGCCACCGCCTGGGGCGTCCCGAAGCACGACGAAGACTTCGGCCAAACCCTGGGGGTGTGGGGGATGGATGAAGTGGCTTATGTCGTCCTGCCGCTGCTGGGTCCGAATTCGGTACGTGACACACCGGGCCTAGCGACCAGCGCGCTGCTCAACCCGCTCTTCTATGTATCGAGCATCGTGATTGGACCGATCGGTGCACTGGGGATCATCAACACGCGTGCGAATCTTCTCGAAGCGACGCGCGTTCGAGACGAGGCCGCGCTCGATGCCTATACCTTCACGCGCGAGGCCTACCGCCAAAGGCGTATCAATGCCATCTATGATGGGGACCCTCCGGTCGAAAACCTAGACGAGTTTATCGAGGGCGACGGCACCGAAGAAGGCGTTCTGATAATCAAATAGCCGCCGCGGGGAGTTGCTGAATTGGGCCGCCGCCCCAGGGGCTAGGCCGCCGGGGCCGCGCCGGGATCCAAAAGCTCAATCCAATGCTTTACCGGGACTCGCGCTTTTTGCTTGAGGTGCTGGTAACAGCCGATATTCGCGGTGGCGATTAGCGCCGGGCGCTGTGCTTCCAGGCGCTTCACTTTTTCCGCCAGAAGCCGGCGCGATAATGGCCCTTGCAGAATCGAATAGGTCCCCGCGGAGCCGCAGCACAGATGCGGGTCTTGCACCGGGACCAAGTTGAACCCAAGGGCCTGCAACAGTGTCTCCCGTAACTCCGGCGAGCTTGAGCGCATTCTGCAAAGTGCAGGGCGCATGAAACGCGATTGGGACTCGAACATCCGTTGCAGGCCGGATGGCTTCGCAATCCTCCTGCATCAGCACTTGGCACGGATCGCGGGCCAGCGCGGATACACGCGCGGCCTTGGCGGCATAGTGCGGATCACCCCGCAGCCAGTCACCGTAATCGCGAACCATCGCCCCGCATCCACTCGCGGTGATGACCAAGGCTTCCGCGCCACGCTCTAGGACCGGCCACCAACGATCGATATTACGGCGCATGAAAGCGCGCGCCTCATCGACGGCCGAAAGGTGATAACTCAAGGCGCCGCAACATCCGCGCGCGGGCAGGAGCGTGATGCCCAAGCGATCGAATACGCGGGCTGCGGCGGTGTTGATCGCCGGCGCCAACACCGGTTGCACGCAGCCCTCCAACAGCAGCATCGTGCGCCGATGCCGCGCCTGCGGCCAGCCGTGCGCGACGGCAGGAGGCGCCAAAGGCAGGTTCTGGCGGTATTTCCGTGGCAACAGCGGGCGAATGATGCGCGCTAGCCGCGTGAGATGCTGCACGCGCCGGGGATAAGGCAGGGTCATCCGTAGCGCCCGCCGAACCCAGCGCTCGAGCAGAGGACGGGCGATGCGTTGTTCCAGTTCTTGCCGGCCGATCTCGAACAAACGGCCGTACTCGACGCCCGAAGGACAGGCGCTCTCGCAGGCGCGGCAGAGCAAACAGCGATCGAGGTGTTCCCGGATCGCCGGGTGGGCCGCGCCCGTTTCAAGCATCCCTTTAATGAGATAGATGCGGCCGCGGGGACTGTCACGCTCATCGCCGAGCAGCCGGTAGGTGGGACAGCTCGCCGTGCACAATCCGCAGTGTACGCATTTTCGCAGGATCGCATCCGCCGCTTCCCCTTGCGGTGTGGCCCGGAAGGACGGGGGCAGCGAGGTTTGCATCGGCGAGGTGAGTTATAGCTCCGGGAGTAGGCGGCCTGGATTGAGAATGCCGTTCGGATCGAAGGCTTTCTTGATCCGCCGATAGACGCTTAATAAGGCCGGCGGCGGCCTAGGAAAGGGCTCCCCTTTCTGATCTCCGCCACGAAATAAGACCGCATGCCCCCCGCAACCGAGCGCGGCGTGTTTAATGTCCGCGGGATCGGCCTCGCTCTTTAACCAGCGGTGCGCGCCACCCCAGTCGAAAAACCACTCTCCTGCAAGCGCCAAAGGAGCTGCCGCCGGGGGTGCCGATACGCGCCACACGGGCCGCTCATCGAGAAAGTACGGCAAGCGTTGCTCGCGCAGATCCTCCCAGAATCGGCTGCCGGCCTCGTGGCCCCCAATCTCCGCGCAGGCACTGGCCACCGAGACCGCGCTGCCCGTCAAGCGCGCATACACCGCCACGCCGTCATAGGCCGCGGCGGAGAGCGGCAACGGCTTACGCGCCCACGCGTTCATCAGCTCGATGGCGCGCGCGGCCTCGACCTCCTGGCGTAAGGTAATCTCGGCCCGAGGCCGTGGTAGCACCTTGAGCGATACCTCCACGAGGATCCCGAGCGTCCCGAGCGCCCCGACCATCAGGCGCGAGAGATCGAAGCCCGCCACATTTTTCATCACCTGGCCGCCGAAGCGCAGGAGAGATCCCGCGGCGGCGATGCAACGGATCCCAAGTACGCTGTCGCGCACGCCCCCCGCGTAAGGCCGGCGCGGTCCCGCCAACCCGGTCCCGATCATCCCGCCGATCGTGGCGTCGCCCCCAAGATGCGGAGGCTCACAAGCGAGCATCTGACCTTCGCTCGCGAGCAATGCTTCGAGATCACCGATTCTCGTCCCGGCGCGTACCGTCACCACCAGCTCGGTCGGTTCGTAGGCTATCACCCCGGAAAAGTTTCGCAGTGACAACGGCGCCGCCCCCACCACCCTGCGCCCGTAAAACGCCTTGGAATCACTGCCGAAGATGCGTAAGGGCTCGCGGCGCCGGTTGGCTGCCTCCACCGCAGCGGCGATTTGTTCTAGGGTCTCGGGCGCCAACATCAATCTCCGGCGCGTCCCGCCGGCGCGAATCCGCGCCGCAGCGTGTTTTCGGTTACGGTTCGCGGGATCATGAACTGGAGCAAATAATCCGGACCGCCGGCCTTGCTGCCGACCCCGCTCATCTTGAATCCGCCGAAGGGTTGGCGCTTCACCCACGCGCCCGTGATCTTGCGGTTGATATACAGGTTGCCGACTTGCAGGTCACGGGCCGCTCGCAGGATATGCGATGGACTGCGCGAATAGATGCCTCCGGTTAACGCGTAGGGCGTCTGATTTGCCACGCGAATCGCCGTATCGAGATCGGCGACTCGCATCACCGCGAGGACCGGCCCGAAGATCTCCGTCTGCGCCAGGTAGGAATCAGGCGCAACGCCGGTGAAGATCGCGGGCCCCACGAAGTAGCCGCCGCCCAAATCCGGACACGGCATCGCCAAGGCGAGGTCTGCCCCGTCCGCCCGGCCCCGTTCGATCGCATCGAGCACTCGCGCCTTGGCGCCGGCATCGATGAGGGGGCCCATGAACACCGCGGGCGTCTCGGGCATCCCGATGCGCACGCTGCGCGTCGCCGCCAGCAGCCGTTCGAGAAAGCGATCATAAGCCTGCTGGAGGACGATGACCCGGGAACAGGCGCTGCATTTCTGTCCTTGATACCCGAAGGCCGACTGCACCACCCCGGTCACGGCTTCATCGAGATCGGCGTCGTTGTCGATAATGATCGCGTTCTTGCCCCCCATTTCCGCGATGACCTGCTTGACATGGGACTGTCCCGGCCCGAAATCCGCCGCCAGCCGGAGGATGCGGCGGCCGACCTCCTCCGATCCCGTAAACGCAATGAAGGCGACCTGCGGGTGCCGCACCAGATATTCGCCGAGCGTGCCGCCCGCGCCCGGCAGGTATTGCACCACCCCAGGTGGTACGCCGGCTTCTTGCAGCAACCGCACAAAACGCGCGGCGATCACCGGTGTCTGCGAGGAGGGCTTCAACACCACCGTGTTTCCGGCCGCGATCGCGGCCGACAACATGCCTGTAAGGATGGCCAGAGGAAAGTTCCAGGGAGAAATGATTGCGCCGACTCCGCGCGGAGCGTACCGATAGACATTTTCTTCACCGGGGACGTCGTGACACCGTGCCTCAGCCCAGCGCAGCGCCTCGCGAGCGTAGTACTCGAGGTAATCGATCGCCTCGGCGACATTGGCATCGGCCTCGAGCCAGGTCTTGCCGGCCTCGAAAATCTCGAGGGCCGCGAACTCATCGCGCTGCCGGCGCAGCGCCAGCGCCGCACATAGCAACAGATGCGCCCGCTCGTCAGCCGCTCGCCGCGACCAGTCTGCGAACGCCTGCAAGGCCCCGGACAGAGCGCGATCCGCCTGCCCCGTCCCGGCCCGGGCCACGCGTCCGATCACCTCATCGGGGCGCGCGGGATTCACCGACACCAGCTCGTCTTTCGTCTCCACCGCTTTGCCGTCGATGAGGAGCGGATAGTCGCCGCCGAGGGCGGCGCGCGCCGCTAGTAAGGCGCCGCGAAACGCATTGCGCTCGGAGGGTTCGGTGAAACGATGCAGCGGCTCGTTGCCGAAGCGCGGAAGCGCCCGCTCGCCCGCCGGCTCCGCGCCGCCCTCTCCAACGCGGGCCCCGGTGGTCACCCGCGGCGCGCTTTCCGCCGCTGGATCATCGCCATGCGGAGAGGCGAGCAGTTGCCCCGCCGCCAAGGTGCGCCCTAGGTTCATGCGCTGAAACGATTGACTGGAGGAATTCTCGAGCAGCCGGCGCACGAGGTACGCCATGCCCGGCAGCAATTCGCCGAAGGGGACGTACATCCGCAGCCTATAGCCCATCTCCGCGAGCACATCCTCGAGCCCGCTCGCCATGCCGTGGAGCATTTGGAACTCGAATTCATCTCGTGCGATCCCATGCTCTTCGGCGAGGACCATCGCGAAAGCTACGCTGCGCAGGTTATGGGTCGCAACCGCCGCCTCGATCCTGGGATGGTGCTCGAACAAGAGCCGCACACAACGCTCGTAACAAGCGTCGGTCTGCCATTTCTTGGTCCAGACCGGCAGCGGCCATCCGTGCTGCTCGGCGATGACCGTTTCATAATCCCAGTACGCGCCCCGGACCAAACGCACGGTGATCGGTGTCCCGCGGCGGGCCGCCCAGACGCTGAGATCGTTGATATCGGCCTCGGTCTCGCGGAGGTAGGCTTGTACTGCGATCCCGGCGTCCGGCCAGTCTATTAGCTCCGGTTCCAGCAGCAGTTGCTTGAAACAGGAGAGCACCGTTTCCTTGAGATGAAACTGTTCCATGTCCACGCACACGAAGCTACCGCCGCGCCTGGCCGCGCGGAGAATGGGCTTCAAGCGCGCCGCGATCCGCGCCGCGCCGGCTTCGGGCGCCACCGCGGAGAGCTGAGGATCGAGTGAGGATAATTTGATCGAGGCGTTCAGCCGGGGCAGCCGCCGTCCCTGGCCCTGATCGAGCACCGGGTGCGGGGGCCACGCCGCGGCTTTTTGCGGGATGCGCGCGAAGAAATCCAGATACCGGCGTTGATATTCCTCGGCCTCGGCGTCGCTGACCACCGCTTCGCCGACGAGATCAATACTGGAGCCGATGCCCCGCTTGCGCAGCGCTTCGGCCGTGCTGAATGCTTCCTCCACATTAGCGCCCCCGAGAAAGTGCCGCGCGAGTCCGGACATAGCCTTGCGCACGGCGCCGCCGATGATCGCATTGGCGAAGTCCCCGCGCACGTGGCGCACGCCGAAGCGCAGCAACCCGGTCAGCGGAAAATCGCCATGCCCGAAGTACTCGTGCAGGTGTGCGGTCAGCTCGCGGTCATCGTCCAAGGCCGGCAGCACATCGACGAAGCGCAGGGCTTGCACGCGGAATGCCTCGCTCGTCATGACTTGGTTTAAGAACCGGTCCAACCACAGATCAACGGAGCGCGCCGCCTGTCGCCGCTGCTCGAAGGCCGCGATCAAGCGTCTGCCCGTTTCCTGGACTCGGTGCTCGAGATCGTCGTCAAGACTCGCTGGAATTGCCATGGGCGTCTCTTCCCGTCCTCGCTCGCCATCCTCTAGCACGGGCGGGTAAAAAGCAAGGCGCCTCTCGCCGCGGTAGTGTCTCAGTTTGAATTTCGGGCCAGGAGCGGACCTTCGCCGCGACCAGAGCAGCCCACGTGGCATGGACCCTTTACCCTCTATTTGCTGTCAGCGAGCGGTTGCCTGAAGCAGCAACCCCATGCTACTGTCAACGCCAGTAACTTACAGGAAGAGCAAGACCATCAAGGACGATGGACAAAGCGGTTCCATCCTTAGGAGCTGACAGCGATACATCCCTGTGCCTGGCTTTCACTTCCATGCGTGCTCGCTGCCAACGCTAAATTGCGTCCCGCGATTATCCCCAGCGTGGCGATCGACGCGAACGCACCCGCCCCTGATCAGGGTGAGACACCCCACCCATCCCCCTGGCCCGCCTGAGCTGGGCCCGGTTGCTCAAACGGGTATTCGCTATCGACATCGAGCAGTGTTCGCAGTGGGGCGGCGCCTTGACGATCATCGCCGCCATCCTCGACCCTACCGTGAAAGCCAGGCCCACGGAGGGGCCTGCTTGGCGCGCCGAGGACGCAGCGCCAAGATCCTCGCCCATCTCGGCTTGCCTATCCGGGCACCGCCGCGCTCACCCGCGCGCCGACTCGATCTCTTCCACGCCGCCTGACCCCTCACCGACAGCGCTTCTGCAACCGCGCCGAAATCCCGCTCAGCCTCGCTCGCACAAACAACCAATGTGGCCGTGAAGCAACCCGCTGAGGCCGATCAACGGCTCCGAACACGCCACGACCGTCCACGTTCTCACCGACTATTCGTGTAATTGACTACCCCCGGCGATATAGTCCTACTGAGCCACAAAGGCCGTTTGAAAATCCTATTCGCAACCGCATCGGTCGAGAGGGTATCGGTGCGGTGCGCTGTCGCTTTCCACACCCTACGATGTTTCGCGCGGGACGTATGACCCACATCGGTACGGTGAAATGACCGCATACCGTCGTGCTCACGTACCCGGAACCAGCGGATGCAATGAAAAATGGAATCCGGGGAAAGGGCAAGGCATGGGAATCCCCGCTACGTCGGCTAATGCGCTTCCCGGTGGCCCAGGCCCTCGGCGATGATCGCGGTGACAAACGCGTTCATGCTCACGCCTTCTTGCTTCGCGCGCGCGATGAGTCGGGCGTGGAGCCCCTTGGGAACGCGTGTGACGAAGCGTCCGCTCGCGGACTCGCCCGGTCGGGGCGTCTCTCGTCCCGCATCCGTATGGGCGGCCATCCAGCAGGCAAATGCGTCCTTACCATTGGCGATAGCCTCTTCGGGCGTCTCGCCGTCCGACATGCATCCCGGCAGGTCGGGAAAGCTGATCAGAAACCCACCGCCTTCCTCCAGCGTCAGAGGCCGGATCTCGAAGGGGTAGTCATAAAAATTAGGTGCGCTCATGGCTCAACTCCGAAGGTCATCTATCAAGGCTAGAAACTGCTTAACGTACACGGGCTTGATCGGGCGGTGCGCGGGGACGCTCACTTCCAATACCGATGCGTCGTGCTGGAAAACCACATGACTCCCCGGCGGTTTGCGTACCACGATTCCAAGACGCTTGGCGAGCGTTTCGAGGGCCTCGATCCGCCAATCGCGCGGATTGTTACGCATCCGTTCGAGGATTTTATCGGCCTGTGTCACCTTTTGTATGATACTACATGCTATGACCAACGATGCTTGGTGCGGATGGTCCACCCGCACCAATTCACTCTGAATAGACAGGTCGTAATGAGCCCTGCCCCTGCGGCAGCGGAAAGAAATACAAGAAATGTTGTGGTGCGAGTGGATGAGATGACTACCGAATCGACGTCAGTTGCAAAGCGGCGCGTGAAGCGCACCCTGGAATAAAGATTGGCTCGTTGGACCGAAATCGCCGTTAAGGCTCAAGGATATTTGGGCGATTCGGATCCGACTGCAACTGGCCAAGCGCGCTAGAGACCTTGCCCTTGTCAATTGGCCATCGATACCAAGCTCCACGGCTCCGACATCGTTAAACTTCAAGTACGTGATGTCGCGCAGAATGGACACGCTGCCGAGTTAGTATCATGCAGCAAAAGACCAGTCAGCTCGTCAAGTTCGAGTTAACGGCGCAAACGCGCGAAGCGATCGACGCATGGATTGCGCAGGCCGCGAGCTATTGGATGACGTGCGCGGACGGCGACGAAGGATCTTGACCTCCGCAGTGGACTTGTATCTTTGCGGATGTAGCACGGTTGTGCTACATTTAATTTGATTTTGCATTGGAGTCCAAACATGTCCACGACTACGATCCGGCTACCAGAAGAACTGAAGGCTCGCGTTGCCGCTGCCGCTGAGCGTACCGGAACTACGGCCCATAGCTTCATTCTGGAGGCAATTGCAGAGAAGACGGATCAGGCGGAGCGCCGCGCAGACTTTCATGACGTTGCCGAGAAGCGCTATGCCGATCTCGTGACTTCCGGCAAGACGATTCCCTGGGAAAAAATGCGCAGCTATCTTGAAGATCGGATAGGGGGAAAACGGTCGCTCGTCCAGCGGGTAAAAAACTGCCTCGCTGAGGATGGCCAGAATCGAGTTGGCTCCTGAGATTCAGGATGACTTCGATCGCATCCTTGGGCATCTCGTGGAGCACGCTGTTGAAGATGCGCCTGGCCGTATCAGGGAAATCATTATGGCTATCGACGTACTCCAACATAATCCACTTATCGGTAGACCCGTATCCGCTGACACGAGGGAGTTGGTTATCGGACGCAGCGCCCGTGGCTACATAGCTTTGTACCGCTATATCGAGCAGATCGGCACGGTCTTCGTGCTCGCAATGCGCAGTCAGAGGGAGGCTGGCTACTCCAGATCTTAGTTCCGTTGAGAGCGCCCCTTGGCTGATAGTCGGCAAGCGCTGCTCGCTGAAGGGCGTGCGGGGGGCCACGCAAGCGGCCGCCCGAGGCGGTCGCTTGCCGGTCAGAAGGCGACGTTCTGGAGAGCGGCCATTGGGCAAAGTCCCCTGGTATAAAGAGAGATCGTCTAAACGAGGCGGCCATGATGCCCACACCCGGATTAGCGGTTATCACCATAGTGGCGACCCTTGCCTATCTCGGCCTCGCCATCCTTGGCTGGGGCGGATTTGCCGCCTTCTTCTCGCACCCGGCCCTGATTGCCCTTGCGATCGCGCTCTTCGTGCTGTCCGGCGTAGCGCTCTTCAGTGGCGGAAACCTGAGCCCCGGCGAGCGCGAGGATCGTGCCAACCGCTGGGTCATCGTACCCTTCGCGCTGATCGGGCTGCTGGACGCCTATCTACCAGCCTACACAGACCGGATTGGGTTCTGGACCCTCGACGGCGATGCCATTCGCTGGCTTGGTGTCGTTCTCTTCGCCGCTGGTGGTGTGCTGCGGATTTAGCCAGTCTTTGTGCTCGGCCGTCGGTTCAGCGGGTTAGTAGCCATCCAGCCCGGCCACACGCTGGTCACGAGCGGTGTCTATGGAGTGATCCGCCACCCCAGCTATCTGGGGTTGCTCGTCAACTCGCTGGGGTGGGGCCTCGCCTTTCGTTCGGGGGTCGGCGTGCTGCTCACGGCACTCAGTATCCCGCCACTCCTCGCGCGCATCCGAGCGGAAGAGAGGCTGCTACGCACGCAGTTCGGTGCCGAGTACGATGCTTACTGCGCCCGGACGTCACGGCTGATTCCCAGGCTCTATTGAGACGAGCGGCGCCGAAGCTCCGGTATAAGTCGCCAAGCGCGCTACTGGCCGGGACATGGCGTAACCACTACACTGTCCGCGAGAAGCCGATGAACCTTCCTTTTCCGGTTCGATTGTTTCTCGCCGCGCTGGCGAGCCTGGCACTCGCCTCCGCCTTGTGGATCCTCTTGTACGCGACGGACCTGGCCTTCGCGGTCTGGGAAGGGCTGCGGTCGTTACCGCTCTTGGTTCAGGTTGCCTACGCGGCAGTGATCCTCGCGCTCACGGGCGGATTCACCTGGCTGGTGTGGCGCTTGCTGCGGCCGCGTAAACGCTCCCCGGCTCGCCCGTTACCTCTGCCCCTTGATGACCGCGCGCTGGAAGCGCGGATCGCCGAGGCCGAACGGCGAGGCGCCAACACAGACGAGGCGCGCGCCGAGCTGGCCACGCTTTCCGAGCGGCGCACAGGAGCGCAGGTCTTTATCGCGCTCTTCGGCGAGAGCAGCACCGGCAAATCCTCGCTCATCCGAGCCTTGCTCCCCGGCTGTGAGGCCGTCGTCGATGCGCGCCGGGGAACGACTCAAACGCTGACACGCTATGCATGGAGCCGCCCGGACGGGACACCGATCCTGCTCACCGATCTGCCGGGCCTGAACGTGAGCGAGGGCGGCGACGAAAGCGCGTGGCGTGAGGAAGCCCTGCGGGCCCACGTCGTCATCTACCTCACCGACGGGGATCTCACCCGCGATCAGTATCTGGAGCTGCAACACCTCGCCCGTTTTCAGAAACCCGTTATCCTGGCCCTGAACAAAATCGATCACTATATCCGGGATCAGCGTGAAGCCTTGCGCATGAGGTTAGCCGGGCGCGTGGCGTCTCTGGGCGATATCGACATCGTCGCTATCTCGGCAGGGGGTATGCGTCCAGTCGTCAAGGTACGCGCCGATGGCCGCGAAGAGCTTGCTTCCGCCGCGGTTCCCATCGAGATCGACGCTCTCGTTCAGTCTCTCGACCGCATTCTTCGGCGCGGCACCACCGCGATCGACGCAGCGCGTGACTCGGCCGTGTGGCGCTTGGCGGCGGACAAGCTCGATCGGGCGGACGTGGTACGCCGCGAGGCCCACGCACAAGAGATCATCGACGACTACACCCGCAAGGCCGTGCTCGGAGCCGTGGTCGCGATCAGCCCCGGCACGGATTTGCTGGTCCAAGGCTTTCTCGGCACGGGACTGGTGCGCGCACTGTGCCAGGCCTATGACGTGAGTCCCCGCGAGGTGGATGTGTCGCGCTTCCTCAAGCTCGCTTCCGACCAGGTGCGTAAGACCTTGCCGCTGGTGCTGACCGTCGCCGGAAACGTTTGCAAGGCCTTTCCCGGCGTGGGGACCTTGGCCGGGGGTCTTTTGCATGCGGTCGGTTATGGGATTATCTTTGAGAGCCTGGGCCGCGCCATCGCCGCTACCCTCACCGAACATGGGGCGCTCATCGTATCACCCGCTCTGCGGGCTTTTGAGGATAAAATAACCGATGATCTGGAAGCGCGTGCTCGACGCCTTGTTGCCTTGGCGAAAGAACGCAAGTCCTGAAGCCGCCGCCGGGCCTGCCGGCCACGTCGATCTCGCCCGCGAGAGCTTGCAGTCCTTGCTTGCGGACCGCAACCTGCCGGCGCCGGTCCGGCGCGGACTCGCCGCCGAGCTTGCCGGGGTGCAGACGATGCTCGACAAGCTCGAACACGGACACATCCACATCGCGGTATTCGGGCGGGTCGGCGTGGGGAAGTCCGCGCTGCTCAACGCCCTGCTGCATGAGAGCCGGTTCAGCACCAGCCCGCTGCATGGGGAAACACGAGAACCGCAATCCGCCGTCTGGCAAGAATCGAACGACGGGGGATTATTTCTCATCGACACGCCCGGCATCAACGACATCGACGGCGAGGAACGCGAACGCCAAGCGCACGCCGTGGCGGCACGCGCCGATCTCATCCTGTTCGTAGTCGACGGCGATTTATCGGGAACGGAAATGCATGCCTTGCGGGTCCTCATCGCGGCGCATCGGCCGGTGCTTTTGATCTTCAATAAGATCGATCGCTACACGGATTCCGATCGGGCGCTGCTTTTGGATCAGCTCAAGCTCCGCGGCGCCGGTCTTATCCCGCCCGAGCATATCGTATGCACCGCGGCGGAACCGGCCGCACGCATCTACCTCGAGGCCGATGCCCATGGCCGTGAAATCGAAACGCGCCGTCCCGCGGCCGCCGATGTGGAAAGCTTACGGAGCGCCCTCTGGTCGATTTTAGAAGCCGAAGGAAAGACCCTGATGGCGCTCAATGCGACGCTCTTCGCCGGATCGGTGTCCGATGCCATCGGCCAGCGGATCGTGGCAATCAAGAAAGAGTTAGCCGACCGGCTCATTAGAAAATATTGTGTCGCCAAAGGCATGATCGTGGGACTCAACCCGGTGCCGATTTCGGACCTGGTGGCGGCCGGGCTCGCCGATGTCGGCCTGGTGTTCCATCTTGCACGCATCTATGGACTCCCGGTCACCACCGCCGAGGCGGGCGGATTGCTGCGGACCATCGCCGCGCAAATGGCGCTCGTGATGGGCACCGTCTGGGCCGTGCACTTCGTCGCTTCGGCCATGAAGGGCGGCACGGCGGGCCTGTCGACGTTCGTGACCGGTACGGCCCAAGGCGCGGTGGCTTATTACTCGGCCTACGTCGTCGGACGCGCCGCGCAGAGCTATTTCGCGCTCGGCCGTTCGTGGGGACCGAACGGCCCCAAACGCGTGGTGCGGGAAATCCTCGAAAGCCTTGATCGCGAGTCGCTCCTCGGCGAGGCGCGCGAACAGATTGCTCAGCGCCTGCGGTATTCGGCGACGGATTCGTAGCGTGCGCTGGGCGCACGATTTACCTATGCTGATCCATTATTAACCATCCGAGTGTGGTGTATTACCGCATTTGCATACCCAAGCGCGTGAAACAGTATTCGTGAATGCGGAAAAATACTCACCGTTATACGGTACCAAGACCGGCGCATAAGCCCCGACGACCCTCGGATTGCCGCCATTGATCACGCGAGTGACCCGACCCCGCCTACCATCGGAAATTTCGGAAGAGGGCTGATGCCTCTTTCTTGGAACGAAATCAAGGACCGCGCCTTCGCCTTCTCCCGCGAGTGGGCGCAGGTCGAATCCGAGGACGCGGAGGCCAAAAGCTTCTGGGACGCCTTTTTCAACGTCTTTGGCGTCTCCCGCCGCCGGTTGGCCACGTTCGAGCAGCGGGTTAAGACCATTGACGGGAAAGCGGGATACATAGACCTGCTGTGGAAGGGCGTGGTGCTCATAGAGCACAAGTCTAAAGGCCGGAGCCTCGACCGCGCCTTTCAGCAAGCGCGCGACTACTTCCCCGGCCTCAAGGACGCGGAGCTGCCGCACTATATCGTCGTCTCGGATTTCGGCCGCTTCCGTGTCCACGATTTGGAGATGGACGAGAGTCACGAATTCGCACTCAAGGACTTGCACAAACAGGTTAGGCGCTTCGCCTTCCTCGCTGGTTACCAAACCCACAGCTACAAGGAGCAGGATCCGGTCAACATCAAGGCGGCGGAGGCGATGGGCCGGTTATACGATCGGCTCAAGGCCACCGGCTACGAGGGCCATCCGCTGGAAGTGTTCCTGGTGCGGCTGCTGTTTTGCCTGTTCGCCGACGACACCGGCATCTTCGAGCGCGCCATCTTCCAGGAATATCTGCTCCGCCGCACCTCGGAGGACGGATCCGACGCCGGCAGCCGCTTGGCCGAACTGGTGGTCCACCCTATAACGTCCAGCAACGGACCGCGGAAATTTGACACCGCGAGCGGTTATGCCTACAGTGCCTACACCTTCCGGACAACACCGAAATTATGCCGATCCTAAACATTCGTAACCTACCCGCGGAGGTCCACGCCCGGCTTCGGCTTCGGGCTGCCAGGGCGCACCGCAGCATGGAGGCCGAGGCGCGGGCCATTCTGGCCGAGGTCTGCCTAGGCGATGTCGAACGCAAGCCCCCTTCGGATCTGGCAGAGTGGGTTGAAAGACTCTATGGCGGGCGCAAACCCACGGCGGTCGTGGAGGAATTTATCGCCGAACGTCGCCGCGACTGATCGCGTTCGATGCCTCGGCGCTGCCCTGGCCCTTGCACTGTTCCGGAGCATTCCAGCGCTGACCGCGGATCGCAATTGGAAGAGGCTCAAGCTCGGTGTGTCCATAGCCGTCATCCGCTGACCCACCACTGGAAGTCTTCGAAGGATTTAAGGAGCCCGTGTCTTTTGAGAAGCCAGCGTAGCCCGGATGAAACGGAGTGGAATCCGGGATGATATTTGCGACGGCGAGCCTGACGTGGTCAGTACTGGATGCGGGACTACAGCCAACAGATTCCAACACCTCTGCGGGCAGAATTGTATAGGTAGAGCCGGTATCAACTAGGAGCCTGACCACCCTGACCCCCGCCGGGCCGCTGATAGCCGCTTTCGTCAGGAGGAGTTTCCCCGCGTGCTCCAGTGGATACCTGGTCATGCATCAAACATCACCGCGAGGTCGTGCGGGAACTCGCCAGCATATTCAATGGCGATGTCTTGGCCCTTCGTCTTCAACAGGTGTTTGTAGATCTCCTCCTTCGCAGAAGAATGAGCGATGACCTCGCCTTCAACAACGTTGAGTTGCTGATCGAGTTGCTTATATTCGATCAATACCCATTGCCCGGCGTACTGCTTGCGAATCTCTTCCCACTTCATTGAGCGTTCCTGCCTCAATCAAATGACTTTGCCTTTGCGACATCGTAGGCGCTTCTGCCATGACGATCAAATCCGCCGACATAACGTGCTTCAGCCAGCGTAGCCGAGGATGAAACGGAGTGGAATCCGGGATGATATTCGCGACGGTTCAATGCGTTCCCGGAATCCGCTTCGCTACTTCCGGGCTACTTTGACTGCGGTATTCGGGAACCGAGTGGTGGTTCATCTGCGAGATCGTTGTGGTGTTGCTGACGTATGCTCCGCTGCACCATCCCTAATCGTCCGCCTGGTACATCACCAACACCGCCGCCCCTTCGATGGCGCCCTCGCGCAGCCGCCGGAGCGCCTCGTTGGCTTCTTCCAGCGCGAAGGTCTGCACGTGGGTCTTGATCGGTACCTGTGGGGCGAGAGACAAAAGATCCTCGGCGTCTTGACGGGTCAAGTTGGCGACCGAGCGAATGACCCGCTCCTCCCAGAGCAAGCGGTAGGGAAAGGAGGGAATAGTGCTCATGTGGATGCCGCCGCAGACGATCACCCCGCCTTTGCAGGTCGCCCGCAAGGCATCGACGATGAGGCGACCCGCGGGTGCGAAGATGAGCGCCGCATCGAGCGCCTCGGGCGGGCGTTCCCCGGACTCGCCGGCCCATACCGCGCCCACGCGCCGGGCGAACGCCTGTCCCTCGACATCCCCTGGGCGCGTGAAGGCATAGATCCGCTTGCCTTGATGGACGGCGACCTGGGCGATGATATGGGCCGCGGCGCCGAAGCCATAGATCCCGATGTGCTCCGCGTTCTCTCCCGCCATGCGATAAGTGCGATAACCAATGAGCCCGGCGCAAAGAAGCGGTGCGAGCTCCGCATCGGCGTAGCCCTCCGGCAATCGAAAGCAGTAGTTCTCATGAGCTAGCGCGTACTCCGCGTAGCCTCCATCGACGGTATAGCCGGTGAAAAACGCCTTATCGCAGAGGTTCTCCTGGCCTCTGCGGCAATACCGGCAACTGCCATCCGTCGATGCGAGCCAGGGCACCCCCACTCTCTCGCCCGCGGCAAGGCGCCGTACCTCGGCGCCCGTCGCGACGATGACGCCGACGATCTCGTGGCCTAGGATCACAGGCAGTTTGGGCTCGCTGAGATCGCCGTCCAAGACGTGCAGGTCCGTGCGGCACACCCCACAGGCACGCACCCGGATCAAGACCTGCTCCGGGCCGGGCTCGGGTACCGGCATCTGCATGGAGCGCAACGGCTGGCAGGCCGCTTCGAGCACCATGGCGCTCATCTGATCTGGAATGGTCATCCGCTAAACGGAAAAGTGATCTGCCATCGTATTTGCAGGTGACATGTATCCCTTACCCAAAGGTTAGCATAGTCGTAGATGGAGACGTGGCTCTTGGGGTCAGTGGCTGGGATTCGGGCTCACTGGACTTGAAATGCCGTCCTGTCCCCTGCATCATCCGGTGGGTCGTTCGACCCCGGCAAAGTCGGGGGATTACCTCACTGAGCTACAGTAGGGTCCCAGCCTTGGTTACCGATCAAACAACGTAACGTTGAAGTCCTAAG
>JBOIDF010000001.1:0-133518 GCA_050740455.1 Gammaproteobacteria bacterium | reverse complement strand
TTGTTTCTCGTTGGTCAAGCGGCACGAGCTGGTCTGGGAAGCCATCCGTACCGTAGACGGCATGATAGAGCCCTGCCACGCACAGGGACTCTGGGTTGCCCCACTGCACCAGAAGGCTGTATGTGCCGTTGAGGTGCTTCGCCAGATCGCCGTTTATATGCTTGAGTTCGTGAGCACCCAGCTCACTGAGCTTTGCCAGTGCCTGATCGATACGGTTCATGTCCATGACACATAACGCCCGCGCTCAGGGGCGCCGCGCAAGCGGCGTCCCATGGAGCGCGTGGTTATGCATTGATATTGCTCAACGACGCTCAGCATCTTGGAGAGCATTTTTTGCATTGGCCAAGCAAAGCGTCATGAAAGATTTTTCGTATGCTTCTCTGCTTGAGATAACAAGTTCTAAGCGCTCGCTATCTTTGATGTCGCGATAGTTAACACCAAATGGTATGTAGCCATTAGCCGGGTGTGCGTGGGTTTTGAGGTACAACTCGCCATCGCAGTATGAAACGTAGGCTGCATCGACATTGATCTGTTTCGCATATCTAGCCACTGCATCGGATACACGCTTAATCATTTCTCCTTGGGCCTTATCTACTTGCCCTTGTGTTACGGGCTCCGCGGCAGCCGGTTTTACAAAGCAAAGCGCCAGGAGAAAGATGTAGACGGATAGCCATTTGTTCATGTGCACTCCCTAAGCTTTAAAACGATGGGGTTCGATGCATAACGCCAAAGCTCAGCCGCGTTTCCCGCGAAGCGGGAACGTCGGCTGGAGCGCCTTGTTGGGCGGCGCCGTCTCGGTAGGCATGTATTTCTTCATGTTTTCCCAATGCCATGAACTCCCTCAGGGCGCCCCTCAGCGGTGCGGGCATCCGGGCCAACAGCACGGCCTGCGCATGCCGCCGCGCAGCTTGTCGATGCCGACCATGATGCGACGCTTCCTAGTCTCCTCCTTCTTGGCCGATGTGACCCAACAGATCCACTCGTTTCGCGCCAGTGGGGTGATATCGACCCAGAGGCTCTTAGCGTTGGCGTTGGATTCGATTGCTTTCCGAAAATCTGCTGGCAGCTTGTGCAAGGTGCCGCCCGCGCTCTTTTGATTAGTCATTGGTCAATGAGCGACGCCCAACGCCAGCTTCACCGGCGCATCCCGCGAAGCGGGTGCGTCCGGTGGAAGCGATGGTTAGATGGCTGCCATGACGAACCCGAAGCGGTTTGTATTCGCGCCGGACTACGTTGGCGGTCCCGCGCTTGGAATTCTGCGCGATGGCGGTTATGAATTTGGTGATGGAGATTGCTACGCACCAGACCACCTTGCGACGGCCTGCAACGTGGGTAGACCAGTGCATTACCTGACGATGGCCGAGCTGGAGGAAATCGTGGCGACACATTTTTCACAGACATCTAACGTTGCCCATAAGCCGCGCCGCTTTTTGGCGTCGGCTTGATGGGTTGGTTAGGCTGATGCATCGTTGCAAGACCCGAGCCCTTTGTCATTCGTGCTAACGGCCGCGACCGCAGGGGCAGGGGGCCTCGGCTTGGCGTGCCCCACCGTCGGGTACATATTCCTATCGCGGGAGCGCCTCCCCCAGTCGGCAGTTTGCGAGATGCTGCAACGCTCAGCGTTCAGCGGGCGGATTGGCTGTTTCCCGCTCGATCTTGCGCGGGCTCGGCGCACGCAAGGATCTCAGACCGGCGACGATAGCCTCGAGTTCGGAGCGTGCGCCGCTCCTGCGCATCGCCTCGTCGAGCACCGAGCGCAGATCCACGCGCACGTCGGGCAGGCGCGTGATGCGGTAGGTGAAGCTGTAGTCGGGGCCGTATGTAACATCGCACACATCGGGGCCGGAGCAGGGGTTCAGTACGACGGTTTCGATATATTCATCGCCGACATTGGGCAGCGCGGCCTCGAGTTCCCATATCGCGAAGTCGAGCCGGGCGCGGCCAATGAAATCGTCGTTGTCGTCGCAGGAGTCGTGCGCGAAGTGCGGCCCGCCATGACGGCCCGGCTCTGCCCTACTGTGTTGCAGAAACCGGCCGGGTAGTCAGGGAGGATTTCGAAGTCCTTCTCCCAGAACTCGACCTCAAACCACAGGGGCGCGGGTTCGCCGACGTCGTCGCACACCGACGTCTTGCCCAGCACGACGATGCCGGGGCGCACGGCGATGATGCAACTCTTAGCCGGGTCGAAGGGGGGGCGGGGGTGGGTCTCGCCCGAATCGACGTCGCCGATCTCGTCGGACACGGTCCAGCCTTTGGCGTCAACGGTCTCGATCATTACATCGTCGTCGCCCCACCAGTCGATGCCGGTTTCGTCTCGTGCCTTGAAGTGCATCGCCTCGATCTTATAGCGCCGTTCGACCCACTCAACCGTGTCCCAGGGGAAGTCGCTTGGCGCCACCACGCCGGCCCGAGAGCCTGCGCCCTCGGGCTGCGCCGATGCCGGGCGCTCCTGCGCGAACGCACCCGCGGTGCACCAAAACCATGCCGCCAAACCGAAGCAAATTGCCATGAAATGCCTGCATGCAGTCATCGTCGATGTCCCCCTCGGTGAGAATGCTCCTCCTTTTTGTGTCATGTGATCCTCCTTTTGTATTTTGGGGCCTTGATTGGCCTGAAGTGAGGTGTGCCTCCGAGGTGTGGCTTTCTCGAAGTTCTCACGCCTAACTTGACGTAGACCATCCTCGGCGCCAATACTCGGGAGCCGGCAGGCTCGGTAGATATGGACCTCTATTGACAGCCTCCAGTTAGATCTCATTCTTCTGCCTACCAAACCGCACCTTCTCGAACAGGTGCGAGCGACGCTTCGTCTGAAACATTATAGCAGCCCCGATCGCTGCCGCACGGCTTCGTAGAGGCAGATCCCGGCGGCGACGGAGACGTTCAGGCTCTCGATCGCGCCGGCCATGGGAATGTGTACGAGGCGATCGCAACGCTCGCGGGTTAAGCGCCGGAGGCCTTTTTCTTCTCCCCCCATCACCAAGGCCGTCGGTCCGCGCAAATCCAAACCGAATAGGCTGTCGCTGGCTTCCCCGCCAGTCCCGATGACCTGCAGGCCCAACTCTTTCATCTCCTCGAGCGCCGCCGCGAGGTTTCCGACCTGAATCAAGGGCACCGTCGCCGCCGCTCCGCTGGCGACCTTTTGCACCGCCGCGGTCAGTCCCACCGCCCGGTGGAGCGGCACGATCACGGCATGGGCACCGGCGCCATCGGCAGTGCGCAGGCATGCGCCCAGGTTGTGCGGATCCTGGACCCCATCGAGCACCAGCAGTAGCGGCGGCGCCGTGCCTTCGGCCAGCAGCGTTTTTAGGTCCCGCGCGGCCGGCGCCTGCGGATGACGGCAGCGTAAGACCGTCCCCTGATGGCGAACGCCTGCCGCTAGCCGATCGAGCGTTCGCGCGGCCGCTCGCTGCACGGCGAGCCCATGTTGGGCCGCGAGTTTCAGGAGATCTCGCAGGCGTGGATTCGGCGGGCCGGTCTCGATCCATAGCTCGAGCGCGCGCTCGGGCGCGTCCGCCAAGACTTGGCGCACCGCGTGGATCCCGCAGACGATAAGGTCCCGCCCGGCCCCATCCCGCGCCCCCCGCCTGGACATGATAGCCGCGTCCGGTTTGCGTTATACCCGTTTCGGGATCATGGCACGAGATCGAAGTCAATACGCCGGCCATCGAGGTCCACGCGTACGACGCGCACCGATACCTCCGTCGCGATCCGGTAACTGCGTTTACCGTGCTCGCCCCGAAGCTCATGGCGCAGCGGATCATGATGGTAGTAATCGTTCTTTAAGGAGGTGACGTGCACCAAGCCTTCCACGTAGATGTCCTTGAGCTCCACGAAGAAGCCGAAACCCGTCACCGCCGTGATGATGCCCGCGTATACCTCGCCGATCTTATCTTGCATGAACTCGCACTTGAGCCACGCCACCGCATCGCGCGTCGCCTCATCGGCACGCCGCTCGGTCAGGCTGCAATGATCACCGAGGCTTCTCAATTGCTCTGCCCCATAACGGAACTCCAAGGCTGGTTTGTTCTCCAGCAGGTGGTGAATCGCGCGGTGGACCAAGAGGTCCGGATAGCGCCGGATGGGGGAGGTAAAATGCGTGTAGGCGCCGTGGGCGAGACCGAAATGCCCGGCGTTCACCGGGTTATATACCGCCAGCCGCAAGCTCCTCAGCATCAGCGTTTGAATCAAATGCGCATCCGGCCGCTCCGCGGTTTCCGCGAGCAGAGCCGCGTAATCGCGCGGTTCGGGTTGCGCCCCGCCACCGAGGCTGAGCCCAAGCTCACCGAGAAAGGTGCGCAGATCATCGAGCTTTTCCCGCGCCGGCGGTTCGTGAATGCGGTACAGGCACGGCAGCCCACGTTCTTCGAGGAACTCCGCCGCAGCGACGTTGGCGGCGATCATGCACTCTTCGATGAGGCGGTGGGCATCGTTGCGAACCGTGGGGACAATGCGCTCGATTTTTCGCGCGGCGTCGAAAACAATCTTGGTTTCGGTGGACTCGAAATCGATGGCCCCGCGTGCATCGCGCCGCCGGCGGAGCTGACGGTAGAGTGCGTAAAGCTCATCGAGATGGGGCGCTAACCCGCGATAGCGATTTCGCAACGCGCGTTGACGCTCGACCGCGATGCCATTGACCTCGTGATAGGTCAAACGCGCGGCGGAGCGCATGAGCGCTTTGCGAAATCGATAGGACTGAACACCCCCGCGCGCCCCGACGTCGATTTCGCATACCAGGCACAAGCGATCAACCTCCGGGTTCAGGGAGCAGAGGCCGTTCGACAGCGCCTCGGGCAACATCGGGATCACCCGGTCGGGGAAATAAACCGACGTGCCCCGAAGATGAGCCTCGAGATCGAGCACCGAGCCTGGTGGGACGTAGTGCGCCACATCGGCGATCGCGACCAGCAGGCGCCAGCCGCGCGCGGTACGCTCGCAATAGACGGCATCATCGAAATCGCGCGCGTCCTCTCCATCAATCGTGACCAAAGGCAGCGATCGCAAGTCCATTCGGCCGGCCCGGTCCCGCGCGCGCACCGCCTTGCCGAGACCGGCTGTCTCGGCGAGCACTGTCTCGGGCCAGGTATGCGGCAGATCGTAGGCGCGGATGGCGATGTCGATCTCCATCCCGGGCGCCATGTGATTTCCCAGGATTTCGCTCACCCGGCCGATCGGCTGACGCCGCCAGTCGGGTTGGCGCACGATATCGACCATGACGATCTGACCGTGCTGGGCACCCGCCGCGGCATCGCCGGGGATCAAGATATCTTGATGGAAGCGTTTATTGTCGGGGGCGACGAAAGCCACGCCTCCCTCATTGAAGAAGCGGCCGACCAAGCGCTGGTTGGCCCGTTCCAAAACTTCGACGAGGGCGCCCTCGGTGCGGCCGCGGCGATCCTTGGCGACCACGCGTACCACGGCGCGATCGCCATGGAGCAAGCTGCGCATTTGCCGGCCGGAGAGGAACACGTCTTCGCCGCCATCTTCGCGCAGCAGAAAGCCATAGCCATCGGGATGAGCCGTCACCCGCCCCGGCAGCAGGTCCAACTTGGCCACCGGACCGTAGGCTTCTCGGCGGTTGCGGATCACTTGGCCTTCGCGTTCCATGGCCTTGAGCCGCCGCGCCAGGGCCTGCAATCCCTCCGGCGTGACGACCTCGAGATCGCGCGCGATATGCTTATGCGTCTTCGGTCCGCTGCAATCGCCGAGGTAATGTAAAATCAACTCGCGGCTCGGGATGGGCTTTTCGTATCGCTCGGCCTCCCGTTCCGCGTGGGGGTCTTCGATGCGCCGCTTTTTTTTTCTCATTGACTACCCATTGTGGCTTCGGTAGATTGCCGACTCCCTCGCCGAGGTGGCGAAATTGGCAGACGCGCAAGGTTCAGGTCCTTGTGGGGGCAACCCTGTGGAGGTTCAAGTCCTCTCCTCGGCACCATCGTTCTTTAGCTAATCAATCCAACAACTTTTTTAGCACGATGGTCGCCGAGCGCTCCGGCCCGGTCGAGATCATATCGATGGAGGTCTCGGTGATTGCGGTCAAGCGCTCAAGATAAGCCTTGGCATTATCGGGCAGCTCGGAGTAAGAGGTGATCCCTTCCGTCGATGCGCGCCAGCCGGGCAGATCCTCGTAGACAGGCTCGCAGTGCGCGAAAGCCTCCGCGCCGGCCGGCGGCGTCGACCGCAGCCCGCCTTCGTAGTTGTAGCCCACACATACCCGAATCGTGTCTAAGCGGTCGAGAACATCGAGCTTGGTGATGCATAGCCCGGAGATGCTGTTGATCTGACACGATCGCCGCAGCGGTACGGCGTCAAACCAACCGCAACGGCGGCGGCGCCCGGTAGTGGCCCCGAACTCGTGGCCCCGGCGCGCGAGATACTCGCCCATCTCATCGGCGAGCTCGGTCGGAAACGGGCCGGATCCGACGCGCGTCGTATAGGCTTTGGTAATACCGAGCACGTAATCGAAACAGCGCGGACCCACCCCCGTCCCCGTGGCCGCACCGCCGGCCGTGGTATTGGAAGAGGTTACATAGGGATAGGTGCCGTGGTCGATGTCGAGGAGCGTACCCTGCGCCCCTTCGAATAACACGTTTTCATCACGGCGCTGATAATCGTTCAGCAGCCCCGTGACATCGGCCGTGAGCGGGATAAGCTCCTCGGCATAGCCGAGGTGCTCATCGAGGAGCGCCTGGAAATCGAGCGGCTTGCATTGATAGTAATGCTTGAGCACGAAATTATGAAAATCGAGAACTTCCCCGAGCTTGGCCGCAAACCGCTCGCGGTGGCGTAGGTCCCCCATGCGCACGGCGCGGCGCGCGACCTTGTCTTCATAGGCCGGTCCGATGCCCCGTCCCGTGGTTCCGAGCGCGGCATTACCCCGGGCTTTCTCGCGCGCGATGTCGAGCTCAACGTGATAGGGAAGGATGAGGGGACAGGCTTCGCTGACTTTCAGACGCGCGCGCGCCGCGATACCCATCTGCTCGAGCCGCGCGATTTCTTCGAGCAGCGCTTGGGGCGAGACAACCACGCCGTTACCGATGAGACACTGGACATCGGGGCGCAATATGCCTGATGGGATCAAGTGCAGGATGGTTTTAGTCCCGCCGATGACGACGGTGTGCCCCGCGTTATGACCGCCCTGGAAGCGCGCGACGGCAGCGACGCGCTCGGTAAGGAGATCGACGATCTTGCCCTTGCCCTCATCGCCCCATTGCGTGCCGATGACCACGAGCCTTTTCCCCATGACGGGCGTCCTATGCTATTTCCTACCCTTGTGGGACATCGGTCACCTGCCACCGACCGTCTATGCAGTTCAACGCTTTGTTACACCCGAGCTCAGCGGCGCTCCCGGCCTGGCCGGGCAAGGCGTAGACCACGCGCCGGCCGCCTCGCCTTAGCTCCGCGACGGCCGCGGCCAAGCGGACATCTCCTGACCAGGGCGCGAACACCGCGTCTTGCGCCGCCCCGGCAGCGGCGCCCGATCCAATCAGCAGTTTCAGATCGGTGCTAAAGCCGGTCGCCGGCCGCGCCCTGCCGAAGACGCGGCCGATATCGTCGTACCTGCCACCCTTCGCGAGGGCCTGGCCCTGACCCGGGACATAGGCCGCGAATATCACCCCGGTATGGTAGTGATAACCGCGCAGTTCCGCGAGGTCAAAATGCAGCTCGACGGCGGGCGCGCGCTCTGCGAGGAGACGCGCGATTTCCCGCAATTCGGCAAGCGCCTCGATGACGCTCTGGCTGGTGCCGGCGAAGACCTCTTGGGCCTGCGCCAAGATCGATTCCTCGCCGTTAAGCGCAGGGAGCGCGGCCATCAACCCGGCGGCCCGCGGAGCGATGCTCCAATCGTTTAAATAACGGTTGATCTCCGGACAAGCCTTGCGCTGTAAGGCATCAAATAAGGTGCTTTCCTGATCGCGATCAAGCGCGGCCTGCCGCGAGAGACCGCGAAAAATGCCCATGTGGCCAAGATCCAAGAGCACCGAATCGAAGCCCGCCGCGGTCAGGGTGTCGAGCATGAGGCACATCACCTCGACATCGCTTTCTAAACCGCGATGCCCGTAAAGCTCCGCTCCTATCTGAAAGGGATTACGGGATCCCGCGAAGGAATTCGGCAAGGTATGCAGCACGGGTCCGAGATAGCACAAGCGCGTGGGTGCATCGCGTCGCAAGCGATGGGCGTCGATACGCGCGACCTGCGGGGTCATGTCGGCCCGCACGCCCATGAGCCGGCCGGTCAGTTGATCGGTAAGCTTAAAGGTCTGGAGATCCAGATCATGCCCCACCCCCGTCAACAGGGATTCCAAATATTCGATGAGCGGGGGAATGACCAAGTCGTAACCCCAGCTACGGAAGAGATCGAGGATCCTGCGGCGTAACGCCTCGAGGTGCTCGGCTTGGGGAGGTAATACCTCATCTACGCCCTCGGGCAGGAGCCAGCGGTCCTCTAGCACCATGGGCTCAATGAAACCCGACAAGGACCAAGACGCCGAGCAGCATGCAGGTCAGCCCCGCGAAGCGTAAGGTCGCATCGTCTAAGCGAGCCGCTTGCGCCATGAAGCGCCGAAAGGCGTCGGGATTCAAAAAAGGGGCGATGCCTTCGAGGACCAGCATCAGGCCAAAGGCAACCGCGAATTCTTGCCACATCACAGCGCTAACCGTGCCTTAGCTCCCGGACGGGTCCGGCGCCGATGGGGGACGGGAGGGGCGGCGAAAGCGGCGCTTATGGGTTTGCCGGGCTCTTAAAATAATTGAAGAAATCCGACGTCGGATCGAGCAATAAAATATCCTGGTTCTTGCCGAAGCTTTTCTTGTAAGCGTTGAGGCTACGGTAAAACGAATAAAACTCTTCGTTGCGTCCGTAGCCGCCAGCGTACGTCTCGGCGGACGTAGCGTCTCCCTCGCCGCGGGTCTGTTCCGCTTCCCGGTAAGCCTCCGCCAAGATCACCGTGCGATCACGGTCCGCGGCGGCGCGAATGCGCTCCGCTGCCTCGGCCCCTTCGGAGCGAAGCTGGCGCGCGACCCGCCCGCGCTCGGCGCGCATGCGATCATACACCGCGCTGCTCACTTCTTCGGGAAGGTTGATGCGCTTCGTGCGCACATCCACCACCCTCACGCCGAGCCCATACCCCTTCTCGCGCACGGCTGCGGTTACGATGTTGGTGACGTCGCCGCGATGACCGGCCACGACTTCTTGCACGGTGCGCTTACCGAACTCCGCGCGCAGACTATCGTTTATTTGCTGAAACAAGAGCTCGCGAGCGACGGTCTCGTCACCCCGGGTGCGTTTATAGTAGGTTTCCACGTTTTCGATCTTCCACTTCACGAACGAATCGACGATGACGTCTTTTTTCTCCTTGGTAAGGAACCGCAACGGCTCCGATTCTAGATACATCAAACGCTTCGGGAATTTAAGCACCGTGTTCACCACCGGGATCATGAAATGCAATCCGGGCTCGTAATCCGAACGCTGTATTTCCTGGAACCTGAAAAGAATCGCATACTCCCGCTGGTCCACGGTGAAAAGCGAGAACCAGCCTATAATCGCGATCAGCACCAGCGGTACTATAATCTTAGCGCCAAGCATTAACGTGTCCTGCGGATCCGCCGCTCATCCTGTTCCGGCAACTCCCGTTCGGAGACCAAAGGCTCGGGCTCCGGGAGCGCGTTCGATTCCGTCACAACGGCGGGAGGATTTACATGCGCTCGATGCTCGAATAGTTTATCGAGCGGTAAATAGACGAGGTTATTACCGCCTTCGGTATCCAATAACACCTTCGGCGCGTTCGCGAGCACCGATTCCATGGCCTCGAGATATAAGCGCTCTCGGGTGATCTGGGGCGCTTTTTCGTATTCCACCAAGAGCTGTACGAAGCGGCTGGCGTCGCCTTCGGCCTCGGCGATCACCTTCGACTTATAGGCGTGCGCATCCGCCAACACGCGGGCTGCGGCACCGCGCGCCTTGGGGATGATGTCATTACGATAGGTCTCGGCTTCGTTGATCTGACGTTGTTCATCCTCGCGTGCTTTGATGGCGTCGTCAAAGGCGCTCTTGACCTCCTCGGGGGGTTTCGCCGCTTGCATGTTGACGCTGGCGACTATTATCCCCGCCTGATAAATATCCAGTAGACTTTGGATCCCGACTTGTATTCGGTTTGCTATCTCGCCGCGTCCCGCGGTGAGCACAAAGTCCATGGCATTTTTACCGATAACCGAGCGTATCGTGCTCTCCGTCGCCTGCTCGACCGTGCGATCGGGACCGATGACGTTAAACGCGTAATCCTTTACGTCCTTCACGCGGTAAAAAACCGTAAACTCGACATCAATAATATTTTCATCCTTGGTGAGAATCGACGCCTGGTGAGCTATCGAACGGGTCTGCTCGACATTGACGAGCTCGACGCGCTCGATGGGTCTCGGCCAGCGGACGCTCAAGCCCGGATCCAAGCTCGCGACATAAGCGCCAAAGCGAAACACGAGGCCTTGTTCCTGCGCCTTGACCACATACGCCATGTTCCAAGCCATGACGATCACAAGGATAAGCGCAATGCCGGCCCAGGTGCCCCGAGCCGGCGCGCCGCCGGCCGGACCGCCTCCGCCCCCGGTGGCGCCACCGAATAGCCCTTTGAGCTTTGCTTGCAGCTTACGGATCACCTCATCGAGATCGGGCGGGCCGCCCTGGCGTCCGCGATTACCCCACGGGTCGCGGTCCTTACCGCCCCCCGGCTCATTCCAGGCCATCGTTAGTCACTCCGCGCGCTCATGTGGGTGGGTATCATACGGGCCTCGGCATGCCGCCGCAAGTTATCGGCGCCGGCTCACCATCCTTGCAGCAGAGGGTTTCAAAGCGGCGCCGGCTCATTGCGATGTCAAGCAACCATCCCTCCTCGCGTGCGTCGTGTTCGCCGCGCACAACGCCTTCGGCGTAGAGCCGCGCGCGCAGTCTTGCCGCCGCAACCGGCAGTCGCAGCCATCCGCGGAAACACTCCCCGGCTAAGTGCTCGCCGATGGCTTGCTTGAGGGTGTCCAGACCTTCCCCGGTGACAGCGGAGATCCACACACGCCGCATGGATCCATCGCCTTCGCGCCGGCGCGCGGAAGCGCCGCTCTCTGCCTGGCAGCGATCAATTTTGTTGAAGGCCTCGATCTGCGGCACGGTGTCCGCCTGGAGATCGCCTATGATCCGCGCTACCTGCCGCCTCTGCTCGTCTCTCTGCACGGTAGGCAGACTGGCATCGATCACATGGATGAGCAGCTCCGCGTACCGCAGCTCTTCCAAGGTGGCGCGAAACGCCGCCACCAGTTCATGCGGGAGGTCTTTGATGAAACCGACGCTGTCCCCGAGAACCACCGTGCCGGCTAAGGGCGCCTCTAAGCGCCGCAAGGTCGGATCCAAGGTGGCGAACAGGGTATCCGCGGCGTAAACCGAAGCACCGGTCAGGCGGTTAAATAAGGTCGATTTACCGGCATTGGTGTATCCGACCAAGAGTACGGTCGGCACGGCGGCGTTGCGGCGCGCCCGGCCTTGCAACTCGCGTTGCTGGCGTATCTCCTCAAGCTGGCGGGTAAGCCGCTTAATGCGCTGCCGCACCCAGCGCCGATCGGATTCTAATTGGGTTTCGCCGGGTCCGCGCAGCCCGATGCCGCCGCGTTGGCGTTCCAAGTGACTCCATCCTCGGACCAGGCGTGTCGAGAGGTGCTGAAGTTGCGCCAGTTCAACTTGCAGCTTGCCCTCGAAGGTTCGCGCGCGCTGGGCGAAGATATCGAGGATGAGATCGGTACGATCGACGACCCGGCAACCCAAGAAGCGTTCTAGATTACGCTCTTGGGCGGCGCTCACTGCGCGGTTTACGATTACGACCTCCGCGCAGGTCTCCGTGACGAGGGCGCTCAACTCCTCGGCCTTACCGGCGCCGAGAAGATATTTCGCATCGGGGGCGTCCCGCGCCACCAAGACAACGCCCGCGCACGCAGCCCCTGCCGAGGTAACAAGATCTCTAAATTCGTCTAGCGTCTCGTCCTCTCGGCGGGTTCCACCGGTGTAGTGGACTAGGACCGCACGCTCGCCTTTGCCGGGGCGTTCGAACAACGGGATTAATACAAACTTGTAAGGGACTGGTTATTCTTCCGGCGACTCTTCGTCCTCGCGCGGCAACCGCACCGGTTTCGACGGTACGATGGTGGAGATAGCGTGTTTATATACCATCTGGCTGACTGAATTTTTCAGCAACACGACAAACTGATCAAACGACTCGATCTGCCCCTGGAGCTTGATGCCATTGACCAGATAGATGGACACAGGAACATGTTCTTTACGCAACGTATTGAGGAACGGCTCTTGTAATGACTGGCCTTTACTCATTATCTACCCCTCCTGCTTCAATTTATTCGTATTCTTTAAATCACGCCTTTCCTTCCCGCGAGTAAAGCGCCGTACAAGCTAGCGTAGCGCCGCCCGCGCGCAGGATCCTCCGAAGATGTAGTTTATCTGATTACGCAAGCAACGAAAAATTCCGTACGCTTCTACTTAATGTGCACTCTGAATTTTCATCGACAGATTATTGTTAAGTTATGTAATGACTGATCGCATGATTTCCGGTGCTCGCGGCCGGTGATCGCCTTCTGTCACGCACCTAGGGCGGGCATGAGCGCTTGTGACAAAATCTGCTGCGCGCGGGATCTCGCGTTCCGGCGGTGCTCGGAATCCTCATGTATTTCAATATACACTCCGGTTCCTGCGCTCCGGCGGAATGCGACCTCCCATTGCTCGCGACGATTTTTTCGCAAGCTCTGAGCCCGCGACAGCGTGCTGGCCGAGAAAGTTCACGACGTTGTGGCCCAGACAGGGATCATCGCTCGTGAACCAGCGAGCGGATCGTTCCGCGCGCAACCACGTCAATTGGCGTTTTGCGAGCTGCCGCGTCGCGGTGACGGCGCGCTCGATCATCGTCTCATAGTCAAACTGTCCCTCCAGGTATTGCCATACCTGGCGGTAGCCCACCGACCGCATCGACGGTAACGCCGCGGTAAGATCTCCCCGCGAATACAGGCACTCGACTTCATCTACGAGACCGCGATCTAGCATGTGCTGGAAACGGATCCGCAAACGCCGGTGCAAACCCACCCGATCCGCGGGCGCCACAACCAGCTTGAGCACCCGGTATGGCAGCGGCTGGCGGGTACCGTTCCGTAGCAACGCGGTGAGGGTCTTGCCGGACACCTCGCAAACTTCCAGAGCCCGTTGAATGCGCTGCACGTCATGCGGGTGTATGCGCGTGGCTGCACGCGGGTCGAGTTTCGCAAGTTGCTCATGCAAGGCGCCCCAGCCTTGCTTGGACGCCTGCGCGGCGATGCGTGCGCGCACCTCCGTATCGGCGCTCGGGAGCGCCGAGATCCCCCCCTCGAGCGCCCGAAAATAAAGACCGGTTCCTCCGACCAGCAAGGGCACCCGCCCCGCCCTAAAGACCGTTTCCAGCTCGCGCAGCGCGTCGGCGCGAAACTCCGCCGCCGAATACGTTTCCCCGGGGTCACGGATATCGATGAGGCTATGCGGTGCGCGCGCTAGAACTTCCGGTCTGGGCTTTGCGGTTCCGATGTCCATACCGCGGTAGATCATTCCCGAATCGACGCTGATTAACCGGCATGGAAGCGCGGCGGCCAGATCGACGGCCAGCTTAGTTTTTCCCGCGCCCGTGGGGCCCATGAGAAAGATCGCGGGCGGTACCGGCATCCCACTTACTCGCCCGGATGTTCGTCGGGTTGACGCAACCCGCCTGCGATCAAGGATGACAGTTCCTTACTGGTCAGTTGCCGCCACAGCCCGCGCGCCGCGCCGGGGTGCCCTAGGCCCAGACTCTCGATCTCACGAAGCCAGCCGTCCCAGTGGCCGAGGGTTCCCGAAGCGAGCGCCAGGGTTGCCCCATGCCCCGCCAGCGTGTCGCAAAGCGCCCGTTCTAGGGCCGCTTGGGGATCATCTGGCTTAGCCAGGATCCCCGCGATATCCCGGATCAACCGCTCGCCGTCGCAGCCGCGTAAAAGCGCCGGGATGCGCCGCACGATGATCGTACGGGGGCCTGCGCGATCAACCTCCAACCCCAAGCGCTCCAATAAGGCCGTGTGACCGAGGACCCGCTCGGCCTCGGCGGGCGACACGCTGACCGGTTGCGGGATCAGCAAGGGTTGGGAGCAAACCGGGTGGCCCGGACGCGCCGATCGGATGCGCGAGGCAATCAAGCGCCGCAGCGCGCCTTCGGCATCGACGACCACCAATCCCAGCGCATTTTCCGCAAGCAGATAGCGGCTACTCAAGAGTGCAATGGCGCGTCCGAGTGGCGCGCCGAGAAAGACCGGGCCGGCCTCTGGACTTTGAGCCTGCACATAGGTGGGACGCGGCTGGTTAACGCAAGGCGTTAGCGCGAGCCTATGCGCCGCGCTATCACTTAGGCGAGAGCGCTCGCTGGCTGGATCCGTGAGCGCGTGCTTCACCGCGCTATAGACGAAGTCATGGATTAGCCGAGACCAAACCGGACCTCACTTGATCGCGCTAACGCAGGGCGCGTGGGATCGATGCGCTCGCGTCGCTCAGTGTGTCCTTGTGCATGGCGAGCAGCGTCCCGGGCGGAGCCGCCTCCAGGAAATACGCCCGGATGCCATCCAAGATGGCTGCGGCCAGGGCCTCTTGATGGCGGGGATCCGTGAGCTTTCGTTCTTCGAGCGAATTGGTAATGAAGGCGGTCTCCACCAAAACGGAGGGGATATCGGGCGATTTCAAGACGGCGAAGCCCGCCCGCTGAACGCCCTGATGGTGTATCTTGCCAAGCCGATTCAAACGTTGTAGAACGCGGCCGCCGACGTTCACGCTGGCGTCGATGGCCGCGGTCTGGGATAGATCGAGCAACACCTTCCGCAAGAGATCGTCTTTGTCGTCGAGACTGACCCCGCCGACCAGATCGGAGGCATTCTCCCGCTCCGCGAGCCAGCGCGCCGCTTCGCTGCTGGCGCCGTGCCTGGAAAGCACATAGACCGACGAGCCACTGGCCTGCGGATCGTGAAACGCATCGGCGTGGATCGACACAAATAGGTCGGCCTTATGCTGGCGCGCGCGCTTGATGCGATTCCGAAGGCTTATGAAATAATCCCCATCGCGAATGAGCACCGCGCGCATTCCGCGTTCAGCGTTGACCCGCTGGGCAAGCTTGCGGGCTATGGCCAAAACCACCTGCTTTTCGCGCGCACCCCGCTTCCCTATCGCCCCCGGATCCTCGCCCCCGTGACCGGCATCGATGGCAATCACGACGTTCCGTAAGCGCAGCTGTTCGAAAGTCAGTGGGGCCCCTCGTGGCGCCACCGCCTCCTGGCCCAGGAGGTCCACGACCAACCGGTGGCCGTAGGGCCGCTGGGGGGCAAGCGCGAATCCCTTAACCTCGGCCCTTTGCTTAAGATCCAACACCAAGCGCAGTTTCCGTCCGTGCGGGGCATATCGAATCGATTTCAAGAATCGATCCGCGGGATCCGATGGCGGCGGGGGTTTCACGAAGCGCCCGCCTTCGATGTCTAGCACCACGCGGTGCGGATGGGTCATAGTAAAAAGGTGGTAGTTCACCGGAGCGCTTAAATCGAAGACCACCCGCGTATTATCGGGGGCCGCCCACATGCGTGGGCCGCTGATACTGGCCGCGTGGCAAGGGACGGCAATGCTTAAGAGAAGTGCAAATAGGCCACGTGGCATTGGGAGCGACGCCGGTTTGGTTTATTGGTAGTTCTTAATTTTGGGGCGATATAGCACAAATTTCAAGTATTATTTAGATTTATATACTATCATCATGAATTTCATAAATATACTACCGGTCGGCACCCGAATTCTGGATCCGTCCCTCGCCCATCCGCTTCAAGACCGCGCTCCCGCATTCGCTGTAAGCCTCGCAAGCTACTTCACGCTGCTCCCCGGCGAGCGCGATGCGCACGTGCAGGTCGGGCTGTAATAGTCCCATCGCACCGCGTTCCGGCCATTCGATCAGACATAGCGTCTGCCCGTCAACAAAGTCGCGTACCCCGATAGCCTCGAGCTCGTCTGCACCCGCCAGGCGATATAGATCGAAATGATGGATGGAGCGCCCGCCAATCGAATAGGTCTCCACCAAGGTGTAGGTCGGGCTCTTGACCAAGCCGCGATAGCCCAGGGCCTTCAATAGTCCACGAACGAAGGTGGTCTTACCGGCGCCGAGATCACCGCTCAGGAACACCGTGCCCGCGCCGCGGCCAATCGCCCGCGCGAAGCGCGCGGCGAGCGCGTCCATCTCCGCTTCGGTGCCAATGCCACAGCGCCAGTCGAGGCTCACGCGCTGGTTCTAGGGCGTGTCTTGCCGACCGCCAACTCAGAGGTTGTGAAAAAATCGTCGCGAGCGATGGGAGGTCGTGTTCCGCCGGAGTGCAGGAACCGGAATGTATACTGAAATACATGAGGATTCCGAGCACCGCCGGAACGCGAGATCCCGAGCACAGCAGATTTTTTCACAACCTCTCAGATTGCGTCGGATTCGCAAGATCTCGGAGATGAGGAAAGAGATCGCTCGCCAGCAACCCGCGCTGGCCCGACGCGGCCGCCCGATCGCCCGCGCGCGCGTGTAAACAGGCGCCGAGCGCGGCCGCGTCGAGGGAAGATAAACCCTGCCCCAGCAAGCCCGCGATCACCCCGGTCAGCACATCGCCCATCCCCCCGCTCGCCATGCCCGGATTACCGTACGGGCAGAGGCTGATCTCCCCGTTCGGTCCACAGATGAGCGTACCGCATCCCTTGAGGATGGCGACGCCCCCGTAACGGCGCTGCAACTCCGCGACCGCCCGAAAGCGATCGGCTTGAACCTCCGCCACCGTCATCCCCAGCAAGCGCGCCGCTTCTCCTGGATGCGGTGTGAGCGTCCAAGTATTCTTGGCGATGGGGTCCAGGGCGATGAGATTCAAGGCATCGGCGTCCGCCACCATCGGCAACTCGCTCTCGATAACACGCGCGAGGAGATTGACGGCCCACGATGAGCGGCCGAGACCGGGACCCAACGCGATGACCGTGGCTTGATCTAATAGCCCCTTGATCTCGGAGGCCGCCTCCACCGGGTGGCACATGATCTCCGGGCGCGCCGCGCACAGCGTCGCGGCATGGGCCGCGCGCGTGGCCAGACTGACCAGTCCCGCGCCTACCCGTAACGCCGCTTCGGCCGCCATGCGGGCGGCTCCCGCGTACCCGATCTCTCCGCCGACGACCAGGACATGGCCGAACCGTCCTTTATGGGCGTCGCGCGGCCGTTGGGACATGAGGCGTCGCAGCGGCCCTAATTCCAAGCGGCGGGCGGAGCACGGCACCCGCTCAAAGACCGCGCCCGGCACGCTCAGATCATCGTAATAGATCTCCCCGCAATGCTCCGGACCCGCGTGCGTAAACATACCCTGTTTGAGACCGATGAAGCTCACGGTCGCTGCGGCGCGCACCGCCGCCCCCATCACCGCCCCCGTATCGGCATTGAGTCCGGAAGGTATGTCGATCGACAGGCGTGGGCGCGGCGAATGATTGACGGACTCAATGGCTAAGCGAAACTCATCGCGGATCTCGCGATCGAGGCCGGTACCGAGCATCGCATCCACCAATACCTCATGGCCGCCCAGAGACGAAGCATCGAACGGCTGCGGCGTGAGGCCCGCCGCGAGGGCCGTCTCGGCCGCGGCGCGCGCATCGCCTTTGAGTGCCGTGTCGCCAACCTGCTGGATAGCGGCCGTCAAACCCGCGCGCCGCGCTTCGCGCGCCAATACATAACCGTCTCCGCCGTTATTACCGGGGCCACAGAGAACGAGGATCCGGCGGGCCGCAGGCCAGCGGGTACGCAAAACCTCGAAAGCCGCCGCGCCGGCACGGTTCATCAAGGTCAAACCCGCGAGCCCGCCGCCCTCGATCGCCTCGCGATCGAGGGCCCGTACGGACTCGGCGCGGTATAGCGCTAGGGGAAGCGATGAGCGTACGCGCATCGATTAAAGCTTGAACAGATGCTGACGGTAATATGCCAACTCGTCGATCGAGGCGAGGACATCTTCCAAGGCTCTATGATTGGAGTCTTTATCATAGGGTTTGAGCTCGGGCGCCCAGCGCCGCGCGAGCTCCTTGAGAGTGCTGACATCGAGATTGCGGTAATGAAAAAAACGCTCGAGCTCAGGCATCAGCCGGTGCAGGAAGCGCCGATCTTGGCACACGCTGTTGCCGCACATGGGCGAGGCCGACGGCGCCACAAACTGCCGCACAAAGTCCAAGCTCACCCGCTCCGCGGCCGCGACCGTCCATGAGCTTTGCCGGACCCGTTCCGATAGTCCCGATTTCGCGTGCTGTTTTTTGTTCCACTCATCCATGGCGCCGAGCACCTCCGGGGGCTGATAGATCGAAAGCACGGGACCTTCCTCTAAAATTTGCAACTGGCCATCGGTCACGACGGTCGCGATCTCGATAATGTGATCGGAAAGCGTATCGAGCCCGGTCATTTCCAGATCGATCCAGATGAGGTTGCCGGTCGACGGCGTCACGTATAGGGCGCTCACAGATCGCGACGGCAGGCAATCGCGTGTGACAAGGTGGTGCTATCGACGTATTCCAACTCACCCCCTACCGGGATGCCATGGGCTATGCGCGTCGCGCGCAGCCCAACCGCGCGCGCGACCTCACCGATATAATGCGCCGTGGCCTCGCCTTCGGCCGTGGCGCCGGTGGCGATGATCACCTCCTTGACCTCGCCGCCGCTCAGCAGGTTCTTTAACTTATCGATCCCGATGGCCTCCGGACCCACGCCGTCAAGGGGCGATAAGCGGCCCATGAGCACGAAATACTTGCCCTGAAATGCCGCCGCTTGTTCGATCGATTGCACATCGGCTGGGTTTTCGACCACGCAGAGCACGCTCGGATCACGCCTCTCGCTCGCGCAGATCGCGCACAGCGCTACCTCGCTGAGATTGCGGCACCTGTGGCAATGATTGACGCCGGCCATCGCCGCGAGCAGCGCGTGGGCCAGGCGTTGGGCTCCCTCGCGGTTGCGCTCCAACAGGTGAAACGCCATACGTTGCGCGGATCGCGGACCCACACCGGGAAGACAGCGCAGGGCGTAGATCAGTTCCTCGATGAGCGGACTGTAGCGTTTCAATTTCTAGGTTTGAGCGCGAGAGTGTTAACGGCCGACTCCGCGGATGAATTTACATAGGGAGCTTGAAACCCGGAGGCAGGCCCATCCCGGCGGTGAGACCCGCCAGTTTGTCTTGACTCGCTTGCTCCACGCGCCGGTTCGCGTCGTTGACGGCGGCCGCCAAGAGATCCTCAAGCATCTCCTTTTCCTCTTTGAGCAAGGCCGGATCGAGCGTGACCCTGCGCACGTCATGGCGCCCGGTCATGACCACTTTCACCATCCCCCCGCCGGATTCCCCGGTGATCTCGACGTTGGCGAGATCCTCTTGGGCGCGCTTGAAATCCTCCTGCATTTGCTGGGCTTGTTTTAGGAGATTACCGAAACCGCCTTTCATCTAGAGCCTCCTTAAAATCTAGTCCCCGCGATGCCGCGGGAACCTTTGCATTGGGTTTTCCACGGGCGCGGGATCGCGCCCGTGGGCCGGATACACCGTGACAGCAGGTTCATCGGCGTAGCGTATCGAATCTGTCAGTTTGCCCTGATCGTCGCCGGATCGACCTCCGCGCCGAAGGCCTCTCGCAGGGCTTGGACATTGGGATCGTTTTCGAGCGCTTGTTGCGCCTGCGCGCGCCGCTCGCGGGCCGCTTGCGCCTCGAGGTCCGCCGGGCTCGCCCGCCCGGCGAGATCAGCGACGGATATTTTCAAGCGGCTACCGCGCCCGTAGTGGTTTTGCAGCGCCTCGGCTAATCTCGATTCGATTTTATCATTGACCAGATGGCGTGCCGCCGGAGGCGCGACTAAGTGCAGGTCGGATCCCAGGTTATCAGCCGGTACGCACTGCATCGCAAGCTCTCTCACCAAGCCGGAAAGGGCAAGTTCATCGATTAATTGTTGCCAGGCGCCCGCGTCCCCCCTTGCGGTTGCCGGCGCTGTTACGATCGGTGTCTCCGCGGGCGCTGGAGCGAGTGCCTCGCCTCCGGCGCGCGGTTTCTCATCGCTGCCATCTTCGCGGGAGAAAGCGAGCATACGCAGCATCACCATCTCGAAACCCCGCCTCGGGTTGGGCGTGAACGCCAGATCGCGCCGGCCGATGAGCGCCGTCTGGTAGAATAGCTGGCAATCCTCGGGCGTCAAGCGCCTTGCCAACACGCGCACCGCTTGATCTTCGTCATCCGCGTTGGCTTCGGCATCCGGAAGGATCTGACTCACCGCGATGCGGTGCAATATTCCAAGCACCTCTGCTAAGGTCTGTTCGAAATCGGGCGTTAAGGCGGCCAACTGATCAATCTGCCGCAGTAAGCCCTGGGCATCTTGGTTCGCGAGAGTCTGCAACAAGCTAACTACTTGCCGCCGATCGACGGTTCCTAACATCCGGCCGATGTCGTCCGCGAGCAGGCTTCCGCCGCCGTAAGCGATCGCCTGATCCAGCAAGCTCAACGCATCGCGCACGCTGCCATCGGCCGCCTCGGCGATCATCCGGCGTGAAGCCGCGTCACTCGACACGTTCTCCTCCTTCAGAATGCGCTCCAACTGTTGCTCCAGGATCTCCTGGGGGATGCGTTTGAGGTTGAATTGCAAGCAGCGGGAGAGGATCGTGACCGGGAGCTTCTTGGGCTCGGTGGTCGCCAGCAGAAACTTCACATGCGGCGGCGGCTCTTCAAGTGTCTTCAGTAACGCGTTGAAGCTGTGGTTGGAAAACATATGAACCTCGTCCACGAGGTACACCTTGAAGCGTCCCCGCGTGGGGGCGTAGGGGACGTTTTCCAGCAATTCGCGGGTCTCGTCGATGCGCGTGCGCGAGGCGGCATCCACTTCGATTAGATCGATAAAGCGCCCCTCATCGATCTCGGTACAGGAGCTACAGGCGCCGCACGGCTGGGGGCTTACGCCCGCTTCGCAGTTGAGGGCCTTGGCCACAATACGCGCGACGGTGGTTTTGCCGATGCCGCGCGTCCCGGTGAAAAGGTAGGCGTGGTGGATGCGGCCCGAATTCAGGCCGTTGGTCAACGCCCGCACGACATGTTCCTGGCCGACCAGCTCCTCGAATCGCCGCGGCCGCCATTTGCGTGCGAGTACCCGGTAGCTCATATGCCTCTCATGGCGCCGCTAGCCTCCGTACTACGAGCGCGACACGGGGGCGTTGCCTGAACTTGCTGGGCGCCAAGCTTTTTCGGGTGGCGGCCCGTGCCAGCCACGCCCCAGCACCCGCTTGGCTGCTGCCGCTGCTCCCTCTCGGGCCTGACGGGGTTCACAACCTCGCGTCGCGGGGGTACCGGCACGCGCCACCATGCTCTCACTATCATGCGGTCTGCAAAAGGTCCGGGTAGAGTAAGGATTGGCGGAGAGGGTGGGATTCGAACCCACGGTACACCTTTTGGGCATACACACACTTTCCAGGCGTGCTCCTTCGACCGCTCGGACACCTCTCCGGCTAAGATCTTTTCAACGGGCAAGTGACAATTTTTGCGATGTGGATTTTATAGGGCCCGCTTTAGGAACGCATCGAGCGCCTGTCTCCCCGATTGTAAGCGCTCTTACCTCCCCGCTAGCACGCGGGAAAGGGTAAACCAGAACCTCGGGCGGCGCAATTCGGTGCCTCGAGGAAGCTTAACCCCCAGCCTGCGGGCTAACGATAAGACCATAACACCGCGGGTCATACCGGTGGGCGCGGGTCTAGCCGGGCGCGCGTGAAATATGAGACGCTAGGCGGCATCAGCTCTGATTTCCCGTGCGGAAGCGGGACTTGCTCACGCACAGGCGCTTCCCATTCGCAGGGGCGGTTCGGCGGGCGCGGCCGCGCAAAGCGTGAGCTAAATCACATAATGCGGCATTCGATCAAGGTATCAATAGCACCCAGCTATGTCGTCCGCCCCCGGTGTCGCCGCACAGTGAGCTTTTGTGTACCATCCGCCGATACTCTTCAAAACCATTGGGTAATCCCTTGAAGCTACGAGCGAAGATCCTCCTGACGCTGCTGCCTTTAGTAATCGCGCCGCTGGCCCTCCTAGCGGCAATTACGGCCAAGGAGCTGGAGCAGGCGAGGGAGCATGCAATCGCGGCGCACCTGCTCGGGCCTATCGAGGCGGTGGCGTCACGCTTCCAGTGGCTTATGCGCGGGGTGCGCGGGGACCTCACGGCGCTGGCTCGCCTGCATAACGACGCCGCGGAGAGCGGGCCACAAACGCTGTATTCAGAAATCCAACGATCGTTTCGCCTCACTCAACAAACCCGAGCCGACTACCTCGATCTCATGCTCATCAGCGAAAAAGGCGGGGTTCAGGTGCGTTCTCATCAAACGCCCCGGAGCAAGAGGTATACCTCCCAGCCGGCAATCGCCGCCATGCTGAGGCACGAGGCGGACGAATTCAGTACGCTGATATCCGTCGATAGTAAAACAAAGCGGGCATTGTGGATTTCAAAACGCATTGCGATTAACGACCGTAATCGGCCCGCTGCGAGCCTGTCCCCGGGCTATTTCGTGGTGGTGGTCAGTCTGGATAGCTTGGGCGAAATCGCCGTGGATGAATCGCTGAGCGCGTCCTCGCGGCTACTCATCACCGACGGGTCCGGCCATACCCTGTTGCAAATCCCACGGGCGAGCCCGACCATGTTAGGCACTCTTGAAGCCTCTGAGCTGCGACGCATAGCCTCGCAGCGGGAGAGGATCAGCGTCAAGGAAGAGGGGCAAGCATGGTGGTTCACGGGCCATCAGTTGCACGGTGAATTACTCGCGTTCATCGGCCTTTCCGAGGCGGCGCTCGAATCCACGCTACCGGCGTTCGCCCCGGCGGCTATGCTGCTTGGATTGGCGTCCATCGCGGTCTTTATCGTGCTTGGTTCGATGGCGCTGCGAGCCTTGCTAACACGTCCGGTGGCGGCGCTCAAACAAGCCGCGGAACAGCTTGCCCAAGGAGGTCAAGCGGTTGCGATTGATGTTCGCACCAAGGATGAACTCGGTGAGCTCGCGGAGTTAATCAACAACGTGGGCCGGGATTTGAAGCAATCGAGCGAGAAAATTCGTTACTTTGCGTATCACGATAGCCTTACGCGCTTGCCGAACCGGCGTTTGTTCAGCGAATACCTGAAACACGCCCTGGCCCACGCGCGCCGTCGCGAACAATCGCTGGCGTTATTGTTTCTAGACCTCGATGACTTCAAACGCGTAAACGACATGCTTGGTCATCAAGCCGGCGATGCGGTGCTGCGCGAGCTTTCCGGGCGGCTGCTAAACTGCGTGCGCGCGGACGATTACGTCGGCCGGCAGTTCCCGAACCCGGCCGAGGGCCAGACCGTGGCGCGTTTAGGCGGAGATGAATTCACTATCTTGTTACCGAGCATCAGTCTTCCTATCGAAGCCGCGACGGTCGCCGAGCGCGTGCTCAAGGCCGTGGAAACACCATTTCTTCACGGCAATACCGAGTTACATGTCGGGGCCAGCATCGGGATCACCATTTATCCGAATGACGGCATGGACGCCGATACGCTGATCAAGAATGCCGACATGGCGATGTACCATGCCAAAGAGCTAGGGAAGAATACCTATCAATTCTACCGCGAGGCCATGAACGTTGCGGCCGTCAAGCGCCATGCGCTTGAAAACGCATTACGGAAAGCCGTCGAGCGGAACGAGTTGAAATTGGTCTATCAACCGCAGATGGAATTGAAGAGCGGACGGATTGTGGTCGCCGAGGCGCTGTTGCGATGGCATCATCCGCACGAGGGCTTGGTCGGGCCGGAACGATTCATACCGTTAGCCGAAGAGACTGGGCTCATCGCTCCGATCGGAGAATGGATCATCCGCAACGCTTGTCAGCAAGCCGGCGCTTGGCGCGCGGCCGGTTATCACGGATTGACCGTCGCCATCAACGTATCGGGTGTGCAATTTATCCGCCAAGATCTTGTGGGCCTGTTTCAATCCGCGTTACACGAATCGGGACTGCCTCCCGAAGCAGTCGAAATCGAGCTCACGGAGACCTCAATACTCCGCGCCGAACAGTCCATCTTCAAGACTCTGCCGGCGCTTAAGGAGTTGGGCATCCGAGTGGCTCTCGACGACTTCGGAACCGGCTCTTCGTCACTAAGTTACCTCAGGCAACTGCCTGTCGATAAGCTCAAGATTGATACCAGTTTCGTTCGTCATATCACCGTGGATCCGAAAGACGCCGCCATCGTTTCCGCTATCTTGGCCATGGCCGAGAATCTCAAAATCCCGGTGGTGGCCGAGGGCGTTGAAACCAACGCGCAGGTCGAATTCCTTCGGCGACGAAACTGTTCCTATATTCAGGGATATATCATCAGCCGGCCGGTATCCGGCGATGTGCTACCGTCGATGCTTGCCCAGGCTGCGGTCAGGGCGTAATTCTTTATTAGCAAGCGGTAACACCGGAGGGCTCCCCCGCGCCCTTCGCTAGGGGCGCGCTATGATAGGAGATCATCATCGAGCCGACACGCTCTACGCCCGCCCCATGCTGCCAAGGTGCGTTCTCAAGACACCGACGACGATCCCCTCGAGAACCAGAGAGTCCTCACGCATATCGACCTCGATGGGCGTGAACTCCGGGTTCTCGGGGAGAAGCCGTACCTGATTACCGCGGCGGCGGTAGCGTTTGACGGTAATCTCCTCTCCCAGACGGGCCACGACGATCTGCCCGCTCGCGGCTTCGGATGCGGCATGAACGGCTAAGAGATCGCCGCTCTGGATACCGGCGTCCCGCATGCTCAACCCTCGCACCCGCAGGAAGAAATCGGCCGCGGGATCGAATATGTCCGGGTCTATGGCGTAGTGGCTTTCGATGTTTTCCTCGGCGAGGAGAGGGACACCCGCGGCAACCCGGCTTACCACCGGGATCCCGGCCGGCCCTTCGGTTAACATCTGTATGCCGCGAGAGGCTCCTGGTAGAAGCCGGATCGCACCTTTGCGCTCGAGCGCTCTGAGGTGGTCCTCGGCCGCATTCGGAGAGCGAAAACCAAGCTTGCCTGCGATCTCGGCGCGCGTGGGTGGAAACCCTTTAGAGTCCATAAACCTGCGGATCATCTTAAGGATTTGGGCTTGACGTGACGTAAGTTTTTCCATAGTAATATCGTCTGACTGTCTTTAAACACAGCCTATTTTAGCCGCTATCGGCAGGAAAGCAAGCCTATCCGCGCCTGGATATAAAAATATTTGCATATTGTTCCAGGGCAAAGGCTTTTGAAACACTGTCCTTCTGTCCGCTAAGATGTTATTTATACATGAGTTTGTAAATTGAATCCACAAGCTATGCTTCTAACCGGCGCAGGGTAACGAATTCCTCCGCCAGCGTGGGGTGTATGCCCAAGGTGGCATCGAACACCGCCTTGGTGGCCCCGGCCTTGAGAGCGATGGCGATGCCTTGGATCACTTCGGCCGCCTCCGGCCCTACCATATGGGCGCCGGCCACTCGATCGCTCGGCGCCGCGACGATGAGCTTCAGAAAAGCCCGCTCGTCACGCCCGGAAAGGGTGTATTTCAGGGGCGTAAACCGCGTCTTATGGACCTTGATCCGATCAAAACGCGCGCGGGCGCTCGCCTCCGTGAGGCCGACGGTGGCGAGCTCCGGCTGACTGAACACGGCCGTCGGGATATTGTCGTAATCGACTCCGTGCGCCGCGTTTCCGAAGAGACAACGGCTCGCTGCCATGCCCTCGGCGATGGCTAGCGGCGTTAAGCGGACGCGATCGATGACATCGCCGACGGCATAAACCGATGGAACCGAGGATCGATACTCATCGTTTACCACGATTGCGCCCCTTTCGGTCCTGGCGATGCCCAAGGCGTCGAGACCAAGTCCGCTTACCTGCGGGACCCGTCCGATCGCATACATCACAAGATCCGCTTCGAGATCCTCGCCGGTGCTCAGAGACACACGCGAACCGCCCGGGATGCGCGTGAGCGCGTTTACTTCGGTATCAAACCTGAACGAAACTCCCTTTTTTTGCATCTGCTCCGCCAAGAAACCGCGCGCATCGTCATCGAAGCCCCGCAGAAACAGGGGCCCCCGATGAATGAGCGTAGTATGCGCCCCCATCCCATTGAAAATACCAGCGAATTCGACGGCAATGTAACCTCCGCCGACGATCACGATGCGTTGGGGAAAGCGCGGGAGCGAGAAGCATTCGTCGGAGCTAACCGTAAGCTCCCGCCCGGGAATGTCCGGGCGCATCGGCCGGCTGCCGGTCGCAATGAGGATGAAGCGTGCCGTGTAGCGCGCCTCATCGACCGCGACGGTATGCGCGTCCACCAATCGGGCGCGCCCTTGGATGATTGTCACGCCCGCTGCGCATAACAGGCGTTCATAATGTTGCCGTAGCCTAGCGAGTTGCGCATCCTTATTGGCGATCAACCGGCCCCAGTGGAACGCCGGTGCTTGCACGCTCCAGCCATACGCGAGGGCTTCGCTCAGGTCATCGCGATAGTGGGATCCATAGACCAGGAATTTCTTAGGAACACAGCCCAAATTAACGCATGTGCCTCCGAGTTGGCGTGGCTCGGCGATCGCAACGCGCGCGCCGAGCTCGGCGGCGGTGCGCGCCGCGCGTATGCCTCCGGAACCGGCGCCGATGACAAACAGGTCAAGGTCGTAACCGGACATCCTGTGCGTGCCTCACATGAGTTATTAGATGCCGAGCGCAGTAGATTTATTCACAAACTCTAAGGTGTTCCGGCGCAAAAAGCGGCGAGCACCTCGATGCAATTGGCCATCGCGCCCAGGTGCGCGATCTCATAGCCGTGCGTGTTCTGCGTCGGAAATCCTAGGCAAGCCGCGCGTCCGATATGACCGAATTTCATGGCGAGCGACGCGTCGCTACCGAATCCGCTGATGGCGGCTAACTGCAGCGGCACGTTCCTCCTTGCCGCGGCTTGCCGCAGATCCCTATTGAGGCCTTCGTCGTAGAGTCCGTACCCGTCTTGAGAGAGTAACACCGGGGCGATCCCATCTTCGATCGGGTACTCGGGCGCCAAGGGACAGATCTCAAGTGCGATGAGCGCATCGAGCGGCTGTCGTTGCGTGAAGTAAAGCGCGCCCATCGCGCCGACTTCCTCCTTAGCGGAGGCCACAAGATAGATGTCGCGCCCGCACTCCCGTAATTGCTCCGCCAGTACCAACAGAATTGCGATCGACGCCTTGTTGTCCAGGGTATAACTGGCGATATAGTCCTTGATCCGGAAAGGTCGTTTGCGGTGTTTGCCCACCACCATGCGGGTCCCGGGCCGAACCCCCGCCTCGCGTAGTTCACGCGCGCCGCATTTGGTTTCGACCCAGACATCTTGCCAGCGCAACGGAGCCTCCTCTTGTTTTGCCTTCTGCGGCGATTCGTGCGAAACATGACGGGAGCCGAACGACAGTACCCCGCTAACAACAGCGGCGTCCCCGAGTAAGTCCACCACGCCTTCCCCATAAATCCACGGGAAGGCGCCTCCCAATGCGCGTATTTCGACCCGCCCGTCGGCACGCACCGTTTTCACGATCGCTCCGATTTCATCCTTGTGCGCGGTGACGGCGATCGCACCCTCATTGCGCCCCGAAACCTTGACGATAATGTTACCCGCCGGGTCTTGGACCACCTCGTGGCCGCACTCTCGCAATCTGTTAAGCAGAAATTCATCGATCTCGCCTTCCACCCCACTCGGCGAGTGATGCATAACCAGAGTTTCGATCTCCGTGAACAATCGATCGTAGGATACGGACGGCATTGATTTAGAATAACACGAGCACGGTGGGGCGGTTCGTCTCTGTCGAATCAATGCATTATGATATACAGCAGCGCCAGCGCTGTGAGTGCAGGGTTGGCATTCTTCGCCCCGGATGCGACTGCCCGTCAACGTAGCCGATGGAATACACCCGCTTTGCTATTAACATCCTCGAAAACGATCGCAACGAAATTCTGCTTCTCAAGCGCTCCCTGCACCTAAGCCTCGGTCCAGGACAATGGGGATTCCCGGCCGGTCATATCGAGCCCGATGAAACGCCGGAGGCGTGCTCCATACGCGAGTTAAGGGAGGAGCTAGGCCCCCATCATCGGCTCGTACCCGTGCGCAAGCTCGGCCCGGTTCGGGACAGCTTTTTTGACGGCGAGTTCGAGATCTTCTTGTTTCATTACCGCTGGAAGCGCGGAAACATCGAGCTCAACAACGAGCACACCGCCTATGCTTGGGTCGGGCGAGAAGCCTATCGCAATTACGAGGTCGTCGCTGGAATCGACGAGGACCTTGATTATTTCGGGATCTGGCCGCGGTCGTACTTAAACAAAGACAAACTAGCCCGCTGATCGGAGCGTGATAGCGTAAGGGGCGCCGCTCGATCTCACAAACAAGACCAGACACAGAAGGCATGGAAGCGCACAAGGGTTCAGGTCTTGCCGCGGAGATCCCAGAAAGGCCGTGCAATTTTTCACTACACAGTCTAAAGTAAGGGTGTAAACATCGTTTACAAACCTACCAAAATCTGGACGCAACCCACAAATATGCGACCCGTTTTCGATACGTACTCTTCATTGCTGCATAAACACGAGCGAGGTGAGCACCATGCAAAGATTCGTCTACGGCCTGTTGTTGGTGATGTTATTGAGCGCATGTGGAGAGAAGGAACCAGAAGGCCAAGTATGCGGCGGTATCACGGGGACGCAGTGTCCTGCCGGCCAAACCTGTATCGATGATCCCAGCGATACCTGCGATCCGCAGAAAGGTGGGGCGGATTGCCAAGGGATTTGTAAGTAGCCCCAAGCTCGGCTAGCTTCAACGAAGTTGTTCAACCGGCGGACGGTACGGCGCCGACCGTCCGCCGGCACCCGCACGCGGGGTTTTCCGTCACCTCGTTCCTGCGGCGGATCGCCCGGCGTGCATGCGCTTTATCAGTCGGCATAACGCCTCATACTTCAAGCTTGTCGTCGGGAACGAGCCGGACGGTGTAGGCATCGACAAGCATTACGGCGATGAGCCAGCCGATTAAGAAAAGAGGAGTCGCTATGAATAAAAAGATCCCCGAAAATAAGAGAACCGAGATGATAAAAAATTGCCTGTCGATCGATCGCGTTAATCTCGTTCCGCAACGATCACAGCGCAAGGGTGACCAACGCGAGATAAGCCAGACTTTAAGAGAGGATAGCTTATTGTTACATTTTGGGCATTGCATAGGGGTACCATCCTGAGTGAAAAGGTTTACGTGGTTTTCGAACGTTGTCCTGCTATACGCATCCGAAGTGCATTTAATTTTATGAAACCACCGGCGTCTTTTTGATCATAGGCTCCGGCATCGTCTTCGAAGGTCGCAATAGCGCTGTCGAAGAGACTGTCCGTGTCGGATTTGCGGCCCGCCACCATGACCGTGCCTTTATACAGCTTTAAACGCACGGCGCCGTTCACGTGCGCCTGCGCGGCGTCAATCAATTTCTGCAACATACGGCGCTCGGGGCTCCACCAATAGCCGTTGTAGATCAGCGCGGCATAGCGGGGCATGAGATCGTCCTTAAGATGGGCCACCTCGCGGTCGAGCGTGAGCGATTCGATCGCGCGGTGCGCCTTGAGCAAGATTGTCCCGCCCGGCGTCTCGTAGCACCCGCGTGACTTCATGCCGACGTAGCGGTTCTCGACGATATCGAGCCGCCCGATCCCATGCTCGCCGCCTAAGCGATTCAGCGTCGCGAGCAGCGCCGCCGGCGACAGGCCGGTGCCATCGATGGCCACAACGTCGCCGCGTTCGAAGCGAAGCTCGACGTAACGCGGCTGGCCGGCGGCGGCCTCGGGCGATTTCGTCCAACGCCACATGGAAGGATCAGGCTCGACCCAGGGATCTTCGAGCCCGCCGCCCTCGTAGGAGATGTGCAAGAGGTTCGCATCCATGGAATAGGGCGCTTTGCTGGCGATCGTTCGCTCGATGGGTATGCCCTGCCGCTCGGCATAGGCGAGCAGTTGCGCGCGCGAGGCAAGGTCCCACTCGCGCCACGGCGCGATGATCTTGATATCGGGCTCGAGCGCATAGGCACCAAGCTCGAAGCGTACCTGATCATTGCCCTTCCCGGTGGCGCCGTGAGAGACGGCGTCTGCCCCGGTCTCGCGCGCGATCTCGACCAGGCGCTTAGCGATGAGCGGGCGAGCGATCGAGGTCCCAAGCAGGTACTCGCCCTCGTAAATCGCGTTCGCGCGGAACATCGGAAACACAAAGTCACGCGCGAATTCTTCCTTGAGATCATCAATATAGATCTCCTTCACGCCGAGGGCTTGCGCCTTCACGCGGGCGGGCGCGAGCTCTTCGCCCTGGCCGATGTCGGCCGTAAAAGTCACCACTTCACAGCGGTAGGTCTCCTGCAGCCACTTTAAAATCACGGAGGTATCGAGCCCGCCGGAATAGGCCAACACGACCTTCTTAATCGATTCGTTTCTCACCGGTACGGGTAATTCGAAGGGATTGGTCGGGGCGAGAGGATTTGAACCTCCGACCACCACCACCCCAAGGTGGTGCGCTACCAGGCTGCGCTACGCCCCGAATGAGGGATTGTACCCCGCCGCCGGCGCGCTGCCCATCACCGTCGCAGGATATCGAGCACTTGCTCGAGCTCGACGCGCAACTGCCGGATGATTTGTTGGCTCACGCTCGAATCGGCTTTCACTTCGTTCCCCGAGAGCCGCTGCCGCGCCCCGCCGATGGTAAACCCTTGTTCATACAGGAGGCTGCGGATCTGCCGGATCAGGATTACATCCTGCCGCTGATAATAACGCCGATTGCCGCGGCGCTTGATCGGTTTCAAGTGCGGAAATTCTTGTTCCCAATAGCGCAGTACATGGGGTTTTACCGCGCACAGATCGCTCACTTCACCGATGGTGAAATAGCGCTTTCCCGGGATCGCGGGCAGTTCGTTATTGTTCGATGCTTCCAGCATACGCTTCTACTCTCGCCTTTAATTTCTGTCCTGGCCGGAAGGTCACCACCCGGCGAGCGCTGATAGGTATCGCCTCTCCGGTTTTCGGATTGCGGCCGGGGCGCCGGTTTTTCTTTCTGAGGTCGAAATTTCCAAACCCGGAAAGCTTGACCTGCCGCCCGCTCTCTAACGCCGCCCGAACCTCCTCGAAGAATTGTTCCACCAGCTCTTTGGCCTCACGCTTATTCAAGCCAACCTCTTCGTAAAGTTTGACCGCCATCCCAGCCTTGGTCAGCGCCGTGTTCATATCCTTTTCCTCGTTAGACACTGCAAACTACCCCTCGCGCTAGGACTAGCGCTTAACTCCGCAATGTGACCTCGAATCGTTCCCGCAACCGCTTTAGGACCCGCTCTACCGTCTGATCGACTTCAGCGTCTATTAGAGTGCTTGAAGTCCCTTGAAAGATCAAGCCCAAGGCAATACTTTTTTTCTTCGGATCAATACCTTCGCCCTGATATAAATCAAACAACTGTAAGTCCTTTAGCCCATTTGGCGCTGTTTCCGCGACGCACCGTATCAGCTCGGCGGCCGCGACGCCGCGGTCCACCAACAGGCTAATATCGCGCCTAACCATCGGTAACTTCGAGATGGGGCTGAATCGTGAGACCGAACCTTGGGTGAGAAGATTTAACTCCAGCTCGAAGAGAAATACCGTTTGTTCCAGCCCGAGGGCCGCCGCCAGCCCGGGGTGCAGGGCACCGAAAGTGCCGAGCGATTGGTTCCCTTTGTGAACCCTGCTCGCATGGAATGGATGTAACGCGGGGTGCTCACTGGGTTGATAAGAAAGACCTTCGGGCGTCTCGCCGCGGAGCGCCAAGAGAGCCTCGACATCGCCTTTAAGATCGAAAAAATCTGCTCCCCGCTTGGGCTCGGCCCATTGCTCCGGATTTTGCAAACCCCAGAGTACGCCCCCCAACATCGGCCGCTGGTCGACCCCGCCTTGTCCGCGGACGAAGATGAGCCCGCTCTCGAACAAACGCACGCGGTCGCATTGACGGTTCTGGTTGTACTTGAGCGCCTGCAGAAGCCCGGCCCAGAGGCTCGTCCGCATGACCGCCATATCGCTCGCGATCGGATTCGCTAGCGCCACGGGTTCGAGATCGGGTGTGAGGCGCGCCTGCACAGCGGGATCCACGAAACTATAGGTAATCGCCTCCTGATAGCCGCGCTCGACCAAGACCTGGCGAATGCGCCCGAGATCGATCTGGGCCTCTGGACGCCCGCGCATGCTCATACGCTGCCGCGGCGGTTGTCCGGGGATGGTCTCGTAGCCCCGGATGCGCGCCACTTCCTCGATGAGATCGGCCTCGATGGCCAGATCGAAGCGGAAGGAAGGCGGAACGCAGTCCCAAACGCCATCCCCGCCGCTCACCCGCACCCCCAGGCGAGTCAGGATAGTTTCCACTTCCGCCGCCGCGACCTCCGTTCCCAAAACCCGCGCGATGCGGCTGGCCCGTAATTTTATCACCTGGCGCTGGGGAAGATGTTCCGCGTAGAGACGCTCCACCACGGGGCCCGGCTGGCCGCCGCAGATCGCCACCAAAAGCTCGCTCGCGCGCTCGAGGGCCCGGACTTGGAGATCAAAATCGACGCCGCGCTCGAAGCGGTGTGAGGAATCGGTTTGCAGATGGTAGCGGCGCGCCTTGCCGGCCACGCTCGCCGGTGTGAAAAAGGCGCTTTCCAGAAACACGGCGCGGGTCGCCGCGGTGACCGCCGTCTCCACCCCGCCCATGATCCCGGCCAGAGCCACCGGTCGCTTGGCATCCGCGATCACCAAGGTGTCCGCATCCAGCTCCAGCGTCTGTCCGTCGAGGAGCGCGAGCCGCTCACCCGGATGGCTAAAGCACACGACGATGGGTTCTTGGAGTTTCTCGAGGTCGAAGGCGTGCATCGGCTGTCCGAGCTCCAGCATCACGAAATTGGTGACATCGACGACCGAACTAATGCTGCGTAGACCGCTGCGGCGCAAGCGTTCGCGCATCCAGAGCGGCGTCTCGGCCCGTGGATCGATCCCGCGCACCACCCGGCCGGCGTAATGCGGACAGGCTTCCGGGGCGGCGATCGTAAGCGGCCAAACCTCATCGATTCCGACCGCGACCCGATGGGGCGCGAGGCCATGGATAGGGCAGCCATAAAGAACGCCGATCTCGCGGGCGAGCCCGGCCACCCCCAGGCAGTCACCCCGATTGGGGGTAAGAGCCACCTCGAGCGCCCGGTCCGCGAGTGCTAATGCCTCCCAAACATCCGCTCCGACGGGTAGCGTGAGCGGAAGCTCCAGGATACCCTCGCCGATCCCGGCCAATCCGAGCTCGTTCGCTGAGCAGAGCATGCCCTCTGAAATCACCCCCTCGAAGGATGCCCGTTCGATGATCTCACCCCCGGGCAGATCCGCGCCCATGCGGGCGAGAGGGACACGCATGCCGGTGCGAATGTTGGTGGCGCCACAGACGACCACGGCCGGCGTGTGTTCTCCGTAGCTCACGGCGCAGACGCGCAGGTGCGCAAGCGTCGGGTGCGGGTGCAGCGCTTCGATCTCGGCCGCAACGACATCCCGGAACTCCTTCGCTACCGGCTCCACCGAGTCGACCTCGAACCCCGCCAGGGTAAGGCGTTCCGCCAGTTCCGCCGTCGCCACCGGCGGATTGACCCACTCCCTGAGCCAGGCTTCGCTCACACGCATGCTATGGTCCCAGGGCCGGTTATCGAAACTGTGTCAGGAACCGGGTATCGTTCTCGAAGAACATCCGTAGATCGCTGACGCCGTAGCGCAGCATCGCCAGCCGCTCGACCCCCAAGCCGAAGGCGAAGCCCGTGTAGGCTTCGTTATCGATACCGGCATGTTCGAATACCCGCGGGTGTACCATCCCACACCCGAGCACCTCCAACCACCCGCCCTGCCCGCACACGCGGCAGCCGCTTCCCCGGCACATCACACACTGGATATCAACCTCCGCCGAAGGCTCGGTGAACGGGAAATAGGAAGGCCGAAAACGCAACCGCAAGTTGTCTTGCTCAAAAAAATTGCGCATCAAATCCTGCAAGATCCCCTTGAGGTGCGCGAAACTTACGTCCACATCGACCATCAGGCCCTCGACCTGATGAAACATAGGCGTGTGTGTCAAGTCGGAATCGCGGCGGTATACCCGCCCCGGCGCGATGACCCGCAGGGGCGGCTTGCGCGCTTCCATGACCCGGATCTGCACCGGTGAGGTGTGGGTGCGGAGTACGGTGTGCTCATCGAAATAAAACGTATCCATCGTCGTCCGGGCGGGATGCTCGAGCGGGATATTGAGCGCCTCGAAATTATAAAAGTCGGATTCGATCTCGGGGCCCTCGACGGCCTCAAAACCGATTTGGGTCAAGAGCGATTCGATGCGTTGCAAGGTGCGGGTGACCGGATGCAGCCCACCCGGGCGCTGCCCGCGTCCGGGCAAGGTTACATCGATGCGCTCGGCCTCGAGCGAACGGACCAGGTGCTCTTGGTACAACACCGCCTGGCGTTTCGCGATGGCCCCGGTGACCGCTTCCTTGGCATCATTGATCGCCTTTCCCGCCGCCGGGCGCTGCGCGGGCGGTAAGGCGCCCAATTGCTTCAATAAGGCCGTCAGAACGCCCTTCTTGCCGAGTAGGCTGATGCGCACCTCGTCCAAGGTGCTTAGGTCTTGCGCCGCGGCGATCGAACGCTCGGCTTGCGCGATGACCTCTGCGACGTTGAGCATGGGTGAAACGTACCGATAGAAACAGAGGAAAGGCCAACCCCGTCCCCCGCGCTACTCGTTATAAAAACTAACTGGCCGGCAGTGCCCTCAAGCGGAGGTCGCCTTGGCGGCCTCCGCGATTTCGGCAAACGCGGCCTGGTCGCTGACGGCGAGGTGGGCGAGCATCTTGCGGTCGATTTCGATGGCTGCCTTGTGCAATCCGTCCATCAAACGGCTGTAGGACAGCCCATATTGCCGGGCCGCGGCATTGATGCGCACGATCCACAAGGCCCGGAACTGACGTTTGCGCTGACGCCGATCGCGATAGGCGTATTGCTGGGCACGGGTGACGCATTGTTTGGCGATCCGGTAGACATTCTTGCGCCGGCCGCGATAGCCCTTCGCCTGTGCGAGGACCTTCTTGTGTCTTGCGCGCGCGGTGACTCCACGTTTTACTCTTGGCATGGCAGCTTACATTCCCTAGGAGTACGGCATCATTTTGGTGATCGCGCGTTGGTCGGAACCGTCGATGATCAGCAACCCGCACAATTGCCGTTTCCGCTTGGCGCTCTTCTTGGTCAAGATATGGCTCTTGTATGCCTGCCGGTGCTTGAACCGGCCCGAGGCGGTACGTTTGAAGCGTTTCGCCGCGCCTCGATTGGTTTTTAACTTTGGCATTTCCTACTCCTCAACTGACGGTGCTTATAATCATGCGCGTTTGGGCGACACCACCATCACCATTTGCCGCCCCTCGAGACGCGGGAACTGCTCGACGACCGCATGCGTGGCCAAATCCGCTTCGACCCGTTTCAGCATCTGCGCTCCCAGGTCTTGGTGCGCCATCTCCCGGCCCCGAAACCGGAGCGTGACCTTGACTTTGTCCCCCTCGCCGAGAAACCGGAGCATGTTCCGGAGCTTGATCTGGTAATCGCCTTCATCCGTGCCGGGCCGGAGTTTGATTTCCTTGACCTGAATCTGCTTCTGCTTGCGTTTTTGGGCATGGCGCTTTTTACTCAACTCGAACAGGAACTTGCCGAAGTCCATCACGCGGCAAACGGGAGGGTCCGCCGTCGGGACAATCTCTACCAGGTCTAGGTTATTCTCCTCCGCAGACTTCTGAGCCTCCGCCAGTGAAACAACGCCGACTTGATTCCCGTCCGGCCCGATCAAGCGCACGCGTGGCGCGCTGATCGAAGCATTCACCCGATTTTTCTTATCGATATCTCAATCCTCCCGCTGATGACTCCGGCCGCGCGTCGTGATCTCGGTTTGTAGGCGCTCAGTCATCTCGATCAAGCTCATCGTCCCCAAATCCTTACCGGCGCGTGTGCGCACCGAGACGGTGTTTGTCCGCATCTCTCGGTCGCCGGCGATGATCATATACGGCACTCGCTGCAAGGTGTGCTCGCGGATTTTAAGGCCGATCTTTTCATTTCTCAAGTCAGGAACCACTCGAAATCCGTGAGTTACAAGGGTTTCCGCAAGCCGCTGTGCGTACTCGGCTTGGCTATCGGTGATGTTGAGAACCGCGGCTTGTAGCGGCGCCAGCCATAATGGCAAGGCCCCGGCATGCTCCTCGATCAGGATCCCGATAAAACGCTCCAACGAGCCTAGGATCGCCCGGTGCAGCATCACGGGCGTGCGGCGCGCGCCGTCCTCGGCGACATAGTGGGCGCCCAAACGCTCCGGCATCGAAAAGTCGACCTGAATGGTGCCGCATTGCCAGACGCGCCCGATACAATCGGTGAGTGAGAACTCAATCTTTGGACCGTAAAAAGCCCCTTCACCCGGTTGCAGCGCCCACGCGAGACGCTTGGCGTTCAACGCCACTTCGAGCGCCTGCTCCGCCTTGTCCCAGACAGCGTCGCTGCCGACGCGCTCCGCGGGACGCGTGGAGAGTTTCACGATGACGTCGGTAAAACCGAAATCGCCATACACCTCGAACAGCAGATCGATAAAGGCCGAGACCTCCGCTTGGATCTGATCGTCGGTGCAGAAGATATGCGCGTCGTCTTGCACGAAATGGCGCGCGCGCATCAGCCCGTGCAAGGTGCCCGACGGCTCGTTACGATGGCAAGAACCGAATTCGGCCAGCCGCAGCGGCAGCTCCCGGTAGCTGCGCAGGCTCTGGTTGAAGATCTGCACATGGCACGGGCAGTTCATAGGCTTGACCGCGTAATCGCGGTTCTCCGAGCTGGTGGTAAACATGACCTCGCGGAATTTATCCCAATGCCCGGATCGTTCCCACAGGCTTCGATCCACGACCTCCGGGGTCCGGACTTCCTGGTAACCATGCCGGTGCAGTTTCTCGCGAATGTAAGCTTGGATCGTCTGATAGATCGCCCACCCCTTCGGGTGCCAGAACACCATCCCCGGCGCCTCGGGTTGCATATGAAAGAGGTGCAAGTGCTTGCCAATCTTCCGGTGATCACGTTTCTCCGCCTCTTCCAGGCGCCGGAGATAGGTATCGAGCGCCTGTTGGTCCGGCCACGCGGTGCCGTAAATCCGTTGCAGCATTTCGTTACGCGGATCCCCGCGCCAATAGGCGCCGGCTACCTTGGTGAGCTTGAAGGCCTTGAGCTTGCCGGTGCTGGGGACATGCGGACCGCGGCAGAGATCAATGAAATCGCCCTGGCCGTAGAGCGAGATCTCGTCCCCGTCGGGGATGGAGGCGATGATCTCGGCCTTGTAGTGTTCCCCCAAGCTTCGAAAAAACACCACGGCTTCGTCGCGCGGCAGCAGGGAGCGAGTCACCTTGAAATCGCTCTTGGCGAGATCCCGCATCTTGGCCTCGATGGCCTCGAGATCCTCGGGTGTGAAGGCACGTTCGTAGGCAAAGTCGTAATAAAATCCATCGTCAATTACCGGACCGATCGTCACCTGAGCGCTGGGAAACAGGCTCTTGACCGCTTGCGCCAGGAGGTGCGCGCAGCTATGGCGCAGGACCTCGAGCCCTTCGGGGTCGGTAGCTTTAACGACGGAGACCTGACAATCCCGGTCGATGACATACGAGGTGTCCACAAGACGTCCATCGACCTTGCCGGCCAAGGCGGCGCGGGCGAGACCGGGGCCGATCGCCTGGGCAACGTCGGCCACGGACACCGGTTGCGGAAATTCCTTGCGGCTCCCGTCGGGGAGGGTGACTGCGGGCATGGGGCGATTTAGGCGCTTGCGCGTTCGGTTGGCTCTAGCGATTCCATCGCCGAACTCTCGGAGATTTTAAATTATTGACGTTTAACACCCCGCAGTATCAAAGGTTGTGGTAGGCGCGATTGGACTCGAACCAACGACCCCCACCATGTCAAGGTGGTGCTCTAACCAGCTGAGCTACGCGCCTGCTTCAAGGGTGCAAGAGGATAGCGAAAATCATCGGTTCTGGCCAGAGGTAGGAAAGGGGGTAGTGTCTCAGTTTGAATTTTGGTTTCCGGACTCAAAAGAGTCATTGGTGCATGCACGATGATTTATTCTAAAGCGGACACTGAACGCGGGCATCAGCCGCGGCCGCGGGCCGTCGGCTGCATGCCGAAGTTAGACCGTTCACTCCCGCTGGATCGTAGCCTCTACCCAGCCCTGTGGCGCTCATACTCGCCCAGCTTGATCCGCGGCTCCGGCTCCGTCAACCTGAGGCGCGGTCGGGTCGTAATTTCGCACTTCGACGCCCTGAGCACGGAACTTCTCAAGCCGTTCCTGATCGGCTTGGCCGAACCAGGGTTGGCCCGAGAACATGTGCCGACGAATGTAGTTCTCTCCCATTCCCGCCAGAAGCATGTACTCGAAGCGGGTTGTCTGCCCTTGCCGACTGCCAACGGCATTCCGACTCAGCCGGTCGTCGTCGTAGCCGCGAATGCAGCTCTCAACCTGGTCAAGTGTCTGAAATCCGAGCTTTCTGAGTAGCCGCGCGGTCCAATTGTAGGAGAAGTCGGAGATTCGGCCGTCGGGTCCCAGACGCTGATCCAGGAACGCTCTTAGGGCGTCTGGAGTGATTTCGACTTCCGTAAGTCTGCCGCCTGCGACTTGCGAACGCGCGTGCTCCGTGAGTCTTCTGTCCTCGTCCTGTATCGCCTGAAACTCCCGATCGGCGATCTCAAGCATACCGGCAAGCGTCAGGAATCGCCGGCGTATCTCAGTCGGAATCACCGCCGCCGACTTGTACTGAATATCGTGCTCGATTTCCGCCCACGCGTGTTGAAGGATCGTGCGGACCTGGATCTCCGTGATCGCATCAGAAAATCGAGTGTACTCAGGGAGGAGTGATCGCTGGGGCGAAAGCTTCACCACGTAGTGAATGCTTTGATAACCGAACCGGTCTTCCTCAATAAGAACCGCCCCCTTGTCAGAGCGTTCAACAACACGGAACTCATCGGCAAGCATGCGATCGATGTGTGCGAGAGTGCTGGGGAAGTACGTAATGACGCGGACTCCAGCAAGGTCGGTGATTTCCTCGATCGGCCGCCCGTATCTTGGTCTCGTCGGATCCGCCTCGGAGGGGAGTGCCGCCTTCTTTCCGAAGCTCGTGGGATCCTTCGCCCGAGACTGAACGGAATGAACCTTGATGCCGCGGCGCTTCAACGACTCTTCGACGATTCGCCCTACAACTGCCGCGAGATCCTCAAAGAAGCTTCGCCGCTCAAGGTAAGCGGCGACCGCGGCCTGCTCGTGGGCCTTGAAGTCGAACCCCCTATCGCCCTCAGCCACTACGCCACCCTCTGATCGGTGTCGTCCAGGTGCGCATGCGTTTAACGTCACGCCTGAACCTCGCCGGTGAAGCGTAGCGGAACCGGCGTAGCGTTCCAGCCGTTTGTTGGGCCTGCAGGGACCTCCTCACATTGGCTTCTTTCCGGCAACGATATCGTATCGCCAGCCAGCGTAGCGTGCGCCATGCGCACGAAACGAGAAAGTGGACTTCAATCGTGCGCGCGGCGCACGCTACGCTGGCTGGGACTGCCTCCAGCGTTCAGCTACCTAAGTACCCGATTCGGTTCCCGCCGGAGCGCCTAAACGCCTGAGCTAACCGGCGCCGCCCAGGACGCGTAAGAAAAACGCCGACGGTTCCGGCGTCCGGTTGAGCGATTAGTTGGGCGACGGATTAACGACCACGCCAATAGCCAGGCCGCCTCCGATGATGGACGACGGCGACGACCTGCACCGCATCCTGATGCACTCGATAGACGATACTGAACGGAAAGTTCGGCAGCATAAACCAACGCGTGCCGTACTCGTGACGTTTCCACCTTTCAGGTGCGCTTCCGATTTCCCGTACCGCCCAATCCACCTCCGTCGCGAAGGCTCTCGCTGCGATTTCACTCCGTTCAGCATACCAAGCCCGCGCTTCCAGAACCTCTGCCTCGGCTTCGGCATGAAAGTAGACGATCAAGATTCATCGCCTGCTGTTCGGAATAGCTTTTCCTTAACTTCTTCCCAAGGGATCAAAGTGGCGGCTCCGGAATCTATCTCGTTGGCTCGGCGCTCAATCTCAATCTTCCATGCTTCTTCGATCTCCGGGTCAGGCTCTTGCTCGATGCTTTCCAGCAGCAGGCCGGCTAAGGTGGCACGCTCGTGTTCGTCAAGGCCAGAAGCCTCGTTAAACAGTTCAGCAACTGATCTAGCCATTACGTCATCTCCTCTTTGATGCCCAACAAGTGATTGAGTGGTTTCCGTATATCACGCTGCCATGTGAGGGAGCTAACCATGGCGCACTTACCTTGCCTCGAAATCTCGAACCCGAAAACTTGTGGCCAGGCCCAAATAAACAGACCCAGACTAGCATGCGATCAATGCCAGATCGTCTCTCCACTGACCTACAAATTCTGCGGAAGAGCCTCAAATTATATCACCGCCCGTTGCGGGGGGATCCCAAACACCGCCGCGCGAATGCGGCCGATCTCATCGCGTAGTTGCGCCGCCTGCTCGAACTCGAGCTCGCGTGCATGCCGGAACATCTTTTCCTCGAGTTTCTTGATTTTCTGTAGCGCCCGTTCGGGCGCGAGGGTCCGGTAATCGCATTCGGGTTCCTTAACGCTATCGCGACGCCTCGGCGCGGTTTCCGCGTAACTGACTTCGATGAGCTCGGTCACCGCCTTGGTGACCCCGCGCGGCGTAATGCCGTGGAGAACATTGTAATCCACCTGCCGGTTGCGGCGGCGGGCCATCTCCGCCAGTGCGCGTTCCATCGAGCCGGTTACCTCGTTGGCGTACATGATGGCCCTGCCGGCGAGGTTGCGGGCCGCGCGGCCGACGGTTTGAATCAACGATCGCTCCGAGCGCAAGAACCCTTCCTTGTCCGCATCCAGGATGGCGACCAAGGAAACCTCCGGGAGATCCAAGCCTTCGCGCAAGAGATTGATACCCACCAAGACATCGAAGCGTCCCAGGCGCAGATCGCGAATGATTTCGACCCGCTCGACAGTATCGATGTCGGAGTGGAGATAACGCACCCGCACCCCGTGCTCGGAGAGATAATCGGTGAGATCCTCCGCCATGCGCTTGGTGAGGGTCGTTACCAGCACCCGCTCGTGGAGCCGAATACGCGCATTGATTTCGGAGAGTAGATCATCGACCTGGGTCGCTTGCGCCCGGATCTCCACCTCCGGATCGACCAGGCCCGTGGGCCGCACCACCTGCTCGACGACCTGGGCCGAATGCTCCAGCTCATAGGGGCCGGGCGTTGCCGAGACAAAGACCGCTTGCGGCGCGAGCCGCACGAATTCCTCGAATTTCAATGGGCGATTATCGAGCGCCGAGGGCAGCCGGAACCCATAGTCCACCAAGTTTTCCTTGCGCGAGCGATCGCCGCGATACATGCCGCCAAGCTGCGGGATCGTGACATGGCTTTCATCGACGACCAGCAAGGCATCGGCGGGTAGATAGTCGAAGAGCGTCGGCGGCGGCTCCCCCGGACGGCGGCCCGAGAGGTAACGCGAGTAGTTCTCGATCCCGGCGCAATAGCCGATCTCGATCATCATCTCGAGATCGAAGCGCGTGCGGCTCTCGAGCCGTTGCGCCTCCAGCAGCTTGTTGGCAGCGCGCAATTCCTGCAAGCGATCCCTGAGATCGATCCTGATCGCCTCGACGGCTTCGAGCAGCGTTTGCCGTTCGGTGACATAGTGTGTCTTGGGATACACCGTGAGGCGTGGGACCCGGCGCAGGATCTCGCCCGTGAGCGGGTCGAAAAAGCACAAGCTCTCGATGCTGTCCTCGCAGAGCTCGACCCGCACCGCCTCGCGCTCGGATTCGGCCGGAAAGATATCGATCACATCGCCGCGCACCCGGTAGGCCGCGCGACGCAGCTCGAGATCATTGCGGGTATACTGAAGCTCGGCCAAACGCCTCAGGATCTGGCGTTGGTCCACGGTGCCCCCCCGCACCAGATGCAGCACCATGCCGTGGTAGGCGCACGGATCGCCGAGGCCGTAGATCGCCGATACCGTGGCGACGATGATGCTGTCGTGGCGCTCGAGCAGGGCCTTGGTCGCCGAGAGGCGCATCTGCTCGATGTGCTCGTTAATCGTCGCGTCTTTCTCGATGTAGGTATCCGAGGCCGGCACGTAGGCTTCGGGCTGGTAGTAGTCGTAATAGGAGACGAAATATTCGACCGCGTTGTCGGGGAAAAAACCACGCATCTCGGCATAGAGCTGGGCCGCTAAGGTCTTGTTGGGCGCCAGGATCAAGGCCGGCCGCTGGACATGTTCGATCACGTTGGCGATCGTAAAGGTCTTGCCGGAACCGGTGACACCGAGCAGGGTTTGGTAGGCGAGCCCATCATGGAGACCGCTGGTGAGGCCGCGAATGGCCTCGGGCTGATCGCCCGCCGGGGCGAAGTCGCATTTCAGAACGAAGCTCTTTCCCATGGGGATTCTGTTGCGGCGTAAACTCAAGTATATTACACCGCGTTTTGGCTTCCATCGTCATAGCAGCCGAATCCGGTAGCCAGAAATCGTTAACCCGTTAAAAAGGATGGACTTCGGCGTTCGCCGCGGTGACACTGGGAACGCTTGATCATAAACCATTCAAATGGAGGCTTTCGCTTGTCCGTGAGACTTTCCTATCGCGCCCTTGCGATCAAACCCTCCGCGACCCTTAGCGTCGCTGCCCGGGCTACCGCCCTGAGGCAGGCCGGAAAAGACATCATCAGCCTGGCCGCAGGCGAGCCCGACTTCGATACGCCGGACCACATCAAGGCCGCGGCTATCAAGGCGGCGCGGGAGGGGTTTACGAAATACACCGCAGTTGAAGGCACGCCGGCCTTAAGAGCGGCTATCAGCGATAAATTTAAGCGCGAGAACGCGCTCGACTATCCGCCCAGCCAGATACTCGTGTCATGTGGATGTAAGCACAGCATTTACAATCTCATGATGGCCGTGCTCAATCCGGGAGATGAAGTAATCCTGCCGGCCCCCTATTGGACCTCCTATCCGGATATGGCGAAGATTGCGGGCGCGGAAACCGTAATCATCAAAACCGGCCTCGACGAGCGGTTTAAGATCAATCCCCAGAAGCTGCGGGCCGCGATCTCATCGAAAACGAGGTTTTTGATCCTCAATAGCCCCTCCAACCCGACCGGAGAATGCTATTCACGCGGCGAGTTGCGGGCGCTCGCGGAGGTGTTGTTGAACCATCCGGAGATCATCATCGCCTCGGACGACATTTACGAACATATTCTTTGGCAAGCGGAGCCGTTCGCGAATATTCTGAACGCCTGCCCGGAGCTGAGCGATCGTACGGTGGTATTAAATGGAGTCGCCAAGGCCTACGCGATGACGGGATGGCGCATCGGTTATGCCGCCGGACCCAAAGCGGTCATCCAAGCCATGACCATCCTGCAATCGCAAAGCACCTCGAATCCGACCTCCATTGCCCAGGTCGCGGCGCAAGCCGCGCTCGAAGGCGAGCAAGCGATCGTGCGCGAACGCTGCACCATATTCAAGCAACGCCATGATCTGGTATTGGGGCGGATCAACAAAATTCGCGGCGTCGAGTGCGTCGCGGCCCAAGGCACTTTTTATCTCTTTCCGAACGTGCAGGGAGCGATCGGGCGGATGGCGGGGGTCAACAACGATGTCGCGCTCGCCGAGCAGTTACTGGAGCACACGGGTGTCGCCGTCGTTCCGGGGGCCGCTTTCGGCGCGCCGGGCCACTTGCGTTTATCCTTTGCCACCAGCACCGAGAATCTAGTGCAAGCCCTCGATCGTATCGAGGGGTTTTTGGGCGCTGAGAGTTTGTGAAAAAACCTACTGCGCTTGGGATCTCGCGTTCCGGCGGTGCTCGGAATCCTCATGTATTTCAACATACACTCCGGTTGCTCGTCCCATCCTTGGGACTCGCCCCTGCGGGGCTTGTGCTCCGTTTCGCTCCCGGCGAAACGCTCCTGCGCTCCGGCGGAACGCGACCTCCCTTCGTTCGCGACGGTTTTTTCACAAACTCTGAGTGATCCTATGCAAGGAGACCGCGCGATGACCACGGAATTGAAGCCAGGCGCGGCCCTAGCTTCGGATTACGCCTATCAAACGCACATTCTGCAAGGCGTATCCAGGACCTTCGCCCTAACCATCCCGGCCCTTCCGCCGGAGCTTTGCAGGGTCGTCGGCAACGCCTATCTGCTGTGCCGCATCGCCGATGTGGTCGAAGACGATCACCAGCTACAACCCACGCAACAACGCTACTTCTCGAACCAGTTCGTGAGCGTCGTCGAAGGCGCCGAAGCCGCGGAGCGTTTTGCCTCCGGGCTTTACCCGTTGTTGTCGGCCGCCACGCCGGAAGCCGAGCGCGATCTGATCCGAAACACGGCTAGCGTCATCCGCGTCACCCACGGTTTTAATGTCCGCCAACGCCAAGCGCTTGCCCGCTGCGTGCGCATCATGGCCCAAGGAATGGCCGACTATCAACAACGCGAGTCGCTCGATGGCCTTCCGGATCTCCCGGCTTTGGATGACTACTGCTACTACGTGGCGGGCGTGGTCGGCGAGCTGCTGACCGAGTTGTTTTGCGATTACTCACCGGAGATCAACGCCCAACGCGAGGAGCTCATGCGGCTTGCGGTATCATTCGGTCAAGGGCTCCAGATGACCAATATTCTTAAAGACATTTGGGAGGACGGCAAACGCGGCGCCTGCTGGCTTCCGCGTGATCTCTTCTTGGCACACGGCGTTACACTGCGCGATAAAATCCCGGGCGCATGCGACGCCGGATTCGGCGCTGGGCTCGCGCAACTCATCGGCATCGCCAAAGCGCACCTCGATAATGCCCTGACGTACACCCTTATTATTCCGCGCCATGAACCAGGGATCCGGAAGTTTTGTCTCTGGGCGTTGGGCATGGCGATCCTAAGCTTGCGAAAGCTAAACAGGCACCGCGGCTTTAGCGCGGGATCGCAAGTTAAGATTTCCCGCCGCAGCGTTAAACTGACGGTAAGGATATCGAATCTGTTGGTGACTCAAGACAGGTTTCTAAGAGCGCTCATGAATATTCTCACAAGGGCTTTACCAGTCAATAACATTCATGAGAAACTTAATAAGTTAAATTACCAACGGGCGTCAGGTACACGCCAACGCGCACAGGGGGACATTGCATGCCGAACCGATCGCAGTACCTAGTCACCGCGGCCGAAGCTCGCCCGGGGCTCGGGCGCGCTCCGTTAGAGCACGCCGTCGCGAGGGCGCGCGCGGGACTCGAACGCCTCCAGAAGGAAGACGGCCATTGGGTGTTCGAGCTTGAAGCCGACTGCACCATCCCCGCCGAGTATGTTCTCATGATGCATTTCATGGATGACATCGATAACGGGTTGGAGCAACGAATTGCTGTGTTTTTGCGCGGTCATCAAGCCGAGCATGGCGGCTGGCCGCTGTACGCGGACGGTGACTTCGATATCAGTTGCTCGGTGAAGGCCTATTACGCGCTAAAGCTCATCGGCGACTCCCCGGAGGCCGCACACATGCTGCGAGCCCGTGAGGCCATACTCGCCCACGGGGGCGCCGCCGCTGGCAATGTGTTCACACGCATCACCCTGGCTTTATTTGGCCAAGTGCCTTGGCGGGCCGTGCCCTTCATACCGGTCGAGATCATGTTGCTGCCGCGCTGGTTCCCGTTTCATGTCTCGAAGGTTTCCTATTGGTCTCGCACCGTCATGGTGCCCTTATTCCTTCTCTGCAGCCTCAAGCCCAAGGCGAAGAACCCGCGCGCGGTCGACATCCGCGATCTCTTTGTCAGGCCCCCGGAAGAGGAGCAAGATTACTTCCGTATAAAAACGCGATTGGGGCGGGTGTTTCTTGTGCTCGACCGGCTGGGCCGGGCGCTCGAGCCCGTGATCCCAAAGGCGGTACGCCGCCATGCAATGCAGCGCGCCGAGCGCTGGTTCACGGAGCGGCTTAACGGAACCGATGGGCTCGGGGGGATCTTCCCAGCGATGGTGAATGCCTACGAGTCCCTAATTCTCCTCGGTTATCCCAAGGATCATCCCTACTGCACCGAAACCAAAGAGGCTTTAAAGAAGCTGCTGGTCACCGGCGAGGACTCGATTTATTGCCAGCCTTGCGTCTCGCCCGTGTGGGATACGGCCATCGCCGCCCATGCCGTCTTCGAGGCGAACGGCCGGCGTGCGAGCGCTTCTTGCCGCCGCGCCTTGAACTGGCTGCAAGAACGGCAACTCGGCGACGAGCCCGGGGATTGGCGCGAGGCTCGCCCGGATCTCAAAGGCGGCGGCTGGGCCTTCCAGTACGCCAATCCCCATTATCCGGATCTGGACGATACCTCGATGGTCGGCTGGGCCATGTGCTTGATCGATCCACAACGTTACAAGTGGTCGACCCATGCCGCGGCCGAATGGATTCATGGGATGCGATCAAAAAACGGCGGCTATGGCTCCTTCGACGCCGACAACACCTGTTACTATTTGAACCACATTCCCTTCGCGGACCACGGCGCGCTTCTCGACCCGCCGACCAGCGACGTCACGGCCCGCTGCATCGCGCTGCTGGTGCTCGCGGGCGAACCGCGCTATAAAACCGCCATTGCCGCGGCGATCGAATTCCTAAGGAACGAACAGGAAGCAGATGGTTCCTGGTTCGGCCGCTGGGGAACCAACTATATCTATGGCACCTGGTCGGTGCTCAGCGCCTTGCGGATCGCCGGTGAAGATCCCTCGCAAGCCTATCTTCGGCGGGCGGTCGAATGGCTCAAGTCGATGCAGCAATCCGACGGCGGCTGGGGCGAAAGCAACGGCAGCTACCTCCCGGCCCAGCGCGGCGAATTCCATTCGAGCACGGGCTTTCAAACGGCCTGGGCCCTCCTGGGCTTGATGGCGGCCGGCGAGGTACGCTCCGGGGAAGTGCGCCGGGGAATTGATTACCTGCTCACGCGCCAAGGCGCGGACGGTCTCTGGCACGATGAAGGCTTCACGGCGCCCGGTTTTCCGCGCGTGTTCTATTTGAAATACCATGGCTACACCAAGTACTTCCCGCTGTGGGCGATGGCCCAATACCGCAACTTAATGCCAGCCACTCGCGACTGAAGACCGCCCCGCTCGGGATCGTCACCGCGCTCGCGGCCGAGGCACGCTGCATCGCGAAGTCGCCGGGATCCGTACCCGGACTGACGCGGATCGGCGATACGCTGCTCTATGTCTCGGGGATCGGTCACGAGCACGCGCGCCAGGCCGCTGAAATGCTCGTCGCGCAGGGAGCGCGGGCCTTGCTCAGTTGGGGCACGGCCGGTGCGTTGGCGAGCGCGTTACGGCCCGGCGATGTTATCGTTGCCGACACCGTCCTGGTGTCAGACGCGCCGTTTCCGGTCGACGCGGCGTGGCGCGCCCGTTTGGCCGCGCGCCTCGCAGAGCACCTCACGATGCACACCGGCGCCATGTTGCATACCGCCAACGTGATCTCGACTCCCAATGAAAAACGCAGGTTGTTCGAGCGCACCGGCGCGCTCGCCGTCGATATGGAGAGTGCCGCCGTCGCCCAGGTGGCCCGCCGCGCGGGGATCCCCTTCGCCGTCCTACGCGCCATCGTGGACCCGCAAACGACAGTGATCCCGGCCGCGGCATTCGCCGCCATCGACGAGCTCGGACGCCCAAGGATAGCGAGCCTGCTCCTGGCTCTGGCACGCGATCCGCGCGATCTCCTCGCATTAGTGCGGCTATCGGCATGCTTCCGCGCCGGGCTCGCCTCGCTGAAACGCGCCGCCGGAATCGCCGGTTTATCGCTGAGCCGTGGCGAATAAGGCCACGCTAAACAGGTTGGAGGTCCATGGATAAGAGCGATTAGCGGTCACCGTGAGGCTATACTTCGCCACGCCCCGGGAAGCGCTATGGGCGCGCGGAACGCCACAGCCGGTACACCGGCAACCCGGCCAAGACCAAAAGCAGACCGAGCCCCGCGTTGAGGCGGGTCTTCTCGGCGAACAGCAGGACCAGACAGATGCAACCGGCGACGCCGATATATACCGCCGGCAGGATGGGGTAGCCGAAGGCGCGGACCGCACGCTCGGCGCCGGCGCGCCGCCGGCGCAGCACGAACACCCCGGCGATGGTAAGCATATAGAAGAGCAAGACCACAAACACGATGTAGTCGAGCAGATTACTGTATAAATTGCTGTACTGGCCGCTCGCACTGTCATAGGTGCGCGGCAGGGTAAGCACCGCGCTCCAGATGCCTTGTATGATCAACGCGATCCCAGGTACACGATACCTGTTCAAGTTGCCGATGCTTTTGAAGAATAAGCCATCGCGAGCCATCGAGTAATACACGCGCGCCCCGGCCAGGATCAAACCGTTATTGCATCCGAAGCAGGAAATCATGATGGCGATGGCCATGATCGTCTGCGCATGTTCTCCCAAGATCACCTCGGCCGCGGCGACGCCGACGCGATCCTCGGCGGCATGCTGGATCGCCTCCAGAGGCAGCGTGGCGAGGTAGACCATGTTAGCCAAAAGGTAGAGCAGAATCACCAGGGCCACACCGAAGGCCATGCTGAGCGGTACGTTGCGTTCGGGGTTCTTGACCTCACCCGCCGCGAAGGTGATGTTGTTCCAAGCATCGGCGGCGAAGAGGGCGCCGACCATGGCGGTCGCGATGACCGGAATCAATGCCACCGATCCGATGGGTTCGCCGTTCACGATCGGTGTCCAGAAATCGGCGCTATGCAGGGCGGCTTCGGGACGCTGTCCCGCCAGGAAACCCAAGCCAATCAAACCGGCGAGGGCCCCAATCTTGGTGAGCGTGAAGAGAACCTGGATCCATTTACCGGTTCGCAGGCCGGTGAGATTGGTGCCGGTGAGCAACAGCACCGAAAGGATCGCCACCAGTTGTTGGGTCGAGAGCGACAGGGAGAGATCGCCGACGCCGGGAAGCGCGAGCAAACCTCCGTCAAAGACCAGGCGATGCGGGGAGATCTGGGGCCACAAGACGCCGAGGAAGCGGGAAAAGGCGATGGCGACGGCCGCGATGGTGCCGGTTTGAATCACGAGGAATAAGGCCCAGCCGTACAGGAAGGCCCACTTCGGTCCAAACGCTTCCCGCAGATACACATATTGCCCGCCGGCCTGGGGCAGCATCGCGGCTAGCTCGCCATAGCTCAAGGCCGCGATCAGCGTTAATATTCCCGCGATGATCCAAACCAGCAACAGCCATCCCGGCGATCCTACCTGGCGCGCGATGTCGGCCGAGACGATGAAGATCCCCGAGCCGATCATCGAGCCCGCGACGATCATAGTCGAGTCGAGAAGACCCAAGCCGCGGACCAATTTTTTTTCCACGGAAGGAATAACGCTCAGATCCGCCCCCTTTTCTCGTTGAACGTTGTCAGCCATTGTCTCCCGACGGGGCCACACCTTCAACCGCATGGCTAGCCATACGCTTTGTGGGGAATAGACCGCCCAGCGAACCCCAGGCCACGCCCAACCAATTGCCCCAACTGCGTTCCCACCGATATTGAAAGCGGATCTCCAGCGGCAAACCCTCAATCAACCGTTTCTTGGGCCATTCCGTCTCCGGTATGATGGTAAGCAACACAGACATTGGGCGCACACCGAAGGTCCCGACCAATTCCGCCGGTAAGCGCTTGGTCAGCACGGGCTCGCGCGTCACCTGTCCGGTCACCTTACTGCCGTCGGGGAACCTCACCGTGGCCCACGTGCCGACCTCAACATAGCGCGAATGTTTTGGCTCTAGGTAGGCGACGATGGCCGGCTCGCTGAATAGCCCCACCTGCATGAGCGGCGTCCCTGGGCTCACAAATTCACCCTGGGATACAAAGACATCTAAGATGCGACCGCCATCATTCGCCGTCTGGGGAAGCTGGGCTCGTTCATGATCAACCAAGGCTAGCTCGGTCTCGAGCCTGGCGCTCGCGCTGGCATACTGGGGATCTTCCTTCGAGGCGTGCCGCTGTTGTTCGGCCGCGAGATCCATCCGCGCGCGGTTTAGGTTGCCTCTGGCCTCGATCACTTGGGCTTGTGCCGTAACCACTTCCGCACGCGTAGCCGCGCCTTGATTGAATAGCGTCTGCATCGTGTTCAGCTGCGCTTCGCGTTCGTTCACGAGGCCGCGACCAAGGTGTCGACGAGCGATAGCCGATGTTTCCGATGCAGACGGGGGCTGCTCAGGCTGGCTGAGTCTGTTCAGCTACCCTCTCCAAACGGCGCCTGAGGGAACACCCCGAAAAGGGCGTTGGAACTGAGCCGGCTTCGCGGCAGTTTCGGCGCCGTCAGGAACCGGGCGAACGCCCGCGGATCAGCATCTCGCTACTCTACCGATTGCCGTGGTGCGTAAGGAACGCCGCGAACTTCTCGGCCGCCACCGGCGGGCTGAAGAGGTATCCCTGAAATTCTCGACAGCCGGATCTCGATAGCAGCGTGCGTTGCGCCTCGGTTTCCACGCCTTCGGCGATAACGCGCAATCGCAGGCTCCTGGCCATGGCGATGATCGCCTGGACCAGCGCCGCGTCGCTCGGGTCCGTTTCAAGATCGCGCACAAAGGACTGGTCGATCTTGAGCGCGGTCAGCGGAAAGCGCTTGAGATAGCTCAAGGACGAGTAGCCGGTACCGAAGTCATCGACGGCCAGATCTACCCCGAGTTGGGCAATCGCGATCAGCGTCGGCAGTGTTCGTTCCTGCACCATCACGCTTTCGGTGAACTCCAGCCCGAGGTGCTCGGGCGCTAGACCGTGGGCGCCTAGCAGTTCCAGAACCGTGCGCGGGAACGCCGGGTCCGTCAGCTGATGGGCCGAAACATTGACGCTGACACGCGGCACCGTCAGCCCCCTCGCCCCCCAGTCCTTCATCTGCGCTAACACCTGGTCGAGCACCCAGCGGCCGACCGCCTGAATCTGACCGCTCTCCTCGGCGACCGGAATGAATTCCGCCGGCGAGATCCATCCGCGCTCGGGATGCCGCCAACGGACGAGCGCCTCGGCGCCGACGATGTACATGGCGGTGTCGGCATGCTTGATAAGATCGACGACATTGGCCCCCTGTCTACGTCGCATTTGCACCTGCGGCTGATAATGCACCGCCAGTTCCGAGCGGCGCAGCGCGCGGCGCAGGTCGTTTTCCAGAAGTAAGCGCTCGCGCGCGGCCGTGTGCATGGCTTCGGTAAAGAACCGGTAGGTGTTCCGGCCACGGTCCTTTGCTTGGTACATGGCGGTATCGGCATGCTTGATGAGATCGACGACGCTGGTTCCATCCCAAGGGTGCAGTGCCACCCCGATGCTGGTCGAGACCTCGATCTCCTGGCCTTCGACCATCACGGGTCGCGCCAGGGCCTCTCGGACCTTTTCGATGACGACCGCCGCGGCCTGGGCGGCCGCTTCCCGCTCGCCCGGGAGATCAGGCACCAGGATGATGAACTCATCGCCCCCCCAGCGGGCGGCGGTGTCGCCCTCGCGCAGGCACCGGCGAAGGCGCGCGGCGACCTCGCGCAGCAGCCCATCCCCCGCCGGATGCCCGAGCGAATCGTTGACCGCCTTGAAACGGTCGAGGTCCAGAAACAATAACGCCAGCCCCTCGCCGGCGCGGTGGGCCCGGGCGAGCGCCACCCGCAGCCGGTCTTCGAAAAGCGCGCGGTTGGGAAGAGCGGTGAGCTCATCGTAGAACGCGAGCTCATGCACCCGCGCCTCCGCGGCCCGGCGGGCGGCACCGTACTCTGTTTCCTTCAGGGCCCGCTTTACTGCCGGCACCAGCCGGGAGAGCCGCTGTTTCAAGACGTAATCGGTAGCTCCGGCCTTCAAGGACTCGATCGCGATCTCCTCGCCCAGGGTCCCGGAGACTAGGATGAAGGGCAGGTCGGGGCAGCGCTCGCGGGCATAGGCGAGGGCGGAGAGGCCATCGTAGGCGGGCAGGGCATTGTCCGAGAGGATGAGGGTGAACTCGCCCGCTTCCAGCGCCGCGGCGAACTCGGCCCGGGTCTCAACACGGGTGATCTCGCAGGCGATGCCCGCATCCTCCAAGAGCGCCTGAAGCAGTTCCGAGTCCACCTCGCTGTCCTCCAGACAGAGCACCCGTATAGGCGTCACTTCGGATTCACTCCGCGGGGTTCGGGTACTGGCCGGTAAAGGGGCGGGGGTTCGTTCAGCACCGCCCAGAAATAGCCCAGCTTTTTGATGGCTTCGACGAACCGCCCAAAGTCCACGGGTTTGACCACATAGGCGTTCACGCCGAGTTGGTAGCTCTCGACGAGATCGCGCTCCTCGCGCGAGGAGGTGAGCATGACGATGGGGATGCACTTCAAGCCGGGGTCGGCTTTGACGCTGCGAAGGACCGTCAGGCCGTCCACCTTCGGCATCTTGAGGTCCAGCAGCACAACGGCCGGAGACACGGGCTCGCGCGTCGCGAACCGGCCGCGCCGATAGAGGTAGTCGAGGGCCGCCTCGCCGTCGTTGACCACCACGATCTCATTCGCGAGGCGATAGTCCGCGAGGGCGTCGATAGTCAGCTCCACGTCGTTCGGGTTGTCCTCGACGAGGAGTATGGTCTTAAGATCCTGCACGGTGTCCCCCTCGAGCGGCTTGCAGCGGCCCGCTCGTCCACGTATCCCCACTGGGTGTCGGTGCGAACAATGGTAACAGAATGTCCGCCCTATGCGAGATCCGGCAACGAGAAATAAAAGCAGGCGCCTTGTCCCACCGCCCCTTCGGCCCATACCCGCCCGCCGTGGCGCTGGACGATGCGCCGCACGCTGGCGAGCCCGATCCCCGTGCCCTCGAACTCGGCGCTCGTGTGCAGGCGCTGGAAGACCCCGAAGAGCCGCTCCACGTAGCGCATATCGAAGCCGACGCCGTTGTCGCGGATGGAACACACGGTCTCGGTGTCCTCGCGCCGGGCGCCGATCTCGATGCGGGCCTCGGCCCTCGGGCGGGTGTATTTCAGGCCATTTCCGATCAGATTCTGGAGCACCAACCGCAAGAGCTGCGGGTCGCCCTGCACCTCGGGCAGCTCGCCGATGACCCAGACGACGGCCCGTCCGGCGATCTCGGGATCCAGGATCCGCCGCACCTCGTCCACGAGCTCCTTGAGCCGCACCGGGCCACGCCGGAGCTCCGCGCGCCCGAGGCGCGAGAAGGTGAGCAGATCGTCGATGAGCGCGTCCATCTGCTTCACGGCCTCGGAGATGGTCCTGAGATAGCGCCGGCCCTGGTCGTCGAGCGCGGGCTCGGCGTGCCTTTCGAGCAGCCCGGTGAAGCCGTCGATGTGCCTGAGCGGCGCGCGCAGGTCGTGGGAGACCGAATAGGAGAAGGCCTCTAGCTCATTGTTGATCGCTTCTATCGCTTCGAGTTGCGTGGTGCGCTCGATGACGCGCCGTTCTAATTCCTGGTTCAGCTCATGCAGGCGGGCCTCGCTTTCTCTCAAGGCCTGATCCCGCGCCTGGATTTGCGTGAGCATGTGGTTGAAGGCGTCGGTCAACAGGCCCAGTTCATCCTGGCTGTGCTTCCTCGCGCGGACGGAATAATCCCGGCGGTCCGAGATGGCCTTGGCAGTCTCGACGAGGGCAAGGATGGGGTGCGAGATCTGCCGCTGCAGCACCCGGGAAAGCAGGTAAGCCACCAATAAGGAAGCGGCGACCACCAAAACGACAATGCCGCTGTACAGATGGAAGCGCTCGTACATGGCCCCCATGTCGTATCTGAGGTAGAGCGTCCCGAGTCGCCTACCGCCCTGCACGACCGGCTGAAAGGCGGCCAGATGCGCCTGCCCGAAGCGATAGCCGTCCCCTTCCGGCGCGGCGGGCAAGGCGGTGGCGGCTAGGTTAGCTGGATGTTTCGAGAACAGTTTTCCGTTCTTGTCGTAGAGGCTGGCGGCCACGATATGCCGCTCGGCTTGGAGCGCGGCGAGGATTTCCTGCGCGTCTTCCCGGTTGTCAAAGGCCAGTGCCGCCGTGCTGTTGGCGGCGATGATTTCGCCCAGTGTGCTGACGTTCCGGACTATGGTTTGTCGGAAGCTCAGCAGCTCGTAGGCTATAAAGGCCGCGCACGTCAGCAACAACACCACCCCGCTGGTCAGCACCATCACCATCATCAGCTTCCGCCGGATCGGTGTGTCTTTGAGCGGCATGGGCTAGTCGTTCCCCGAGATTACAATCTCGGCGGATCTGAGCAGCTTGGAACTGATCCTCAGGTTGGCGGCTTGGGCCGCCTCCAGGTTGATTCGCAGCCGAATTTTGTTTTCTTCAGTGACGAAGCGGATCATCACGCCGGACAGAGCAAAGCCCTCGGCATCGGCCACGGTCAGAATGTTCCGGCCTCTCAGTCTGGCGAGAATTTGCTCCAGCCGATCCTCCTCCGAGCGGCTGATGAACAGGATATGGCAAGTGTTTATATCTTCCACGCGGCCATAGCGTCGCACGAGCAAGGATCGGTCGTTCACCGTTTCACCGCGCACCGTCTCATCCAAGTACGCGCCGAACGGGTCCCTTCCGAGCACGCCAATGACCAGCGGAGTCTGCGCGTCGGCGAAGGCTTGGGGAGGCCACTTTACAAACTGAGCAAAGTTGAACAGGAAAACGGCCTTGAGCTGATACTCCCGAGGCGCCGCTGCTTGCAGCGACAAGCCCAGTCCGCCCGAAAGCAGCAGGGCGGACAGAACCAACCAAGCCGCGGATAGACCTCTGTTGATGCGCGCTTCGTCTCCTGGCACGCTAACCCTCTCAAAAGCGCCATAGGACTTTCGCAAACACGCCGCGTTCAATCTCTGCATGTGTAATCATGCCGCGTTCAATCTCACGACGTGTAAGCAGGGCGCCGAATTCGGCGTGATCATCGTGTAGGAGATTCTGACCGACGATGGAAAATTCCAGCTCCGGGCTCGGCCGCCAGCCGAGGCGCACATCCAACTCCCCATAGGCCGGAACCTGCTGATTGTCGATGCGGCTCACGTAACGAAACGCGGCGTCCAATTCCCAATGATCCGGCAGATCCAGCGACGAGCGCAGGGAAAAGTGATGCTTCGAATCATTCGATTCGTTGCTGGTCGTGGCGGTGCTGCCCGGTTTGGGACGGAGGTCGATCCGCAATTCCGTGTAGCCTGCTTGGAGCCGCCACCAATCAGTGACTCGATAGTCCGCCGTCAATTCCGCGCCGTAGGATTCGCCTTCCAGCCCGTTGGCTAACTCGACGACGTCCGCAGGCCGAGTTTCCCGACTGCGGAGGTCGTCATAGTCGTTGTAATAGGCCGCCAGGGAAAGGGCGAGCCGGGAGAAGGGTTGAACGCGATATCCTAGCTCGTAGGCGAGCAGCTCTTCGGAGTCGAAATCGGGTCCGCCGTCGATGCGGCGGTCGGGGTCGTCGCTACGCAGAAAAAGCTCGCGGTCGATCCGAGAAGGCGTTCTGACCGCGCGCGAAATGGCCGACCAGAGGGTTTGCCGCTCGCTCAGCCTCCAAGCCAGCCGGCCGCTGGGCTGAAATTCAAAACCGGTGTAATCGTTGTGCTCGATCTTGGTGCCGAGCGTCAGGTGGACCCGATCCTTCACCAGCGCGATTTCATCCTGCACGAATCCGCTGAACCACTGCCGCGAGACCTGGGGCGGGAGAAAGGCCACAAAGGGACTGTTGCTGACGTCGTTCTCAATCAAGCGGTAGCCCAGTCCCCAGACGATATCGTGCCGCTCGCCCAAGGGAAAACGGTGTTGGAAATCCACATCGTAGGTGTCGAGGTCTTCGGAAATTGTGCGAGGATCGTTGCGGTGGGTCCGGTCGTAATATAACTGTAGTTGGAGATCGGAGTCTTGGGAAAAGGTGTGCGACCACCGGCCGATCACATTGGCCCCGCTCACCTCGATCTCATCTGCGCCCGCCTGTGAAATCCTGCCGTCGTAACCGTCCCCTTGCACAGTGAAGACGTTGCTTTCCGACGCGTCCCAATCCATGCGAAACCCGCCCTGGCCCATATGCCAGTCGTCGCTCGCATCTCGGCCGTCGGGCAGCACGGTGCCGTCGCGATCAAAATACTTGCCGTAGACGCGGTACCGAAGATTGGGGGTCAGGGCGCCGCCATAGCGCATGCCGCCGAAACCGCGCAACTCCGCACCGCCGCCGCCCGCCAACACCGCCCCTTGAGTGTCCTTCGCGTCCTTCGTGATGATGTTGATCACGCCGTTGACCGCGTTGGCGCCCCACAACGTGGCGCCTGGCCCGCTGATGACCTCGATCCGATCGATGTCCTCCAGCAACGTATCCTGGACCTCCCAACGCACCCCGGCGAACAGCGGCGTATAGACCGTACGCCCATCTATCAGCACCAGCAGCTTGTTGGAGAACGGGCTGTTGAATCCCCGCGCACTGATGGCCCACCGGCGCGAGTCAATCTGCGCCACTTCCAGATTCGAGGCCAGGCGCAACGCCTCGGGCAGGCGCGTCGCGCCGGAGCGACGAATATCCTCTTGCGTAATGACCTGGATGGCCGATGGCGTCTCCGACAGTCTCTCCGGATGCTTGGAAACCGAAGTCACCTCGATGTCCATGAGCTCTTCCAAGCTCAACTTTTTCAGTTGGGCCACGCCGCTCTCCGCCGGGACGTTGGTCGCCGGCGCCGGCGCCGTTTCACCCGCGCGGCAGTTCACCGATGCCAGCGCCAACAACGACACACAGAGTCCGCCACCCCAGGTCCGGGCACGATGGATCCGGCGTCCTCGTTTCTTTGCACCGAGCGGGTAGCACCCGACGACGTCGCGCCCCTGGCACGAGGAGGTGAGCATCACGATGGGGATGGGCTTCAAGGCCGGGTCGGCCTTGACGGTGCGCGGCACCGCGAGTCCGTCCACCTTGGGCATCTCGAGGTCGAGGAGCACCACCGCCGGGGGCGCGGGCTCGGGCCCCGCGAACCGGCGCACCAATAGAGGGCGAGGCGATAATCGGCGAACGCCTCGAGCGTCAGCTCCGGGTCGTTCGGATTGTCCTCGACGAGGCGTACGGCCTTAAGATCCTGCACGGTGTCCCCCTCGAGCGGCTAGCAACGGCCCGCTCGCCGCGTGCCCCCATGTGGTGCCGGTGCAACACAGTGTAGCAGACGAGTCCCGATCGAATCAATGCAGAGTGTTTTCCAATATGGTATGAGTCTGAACGAAGTGCTAGAGTGACGTCATGGAGACCGATTCATGAAATTGATGGATTGTTACCTGCCCATGTGGCGCACCATTCGGGAAGACCTAAATCGCCCGCCGTTGGGGCACGAACAATGGCGGTACTGACGGATGAAGGTCGCTAATGCTTCCGCCAAAATCGCGAGGACATCGCGGGCGGGGCTATGTAAGAAAACCGAGAGCGAACGAGTTGCTTCAGGGCATAACCCTGAATGCCTCTATGGTAAACGACTTACCGACAATTCCGTTCCTCAGAATATTATAGCCTGAACAAATATCGTAACTGCTGCCGTTGAAAGCACGTAGATAGCTGCTAATAATACTTTCATTGTCTAACCTTCCTTAGGTAAGTTAATTCGGTTATACCTCTATGCGTGGTAACTCCACCACACAGGGGCGCTTGACCGTTCGCGCTTCCTTAAGGCAAGGGGCATGCCTATGTCAGTGATTTCTTTGCGGCCTAGCGGGAAAACCAGGATCCCGGACCTTACCTTAAGCCAGACTCCCGAAAGAGGGCCTCGATGAGTGGACAATCCGGGAGGTTCCCGTCTTTGCAGAGAGCGATCATGGTTTTCAGTACCCGCTCCATGGATTTCAGATCCGTGATCTTGGCTTGCACACCCGTGAGGTGTTGGGCGGCGAGAGCACGCGCTTCGTTGCACGATCGTCCGCGCGCGTCCACGAGCCGTAACAAAGCCCGGACCTCTTCGAGACTAAATCCGAGATCCCTGGCTCGCCGAATGAAGTTCAGGCGCTTGACATGTTCTAATTCATAGCTCCGGTAACCGCCTTGCGTACGGGGAGGTAAAGGAAGGAGTCCCGCCCGTTCGTAGTAGCGAATGGTTTCGATGTTGCACTTCGTGGCCTGCGCAAGCTGGCCGATTTTCAAGCCTGTCCGGCTGGACTCGGCATTAATGTTCATTGCGTACCAACGCCTCTTGACTCTGTAGTTACTACAGGGTCTATAGTACCTAACAATCGGATTAGGAGAAATCGCCATGGCTTCCGGTAACCCGTCGGAGGATTCTTTGATGAGACAGGCAGCGGCTGAAACTCGTCGGACACATCAGGCGGCGGGGAAAACGCTGGTGTCGATCGGCGGCATCGTCGCCGCGATCGCGGCCTCTTCTTGTTGTGTCCTGCCGCTGGTCTTATTTGCGCTCGGGATCAGTGGCGCGTGGATCAGTAACCTAACGGCGTTAGCCCCTTATCAACCCTACTTCGTGTTCGTAACACTCACGTGCCTCGTGGCAGGATTCGTGATGGTCTACGGCAAGCAGAAAGCGGCATGCCTACCGGATTCGTCCTGCGCGAGACCGGCCTCGGATCGCTTCGCCAAATTGAGCCTTTGGACGGCGACCGTGATCATCGCTGCGGCCCTCGCGTTCCCCTATGTAGCGCCGCTATTTATCGAAACATAATGTGACACATCGACATGCGAAAGCTAACGCACATCATTCTCCTGACGGCGCTCGCGGCGGCGGACCCCACGTTGGCCGCCGAGCGAACAGTCAACCTCAACGTCGACAACATGAGCTGTCCGGCCTGCGCCCCCATAGTGAAAACGAGCCTCATGCGGATCGAAGGGGTGGTCAGATCAGAGGTCTCGACGGAGACGAATACCGCCACCGTGACCTTCGATGACGCCAAGACCGGTGTCGCGGCCCTCATCAAGGCCACCACGGACGCAGGGTATCCAGCGCGTGTGGCTCAGTGAGTATGCCTCCCGAGACACATGAGACCGCGCTGTGACATCCAAGAAGCCTCTGGTCATCGATCAAAAGATTGGGTTGCCGGGAGCCTAAGCCTCGCGCTCGCTTGGGGGCTTCCTGGTTTGGCGTTTGCGGGCTCCCTATTCGTGGAATCGCCGATGCGTGCCTGGATCGGGGTCCCGAGCCTTCTCTGGATGGGTACAGCTTGTACGGCGAATGCACGGCACTGTGGCCGGACCCACTGTTACTTCACCGCACCGTTATTTTTTGTCATGGCCTGTGTCGGGCTACTCGACGGCCTTGGGCTACTCATCTTAGGACCACGCGCTTGGACCTGGCTCGCTCTGGGATTGGTGATCGGTACAGCGGGACTGTGGTGGGGAACTGAACGACTGTGGGGACGATTTCTCCGCTTCGACTTTCAAGGGCAAGAATCAAAAGGCAGCCTTGATATCACGGCACCTACGACCCTCGGAACGATCGCAGCGGCTTTGCTGCTGAGGTCGCACAAAGCGGCGTGCCCCGAACGGGGATTGAAGGCGACCCTGAAAAAGCCAATACCTAAGCTTTACGGAGAGACTATGAGTACCTATACGCTTCGCATCATGGGCATGACCTGCGATCACTGCGCGCGTACGGCCGAAGACGCCTTGAACGCCTTGCCGGGCGTGTGGGCCGAGGTTTCGTACGAGGAGGGGATTGCCCGAGTGAGCGCGCCCGCGGAGGTCGGCGTCGAGCGCCTCATCGAGCGCATCGAGGCGAAGGGCTTCAAGGCGAGGCTCAGCGAATAGACCGCCTGTCCAAAAGCAACGAGGAGCCAAGCGCTATGAACGTACAGACCCTGCGCATCACCGGGATGACCTGCGATCACTGCGCGAAATCGATCGAGGACGCCCTGGCGGGCGTGGCAGGGGTAGTCGAAGCCAAGGTTTCGTATGACGAAGGCACCGCCCGCATCAAGACGGAGGCGGGGGTCGATAGCGAGAAGCTCATTGGTACCGTGCAGGGCAAAGGATTCGACGCGGAGGTGCTGGATCGCAAGGGTTCGATTCTGGCGAAGGGGGTCTCGGACCGGTCGCTGATCTCGGTCGTCGACACACCCACGCCTTCCGTCAAACCGCGACGGAAATCGCGAGGCGCTCTTCACGTCGCGGTCATCGGCAGCGGGGGGGCGGCGTTTGCCGCCGCTATTCGCGCCGCCGAGGAGGGTGCCAGCGTCACCCTGATCGAGAAGGGAACTCTCGGCGGTACCTGTGTGAACGTCGGCTGCGTGCCCTCCAAGATCATGATCCGGGCCGCGCATCTCGCGCACCTGCAATCCGCTCATCCGTTCGACGGTATCAAAAAACAAGTGGCCGTCATCGACCGCCGAGCGCTCTTGGCCCAGCAACAAGGGCGGGTGGACGAGCTGCGGCATGCCAAGTACGAAAACATTCTGGAATCGAATCCCAGAATCTCGCTCGTATCTGGATCCGCGCACTTCACCAAGGGCGGCGGCCTCACGGTGAAACAGCCGGACGGCAAGGAGAAAAGGCTGCACGCCGACCGTATCTTGATCGCGACCGGCGCCTCGCCCGCCATCCCCGAGACGCGGGGTCTCAAGGACACACCCTACTGGACCTCGACCGAGGCGCTCGTGGCCGAACGGTTGCCGGAACACCTCATCGTCTACGGGGGCTCGGTGGTTGCGGTGGAGTTGGGCCAGGCGTTTCTGCGACTGGGCTCGAAGGTGACGCTCATTGCGCGCTCTACCCTGCTGTCCAAGACCGACCCGGCCATTGGGGAGGGGCTTAAAGCGGTGCTCGCAGCCGAAGGCATGCGCATCTTGACCCATACCGCCGTGAAGCAGGTGGGCTATGGCCGCCAGTGGTTCCGCAAGCGGTTCAGTGTCGATATAGGCAGCGAAACCCTCATCGGCGACCGCCTGCTCGTGGCCACAGGCCGCACCCCGAACACGGCCGGCCTGGGGTTGGAGAAGGTGGGGATCAATACAGACAAGCGCGGCGCCATCGTCGTCGACGATCATATGCGGACGAGCGCCGAGCCTGTCTATGCCGCGGGGGATTGCACGACCCAGCCGCAGTTCGTGTATGTGGCTGCGGCGGCCGGCACCCGCGCGGCGATCAACATGATGGGCGGGGAGGCGGCCTTGGATCTCTCGGCCGTCCCCGAGGTCGTGTTCACCGATCCGCAGGTCGCGACCGTGGGCCTCACGGCGGCGCAAGCGAGTGAGGAGGGCCTTAAGGTGGATAGCCGCACCTTGAGCTTGGATAACGTGCCGCGGGCGCTCGCGAACTTCGACACCCGGGGCTTCATCAAGCTGGTCTCCGAGCGCGAGAGCGGGCGGCTGCTGGGGGCTCAGGTACTGACTCCGGAGGGTGGGGACATCATTCAGACGGCGGCGCTCGCCGTCCGTCAGCGCCTCACGGTCAAGGACCTGGCCGATCAGCTCTTCCCCTACCTCACCATGGTGGAGGGCCTCAAGCTCTGCGCGCAGACCTTCACCAAAGACGTGAAACAACTGTCCTGCTGCGCAGGATGAAGTGGAGGTCCGCTATGGAAGACCTTCTGAAGTTGATTGGATTTGTGGCTGCATTCGGGTTGGTAATGGTCGCGATGTGGAATTTAACCTTGATGTAGCGAGATCCGCGGGAGGAGACCGATGGAGAGAAGCGCCGACGAGAGAAGCGAGAAAAAAAAGAGGCGTCCAAGCCCAAATAAGTGGGCGAAAAGGACCCCTCGGGGGCTTATCCCAGGCATTTCAAATCTCTGAGGAGATGGCGATGATCAAAAGCGACGAGTTCATTCTCACGCATGACTCCGCTCCCACACGGCGCCGTCGGTGGAGCTGCGCCCTCGGCTTTCTGGCGCTCATCACCTGCCCCTGTCATGTGCCGTTCCTTGCGCTGGCGCTCTCGGGGACCGCTGCCGGTGCTTTGCTCGCGGCGCACTTCGACGAGGCGGTTATGCTGTTTTCCGTGCTCTTCTTGCTCTCGCTCTGCGCCGCCATCTGGGTCTGGCGCGGTAAACGAATCGATGGCTCGTGACACTAAACCACGAACCATTTTGATCGAGCCCCGCGCACCGCTCCCTTGAACCGGTGAGCTTCGGGGTAAAAACCGGAGGAGACAGGTATGCAGGATTTTATGAAACAATTTGCCGGGCTCATCGGCGCAGCCATCGCGGCCGCGTGCTGCTTAGGGATATCGGCGGTCATCGCCGCGGTGGGCGCAGTGGGTCTCGGGTTCCTGATCCACGACGCGTATCTCTTTCCCATCTTCGTCGGGTTTATCGCTTTGAGCCTTTGGCTGCTCTACCGCTCCGCGCGCGGCCACGCGAACCTCGCGCCTTTCTGGTTGGGTGTCTGCGGGGGCGTGTTCGGCGCAGTGGGCTTGTGGCTCTTGGTCACCGGGCTCTACCCGATGCCTTGGTCGGTCTATGGCGGGCTCGCGCTGCTCGTTGGAGGCAGCGTGTGGGATGTCGTCAACGGCCGGCGCGCCACGGCCTGCGCCCCACAGGTTCGTGAGGAGCCTGAGGCCTCGATAGCAGAGGAGGCGAACAAGCCAGACCTCGCGACCCGCGCGGCCAAGGGGGCGGCGCTGAGTGTGGCGGCCGCCGCGGCTTTCTATGCGATGTACAAGTCCGTCGATGCCGTGGCGCCCCAAGCAGAGGCGGGCGAGATCGCCTGCTGGGGCATCAATTCCTGCAAGGGCCGCGGGTATCTCAACGTGCCAAAGAAGGAATGCTATGCGACGGGTGGCGTACCGCTCGAAGGGTCTGAGGGCGACCCGGCGGGGACGGGCTCTTAAGCGTGCGAGCTGATTACGGGGGTGTCTCATGAGCAATCGAGTCCATTTTACGCTGCGTATCGAGGGGATGACCTGTGAGGGCTGCGCGCGGCACGTGACCCAAGCCCTCAAAGGTGTGCCCGGGGTGGAGAGCGCTGAGGTCGGTGGCTGGAGGGAGGGCACAGCGGCGGTCGTGGCGGATGCTAAGATCTCGGAGGAGGCCCTCGCGGGGGCAGTGGCAAAGGCCGGATACCGCGCCATCGTAGACGCCAAACGACCGCTCGAAGGCGAGCGCCAGGTACCCAGATCCGAGGGCGCCGATTTCGATCTGATGACGATCGGCGGGGGCTCGGCGGCCTTCGCCGCCGCGATCAAGGGCGCGGAGCTCGGCGCGAGGGTCGTGATTGTCGAGGAAGGCACGATCGGGGGCACTTGCGTCAACATCGGCTGCGTACCCTCGAAGACGCTCATCAAGGCGGCGGAGATTTGCTATTCAGCCGCCTACCCGAACTTCGAAGGCATGGCGGCCTGTCCCCCGCCTTCCGATTGGCAGCGGGTCGTGAGCCAAAAGGATGAGTTGGTAGCGGCGCTGCGGGAAGAGAAATACGTTAAGGTCCTAGCGGCTTACCCGAATGTCACGCTCCTCCGCGGGCGCGCCCAATTGACGGGCGGGCGGGGCGTGCGCCTCAATGGCCAGGCTTACGCACCCGGTAAGATCCTGGTCGCGACGGGATCTAGGCCGGCGGCGCCGCCCATCGCGGGGCTCGCCGAGGCGGGCTACCTTGATTCGACCGAGGCGCTGAGCCTGCCGGCACTCCCGCAGACCCTAATTGTCATCGGCGGCGGGGCGATTGGCCTGGAGCTCGGGCAATTGTTTGCGCGCTTTGGGGTCCGTGTTACTCTGGTGGAAACGCTGCCTCATATTGCCGCGGCCGAGGAGCCGGAGATCAGCGAGGCGTTGGCCAAGTACTTGACGGCCGAACGGATCACGGTATTGACCGGCACCAGGATTGAGCGGGTCGAGCGCGCCAGCGATGAATACCGGGTGCATCTCGAAAGAGATGGCGCGAAGCAGACGCTCACCGCCGAGCAGTTGCTCATTACCACGGGGCGGCGCGCCAGCACGCAGGGCTTCGGTCTGGAGAATACGGGCGTCACGCTGGGCTCGAAGGGAGAGATCCAGGTGGACTCTCACCTGCGGACAGAGAACCCCGACATCTTCGCCGCAGGCGACTGCATCGGGGACCCGATGTTCGTCTACGTGGCTGCTTATGCCGGCCAACTCGCGGCGGAGAATGCGCTGACCGGCGCCGGGAAAGTCTATGACCTCTTCGCACTGCCGCGTGTCACGTTTACCGATCCTCAGCTCGCAAGCGTCGGCCTCACCGAGGCGCAGGCTAGGACCCAGGGTTTGGAGATCGAGACCGCGATGCTGCCGCTCGAGCACGTGCCGAGGGCACAAGCCTCGCGCAACACCCAGGGCCTTATCAAGCTCATCCGCGAGCGCGGCAGCGGGCGGCTCCTGGGCGCGCATGTGCTGGCGGCCGAGGCCGGGGAGGTCATCCAGGAGGCCACCCTCGCGATCCGCTTCAAGCTGACAACAAAGGATATTATTGGGACCTATCACCCGTATTTGACGATGGTCGAGGGACTCAAGCTCGCGGCCCTCACCTTCTCGAAGGACGTGACGCAACTCTCCTGCTGTGCGACCTAGCAGCAAGAGAACCAGATTTTCAAATTAACCACCCACCGGCGGTCAAATCCTCGCCAAGGCTAAGGATGTGAAGCAACGGTCCAGCTGTGTGGAGTAATAGGGGACGTCCGTGGGACGTACCAGGCTATACGCTTCTGGCACCGATTTACTACGGCGGCGCCCCCAATCCGCCCCCGCTGCTCCTCCCACAGCGCCGAGGGATCCACCGCCAATTGGAACAGCGTCAGGTCCGGCGGCAAGGTATCATCGAGGATGGCAGCCACGATGTCCGGAGCGAGAATGGTCAGGTTGACCGTGCGGCTCACATAGCTACTGCCGATCCCCCCCTGGTCTGCGCGATGCCGATGCTATAATGCTTTTAGCGCAGGTGATTTCCGACTTGGTCTAAGAGTCTGAGTTGGGTGGCCATCGGTGAGCACCAAAAGGTGCGCGCGGGTGACGCCTCGTATTTGGAGTTCGACCCGCAAAGCCAAGGGATCTCCGACTTCCTGCAGGATTAGGCCTCACGTGTGACGCAAAGCATAGGCGTGGCTTAGGAGGTCCACTTCTAGATCTCAACCGTACGACGGAGCAAAGAATGAGGCAAAAAATTGGTGCGGTTGCCCGAGCGTTGGGCATAAGCGCAAAGACCATTCGGTACTACGAAGAGATCGGCCTTGTCCCGCCTCCTGGCCGGGAGAGTTCGGGGTGGCTCTCGGCAGGGCAGCGCATATACGAAGAAAACGAGATGGAGCGGCTGCGTTTTGTGAAGGCAGCGCGCCAGCTTGATTTCTCTATTGAGGATATCCGGCAACTCCTGGTTGGCTACGAAAGCGGCCCGCCGTGCGGTTGTGGGGCGCGGCCGCTGCTAAAGACACTCATTGAACGCAAGCTCAATGAGATTAGAGAGGCCATCGAGGCTCTTAAGGCGTTGCATGCCGAAATGCAATCACTTCACGCCCGGACGCTTGCCCTTGAGCATAAGACGCCCGCCGAGCTGATGGAATCGGGACCACCCAAGCTGCGCGACGCCATCTTTGGCAGACCCGAGAAGCCGGGCAGCGGGGAACCGCCCAAGCGGTAAGATGCCTCTTGACGTTCCAGCCACTGGAACATGCATGATCCCGGTCGGGCGCGGCTTAGTCGTGTCTGAGCGTCTCTAGACGCTTTTTAGCAAGTACTCTACTGGAGGTGTGAGATGAAGTTGAAACACGCAATAGCTGGAGTCGCTGGAGCAGCGTTGCTCGCACTGGCGACTTTCACCTACGCAGGCTGTCCCCTCTGCTGGTAGGTAGTAAGGCCCAACGCCCCGAGGAACCTTCGGGGCGTTGGGTCGACTTTAACCAGATCCTGCCGTGGCGTTTCTTCTGCAAGTTGCTCAGCAGAGCATATAGACGGAGCGGTAGGGCAGCGTCAGCAACAGCGGTTGGCAATCCGGGTCACGCAGGAGTGCGTAGAAACGGATCTGCCGGTGGGTCAAGTCGACTTCGCAACGGACCAAGCGATGGCGCCAGTGGTCGCCAAGGGCTCGCGGATCAATTGTTCCCATATCTTACGATGGTCGAGGGACTCGAGCTCGCGGCCCTCACCTTCTCGAAGGACGTGACGCAGCTCTCGTGCTGCGCCGGCTGAGAGAGCCGGGATCGCTCTCACGACGTCCCTGCGTTTAACGTTACAATACTATCCATGTCCGGCAACAGTTTCGGTGTCTTGTTCACCGTCACCACTTTCGGGGAGAGCCACGGCCCGGCCTACGGTTGCATCGTCGACGGCTGTCCGCCCGGACTCGCGTTGTCCGAAGAGGATCTGCAGCGCGATCTCGATCGGCGCAAGCCCGGAACCTCCCGGCACACGACCCAGCGGCGTGAAGCCGACCTCGTGAAGATCCTCTCGGGTGTCTTCGAAGGCAAGACCACCGGCACGCCGATCGGGCTCCTCATCGAAAATTCCGATCAGCGTTCCAGGGACTATGACCAAATCCTCGCGCAGTTTCGGCCCGGCCATGCCGACTACACCTACCAGCAGAAATACGGGATCCGCGACCACCGCGGCGGCGGCCGGGCCTCGGCGCGCGAGACTTGTATGCGGGTTGCCGCGGCCGGGATCGCGAAGAAATACCTGCGCGAGCGATACGGCATCGCGATCCGCGGCTATCTCGCGCAGCTCGGGTCCCACCGCATCGAGCTGCGAGACTGGGAGGCCGCAGACCAGAATCCCTTTTTCTGTCCCGATCCGGATCGGGTCCCGGAGCTAGAAGCCTACATGGACGCCTTGCGCAAGGCAGGTAACTCCATTGGCGCGCGCGTCAACGTGGTCGCCACCGGCGTACCGCCGGGTCTCGGAGAACCGGTCTTCGATCGGCTCGATGCCGACATCGCCAAGGCCATGATGGGCATTAATGCCGTCAAGGGTGTGGACATCGGCGCCGGGTTTGCGAGCGTGACCCAAAAGGGGACCGAACACCGCGACGAGATGACGCCTGAAGGATTTCTCAGCAACCACGCGGGCGGGATCCTTGGCGGTATCTCCTCCGGCCAGGATATCGTCGTCGGCATCGCGCTTAAACCGACCTCGAGCCTGCGCTTGCCGGGCCGTTCGATCGATATCCTCGGTAACCCCGCCGAAGTCGTCACCCTCGGCCGCCATGATCCCTGTGTTGGGATCCGCGCGACGCCTATCGCCGAGGCCATGCTGGCGCTGGTCTTGATGGACCACATGCTGCGGCACCGCGCGCAAAACCTCGATGTGCGCTCGCAGACGCCGGTGATTCCAGCCACATCCGGGCTCAAGTCTCCCACATTGCATCGATCGCCTGTATGATCTTCTCGCCCATGGCGAGGCCCTTAAGAATCGAATACGAACCGAGGAGGACCGATGCTGGCATGGGGGTCGAAAGGTGCCGGAGGAATTTCGCAACCGGGTGCGTGAAGTGGCGCGGACACTCGGCACGGACGCCAATCATCTAATGGCTTGCATGGCGTTTGAGTCTGGTGAAACGTTCAGCCCGGAAAAGAACCGCCGGCTCGCCGAGGCTTACGAAAGTCTGAAAGCCGCGCAAAGCCAAATCATCGAGAAGGAGAAATTAGAGCGCGAGCTCCAGCTCGCGCACGAGATCCAGATAGGCATTCTTCCCAAGGCAGTGCCGCGCTCCCCGGCGTTCAATTTCGGAATGCGCATGGCCCCGGCGCGCGCGGTGGGCGGCGATTTCTTAGACTTCATAGCTTTGAGCGATCAGGCAATCGGCGCCGTCGTGGGCGATGTGACCGGCAAGGGAGTGCCCGCGGCGATTTTCATGGCCCAGGCGCGCGCGCTGTGGCGCGCCGAGGCAAGCCGATTCGAGGCGCCCGGCGAGACCCTGCGCCGGGTCAACCGTCATCTGCTGGAGATGGGCGACACGGGGCTCTTCGTCACGGTTCTCTACGGAGTGCTGGATATCCATAGCGGGCGCTTCGACTATGCCCGCGCGGGGCACGAGCTACCGATCCTCATCGATGCGGCGGGCCAGGCCGAGCTCATGCCCCAAGGCTCCGGGCAACCCCTGGGAATCATTGATGATCCCCGATTCGATGAGGCAACGATGATCATTCCCCAAAGCGGTACCCTGTTTCTCTACACCGACGGCATCACCGACACGGTGGATGCGCGCGAGCACGCGTTCGGCGTCGATCGCTTGCAAGCGGCGCTGCGTGCGCACACGGGTGTGCCCGCTCAAGCGATGTGCGATGGGTTGCTGAAGGCCCTGACCGATTACCAAGGCTCGGCCCCGCAATACGATGACATCACGATGATTGCCGCGCAACGTTCGGGCGCGTGAACTTGACGCTTGGGTTCCGGGCTCGATCCTCCTACCGCTCATCGATAAGCAGGCTCGGATTTGTCGGGCGCCACCGGCGCCGCCGTGTCAAGGATGTCGTGGCGATCATCGAGCGCTCCGAAGGCGTCACTAGACGCGGGTGCGCTCTTGCGATTCGGCGGCGGTTGGTTCCCGAGAATCCGTAATCGGGTGCGCATGCGCCGCAACGGCTCGGGGGTAAACGCAGAACTGCATCATCCTCAGCCGCAGCGTGGCGCCCGCCTGGAACCTGGCTGCGTCGTGGTGCAGATGAGGCAGTTCGACGCTGACGCTGGTGCCGTTGGCCAATACTTCGGCGCTGGCGCGCACGATAGGCCCGGTGCGTTGAACGGTGCTTACGCGCACCTCGATGCCGTGCCAGCCCGGGTCCGCAAGGCGCAGGTCGCCGGGGCGCACGTAGAGATCGGCTGGGCCGTCGGGATGGATGATGTCGGTCACCAGCGGCTGCTCGGCGCCGCGCAGGAACACCTTGCGTCCGCGCACTTCGGCGTCGAGCACGTTGGTGCCGCCCAGGAAGTCGAAGACGAACGGCGTGCGCGGGTGCTCGTACACTTCGTCCACCGTGCCGACCTGCTCGAGGCACCCACGGTTCATGATCACCACCCGGTCGGCCAATTCCAGCGCCTCTTCCTGGTCGTGGGTGACGAACACGGTCGTGTAGCCGGTCCGGTCGTGCAGCTCGCGCAGCCAGCGGCGCAGGTCCTTGCGCACCTTGGCGTCGAGCGCGCCGAACGGTTCGTCCAAGAGCAGCACGCGCGGTTCGATCGCCAGAGCGCGGGCCAGCGCCACCCGCTGTTTCTGGCCGCCGGACAGCTGGTGCGGGTAGCGGCGCTCCAGGCCGCCGAGCTGCACCAGGTCCAGCAGCTCGACCGCCTTGCGGCGGATCTGGGCTTCACCGGGCCGCAAGAACCTCGGCTGCACGCGCAGACCGAAGGCGATGTTGTCCAGCACGCTCATATGCTTGAACAGCGCGTAGTGCTGGAACACCAAGCCGACGCGGCGCTCACGCACGGGCTTGCGCGCCATGTCCTCGGCGCCGAAAAGAATCTCCCCGTAGTCCGGAAATTCAAGCCCGGCGATGACGCGCAGCAGCGTCGTCTTGCCGGAGCCGGACGGACCCAAGAGCGCGATCAACTCGCCCGACCGGATGTCGAGATTGACGTCCACGAGCGCGGGAAAGCCGGTGAAGCTTTTGTGGATGTGGCGGATTCGAATGTCCATGAGTGGCTTCGTTAATGACGATGCGAGGCCGAAAGCTCGGCGCCGTGCCGTGCTTCGAGGAAGGACTTCAGCGCAAGCGTGATCAAGGCCAGCCCGGCCAAGAGCGAGGCCACGGCGAAGGCCGCGGCGAAGTTATATTCGTTGTAGAGGATTTCCACGTGCAGCGGCATGGTATTGGTCTCGCCGCGGATGTGGCCGCTGACCACGGAGACCGCACCGAACTCGCCCATGGCGCGGGCGTTGCACAGCAGCAGGCCGTACAGCAGGCCCCATTTAATGTTCGGCACCGTGACCCGCCAGAAGGCCTGCCAGCCATTCGCGCCCAGGGACAGCGCCGCCTGCTCGTCGTCCGTGCCCTGCTCCTGCATCAGCGGGATCAGCTCGCGCGCGATGAAGGGAAAGGTCACGAACACCGTGGCCAGCACAATACCCGGCACGGCGAAGATGATGTGGATGTCGTGCGCGGCCAGCCAAGGACCGAACCAGCCCTGCGCGCCGAACATCAACACGTAGATCAGCCCGGAGACCACCGGCGACACCGAAAACGGCAGGTCGATAAGGGTGATAAGGAAGAACTTGCCACGGAACTCGAACTTGGTAACCGCCCAGGCCGCGGCCACGCCGAAGACGAGATTCAGCGGCACCGCGATGGCGGCGACGGTGAGGGTCAGCCGGATCGCCACCAGTGCGTCGGGTTCTTTCAAGGACTCCCAGTACAGCTTGAAGCCGCCGCGCAAGGCCTCCGTAAAGACAGCGACCAGGGGAAGCAGAAGAAACACCATCAGGAAGGCGAGCGCGCCGGCCGTCAGTAACCAACGGACCCAAGGCTGCTCGGTGATCACGGCATTGCGCTGTAGCAGCGGCTCGAAGGGGAGCCGGATCGGATCGAGCAGTGAGTGGTCGATCCGGGGACTCATGCTCCGGCTCCCTGAAGTACAGGATGAGGCAGTGCAGGTTCGACATGGCGCTGCGTCCGGTGGCGGTTGGTCCACGCCTGCAGCGCATTGATGACCAGCAACATGGCAAAGGAAATGACCAGCATGGCTGCCGCCACCGCGGTGGCGCCCGCATAGCTATACTCCTCCAGCTTGATGACAATGAGCAGCGGCGCGATCTCGGACACATGCGGCAGATTGCCGGCGATGAAGATCACCGATCCGTATTCGCCGACTCCGCGCGCGAAGGCCAGCGTGAAGCCGGTCAAGAGCGCGGGCAGGATGGCCGGAAAAACGACGCGGCTCACCGTTTGCCAGCGCGTAGCGCCGAGCGAGGCGGCAGCCTCCTCCAGTTCCTTCTCGGCGTCCCTCAGCACCGGCTCCACCGTGCGCACCACGAACGGCAGGCCGACGAAGGTCAGCGCGACGACGATGCCGAGCGGCGTGTAGGCCACCTTGATGCCCAGCGGTTCCAGAAACGGGCCGACCCAGCCGTTGCCCGCGTAGAGCGCAGTCAGGGCGATGCCGGCGACCGCGGTCGGCAGCGCGAAAGGCAGATCAATCGTCGCATCGAACAGCCGCTTGCCCGGAAACTCGTAGCGCACGAATACCCAGGCCACGAGCATGCCGAAGACCAGGTTGATGGCCGCCGCGATCAGCGCCGTTCCGAAGGAAAGCTTCAGCGCCGACAGTACACGAGGCGAACCGAGAATCGGCCAGAGGCCGTCAAGACCGAGCCCGGCCGCTTTGACAAAAACCCCAGCGAGCGGGACCAGCACGATCAGGCTGAGGTAGATCATCGTGTAGCCCAGCGTCAGTCCGAACCCCGGGATCGGGGAACGGCTGGGAGACGGCCGCATCTTCATAATTGATGGGCGCATGGTCCAGGAACGATCAGAGCAGGGGCAGACCCATAGCCAGTTGCGCCCACGCGATCGAGCGGACGATATGGCGGGTCATTGGAGGGGTCCTATTCGCGTGCCATGCAACCGGTCCAAAACGCCGACTGCGCCGAAATGCGTGGCCTGCGTCCATCCGCCGAACTTACTCGTCCACGGTGATGCGCTTGACCTCCTGAAAGCGCTTCAGGTCGGCTGGGTCCGCGTGCACCGGCCGGTAATTGTGCTGAGCAGCCAGAGCGCGTAGATTCAGTAAAAAAGAAACTCGGGGAACGGCGCCATGTTGCGTAATCTAGCAGACGATTGCTTATAGCTATAAATAACTATTATGCATAACGTAAGAATACGTCACCCGCCCGAAACGGCCCCGTACCGGCCGCTGTGCGGCTTCCGAATGGACGACTGCCGTCCACCGGGTCGAGGACACCATTGCTGAGATCAGGGCTCGGCCGGCCGAAGTGATCTCCCGCGGCTACATCCACCCCGTATTCATTGGCGGCACGAACCTGCGCCGTGATCTCAAGGCCATGGACAATGACCTTGACTCCTGATTCGTGGAGAAGAGCGATCAAGGTCATAGCCCGTGCCAACGCGGCCTGACTGTCCCCATCGCCAGGCAAGTGCGGTCGAGTCGCACGTAATCCGGTTGGAGCTCCGAGACGTGTTCGAGAATATTTCCCCTGTGGACGCCGGAGGTGACGTTCAAAGCTAGGCGATAGCCGCGCCGCCGGTAGTTTCTTAGCGCGGCTTGCGTTCGGCGGCGTTCATCGGCGTTCGCTATGCTCGGCGGACCGACCTGGATCACGATGCGCTCCGGGGTCAGGCCGCAGCGGTGCAAGAGACCTTCGAAGTACTCGCCATGATCATGGGGGACCGCCAGGATATGGCGGGCGTGCACGTGTAGAAATAAGCAGCCATCCTCGTTCGCCTGGCGTAGAAAATTGAGCATATGCACCGTGCGGCACAGCCGATCCAGATATACGATCGCCGCCGCTTCGCGGGCGCTCGCAAAGACCTCGGGCGCCGGTAGCGCCGCGTGGTTCGCACCGAACGCGCGCAAATAGGCTTGATGGCCGACGGCGAGGCGCCCGCTGGAGGCGATCGCGACGAGGGGCTGAAACACGCTCGTCAGCCGCAGCGGTCCGAAATACCCCTCGACCGCCCCGTAGCGCGAACGAATCGGATCCTCGGGCAGGAAGCGCATAGGCGCGACCCGCATCTGGTCATTGAAATAATCGATGATCTGACTGACCGGCATGCTGCTCCTCCTACCGCTTGGGTGTCCGCTGTGTGCTGGCTGGCCGGGGTTGCATGGTAAGCCTCCTAGGGTGTTGCGTTAGTGCGGTCCGCGGATGGAATCGAGCGGACCGGCGGCTGCCCCCCCCCGCTACGCTGGGAATTCATCCTATAGTTTCGCAAGTGCCACTTCGGTCGATTTCACCAGCGCCAGCACCTTCGACCCCACCTTGAGATCGAGCTCTGCGATCGAGCGTGAGGTGATCACTGAGGTCACTATTCCGGACGGCGTTTCGACATCCACCTCCGAGAGCACCGGTCCTTCGACGATCTCCTTGATCTTGCCGCGAAACTGATTGCGTACATTGATCGCTTTAATGGTCATGATATATACCTCTATTATCTAAGTTAAACTCACGTGGCAGCACTGATCATGCAACCGCTTACTGATGCTCGTCTCCACGAGCTATCCGCCGCCTGCTCCGCATGTGCTTACCGCACCCTAAGAAAACTCGCGGCCCATCCCGGCATCCGCGCGACGGCGATTCCCATAGCTCCCCTCACGCTTAAAAGACCCCGGCCCGAGCGGACCGGGGAGGTGGTGGAGGCAGGAGCGTATGATCTGGCCGCACCGCATTGCGGTTGAGCACCTCTAACCGATCCATACCCAATCGTCCTCTGTGCCCAGGCTGCGCCAATCGGCCAACTCGTCTGCATCCGCACGCGCGCCGACGTACGCTAGGGCCAGCGTGAGAAAGACGCCGAAGCTGCTAACGAGCAGACCCAGAATAAAGCCCCATATAAAATCAGTCATAAGAGTTTCTCCTCAGTCTTGGACGGGTTAATGGCTAAAGCCCTCTATTGCTTTGCTCACTGTCCGTAGATCTGATCGAACACCCCGCCATCGGCGAAGTGGACCTGATTGGTTTTCTTCCAATCGCCCACTATTTCCGCGAGCGTAAACAGCGTCAGCTTCGGGAACTGGGAGGCGTATTTGGCCGCGACCTCCGCATCCACCGGCCGGTAAAAGTGCTTGGCGACGATGTCCTGGCCTTCCTTGGTGTAGAGATACTCAAGATAGGCGCGCGCGGCCTCGATCGTGCCGTGCTTGTCCGCGACCTTTTCGACCACGGCGACCGTAGGCTCGGCCAGGATACTGCTTGGCGGCACGACGATGTCGAACTTATCCGGGCCTAACTCCTTGCCGGCCAGCAGAATCTCATTCTCCCAGTTGATAAGCACATCTCCGATGCCACGTTGGACAAAGGTGGTGGTGGCGCCGCGCGCCCCGGTATCGAGCACCGGCACGTTCTTATAGAGCTTGGCGATGAAGTCTTTGGCCTTGGCTTCGTCACGATTCGATTTCAACAAGGCGTAACCCCAGGCGCCGAGGTAATTCCAGCGGGCGCTTCCGGAGGTCTTGGGATTCGGCGTGATCACCGAAACGCCGGGCTTAACGAGGTCATCCCAGTCCTTGATCCCCTTGGGATTACCCTTACGCACCAGAAAGGCGATCGTGGAGGTGTAGGGGGAACTCGAGCCCGGTAGATCGGATTGCCAGTTTTTGCGGATGAAGCCCGATTTCTCGGCGATGGCATCGATGTCGTAGGCGAGAGCCAGGGTCACCACGTCCGCCTCGAGCCCGTCGATGACGGCGCGTGCCTGCTTACCGGAGCCGCCATGCGACTGCTGCACGGTCACGGTATCGCCGGTCTTTTCCTGCCAGTGTTTCGCGAACGCGGCGTTATACTCCTGGTACAGCTCGCGCGTCGGATCATAGGAGACGTTGAGCAAACTGATCTCCTTAGCCCAGGATGCTAGCGGGTTGATCAGCGATAACACTAAGGTGGTGACGGTCAGTGCGAGCAAACCTTCTCTTGTAGACATAGCATTTCTCCTTGGCTTTATTGGGATAGATCAAAAAGCGAGTTGGACCCGGCTGAGGACGACGTTTTCATCCTCCCGATCGCGCGGGAAGTCCGCGGTGCCGCCGCCACCGCCGTCGAACACCGTGTGCTCGTAGTCGACCACAAACTTGACGTTTTGATTGAGATACCAGTTCAAGCCCACGGCCCAGGCCGACGCTTGTTCCACGGCCGTGGTGGGATCGGCGAATGAATCGGCGCCGCCCGCGAAGGTGTCCTCGTCGAGGTCCAGCTCGCTGTAGCGGGCTTTGATTTCGAAGGCGCCCCAATGTCCGTTTTCGATCGAGAACGGACGCGTGGACTGCACGCCCTTATAGGTCGATTCCTCGCCGGTCAGGACATAACTCCCCGCGATCTGCCAGGCGTCGTGACGGAGATCTTCTTCACGGATTGTGGCGCCTACCGCCCGGTCGACATCTTGCGAAACGGTGACGTATTCGGCGAGCAACCCCCAAGGCCCATAGTAGTAGTAACCTTGAGGTGAGAGCCTGAGCCGCTCGCCGTCGGCGAAGGTGTTGCTGGCTGGATTGGTCGCGCTGGTGCGATACGAGAAAAACCTCTGCTGGCCCGAGGTCCGGTAGTCAGGCAGATTGGGCGAGGCGGTGCTGCCGCGGGCATCGACGTAGCTCACCGCGAAGCCTAACCCGAGACCTTGCAGGGGCACGAAATCGCTTTGCAGAAAGGGATGGGCGAAGATCCGGGCCGCGAGATCCTTGTCGATGTTGTTGTCCACATCGCCGAAGTCCTCGCTCGAGCGCCCATCGTTGACCCCGTTCAACCACGCCAGCGAATAGCTCACGATCCCCTGGCCAAAATCGCCATGCAGCTCGACGCCGATGTCGCGATTAGGAACCAGGTTATTGGGAAATGCGCGCTCGACGAACCGAATTGCTGTTGCCGACTGCAACCGTTCGATACCGAAAGGCGTCTTGAACTTGCCACCTCTGAGCTGCAGCCACGGCAGGAAACGACCGTCCAGCCAGGCATCCTGGATAACCGTCCGGCCACCTGCGAAATCCGGCATGAAGCGGAAGTCGAAGATCTTGAAGACCGTGCCTTCCAGGATCGGGCGGGCGCGGCGGAGCAAATAGGTGTCGCCGTTCGTTCGGTCTTCGTCCTCGAAAAAATACCGGCCGTCTGCATGCAGCACACCGCGCAGCTTCAACTGAAAGGCGCCGTCGGTCGATTTAAGAGCGAAGCCATCGGCGCCCGCGGACATGGTGGCCGTCTGTTTCGCCGTCTCGGCGAGCTTGACTTCCTGCTCGACCTCGAGCCGCCGCTCGAGCGTCCGTACCTTGAGGTCGAGCTCGTCGATGCGCTGCTGTACTGCGGGCGGAATGGCTTCCTCCGCGGCGAGCGAAGCATGAAAACCCGTGGCGAGCCCGCCCAGGAGGGTGAGCGTGGAGTTTCTCATAGAAATAATCTCCTATTTTCACGAGAACCTCCGGTGGCCCGGTCGGCTCCTGGTTAAATGCTAGCTGTAATTACCTCCAGTTAACTGGTGGGGTTAATAGGCCGGTCTGGTCAGCTCCGTTTTACTGTCTTGCAGGGGCGGAGGAAGCACGGAGCTTTTCCTTGCGCTCGATCTGCACGATTTGTCCGTTGTGGACGGTGATCTCCACGGCGCCGTAGTGAAGCCCCTGAAGCGCGAAACGGATGTCCTCGACTGAGAGAGACGAGGTTTGACCGCTCCCAAGGGGGACCTTAGCGCGATTGCCTTGCAGGGTAGGGATCTCCGGTCCAAAGTAACGTGATGCGGTCGTCGGTTCCCATGGCGGCTATCATTGCGAGCACTGTAGCGCGGAAGATAGGTTCGTCAAAAGAATATATTTCTATGTTTATATAGCTATATTTAATAACGACCGTCTGGACCGGGGATCCGGTAATGATGGACACGAGGTGCCCGCGCTAGCCGCGCAGGTCCTGGGGCGTCAGGTTCTTGGCAACCCCAAGGCTAAAGTGCTCGCAAGCGGCGCGATAGTAGTGAAAAGGGCGAACCGCTTTCTAAAGTGCTGCCAACGCGCGATCGTAATCCGGCTCGTGGGCGATTTCGGGGACAAGCTGTGTGAATATAACCCGGTCGTGTCCATCCAGGACCACGACAGCCCGCGCCGTGACTCCTGCAAGAGGACCGTCCTCGATCAAAACACCGTAGTCCCGAGCGAAGGCTCGCGATCGCATCAAAGAGAGGGGGATCACGTTAGCTGTCGCTTCCGCCTTACAAAAGCGCGTCATTGCGAACGGTAGATCCGCCGAGATCATCAAAAAGACCACATCGCCGTAGCCTTTCGCCGCGTCGTTAAAACGCTTCGTGGACGCGGCGCACACGGGTGTGTCGAGGCTTGGAAAGATATTCAGTAGTTTCTTCTTGCCCTGGTATGTCGCCAACGTGACATCATTCAGCGCGCTGTCTACGAGGGTGAAATCGGGGGCCTGGCTGCCGACCGCCGGTAAATTGCCGTTGGTATGTATCGGGGCGCCCTTGAAAGTAATCGTTGCCATTTATTCATGCTCCTGACGGGTCGTTGAGGTACCTCACGGTCCACGCGATCTTATCGCGAGGAGGTCCGCACTCGGGCGATTTCAAGGCTTGCTCATCAAATCGCTGCCGGGGCCGTGACGAGCTCGTGGTAATCAGTTCTAATGTTGCTCGTCTTTCAGTCCGTCGGCGTATTCGTCGGGATCCAAAAGACGATTCATCTCATTCACGTCATCTGGTTTGAGCCGAAAGATCCAGCCTTCGCCGTAGGGATCACGGTTGACGATTTCCGGACTTTGATTGAGCGCCTCATTCACCTCCACGATTTCGCCGGACAGCGGACAGTAAAGATCCGATGCCGACTTTACCGATTCCACAACGGCGCATTCCGCCGTGGCCGGATAAGCCCCGCCGACTTCCGGTAACTCTACGAACACCATATCGCCTAACGCCTGCTGGGCATGATCGGTAATGCCGATCCGCATCGTACCGTCATCGAGTGGTTTTACCCATTCGTGACTGGAGGTGTACTTACGGTCCTCGGGAATATTACTCATGCTTCCGCTCGTGTTTCGTTGATTCGGTTCTCTTCAATCCGCTCTGCTCGCCGCCCACACAACGCGCCGATTCTTTGCCGTTAATTTCCCGGAACAAGCCTTTGCGCCCGTTCCATCAAGAATTCCGCCTGCCTATGATAACGTGAAGATACCACCTTAAACGAACCATTGTAAAAGCGATACGGCATTCGCGGCATGAAAAAACCGGACATCATGCGCATCCTATCGGGTGGCCAGACAGGCGTCGACCGTGCGGCCCTCGATACCGCCCTGGAATTGGGGATCCCTTGCGGAGGCTGGTGCCCGCGCGGGAGGCGTGCGGAAGATGGACGCATTCCGGCACATTACCCTCTACGTGAGCTTGATTCCGAGCGCTATGGAGACCGCACCGAACGCAACGTGCTCGATGCGGACGGGACCCTTATTCTGATACGTGATGTAATGGACGGTGGTACGGCGCTGACGGCACGATGGGCGGCTCGCAACAGCAAACCGAGTATAATCATTGACCTGCAACACCCACCGGGAACCGAGATTATTCACGGATGGATGGCGGAAAACCGCATCCAGGTGTTAAACGTGGCCGGACCGCGAGAAAGCAAGCAGCCCGGGATTTACGCGCAGGCCAAGAAGTTTTTGCTCGTTGTTTTTTGTTTCAAAAAGAAACGAACAAGCGTTTCGCGATCGTTATGAATCGCTCGCCGCTTTACGGATGAAAAATTCCCACACCCGTCCGCGCTCGTCCCAACGCAGCATCTCGTGTCCACTGCGTACACAAAACGCCCGCAGGTCCACGACCGCCATGGGATCGGTCGCCAAGACCCGCAGGATTTGCCCCGGCTGAATCCGGTTCAGCTCGACTTTGGTCTTGAGCAACGGCAATGGGCACTTTAAACCCATTACGTCCAGTACGGCAGTTACCGGCAAAGTCGGCACCATGTCGTTCATGGGATTACTATTGATCAATCCGGGGGTTGCCGCCACCGGGTACGCGCCTCCCCTGCCTCGCGATCGACTCGCTTGTCATGACGGACCTCCCGTTACGACATCATCGGATCGACCGTCAGTCTACAAGTACGCTAGATGTCATCCATGGTTACGACGCTTACCGTAAGGCGCACTAGCCGCCCATATGCTGGGCCCATAACCGTTTGCCGTGGCGGGTCATGTAGCCCTCTTCACTCACCAGTCCCAAGTAAATAGCCGCCTGTAGAACGGGTTGTTCATTGGCGTCCTTCAGATAGATTTGCCCGTCGCCGTAGCGTTGGTCGATCAGCCGGGAGAGCCGGATTTCGTCTACCGCTACAGCTTGTGTCCGTGTCATGGGGCTCTCCGGTCACAGAATATCAGTGGGTGGATTCGTCAGGGACTTTCATCAAACTGCTGTCGTCACGGAGCAACGACATGGGCACGATGTCTGAGAAATCATCCAGGGACCAGTTAACGAGCGTGTCTTCCCGGCTTACGTGTTGGACGTGAGCAGACTCTATCTCTCCGAAGCGTTCATTCAGATTCGCCATTGTGATTTCCTCTAATGTGGTCAAGGCTTCTTGTGCTCTCATAGGGATTCACGCTATTTGCGTGCCAGGAGCATGTCCGTGTCGCCCAACCTCAGCTAAGCAATTCATTTGCCGGGACACTTAGGGAAGCTCTGCAAAAGTTACTGCGCAGCCCATCTGCTTTGTCGCGTGCTCGCTCGTCGCTCGCCTATCTAACTGATATGTCTCGCGACTCGCTCCGCGGCTTCGCGCATTTGAGCTTGCTCGCGACACTTTTGCAGAGCTTCCTTAGTTTTAGCTCGCCTCCTGTCGCATGGAACGATGGGTCGAGCGATCCGACCAACCGTCCACAACTCCCGCAGTATTTCGCGGGTCATGCCACGAAGCCGCGAAAAACCGCGCATGTAGCGCGGCGTGAATGTACGCGAATTCGCGCGCTCGACGTTTCGACACGGGCGCCAATCGCGCGGAGCGCAGCTTAACCTTCGTGCGCTCCCTTGATCATCGCCTGCACCGATGGGTTATCTTTAGTGGCGAGGATTCCCCGAACTGCCGCAGGCTCTCCGCGCGCGATGACAGGCTCTAGGATCGGCGCAAGGGATTTCAAAACCTGCACCGGTAGCGCGCTCGTAAAGCGATAACGTGCCGCTTCCGGACCCGACACAAACGCGGTGATGGCGCCGAAGAACCGTTCGCCAAGCGTAAAGGCGAAGGTCGCCGTGCGGTTTAGAACGCGCGACTCGATCAAGCGTCCGCCCGCGCCATAAACGTCTCGGCGATGATCGCCGGTGCCGGTCTTGCCGGCGACAACCAATGGTACGCCGTGAGCGTCTTTAATTGCCCCCTTAAGCCTCTGCGCCGTGCCGTTCTCAACCACATCGATGAGCGCGGCGCGCGCCGCGGCCGCGACCTCGGGCGCAAGCACCGCTTGTCCATGCGCGAGCGGCCGCTCGATAACTGTCTCATAAGGCGTGTCCGCCGCGAAGTGCAGGGATTCGAAGCGGACCGTCGGATAGCGCACGCCCCCATTAAGCAGGATCCCAACGAGCTCCGCCAGCGCCCCGGGACGATCCGCCGAGGCGCCGATAGCGCAAGCATAAGAAGGCGTGAGGGTCTGAAACGGATATCCGAGGCGTTGCCAGGCGCTGTGAATGTCTCCGAAAGCCTCTATTTCTAGCAGGCCTTGAATGCGTTTGTTCTGGGCATGCTGACGGCGGGTCTTAAACAGCCATTGATACACCTCCTGGCGTTGTTGCGTGCTCGCCGCAACAACGTCCGCGAAGGGCGCGGCGGGATGTGCTACGAGGTAAGTCACAAGCCAGAGCTCCAGCGGATGGATGTGGGCTATATAACCGCGGTCGTGCAGGTTGTAGCGTTCGGGAGAATACTTATCATAGAGGTGTTTGACCTTGCGCTCCGAAAGGTGAGCAGCATCGACGCGGCGGCGCAGGTATCCGCTAAACGCGCGCAAGGTGCGCTCGGGAAAAACCGAGCGATAGACGGTAGCCAGACGCACCGCGGTAGGGTAGACGCTCTCGGTGAGCAAGTCCATCACTTGGCCCGGTTTTTTGCCGCGGTACTTCGCATAGAAGCGGCGCAGAAAAACTTGGCCCTCCTGGTCGGCGAAACGCTCAAGATACTTGCGGCGCCACTCGCCGTCGGCGGATTCGGTCTTACGTCCCACGCCCCCGGGTTTGTACAGATGGTAACGCACGATGTCGCGCATTATGCGGATAAAAACAAGGTTTACGGAATCGCGCAATCCCTCCCGGACGGACAGGATCTTGCCGTTATCCGCGCCGTTGAAATTGACGAAACTATGCAGCCCTCCGCCGGTGAAAAATCGTTCCCCGGGGTTGGCCGAATACCGCCGTTCCAAAGCGGCGTCCAGTAGCGCGGAGAGCGTCAGATGCGGGTTTGATCGCAACTGGTCGACCACCCACTGCGATAGGCGGTCGCGCGCATGAACGTCGGGCTTATTAAGTTCCTTGCCCTTGCCGCCCGCGTAGCGCCGATGCACCTCGGCCACGAGCTCGAGATAATGCACTAGAGTACGCAGCTTGGCGGTCGATCCGAGATCCAGTCGCACGCCCTCGTTGATGTCGAGCGGGTTTGCGTAAGTATCGGTCTGCACCCGGAGTAGATTACCCTTCGGGCTGCGCTCGAATAGGATCATGCTATACACGACACGGCTTAAATCGTTGCCTTCGCCAAACAAGCGAAACCCAACGAGCCCCGCTGCGTGGGCGTGTTCCGCAACAGAAAGATTTCGCAAAGCCTGCGTCACGGCCTGCTGCGCTGATTTATCGATGGTGCTTTTTGCGCTCAGATCCAGCCGATCCAGATCGTACAAGCGCGAGACACCCAATGCCTGGGCTAAACGAGAGCGAAGCACGGTCTCGGTTTTATGATCGGTAAATTTTCGTTGCGCTTTCTCCACCGGTCCGTGGTGCGGCACGTTGCGTCTGCTGAGCGCGGCATCACGCAAAGCGGCTGGGATGATCCCATCAGTCGCTAGGAGCCGCAGGTAGCTGTCGGCTAAGCGTTGCAGCGCCTTATGACCGCGCCCGAGGAAGTACGCTGGACGCCGCTGGGCCAATAGCAGCGACAGTGTGTCGCGGTAGGCGGCTGCCCGCTCCGCGAGCCCAGCGCCGCCGATACCTTCCTCGCGCAACAGACCGTTCACCGCCGAAAAATCTTGGCCGTACCAGACCCACAGGCCATCGCCGAGGCCGTGAACTTCGCCGTAACCGCGGGCGGCCGCGAGCGGGACGGTATTCACATAGGCAAGCGCGATCCCGCGCCGGGACTCGAAGGTGTCGGGACTCTGGAGGTAAGCGCGCAACGAGGCGCTCGCCATCTGCCGTAGCTTGTCCCCGACAGAAGCTGTCTGGCCACCCGGCGAATGACGGTATTTCTCCAGTTGTGTGGCCAGCGTGCTGCCCCCGGTGACATGGATATTGGCGCCCAGTTTTTGCGCCAGTCCTTCGAGCACCGCCCGTCCGAAGCGGTCCCATTCTATCGCCGGATTCTTATGGCGCTTGTTCTCATCCAGCAGTTCCCGGTTTTCGATGTAAAGCAAGGTGTGCAGCACGAGCGGTGGAATCGACCCGAAGTCCGGGTAGACACGCGCCGGGTACATCGCTTTGAAAAGCAGGCGATCGTCGCGATCGAAGATCCGGAGCCCCCCCTGGGTTTTCTCCCGGTAGGCGGTAAACAATCCGGCGTCGAACACCCGCTCCAGCATGGGAGAGAAGCGTGCTTGCCTTTTGATCTCGTAACCGAACTGCCGCAGACGCTTAAGAAAGGCCGGGAGGCCGACATAACCGAGCCGCAAATCATAGGGTCCGGTCTCGGGAAAGCGAATTCGCGCGCTCGATCCCGGTTCCAGGGTATAAGTCAGTTGCGTGCCTAAGGAAGAAAGATAGCGGGATTGGAGCGCCGACGAATCCATTTCCTCGGCAAGGAAATGCGCCCCGACGGTTACGAGCCCGGCCAGCGCGCTCCAGGACAAGATCCTCACCAATATTTTACGTGCCTTAAGCGTCATGGCGCGGTTTGATTTATTTTCCTTAACGCGCCGGAATACGCAATCGCTGTCCGGGCCGGATGATGCCCCGGCGCCCGATATCGTTCAAAACCATAAGATCCTTCAACGGTACGTCGTATCGGCTTGCGATCAAAATGGGCCACTCGCCTCTGCGCACGATATGGGTACGTTCCTTAGACCGCTTCCGCCGCGGCGTTTCGGTGGGGCGCGGCGAAAACTCTATCGGGTTGTAGACCAAACCCGCGCGCAGGAATTCTCCGCTCGGGCGGATGAACTCCCGGCCCGCCGGTGATACCGATTCTGCGTAAGTCCGCGTACTCGCAACCCGAGCGCCGCTCGGCAACCAGATCTCGGAACCCGCCGGTAGGGAAACGAGTCCGCGCGCCGCCCGCCGTGTCCAGGCCGGGTTAAGGTCAACGAGAAGCTCGCGGTGAACGCCGTAACTCGCTGCTAGTCGCGTGAGGGGCAGCGCTTGTTTCAACCGGATGCGTTGGTGGTCTAGGGGACGTTGGTAGCGCACCCCTTCGGGAAAATAGCGCCGCTCCGCATCAAGGATGGAACGGACAGCCAGAAATTCCGCGTAAAAGTTACGTGAGGAAAATCCGAAGGTCTTGCCGCGGTAGCTCCGGACGATGCGGCCGAAGTCACGCCCGAACTGCCGCTGAGCGCGCACCATCCCGCCGACGCCGTGGTTATAAGAAGTGATGGCCAGGGCCCAGTCGCCGAGATCATCGTAGGCGTTCCGCAAATAGCGCGCGGCGCCGTGCGCGGCCAGGATCGGGTCGAAGCGTTCATCGACCGCGCTGTTGATGCGGAGGAACCGCCGGCCGGTCGCCGGCATGAACTGCCACATCCCGGCGGCGCCCGCCGAGGAGCGTGCATGGTTAACAAACGACGATTCGATGTGGGGTAGGAGCGCGAGATCCTCGGGCAAAGCCGCGTCGCGGAATATAGCGCGCATGAGCCGGTCATAGCGGCCGCTGATCTCCAGACCCTTCAGGAACCGCTCGCGCATACCGCGCTGAGCCCGTACCCGGGAATCCGCGCCCGCCAGGACATGGGTGCCGGCGCCGTGACGGATCACGCCAAGCAGACGCTGCTGTTCTTTGTTCAAGCCCATCCTAAACTTGACCCGGCGCGCCAGCTCCCGCAATCCGCGCTCCAAGGATTGGCGCCGGGCACGCACGTAGGCTTGTTGGCGTGGGGTCTGTGCGTCCGCCACCGGCCCGGGAAGTTCAACGATGTCGTAGACGATGCCTAGGTTTTCGGTATCGTGCAAAACGACCTGGTCGCGTCGCCAAACGGCGAACACCCGCCGCCAAAAATCCACCGCATCTCGCAGTTCCGGCGGCTGGGGGAACGGGTCGCGGATGCTCCTGGAAGCGGTGTCAGCCCGCGGGGTGGCCGCGGAAGCCGCCGGAATCAAGGCTCCCAAGGCTAGAAAGAGGCCGCCGAGTAATGCCTGGAATGGAATCGCTGCAGTCTTGGTCATGATTAGTTTAGTCTCCCGATGCTCATCAAGGGCAAAAGCCGTGCACACTGCACCCGGGCTCGGGCGGAGCTGATCGGGGCGTCGCAGTTGCTATTAAACAGCGATTAGACAGGCGATGGAAGCATGCTGCAAAGAGTTTCCTTGAGTGTCGCGCGAAGCAACTGTCGTAGCCGCTTCCAGCCGCTATGGACAAGCGTTTGGTTGACTTCTATTTCGACCCCGAGATAAGCGCTAGAAGGGAACCGCTGGCGGAGGTATGCCGTAAAGCCGTCCGTCTTACCGCGATAAGGGTAATTTAGCCGTAGCGTAAGCGCAGGCGCCGCCCTGCAAAGGGCCCGGCGCCAAGCGCCGCAGAGCGTTCGTTCCAACGCCCGCCGGGGATCGTAAAGAAGCCCGATATCGGCATGCCGTACCTGGCCGTCCAAAACCGGCGTGAAGCTATGGATGGAAAGGTGCAAAACGGTGCGGCCTCGGCGGGCGCGGTGCGCGATCCACTGTTCCACCGCATTCCGGTACGGCAGGTAATAATTCGCGGCGAGCCGCCGCCGGTCGTTCTCGGTACAAGCCCGCGTGATCGCGGAGTACACCTTCAGGTGATGTAAGGAGCGATTCAGATCGATTAGGAGCCTACTTACGCTCCCGGCGAAGAGCGGTGCTTCCAGCGCCGTCGCAAGCTCGCGCGCGAGCCGTAGCGCGCCGAGATCGGACCCTCGATGAGTTTTCAGCACCGCTTCCTGACCACGAAATAACGCACGGTAGCGGAACGGCACGCGCCGGCTCGCGTGCTCGCAGGTGACAATAACGCAATCAATCGAGGCCAAGGAACTGGTGTCCCGCAGCCAGGCAGCGGCAAAGCTCGGCGTAAACCGCGATGAGGCGCGAGCGTTTCGGCTCCTTACCCGCGGCGCGCAGCAGCCGCCGCGCGAGCGGGCCCGAGCGCAGGATCGTCCGCAGAGGTGTGCGCCAGATCTCGCCCGCGGGCGCCGCCTCGATCAGATGATGCCAGAGATCCCGCGCCTCGCAACGCCGATCCGGAAACCTCACCACCCGCAGGAAGCGCGTATTGTCGATGACCGCCTGTTCGCCGCTACGCGCGGTTTCCAGCAGGATAGCCTCAAGCTCCTCGGTCGTAAGCGCTTGTTGTGCCTGGAGATCGCCCCAGTCTTCGGCGGCGAGGCGCTGCAACGCGCTCACGATCGCGGCCAGGACCGCCAAGTCCGCCAGCGAACATTCCTGAATATCGAGGACGCGGATTTCAATCGCCGAACGGTCGAAGCGCGCGATGGCGCCGCGCGAGTTTAGCCACTCGTGCCGCAGAATGCTGTCCGGATCGGAGGGCGCAATATCGCGGTACATCGGGCCGAGGACCCCGGTCTCGTAATCTCCGCGGCTCGACACGGTTTCGGGGATCACGCGCCCGGTGATCGAGGGGATCTTGCGCGCGTTTAACCGATAGGCTTCGAGCCGGTAGTCGAGCATGCCGGTGCATTGTCCTTCGACGATGGGCGAGCTTGCGGCGAGGGCAGGCAACACCGGGAGCAGCACGCGAATGGCGGCATGCAACCGGGCGAACTCAGCATCGCCCGCGAACGGCAGGTTAAGGTGCACGCTTTGCAGATTCGACCACCCATGTCCCTGGCAGCCGAAGATCCGCTCGTAGGCCTCGTAGACGGGGTTATACTCGTGCGGCCAAAGCCGGGTGTCGCTGCGCGGATCCATCCAAGGATGCATCGCCCCGGGCATCAGGCAGGCTTCATGCGGTGCGAGTAACTCGTTGACGCGCGTGATGTCGCGTTGGAACAGCGCCGGCAAGGGCTCGAGCGCGCCGGCCGGTCCATTGGTCTTGATCTCGATAACATGCAGCACCATCTCGTTGGACCAGGCAAGCTCTCCTTGCTCGACCTCGGATCGATAATCGCCGGTCACGGCATGGATAAGCTTATCGGCGATCGCTAACACATCCAAGCTCGCAGAATCGACAATCATGTACTCGAGCTCGATCCCGTAGCCGGCGAACAAGGACAGGGGGCTTGCGCTCGCCGCGATCATCGTTCGTGCTTGGCTTGCTTATGTTCCACGATCCGCCTCAAAAATATCCCCATGATCTCGCGATAAAGGCCGTCGCGCAGCACGGCGTCCTCGTATCCGGCGTCGATATTCGGGTTGTCGTTGACCTCGATCACGCAGCAGCGCCGGCCAATTTGCTTGATATCGACACCGTAGAGCCCGTCCCCGATGAGATCCGCCGCCTTCAACGCGGCGCGGATCACCTCCTCGGGGGTTTCACCCACGCTCAGCGTCTGTACGCTCCCTTCGCCGCCGATCTGCCCGGAATCATCGCGCTTGACGATCTGCCAGTGGCGGCGGACCATGAAGTATTTGCAGACGTAGAGCGCGCGGCGATCGCAGATCCCCACGCGCCAATCGAACTCCGTGGGCAGGAATTCCTGCGCCACGACCAGCTCGGACTTTTCCAAAAGCTGGATCACCGTGGGTTCGAGATCCTGTAGATTCTCGATCTTCACGACCCCGTGCGAGAACGAGCTGTCGGGCTGTTTCACGACGCACGGCAGGCCGAGCGTGGTGGCGATTTGATCGATGTTGTCACGGTGAACGACGAGCGTCTTGGGCGTGGGGACGCCGTGACGCAAGAGCAGCTCGGCCAGGTAGACTTTGTTGGTGCATTTGAGGATGGAGTCCGGATCATCGATGACAACCAAGCCCTCGGCGGCCGCGCGCCGGGCGAAGCGATAGGTATAGTGATTGACCGCCGTGGTGTCGCGGATCAACAAGGCGTCGAATTCCGCGAGCCGTCCTATATCGTCCTTGGAGATGATTTCGACATCGAGCCCCACGGCTTCCGCAGCCTTCTCGAAGCGCTGCAGGGCCTTGGCATCGGAAGCGCCTCGGGGCTCGCTAGGGGTATGGAGGATCGCCAAGGCGTAGCGCGGCACCGTGCGCTTACGCACGCGACGTTTCTGTCCGGAGAAATAGTTGGTGGCCGCGGCGACCACGATGTCATGATCCTCGGGGGGAATTTCGCTAGCAGCGATGGGGCGCACGTTTTTGAGCCGCCATTCGTGGTCGCGGACGAACTGGGCACGCAGGGCAGGCGCCTCGAACAGGTTGAAAAGCTGCCGGCTCAGGGTTTCATAGCGCCCCTGAGGATTCTGTCCGAAATAGATGCTGAGCGTGAACTCCTCGCTACTGAGGGGCGTAAGCGCGCGCTTAATGGTATCGTCCAGGTCCTCGGCCAACAAGCGGATGATATTCTGCGATTTGAGATCTTCGATGGTGTTGACGTTCGGGAGCGGTTTGTGGCCGCGGGCCGCGGCCAGCAGCGAGACGTAGTAGCCGACGCTCTGGTAACGGTAGGATTTGCAAAGGTTGAAGACCTTAGCGCTGCGGTCCACGCTGTAATTGGAATCGCTCAGGTAGGCGCGCGCCGGAACGACCTCCACCCCCGGAATGTGCAAGGGCCAATCCCGAGGATTATTGACGACGATAAGAATAGACATCGAAGGGCGTCACTGCGCTTGGGATCGCGGCCGGATGAGGAGCACATTGGCGTCGTAGGTGAGGATCCCCAGGAGCACGGAGGAGATCACTCGGTCCACGTCGATCGCATAGAGATGGGAGTCGGACAGTGGGTTCGGCAGCAAGGGATCGGAGACCAATACCGTGCGCTCGGCCGGATTGTATCCGGACAGTATCACGAAATGGCCGGACGGCTCGCCGCGGATATCGTCGGGCGTGTCCTTGGGCCCGTACTCGCGCATGCTGCGATAGAGATAGGTCGCGCTCAAGGCGGTGAGGATCGGTATAGAGCGGCCAAGATATTCGCGGATCAAGCGCCGCGTGAGATCGGTAAAGCGCAACTGCCCCCCGAGGACAAGGAATTCCAAGTAGCCACGGCAAGCGGTTTGTAGTTTCTCGTCGGTTTTATACCGCATCTGTTGCCGCAGACGTTCGCTCAGATCGGCGCCAGGTGCTTTAAACCAGGTGGGATCGAAGACTTGCAGGTTATAGGTGTAGATGGTTGCGGCATAGCCCCGGCGCAAGGCATCGCAGGCGAGGAAGACAGCCAGCGTACCGCCGGTGTCGAGGCTCTGGGTACGTTCGATCACGGCGTGCAGACTGTCCTTGCCGCCGTAAAATTGATACACGGCATGCAGGCAGGTCGGACCGCAGGTGGCCTCGTCCGGTTGCGGCTGCATGATGATGGGCAGCCGCGTTTCTGTCGGGAGCGTCATCCAAAGCCTTAGCTAAACCGGAAGGAAATGCTCGTTTCCAATACGCACATCGTCGCGAGATCCACCCCCGCTTTTTCGTCGAGCAAATGCGGATGTCTTCCGCCGCTGATGTCCTCCATCGCCATGAGCGCCTTGTCGGCGCTGTCATACACGACCGACGGCCGATACTTCCGCGACCAGACCAACCGATTTCGGTATTGATCGAGCGCGACGAACATGCGATCGCCGTGATCCTCGGTGAGAACCGCGATGACATAGGAGGCGAGAAGCGGGCTATCGATCTTCTTTTCGCTTGTCATTGTGAGCTGTGCGGACTCGCCGGTAGGGTGTCATCGTATATTATACGGTTTGAGGATTGCTAAGCACCCATTGTGAACGCTCATGATTCCACTACGCGCTGATATCCCGGCCGCCCTCACCCCGCTGGTGACGGTGGCTCTCATCGGTGCCTGCACGTTGATCTTCCTGTGGCAGAGCAGCTTGGGTTCCGAAGCTTATGATCAGGCCGTTTATGGCTTAGGGTTCATCCCCGCTTTATTCTTCACGGACATTGAATTAGCGCCGGAGCTGGTGATGGCGCCGGCGTGGTTCACGGTCTTTTCGTCCATGTTCCTGCATGGCGGTTTCATGCACCTCATCGGCAACATGCTGTACCTGTGGATCTTCGGCAACAATGTCGAAGACTCCATGGGGCATCGGCGCTTCGTGGTGTTCTACCTTGCGTGCGGTGCGATCGCGGCGCTTGGCCAGTCCTTGCTCAACCCAGAAAGCAAGATCCCCATGATCGGCGCCAGTGGCGCCATCTCGGGCGTGCTCGGCGCTTATCTGCTGCTCTTCCCGCGTGCCCAAGTCTTGGTTCTAATACCTTTCGGCTTTCTCTCGCAGCTCATGCGCCTGCCCGCGTTGTGGGTTCTGGGCCTATGGTTTGGCGTGCAGCTGCTCAATTCGGCACTCACCAGCGCGGACCAAGGGGGCGTGGCGTTTGTTGCTCATGCGAGCGGCTTTGTCGCGGGCATGGCGCTGATCCCATTCTTTAAATATCGCCACGTGCGGCTGTATCGGCCGGCAGGCAATCGCAGATACTGAGAGTGGTTAACCTGCACCCAACGGCGTTGGCCGTTTCAATAGTCTTCACGATTCACCGTAGAATACGACACATGCCGTAGTAATCATCGTTTGAATGTATGCAAGATAGGAGACCTGACCCCTGGTTGTTTCAGGTCCACCCTTAGACTATGTTAGAGTTGTCATGAGCACCCTTCCCAAGCCTCATCGTTGGACGCGCGAGCAATATGAGCGTGTAGTGCGGCTCGGGGGCTTCGAACCCGACCAACGCCTGGAGTTGATCGACGGGGAGATCGTGGATATGGCGCCTCAGAACGAAGCGCACGCGGTGGCCCTCTGCCTCCTGCACGACGCCTTGCGCCGTGCGTACGGAGACGGCTATGTCGTCCGTATCCAGTCTCCCGTAGCCCTGGACGCCGGCTCGGCACCGGAGCCCGATCTCGCGATCGTCCCGGGCAGGCCGCGGGACTTCCTCACGAGCCACCCGAGCAACGCCGTGCTCCTCGTGGAGATCGCCGACACCACGCTCGCCTACGACCGTTCCACAAAGCGGGTGCTGTATGCCCGGAATGGGGTCCCGGAATACTGGCTGGCCAACCTCATCGAGGGTGTGCTCGAGGTCTACCGGAACCCGCAAGGCTCAGATTATCTTGAGCACCGTATTGTAAAAAAGGGTGAAACGCTCGTGCCGAGCGGGGCGAGCCAGGCGGTCGCGGTCGCCGATCTCCTGCCTTGAGCGGGCGCCCGAGCGGCGACCGCTCAACCCCGCCTCCGGGATCCGGCGGGGTCAAGGGGCATCGGCCCGCCAAAACCGCCTCGTCTCTTTACGGTAGAGCTCCGGAGCGTGGCGGGCCCCAGGGCCGAAGCGAAACCGAATCGCGCCTTCCTCGGCGCTCAGCAACGGGATGGCGCCCCGCGCCCGATAGTCGCGCAGAACATCGGCATCAGGAAAGCGATAGCGGTTTCGATAGCCCACGGCGAAAAGCACGTAGTCGGGGGCGACCGCATCGATAAAGCTCGCCGTGGACGAGGTTTTACTCCCGTGATGGGGGGCCACCAAAATGTCCGCCTTCAGGCTCTCCCGGTGGTGCTTCAATAACTCGTGTTCCGCCTCGGCCTCGATATCGCCCGGTAGCAATACGGACCTGTCCCCGAGGGAAAGTTTGAGGATACAGGAACGGTTGTTGTCGGAACCCTTCGCATCGAGTGCGGGATGCAGCACCGAAAAGTTCGCCTCGCCCCAGCGCCAGCGCTGACCGCCTCGACACACCGAGACCCGCCGGCCGCCGATAGGTCCGTTCGCGAGAATTCGTCCCACCGAGACTTCCGCCAGCAGACTGCCGAGCCCGCCCGTGTGATCACTGTCGCCGTGGCTGATGAGGAGCGTATCGACATGCGCGATGCCGTGTTGCCTGAGAAAGGGGACTAACACCGCGCGGCCGGCGTCGAAGCGCTCATTGAACTTCGGCCCGGTGTCGTATACCAAGGTGCGGTCGCGGGTTTGCACGACCGCGGAAAGGCCCTGCCCGACATCCAGCAAAGTGAACCATAGCTCTCCTTCTTTCGGGCGCGGTGGCGGTGTGATTAGGAGCGGGAGCAACCACACGAGCCCCAGCCAACGGGCCGGGATGCCGCGCGGTGCGAGCACGATCAAAGCGCCGATCAGCGCCGCCCCACCGATCCAAGGCACCGGAACGGCCCGCACCCAGGTGGCATAGTCGAGTTCCGATAGATACTGTAAATAAACCCAAAGCCCCTCCAGGTTTTTAAGCGCCAGATCCAGCAAGGCGATCCCCGCCCACTCCCAGACAAAACATAAGGCCGTGCCGGCCAAGGCCAACGGCGCCGCCACCACGCTTACCCACGGTACCGCGAGGACATTCGCGACCGGACCCACGGTGGGATTCTGGCCGAAGATCAGCAACAGCACCGGGGTCAAGCCGATCGCCACCACGACATGCAGGCGCGCGATCCGCCACCAGAGGCCGGAAGGCGCGACCCTCCCGCCCATCCCATAAAGGATCAAGGCCACTGCCCCGAAGGACAGCCAGAAGCCCGGCGCCAGCACGCTAAACGGATCCAGGATCAGCACCAGCAATAGCGCGATGAACCAGAGGTCGATGGTCTTGAATAAGCGGTTTACGATGGTCCCGGACATCAATACCGCGACCATGATGAAGGAACGCTGCGTGGGCACCGAAAAGCCCGCGAGGCCCGAGTACATGAGCGCGGCCAGCGTTGCGCAGAGCGCGCCGACACGCGGGGCGGCAACGTACAGGACGGTAAATCCCGGCAGGGACCAGAGCCACCGGCCCACCCAAAAGCCAAGGAGCGCGATGAGCCCGATGTGCAGGCCGGAGATCGAGACCAAATGCGAGGTGCCGGTGCGGTTGAAGACCTGCCATTGTTCCGCGCCGATGGCGTCCTGCGTCCCGATCACCAGGGCCGTCAATACATTACCCTGGGATGACTGCCGCGCCACCCCCGCGAGCTTCAGCGCCAGCCGCTGGCGCAAGCGATCGACCGGGGCGCCGCGAGCGGCCTCCAAGCGCCGGTTTCGGTGGCTATCGATGACATGACCGAGCGCCCGGATGCGGTGCTGAAACAACCAGCCTTCATAATCGAAGCCGCCGGGATTCATGAATCCGTGCGGACGTTTCAGTTTCACCGCCAATCGCCAGGTCTCCCCGGGAACGAGGATGCGCTCCCGGCCGTACCAGCTCAGGCGCACGCGCCCGGGGGAGGGCCAGTCCCGACCCATTCCGGTTACCGCCGCCACGTCCATATCGAAGTTGAGCGCACGCTCGTAGGCGCGCGGAAGACCGGCCACGGTTCCCTCGATGACGAGAGGCTCGCCTTCGAGCGCCGGCGGTAGCCCGGCCGCGAGGATAGAGGACCCCCGGAGCAAGGCCCAGGCAAACCCCAGCGCAAACCACGCCGGAACGCGCAGGGAGTGAAATCGGATTGACGCCGCGAGCAGCGGCAAGGCGACGGCGCCCAAGCGGGCATCGGGCAGATCGGGAAACGGGTATAGCGCTAAGACGCCGAGCAGAAAAGCTAGCGTTGCCGTACGCACGCGACGTCTTCCTTGACGACGAGAATCCACACCATCAGTATAGCGCTAGCGTCGCAGCCGGCGCGCCGGGAACGAACGGCCTCCCAATGGAGATCAGCAGCGTGCATCCCAAGGAATTCTTTCAGCGTTACCAGCCCGCCAAGCATAAGCTCTTCGGTAACCGTTTCGTCAGCTTTCTCGGCCATCGCTTGCATGATCCGAGCTTATGGCATATTAATCGCCGCTCCGCGTCCTGGGCCGTCGCCACCGGTCTTTTCATCGCCTTCATCCCGCTACCCGTGCACACCCCGCTCGCGGCCGTCTCCGCCGTCGCGTTGCGGGTGAACCTCCCGGTCCTGGTCCTGTCTTCCTGGGCAACGAATCCTGTCACTGTCGTTCCTTTCAGCGTGATTGCCTATAAGATAGGCGCCTGGTTGCTGGGCCTACCGGCCCTCAACGCGGATTTCGACCCGACCATCGACTGGGTCACAAGCACGCTCGTCCAAAGTTGGGCGCCGTTCTTGCTCGGGTGTCTACTTCTCGGGGCCGCCAGCGCTGTGGTCGGCTATTTTAGCGTTCAGTGCCTGTGGCGGCTGCACCTCCTCCGGCGCCTGAAAGCGCGCCACAACCAACGCCGCGAAGCCGGCTATTGAGAGTTTTCCAAGCGCCCCTCGGTCAGGCGCAGCACGCGGTGCATGCGCTCGGCCAAGCGCATATCGTGGGTCACGATCACCAAGGTCGCCCCAAAGGCCTGGTTAAGCTCAAGCATGACCTCGAACACCTGCTGCGCCGTATGTTCGTCGAGATTCCCGGTCGGCTCATCGGCTAAAACACACTTGGGGCGCGTCACCAGCGCGCGCGCCACCGCCGCCCGCTGACGCTCCCCGCCCGACAGCTCTCCCGGTTTGTGCTGCAAACGCTGGCCTAGACCCACGGCCTCAAGTATTTCAGCCGCCCGTGCCTTGGCATCGCGCGGCCTCGCCCCGGCGATTAATACCGGCATGGAGACATTCTCGAGGGCGGTGAACTCGGGCAGCAAGTGATGAAACTGGTACACGAACCCCAGCGTGCGGTTACGCAACAAGCCCCGTTCGGCCTCGCTCAAGGCGCTCATCGGCGCACCCGAAACCTCGACCGTGCCGGCCGTGGGAACATCCAATCCCCCGAGCAGGTGCAGCAAGGTGCTCTTACCGGAACCGGAGGCGCCGACGATCGCGATCAATTCACCGGCCGCGACCGCGAGATTGATACCTTTGAGCACATGGACCTCGAGCCCGCCCTCGCAAAACGATTTCTGCAGCTCGCGGCACGAAAGCACCACCCCATTATTCATAACGCAAGACCTCCGCGGGTTGGGTCCGGGAGGCGCGCCAGGCGGGGTACAAGGTGCTCAAGAGACAGAGGGTGAAGGCGATCACGGCGATGCGGATGACATCCGGCCAGCGCATGTCGGAGGGCAGCTCGCTGATGTAGTAAATATCGGGGGGTAGAAACTGCGTCTGAAAGAACTGCTCGATCGCCGGGACCAAGGTATCGACGTGCGTCGCCAACTGCACCCCGCCCAGCAGCCCGAGCAAGGTCCCGACAAAGCCGATCACCGTCCCTTGCACGATGAAGATCGACATGATGCCCCCCGGTGTCAGGCCGAGGGTGCGCAGGATGGCGACATCGGCGGCCTTGTCGGTGACTACCATGACCAGCGTCGAGATAATATTGAAGGCCGCAACTGCCACGATCAGCATCAGGATCACGTACATCACGATCTTCTCGGTCTTCAGCGCTTGGAAGAAATTGACGTGTTGCTGGGTCCAGTCCACGGCCGCATACTGTTCGGAGAGGCCGCGGATGAGCTCGCGGCTGATGCGCGGCGCGGCAAACATATCATCGACCTTGATGCGGATCCCGCTCACGCCCCCCTGGATCCGGAACAAGCGCGCTGCATCCTCGAGATGGACCACGGCCAAGGCGGCGTCGTAGTCGTGCATGCCGATCTCGAACACCCCCGCCAAGGTAAAGCGCTTGAGGCGCGGTAGGATGCCCGCGGGCGTCGCCATCGCTTGCGGTACGACCAGGGTGATCTTATCCCCGACCTCGGCGCGCAGGGCTCGCGCCAAGGCGGCGCCGAGCAAGATGTTATATCCGCCCGGTTTGAGGTCCGTCAAACGGCCCGTGCGCATGCGCTCCCCCACCACCGAAACTTTGGGTTCCTGGTCCGGCAACACGCCTTCGACGATCACCCCCTGGACGATGCCCGCGCGCGTCGCCATGCCCTCGGCGCGTATGAAAGGTGCGGACCCGCGTACCCGGGGATCGCGATCGATCACCGCGCTCACGGCCCGCCAATCGCGCAACGGCCGGCCGCGCTCGACGATGGTCGCATGCGCGGTAACCCCGAGGATACGCCCCCGCAATTCCTTCTCGAAGCCGTTCATCACCGAGATCACGGTGATGAGCGCCGTCACGCCGACCGCGACCCCCAGCATGGAAATGATCGATATGAACGAAATGAAGTGGTTGCGGCGCTTGGCGCGCGTGTAGCGCAGGCCGATGTAGAGACCGAGTGGCTTGAACATGGGCGGGCATTATACTCGAAAGCACGGCGCGGCCCCCGGGAAAGGCGCGTGGGCAAGGCGTTCCTGACAGGCCTCTGCTCAATGGTTGTCAATAAATCTACCACGCAGGTGCTCGAAGCAGCGCTTACGGCGATTGTATCCGCCTGCAGCGAAGAACATAACACCGCGCGAGGACCTGAGAGCCTGTGAAAGAACTCCATTGCAATCGGGGTGACTGGTGCGGATCCTCTTAGGGTCGACACACCATGATAGAAAACAAGGATGCGTATCGCCCTCATAAAGGGCGACCTCGCTTCATCGCCGCCCAACCCAGTTTCACCCTTCGATTCCTTTAGCACGGATGTGTAAAGCAGAATGACTAGTCACAGTTGGCATGACAATTGTTCCAACCGATGCGGGACAAGCTGAGCCGACGCGCAGCTCCCCACAGCAACCATTTCTGACGACAACACAAAGGAGCTACGTTCATGAGGAAAATTCTACGCGCTGGACTTGCTGCACTATTAGCCCTCGGTTGCGCGCCGGTGCTGGCGGCTACTGCAACCACCACGTTCACGGTGACCGCAACCGTGGCAGCCGCGTGCACCATCAGCGCGACCAACCTGGCCTTCGGTGCGTATGTTCCGACCGCAGCGCTACCCACCGATGCAAGCTCGACGGTGACCACGACCTGCACGCTGGCCGCCCCATACAACATCGGGCTGGATGCGGGCACCGGTACCGGCGCCACCGTGGCGGCGCGTAAGATGACCAGCGGCGCCAATTTGCTGACATATTCGCTCTTCCAGGATGCCGCGCGCGCAGTGGTGTGGGGGAATACGATCGGTACCGATACGGTCGCGCTGGTGGGTACCGGTCTGGCGGTGGGCACTGCCGTATTTGGCCGGATCCCGGCGTTGCAGAACGTTCCGGTGGGAGGCTATACTGATCTTATCACCGCCACCGTGACCTTTTGATAGCTCTTGCGCGCGCCCTTCACTGCCGGCTTGCTTATCGGATGCCTGTGGGGCGCTCAGTTTGTCTACGCCGGCAGCTTTGAATTCACTCCGCTGCGCGCCAATCTAAGCGAGCAGACTCCGACGGAGGTCATCACCGTCAAGAATAACGGGGATGCCGTCGTCGTCGTGCAGCTCCAGTTGCTCAAGTGGGCCATGGACGGCGATCAGGATGTCTACGCCGGCAGTGACGAGGTGCTCGCCACCCCGCCGATTTTCACCCTTCCGGTCGCGGCCTCACAAGTAATTCGCGTGGGATTGACGCAACCGGTCGATGCCAGGCGCGAGCAAACCTACCGGCTATTCTTCGAGGAGGTTCCCCCACCCCCGCAGCCCGGCTACCAGGGGCTGCGGGTGGCGTTGCGAGTGGGTCTTCCGATATTTGTTGCGCCGGCTATCGCAGCTCGCCCGCAGCTTAACTGGCGTGTGTTGCGCAGCGGGCAAGACGAGGTCAAACTCCGCGTGAGCAACACCGGCAACGCGCATACCCAGATCATCGTCCTCGCCCTCAAGCCAACCGCCGGTGCGTCAGCGCTTGCGGAGATCAAAGCTCCGGGCTACATTCTCGCGGGGCAAGCGCGGGAATGGGTGGTGCGGTTACCAGATGGCTTGCCAGGCCACACTATCCATTTGTCGGCAGAAACGGATGGCGGTCCGCTCGAAGCGGATCTCGCCCTCGAACCTCAGTGAGGGCGGTCCGCTGTAAGAGGATCTCGCCCTGGAACTCAGTAAGGCGCTTCGGGTGGGTGTGCTGCTTGGCGGGATCGCGCTTTCGCTCTCCGGCGTGCAGTCAACCGCAGTCTCGGCCCCAACCCGTGACGCGCCAGGTTTCAAGCTGCGCAAGGTATCGGCGCAGGAGACCCAGGGTTATTCCCAGGCTTGGCTCTCAGTTCGCATCAACGGCGCAGAAACGGGCGCGCCAAAACGCTTACTGATTTCGGCGGACGGCCGTCTGCTTGCGACCGCAACAGACTTCCAGGATTGGCGCATCGCTCCGCCCGCTGTCCCTGCTGCATTTTTTCGCGGTATCGAGTATTTCGCTCTCGATGCGGTGCCGGGGTTGAGCTACCAACTCGACGAACGCACGCAGGAACTTAATATCGAAGGCTCCCCCGACATTTTTGCCGCGACGGTGCTGGGAGTCCCGTCGCAAAGATTTGCACTGCCCGGGGAAATCGACTTGGGCGGATTCCTCAACTACGACCTTCAATTCCAGCACCAGAGGCGCACAGCAACTTGGACGGGCCTGATAGAGCTCGGGCTATTCCACCGCCTCGGGGTGGGCACCGCGACGACGCTTGCCCGCGATATCGGCGATCAGAACTCGTTCACCCGCTTGGAGACCACCTGGACCGCCGATGATCCGGAACGACTCAGCACCCTGCGGCTTGGAGATGCCATCGGGCGCCCTGGCGCGTGGGGCGGTTCGGTGCGCTTCGGGGGGATACAATGGGGAACCAATTTTGCCACCCAGCCTGAGTTTATTACATTTCCGCTGCCTACCCTCAGCGGAGAAGCAAGGATCCCTTCCACCGTTGAGCTGTTCGCCAACAGCGCTTTGAGGCTACAGCAAAGCGTACCTCCCGGCCCGTTCGAGATCCCCAACGTGCCCCTGACCACCGGGGCCGGAGATGTCCAACTGGTGGTGCGTGATCTGCTTGGAAGGCAACGGGTGCTGGTCGTTCCGTACTACGTAAGCCAGGCGCTGCTGCGAGCCGGGCTTACCGACTACACCTTTGATCTGGGATTCGAGCGCGAGAACTTCGGCATCGAAAGTAACGATTACGGGCGAGGATTTGGCGCCGCCACGTACCGGGCGGGCGTCACCGATCGCCTCACCGCAGAGGCGCGCGCCGAAGTGCTGAAGGATCAGCAAGCGCTGGGCTTTTCCGCCAGCTACCTTTGGCCCATAATCGGCGTAGCGAACGCTGCGCTGGTGGCAAGCAGCAGCGACGCAGGCGGAGGCGGGCTGTTTGCGCTCGGCCTCGATCGCCAGGCGCGCCGCGTAAGCTACGGCGTGCAATCGCAGTGGACCACGCCGCACTTTGCGCAGCTCGGGCGCGTTCAAGGCGAGCTCCGCCAGACGACCCTAGCGCGGGTATCGGTCTCTCCCGATGGAAGCGACACCTTTTCGCTGAGCTACCTGCTGCAGGACAACCGGTCACAGCCAAGGGTGGAATTCGTCAGCGTTGGATACGATCGTAACATATTTCGCGATTACCACCTCTCGGTATTCGCGTTGCAGAGCTTAACCGGCGTGCGCGATACCAGCTTAGGAATCACCTTGACCCTTGCCTTTGGCGAGCGCTCCAACGCGAGCGTCAATTGGACCCAGCAGAACGCCGATCACCAGAGTGCTTTCCAGATCCAGCGCAACCTTCCCGAGGGGACTGGGCTCGGCTATCGCCTCCTGGGCCTCGAAGGAACCGATTCGCGCGCCGAAGCGGGGGTTTTCTATCAGAACGACATCGGGACGTTTGGCGCCGAAACTTCGCAATTCGGCGACGCCGATGCCTACCGTCTAAGCGCATCGGGCGGGCTCGCCGCCCTGGGCAACGAAGCGTTTCTCGCGCGCCGCATCAGCGAGAGCTTCGCAGTGGTTCGCGTAGGCAACTACCCGAACGTGGGGATCTATGCCGAAAATCAGCCGGTGGCGCGTACCAATTCGAGAGGCACCGCGCTGGTTCCCAGGGTTCGCGCATACGAGAAAAACAATATCGGCATCGAGCAAGCGGATTTGCCGTTGGATGCGCGTTTCGCCGCCCTGCGGATGGACGTCACCCCGGCGTTTCGGAGCGGCGTGCTCGCCGATTTCGGCGTTCGCCCAGCAAACGCGGCGCTGCTGACGATCGTACTGAGCGACCGCTCCCCGTTGCCGGCGGGCGCAATCGTGCGCGTGGTTGGAGGAAAAGAGCAATTCCCGGTCGCGTTTCGCGGCGAGGTTTACGTTACCGAATTAGCGAGGTTCAATCGGCTGGAAGCACGCTGGCGCGGCCAGCGGTGCCGTTTCGAAGTGCGGCTGCCGAAGGCCGCCGGTCCTCTGCCGCGGCTCGGTCCGTTTGAATGCCGCGGGGTGGTCCCATGAAACGGTTTTGCGTGGTACTCCTCGGTCTAGCTCTTATTGTATTTTCCACGGCAGCGAGGGCCGCCTGTACTGTAAGTGCAACGCCTGTTTCTTTCGGTTCGTACAATGTCTTCAACGCCAGCCCCCGCGATGCGACGGGGACGATCACGGTCCAGTGCACCGGCCTACTGGGGCTTTTGGTCAACTACAACATCAAGCTCAGCACCGGCCTGAGCGGCAGTTATGCGCCGAGACAGATGGCGAGCGGGGCGAATCGGCTCAATTACAACTTGTACACCGCTGCCACCCGCCTCAACGTGTGGGGGGACGGCAGCGCCGGGACGTCGTTCGTAAGCAATAACATCACGCTGGTGCTGTTTGGGGTGACCGTCAACCATACCCTATACGGGCGTGTGCCCGCGCTGCAAAACATCGCCGTCGGCAGCTACTCCGACAATATCACCGTTACCGTTACGTTCTAGCTCGACGCGGACGATCGAGTGACGAACGGCGGGTACAGGCATAGGTCTTCCGAGACCTCATGCATTGACGCAAGGGGTGATCTCTGCTCAGCGCTGCATGTGATGCTCGGCGCCATCGGGACCTATGAGACCGCGACGCGCTCTATACCCGCGGGGGTCTGGCCGTAAATCTGCTCTACCATGGGTGAGGCACATGAGGCTTACCCGCCCCGCTGGTAGTAGCTATGATTCCAGGAAGGCGTCGATTTCGCCGCGTCGCGCCTCGGCATCCTCATATCCAATTTCGATGAGGTGCGCGAGATAGTCGGGCTGAAACATGAGCAAGCTCAAGATGTCATTGGATCGGGTCTCCTGCGTGCCGAGTCCCCGGGTCATGAACCGAAACGCGCGCGGGAGGGCGGCCTCGTACTCGCTTGCAAGCTTGCCGAGATCGCGCGAGGGCCGGAGCAAGAGCAGCTTGATGGGACGGAGATCCCCGCGCTCCCGCACCGGGATCTTGCCGATCAGATCGTTGACGTGCTGGAGCCGCGCTGCATCGTGATCGAAAACATCCAAAAAGATGGCGTTGAACAATGCGCCGACGACCTGAGCAGGCGGGGGATAGGAATCGACGTGGGGGATCGCATCAACCCCGTTAACGAAGCGCGTCGAGACAGCCAGGATGCGCTCGGCGCCGAGATGTACCGCGGGCGCGAGGGGCGCAGTCATGCGGATCCCGCCATCGCCGAACCAGCGGCGGTTGATGCGTACGGCGGGGAAGAGCAAGGGTAGGGCCGCCGACGCCAAAATATGATCGAGCCGGATCTTGCAGCGCACCAGTTTCCGGTGACCGCGTTCCCAATGGACCGGTTCGGTGCCTTGCACCCAGGTCACGGACTGGCCGGTGGAATAGCTCGAGGCGGTGATGGCTACGGCCTTCAGGCGTCCCCGGGCGAGGTTGTGCCCGATACCGGGCAGATGACGGTGCGCGGGCTGGAGCAGGCGTTCCAACATGGCGCAAAGAGGCGCCGTGTCCACCATGCTGCGCGCGCTCACGCGGTTTGACGACCGCCCTAAGAGCAACCGGGTGCTCCAACGCGCGACGTTGCGCGCGAGCGATAACAAGTCAACGCGAAATATTTGGTCGGTGGTCAAGCCGGACCAGAGCCCCGCGAGCGTCTCCGCCCGTTCGAGAAACCCCGTGGGCTGGCTGGCGAGATAGGCGGCATTGATGGCCCCGGCCGACACACCGGTGATGATGGGGATCTCTAGCTCCGGATGCCGGCGAGCCAATGATTGCACGAATCCCACCTGATAGGCGCCGCGGGCGCCGCCGCCGCTTAGCACCAAGGCGAGGTCATTAGTCAAGGTCATGGTTACTACCGAAAAGCGCACTACTGCATCAAACTAACCGGAAGCAATGCAGATACCAAGCTGCATCGCTTCGGGTCAGCGTCGCGATTGAACGAGGTTCTCTGCCGCCAACAATCGCTCGGGCGTGCCGACGTCCACCCAGGCTCCCCCGTAGCGCTCCCCGGTCACCAAGCCATGGGATACCGCGATGCGCAGCACCGCGGAGAGCCGAAACGTGCCCGGCAGGCAATCGTCGAACAGCTCCGGCCGATAGGCGCCGATCCCGCCGAAGGTTAGCCGCCGATCCCCGGACAATGCCACGCCATGCCCGCTGAGCGCGAAGTCTCCCGCGGGATGATGCGGCGGATTATCCACCAGCACCACATGCGCCAGCCGTTGCGGTTGGCCCGCTAATTTTTCGTAGGGGTAGTCGGTCCAGATGTCCGCGTTGACCACGATAAACGGCCCCGGTCCCAGGAACGGCAGGGCCCGTAAAATACCCCCACCGGTTTCCAGCGCCTCGGTCCCCTCGCGCGAATAGCGCAGCGAGGCGCCCAAGACGGCGCCGGTACCCAGCGTCTGCTCGATGAGATCGCCGTGCAGCGCGTGATTGACGGTAATATCCGTGATTCCCGCGCCCACCAAGCGCTCGACTTGATATTGGATCAGGCTTTTGCCCGCGACTTGCAGCAGCGCCTTGGGCAGACGATCGGTCAAGGGGCGCATGCGCGCCCCCTTGCCCGCGGCCAAGATCATCGCCTTCATCGCGCGTACCGTTCGTTAATCGCAGGTATGACTTCTGCGACCAGCAGGCCATGCAGCGAATCCAATTGCGGGTAGCGCACGCTCACATCGGCAATGTGCGCGAGCGTTCTAGGAATATCATTGAGGTAGCCGCGCTTAGCGTCGCGATGCCATAAACGCGCGAATATTCCGCTGGCCTTGAGATGCCGCTGCACGCCCATCAGATCGAACCAGCGGTAAAACGCCGTGAGGCTCACGCCACTTAAAATGCCATGTTCAAGCGCCCGCCGGTAATACTCGGCGGCCCAGGCCTCGATCTCCTCCCGTGGCCAGCGAATGTAGCAATCCCGTAGTAAAGAAACAACGTCATAAGTGACAGGACCGATCACCGCGTCCTGGAAATCGAGGATCCCGGGATCATTGCCCACGCTGACCAATAGGTTTCGGGAATGGAAATCGCGATGCACGAAGACTCGAGGTTGCGACAAGGCCGATTCCGCCAAAAATGCAAAGCTCGCGTCGAGCGACGCGTTTTGGCCGGCCGATAAGCGCAGACCGAGTTCCTTCGCTAGCAGCCATCCCCGAAACAACTCCATCTCCCGCATCAGAGCATCGCGATCGTAAGGGGGGAGTCCCCGGCCGTCGGCGCGCACCTGCATCGCGACGACGGCGTTCAAGGCGTTGCTATAAAGCTGCCCGGCGTTGTCCGATTGCAGTTCGTCGAGGTAGAGCCTGGTTCCGAGATCCGTTAAGAGCAAAAACCCACGCGCAAGATCGCCAGCCAATACCTTGGGGGCATTCAAACCCGCCTCTCCCAGACGTTTGGCGATGTCTATGAAAGCGTCGCAAGTCTCCCGCTCGGGCGGCGCGTCCATCACGATATAGGAGCGATCCCGATGCCGGATCCGCCAGTAGTGCCGGAAGCTAGCGTCGCTCGAGGCCGCGCTCAGCTGAAACTCACCTGTCTTGAGGATCTGGGTTACCCAGAGCTTGAGATCATCGTGACGCATCGGGATCCGGTTTCTTTTCACGGCGGTCGTAATGTAGTCCACATGCAAATGCCGCGCACTTACCATAGAATTTCATGTCAACGTTTGGTGTACTTGAAATGATAAACGGGTTTCTTGCCCTTGGAGCACTACTAGCGTAGCGGAATTTTTTGACTCATGCGTGACCATCTCCATGACGAGCGCGTTGCCGGCGAACGGCTGCAAGCCTTGGGACGTTCGGTCATCGACAATGAGGCGCAAGCGGTGGCCGCTCTCGGCGCGCGCATCGGCCCGGAGTTCGTCGGCGCCTGCCGTTACCTTTTGAGTTGCGAGGGCAGAATCGTGGTATTGGGCATGGGTAAGTCCGGCCATATCGGCGGCAAGATCGCAGCCACCTTGGCCAGCACGGGCACCCCGGCATTCTTCGTTCACCCCGGCGAGGCCAGCCACGGCGACATGGGCATGATCACCACCAAGGATGTGGTGCTCGCGCTGTCCAACTCCGGGGAAACCGTGGAACTTATCGTTTTGCTGCCGCTCATTAAACGCCTAGGGATCCCGCTCATCGCTCTCACCGGCAAGCCCGAATCGACCCTCGCACGCGCCGCCTCCGTCAACTTGGATGTCAGCGTGGCACAAGAAGCTTGTCCTTTGGGCTTGGCGCCGACTTCGAGCACGACCGCGGCCCTGGCCATGGGAGACGCGCTGGCCATCGCCCTCCTCGAGGCGCGCGGATTCAACGCCGCGGACTTCGCGCAGACGCATCCGGGCGGGATATTGGGGCGGCGGCTGCTGCTGCGTATTTCCGATCTCATGCATACCGGGGACGAGATCCCGGTGGTCACCACCGAGGCGCTGTTGCGGGACGCGCTGGTGGAAATGTCGCGCAAGGGCCTGGGTATGACGGCGATCGTCGAGGACGGGCTGCGGATCGCCGGTATCTTCACGGATGGCGACCTGCGCCGCGCCCTGGACCGCGGCGTCGACGTCCATCGAGCACGCATGCGGAGCGTCATGACGCCCGCATGCGTCACCGTCGGCCAAGACTGCCTCGCGGCCGAAGCGCTCAACCTGATGCAGCGGCACAAGATCAACGCATTGTTAGTCGCCGACGAAAAAAGCGATCTGCGCGGCGTGCTGAACATGCACGATTTACTGCGCGCCGGAGTCCTGTAACGCGCCCGTCATGGCGGACCTCGCGGAACCGCTGCATCGGGTCAAGGCCAGGGCCGCGAAGATCCGCCTCGCCGCATTCGATGTCGACGGGGTGCTGACCGACGGCAGTCTGATCCTGGGCGAGCGAGGCGAGCAGTTGAAGCTGTTTCACACCCGCGATGGGCAGGGGCTGGCCATGCTGCGGGAAGCCGGCTTACACATCGCCGTGATTTCGGGACGCGCTTCGGCGGCGGTCGAAGAGCGCATGACGGAGCTCGGGATACGGTACATCTACCAGGGGGCCTCCGACAAGCTATCGATCTTCAATGCGCTGCTCCGCGAGCTCGGCTTGAGCGCCGAGCAGGCGGCGTTCATGGGAGACGATGTGCCGGATTTGCCGGTCATGATGCGCGCCGGACTTGCGGTTGCCGTGGCCGATGCGCACCATTTAGTGTGTCAGCATGCGCATTGGCGGACACGGCAACCCGGCGGACGCGGCGCCGTGCGCGAATTGTGCGAGCTGCTCCTCGATGCGCAAGGCGCGCTCGCAAACCTTTACGGCCGGTACTTGAGCTAAGAGGTTGTGAATAAATCGTCGCGAGCATTCCGAGCGCAAGGAGCCGCGGAGTGAGCGACGAGACATATCAACCAGATAGGCGAGGAGCGAGCGAGCACGCGACGCCGCGATCGGGATGCGCAGCAGATTTATTCACAACCTCTAAGAACAGCTTCTGTGACGATTCTAAGCTTCCGCAAGCTAAAGCACTGGCCGGGGGTGATCGCACTTAGCGTTTGCGCCGGCACCACCGCTTGGATCCTGGAGCGCCTGGAAGAGCAGAATATCACCCGCGAGGCGGTCGGCCCGGATGAACCGGATTCTTACATGGAGAACTTCGTCCGCACCGCCATGGACGAGCGCGGAAGGCTCGAAAGCAGGCTCCGCGCCAAGCGCATGTTCCACTTCGGGGATGACACCACCCAACTCCTTCATCCCACCCTCGAGCTCTATAGCGATAATCCGAAGGCGCCGTGGTTCGCCCGTGCCGACTCGGGATGGATCGGGGCCAACAACGATACCGTCTTGCTGTACGGAAACGTGAGAGTGTGGCGCCGAAACCCCGAGGGCGTGCGCGAGATCGAGGTGCAAGCGCCCGATCTCAGGATACTGCCCAAAAAGCGCTATGCTGAAACCGATAGCGCCGCCACGATCATCACGCCCACGTCCATCACCCGGGGAATCGGGATGCGTGCGCGGCTTGCGTTTGGCCTGGTCGAATTGCTGAAAAACGTGCGGACTCATTATGACGAAAAGCGTTAAAATCTATTCCCCGCGGTCTTGCCGCAGGGACCTTAGCGATGGGGTTTCCAAAGGGGAGAGGCGCAGCTCTCCCTTTTGGTCGCCCCACGGGGTTGCATACCCCGTGGTGGCGAAATCTAAATTGACTTCCAGCGTGTTGCTGGCGGGTTTATTCTTTGTCACGGCCGCCGCCGCGTTGTCCACCGATCGCGATCAACCGATTGAAGTCACGGCAGACTTCGTGGAAATCGACGATAAGGCAGGGGTTGCGATCTACCGCGGGAATGTCATCGTCATCCAAGGGAGCACGCGCTTCACCGGCCACACCCTCACCTTGAACTATGCGCCCGACCAACAGCTGAAAGAAGCGCTCTTGGAAGGCAGCCCGGCGACTTACCGGCAACGCCCCGACAACGAGGAGGAGGATATCGAGGGCGAGGCCCTCAACATGAGGTATCAGGCGCAAGAGCAACTGATCCATATGACCAACAAGGTCAAAATCGTGCAACGGGGGCAGATTTACACCGGCCACCACATGACCTACGATACCGCTCGCAATGTCCTTAAAGCAAGAAAGGCGCGCCCCGGCGAGCTATCCGATGACAACGGGGCCACGGACGATGGCCGGGTACGGATCATCATTCCTCCAGCCAAAAAGACGGAACCAAACGGAACCAATCGCGGCTCCGGCGCTGGTGGATCTCGACCAAAAGAATGAACCCGGCGAAAAATCGACCCACGTCATCAGCGCCCGGCACCTTTCCAAAACGTATCAGTCGCGGCAGGTCGTCAAGGATGTCAGCCTAAAGGTTAACAGCGGAGAAGTCGTCGGTTTGCTCGGTCCGAATGGCGCGGGTAAGACCACGAGCTTCAACATGATCGTGGGTCTCGTGCCGAATGACACCGGCGCCGTGTTTCTCAACCGCCGCGACATTACCGCCTTGCCGATGGACCAGCGCGCGCGTTTAGGACTGGGCTATCTACCGCAGGAGCCTTCCATCTTCAGAAAGCTCACGGTAAGGGAAAACGTCCTGGCGGTACTGGAAATACGATCGGTCATCGATGCGGTTGAGCGCGAACGCCGGCTGACGGGCCTGCTGCAAGAGTTCCATCTTCAGCAGGTGTCCGATCGTGTGGGCGAAACCCTGTCGGGAGGCGAGCGGCGGCGCACGGAGATCGCGCGGACACTGGCGGCGGAGCCCGAGTTCATTATGCTCGATGAACCCTTCGCCGGCGTCGATCCGCTTTCGGTGCTCGATCTTCAGAAGGTCATCAAACAGCTTGCGGCGCGCGGGATCGGGATCTTGATTACCGACCACAACGTCCGCGAGACCCTGGGGATCTGCGATCGGGCTTATATCGTCAATGAAGGAACCATCATCGCGGAGGGCGCGCCGGAGACCGTTCTCGCCAACGACACCGTACGCCAGGTCTATCTAGGTCACTCGTTCACATTGTAATTCCGCTGCCGTCGTGAGGCATTGCTTGCGGCGAGGCCGATCGCCACCTCCGCCAGCATGAGCCACGGATCTCCTGGGCTCGCGCCTTTGATGGCTCGTTCTACTTGATGAGCGGCCAGCAGCAACTCCCGCAAGCTGGCGACGGTGTGGCGCCGCAGTGCCGGTTTCAAGGCCGCTTTACGCCGATCCCAGACTCGGAATTCCTCGAACACGGGCTCCAAAGGAAGCTTGCGCGCCTGATTATAAGCCAAGCGGCATAGGATCCGCAGCTCACGCACCAGAGACCAGGTCACGAGCGCGGCTTCGGTACCCTCGGCGCGGAGTCCCGCGAGCACGGACAGGGATCGTGCCTGGCGCCCTTCCAACACGCAATTGACTAGGGCGAACACGTCATAACGGCTGCTGTCCGTGACCACCGCGACGACGTCCTCGAGACCGGCCTTGCCGCCCGGCAAGGAAAGCCGGAGCTTCTCAAGCTCCTGACTTGCCGCGGGCAGGTTATTCTCGACCCGCTCGGCAATGAACATCGCCGCCTCCTGATCCAGGATGAGACCGCGCCGTTCGCCGAGCCGCAGGATCCAGTCCGGCATCGCCTCGGGCGGCACCGGCGCGACTTCGACAACCACGCCCGCGGCTTCGATGGCCTGGTACCATGCGCCTTGCTTTGCTCTGTAATCGAGGACGGGCGCGCGGATCACCACCACGGTGTCCGCTGACATCCCTTGGGTATAGGCGATGATGGCTTGCGCGCCTTCGTTCCGCGGGGGAACGTGCGCGAGGGTAAGCTCTATGAGCCGGCGGTCGCTGAAGAGGCTCAGGTGATTCGCCTCGTAGCGCAGGCGTTGCCAGTCGAATCCCGCTTGCGCTTCGAGCACCACGCGCTCCGTGACGCCGAGCGCACGCGCCTGGGATCGGATCTGGTCCATCGCCTCCAGACACTGGTAGGGCTCATCGCCCGCGATGAGATAGAGCCGTTCGAGCCCCTCGCGTTCGATGCGCGCCCCAAGCTCGGCGGGTTTGAGCTTTGCCCGGGGCCGCGGGCGGGCTGCCGTCATCTTACGGAAGCTCTGCAAAAGGTACTGCGCAGCCCATCTGCTTTCCTCGCTTCTCAAAGCGCGGCCGTCCCTGGACCGCTCCCCGCGTCTTCGCGTGCTCGCTCCTCGCTCGCCTATCTACCTGATATGTCTCGCGACTCGCTCCGCTGCTTCGCGCATCTAGGCTTGCTCGCGACACGTTTGCAGAGCTTCCTTACTTCGCTTTAATGGTTTCGAGCCGTCTAAGCACCGTCGCGGCCGCGTCTTGAATCATTTCTTGCCGCAAGAGCTGGTCTTCATCGGATTTGGCAAGCGCCGCGGTCTCATCGAAAGTGTAATCGCGCACCAGATCGATGCTTTGCGCGGCGAGCAAGGAATGCCCCTTGGCGCCGGCCACCATCAAATCGACGCGATAGGCTAGCTCGTACTCGCGCACCTTGCCGGTGCGCGGATCGACCGAAAGCACGCGCTGCTCGAAGCGCTCGTCTCTGAGCGTAACCACAGCCTCCGCACGGGTGGGTTTGGACGTTAGCACAACGCCATTATATTGCAACTGCCGCCGCAATTGCGCCGCCACTTGCGGAGCGCCGGCCGCCTCGACAAACACGCCCGAGAAGCGAAGCGCCACCGGGCTCGATCCGCGCAGGTGAAATCCGCATCCATATCCACACAGGATGATCGCCAGGACGGCCACTGAGAGCTTGTGAAAAAATCTGCTGCGCTCGGGATCTCGCGTTCCGGCGGTGCTCGGAATCCTCATGTATTTAAATACACTCCGGTTCCTGCGCGCCGGCGGAACACGACCTCCCTTCGCTCGCGACGATTTTTTCACAAGCTCTGACTTCATCATACGGTCACGATGTTCACCAGGCGCCCGGGCACCACCACGAGCTTCTCGATCTCGTGACCCTCGAGGTAGCGCCGGACCTTGGGATCGGCGAGCACGATCTCCTTGACCAGCGCCTCCGGTGTCCCCGCGGCGAGCGTGAGATCGGCCCGCTTCTTACCGTCGATCTGCACCACTAGCCGGATCTCGGAGCGCACCAGGGCGGCCTCATCGACCGTGGGCCAGCGCGCGTTGGCGACCAGATCCGCATGGCCGAGGGCGGCCCAGAGCGCCTCGGTGATGTGGGGCACGATCGGGGACAGCACTATCGCGATGGTCTCGAGACCTTCGCGCAGCAGCGCGCGCCCCTGCTCGGAATTATCCTTGAAACCCGTCAAGGCATTCGTAAGCTCCATGACCGCCGCGATCGCGGTATTGAACGTATAGCGGCGCCCGATATCGTCATTGACCTTGGCGATCGTCTGATGGATCTGGCGGCGTAATTCCGCTTGCGCCGGCGTCAGCCGGGTCTTATCGACCGCAGCCGCGGCACCGCCTGCGAGTTGCTCCGCCGCGAAGCGCCAGAGACGCTTGAGAAAGCGAAACGCACCTTCGACGGCGGTGTCCGACCACTCGAGGGATTGCTCCGGCGGAGCCGCGAACATGGTGAATAAGCGCACCGTATCGGCCCCGTACTTATCGATGAGCGCTTGCGGATCGACGGTATTACCCTTCGATTTCGACATCTTGGCGCCGTCTTTCAGCACCATCCCTTGGGTGAGCAGGCGCGTGAAGGGCTCCGCATGCGGCGCCATTCCTAGGTCGCGCATCAGCTTGTGGAAAAACCGGGCATAAAGCAAATGCAGCACGGCATGCTCCACGCCGCCGATGTATTGATCCACGGGCAGCCAGTAGCGGACCCGAGCATCGAGCATGCGCTCGCTGCTGTCCGCGCAACAGTAACGGGCGTAATACCACGAGGATTCGAAAAAAGTATCGAAGGTGTCGGTCTCGCGTTCGGCGGTTACGCCGCAGGCCGGACAGTGTGCCTGGTAAAACTCCGGCATGCGCTTGATGGGAGAAACCACGCCCTGAAACTCTACCTCTTCGGGAAGTACCACCGGCAACTGCTCCTCGGGGACCGGCACGGGGCCGCACCGCGGGCAATTGAGCATCGGGATCGGGCAGCCCCAGTAGCGCTGGCGGGACACGCCCCAGTCACGCAAACGGTAGTTCACTTTGCGCCGCCCTTTGCCGTTCTCATGCAAACACTCGGCGATGGCCGCGAAGGCCGCTGCCGAGCTTAAACCATCGAACGCGCCTGAATTTCTCAGCACCCCCGGTTCGATGAACGCGGCCTCCGATATGTCCGCGCTGAGAGCATCCCCGGGGAACACCACCTGCTTAATCGGCAGGCCGAAGCGGCGCGCGAACTCATAGTCGCGCTGATCATGGGCGGGCACCGCCATCACCGCCCCGGTGCCGTAGCCCATCAACACGAAGTTGGCGACCCACACCGGCAAGGCCTCGCCGGTGATAGGGTGCAGGGCTTCAACCCCGAGCGGCATGCCTTTTTTCTCCATGGTCTCGAGCTCCACCTCGCTCGTACCCATGTGGCGGCACTCGTTGACGAACCCGGCCAACGCGGGATCACGTTGCGCAAAGCGCGCCGCCAAGGGGTGCTCGGCGGCGACCGCGAGATAGGTCGCGCCCATGAGCGTGTCCGGGCGCGTGGTGAACACCGTCACGCTCTCCCCAAGTGCGGGGATCGAAAACTCGGCCTCGACGCCTTCGGAGCGTCCGATCCAATTGCGCTGCATCGTGCGCACGGCGTCCGGCCAACCCTCGAGCCCCTCCAAACCGGTGAGCAATTCCTCGGCGTAATCGGTGATCTTCAAGAACCACTGGGGGATCATGCGCCGCTCGACGGGCGCCCCGGATCGCCAGCCCTTGCCATCGATGACCTGCTCATTGGCGAGCACTGTTTGGTCGACCGGATCCCAATTGACGACGGCGGTCTTCTTATAGACCAGATCTTTCTTAAATAACTGTATAAAGAACCACTGCTCCCAGCGGTAATACTCGGGCCGGCAGGTGGTCAGCTCGCGTGCCCAGTCATACCCAAACCCCAAACGCTTGAGCTGGCCGCGCATAGTGGCAATGTTTTCATAGGTCCAGCGCGCCGGGGGCACGCGGTTATCGATGGCGGCGTTCTCCGCCGGCAGCCCGAAGGCGTCCCAACCCATCGGCTGCAGGACGTTCTTCCCCCGCAGGCGCTGATAACGGGCGATCACATCGCCGATCGTGTAATTGCGGACGTGGCCCATATGCAGGCGCCCGCTCGGGTAGGGGAACATCGAAAGGCAGTAGAATTTCTCCCGCCCCGGCTCTTCGCTGGCCGCAAACACCCGCTGCTCTTCCCATCGTTGTTGCATCGCGGGCTCGATGCTGGCCGGTTGGTATCGCGCCTCCATAGTCACTGAGAATACCGCAGCGGGCTCACCTGCCACAACCGGGGAGCCGGCGGGCGTTGCGCCGCGCCCATTTCCGCAACGCGATCCCCGCAGTAGACAGGGTTTGGGCATATCTCCCCCGATCAAAGCGCCGGTGATGGTCTATAGTTAATTAATGGATATCGCCATATCGCCCGCGGGCGAGCAAAGGGAAGAGTTGCAACTACTCCCCTTTGAAAACCCAAGGCTTACGTGGGCCGTTGCAAGCGGCGGGGCAGTAGTGAATAAACCATGAGCGAACGTTTTGACCCCGGAGGCCGGCGCTTACCCATCAAGCTCGATGCGACCTCGAACGGGGAGTTCCTGCCGCGGCCGGTGGCGGCGGGCGTGCGCTACGCCAATCGCTTGGCGCGAGAAAACGCCACCGGAACGGCGAGAAAGCTCGGTCTCGGCCGGCGCGCGTTTCTAAAATCCATCTGCGGCGCGGCCGCGACCTTGCTGTCGATGAACGAGGCGTTTGCGCGCTGTGGCAAGGCCGGCGGTTTCTACGCCGTGCCGCGGGAGGCCGCTTTCGAACCCGCCGCGGCCGGGGAGCGCATCGGCGGGGAGGAGTTCATCTTCGATATTCAAACCCACCATGTGAACCCCAAGGGGAGCTGGCGCAAGCTTACGAACCGCTGGACCTACATTCTGCGCTTCTTTCCACAGGCGGACTGCGGAGGCGACGCCATCGAGTGCTTCTCCGCCGAGCACTTCCTGCGGGAGATATTCCTCGACAGCGATACCGACATGGCCGTGCTCTCGGCCGTCCCTGCCGCGCCCGAGGATAATCCCTTGTCGCTGGCGGACGCCGCGGCTACCCGCGCGCTGGTCGAGGCAATGGAAGGTCGGCATCGGCTCCTCATCCACGGTCTCGTGCATCCGAACCTCCCGGGGGCCATTGACGCCATGGCGCGCCAAAAGGAAGACTACCGCGTCAGCGCGTGGAAGACCTACACCCAGTGGGGGCCCGATGGAGTGGGCTATTGGCTCGATGATGAGCGCACCGGGATCGCGTTCATAGAGAAAGCGCGTGCCTTGGGTGTCAAGTTGATTTGCATCCACAAGGGGATCCCGCTGTTCAATCTCGACTACGAGTATTCCACCTGCCGGGATATCGGGATCGTCGCGCGCCGTTACCCGGACGTGAGCTTTATCGTCTATCACTCGGGATTCGATCCCGGCCGCCGCGAGGGTCCTTACGATCCGAAGAACGCCGCGGGCGGTGTCGATTCACTGGTGAAATCGCTCGAAGACAATGGCATCGCGCCGAACAGCAACGTGTACGCGGAGCTCGGCACCACTTGGAGGCAGTTGATGCAGGACCCCGATCAAGCCGCCCACGTGCTCGGGAAGTTATTCAGATACGTGGGCGAAAACAACGTGCTCTGGGGCACCGACTCCATTTGGTACGGCAGCCCGCAAGACCAGATCCAGGCCTTCCGCGCCTTTCAGATCGCCCCCGAATACCGCGAGCGTTACGGTTATCCCGAAATCACGCCCACCTTGCGCGCCAAGGTCTTTGGACTCAATGCGGCCGTCCCCTACGGCCTCGACCCTCAAGCGCTGCCCCGCGCGCGCGATTGGCTGGCAGAGATCAAGCAAGCCTATGCCGAGGATCCGGAGCCGAGCTTTGCCACCTGGGGCCCGCGGGACGCGGATGAATTCTTGGCGTTGCATGCGTTATCCCAGGGCAAGGTGTAACTGGCTCTCGGTCGCTGACGATTTCTTCACAAGCTCTGGGTCCTACGGATTCTCACGACGGAGGCGGCAAAATGATAAACGAGTGGTTAAAAAAGCTAGGACGACTCCTCTGTATATTGGGATTCCACGACTTTCGAGTGGTGGAAGTGTCGTTTGCCTTCGGCGGCAGTTCCGGCATCGAGAAAGTGGAGTGCCGGCGCTGCGGCTATCGGACCGCGCGCGAGGCGCCGCCATAGTCAATTTAGATTTCGCCACGGGAGTACATATGGCACACAGTTTGGTATCATCGTTAGATGAGGCACTACACGTGGAGCCCGGAAAAGAACGAGCAATTGATAAGGGAGCGCGGTATATCGTTCGAGGAAGTTGTATTTCATATTGAGGCGGGTGACGAGATTGACGTCTTCGAGCACCCAAACCAGAAGCGTTACGCTGGCCAGAAGATCTCCGTCGTAATCGTCGAAGGCTATGCGTATCTGGTGCCATATGTCGAATCGGATGAGGTGATATTCCTCAAAACCATAATTCCGAGCCGGAAAGCCACAAAAAGGTATGTGGGTGAATCTAATGAGTAGACTTGATCCTGAAGAGAAAGAGATTTTGCGAGCATTCGAGAAAGGCACGCTAAAGCGAGTCAAAGATGTAGATAAAGAGATTGAGCGTCATAGAGCGACGGCTGCGGCAACCTTTAAAAAGGATAGTCGTATCAACATACGTATTTCATCTAAGGACCTCCGCGCGTTACAGAAGCGCGCTCTTGCCGATGGCATACCGTACCAAACACTTGTTTCGAGCGTGCTTCATAAGTTCGTCGAAGGCCAGTTGGTGGAGCATACGGCTAACAAGCCGCTCAAGGAGATGCGCTAACGCGCGCGCAGCTTAACGACGCTGGAGATTAATATGCGTGCCGGTCAGTTTCCGCCGCCCGAGTCGAATGGACGCTCTTATCTGAAGGTTCCAATCATGCGGGCTGGGAGCTTGTGAAAAAATCTGCTGCACCTGTCCACGTTACGATTTCCATAGCGTGCAAAAGAAATAGCGTACACGCACGCAGAACCCTTTGGGGCATGTACCGTCCGGTCGCAGATGGCAGCCGCCGATCAGTCGCGGTGCTTCCCGCGCCGCAGTGCCGGCGGGGGCGCGGGTGGAACCGCGTGCGCGGACCGCGCGCCAGGCGCCGCCCTGATAATTCAACCAGCCTTACCGCCGCGTTTCCGTCTGACTGCGCCGGATACCCCGCACACGCGGGGATGAACCGACCTCGCGCTCGTCATCGATGCCGATGGCGGCCTGTTCCTGGCGATCTTCTTCGCGCATCTTGAGTATTCCCTTGTCCAGCCTCCGCCGCTCTTCTTCGAGGACCTTCAATCTTGCGTCGAGCGACTCAATCGCGGCTTTGATCTCGCCGCGCATCTCTCTGAGCTCGACCTGAATCTCGCGCACCAGCCCGAGCGTGACGCTTTCGTGGTACGTCATAATAAGTACGACGCCACGACCAAGAGCAGGCCGAGCAGAGCCAAAAGGAACGGCGGATCTCGGAACACCTTAAGAACGTTATTCCAACCGAGCATCACGAAGGCGCGGCCGAAGAACCACACAAGCGCCGCGCCCAAGACGACCAGGCCGGCAATCGCGAGAGTTCGGTCGGCGCTCATGGGAATATCACCGCGATGATCACGATGGCTCGCCTGGCGAGGTCAACTCGAGCCGGCGCTCGAGGCGCTCTAAGCGTTGCTCGTGATGCGCTTCGATATCGGCCAGGCGCGACTCAACGCTGCTCAAACGCGCCTCGATGGCGCCTAGACGCATTTCGACTCGGCTGATGCGGGCGCCGATGTCGGTCCGAAACGCGGCCACATCATTGCGTAGCTCGCGGAGTTGCTCTAGCACGAGGTTTTCGATCGTGGCCATCTGTCCTCCTTGATTTTCGCCCTTCGGGCCCGGCCAGCCTTCGGCCGGCGCTCGTACGAGCCCCGCCTGGGAAATTCCAGGCACCCATGATTATACGCCAGCCTGCCCCGGCGTGCTTCTAAGGTCGAGCGCTTCTACAAGCCGCAGATGATCAATGGCCGGATGGACTCGGCCGACGGCACTTTCCCGCTACGCGGCATTAGGGACTCGCCGACCTACCTGCATGATGGACGGCTGCTCACTCTGGACGATACGGTATAATTCTTCAATCTGGTGCTGGGAATCAAGCTTACCGAAGCCGAGAAGTAGGACCTGGCTGCGTTCCTGCGAGAGCTGTAAAGCCAAACCATGTGGCCAGAAAACCATAATTCCGAGTCGGAACGTCCTTGGCTCCCGAAACTCGGAGAGCCGGATCTCGCCCCCCGCCCCACGGCAAAGGGATACTCGGCGACATTCGTTAGTTCCCGCACGTTTCCCGGCCAACGACTGGCAGGTGAGCGGCTTTCCTTGAAGCTACGCGCTCGACAAAGCCAAGATGTATCTCCCCAGTGATCCCCAGTAGGACCATAAACATGATGAACCCCATCGTTACCGCCTTCATGCATGAACCCACCGGCTCGCTCACCTATGTGGTGCGGGAGCCCCATGGTCCCCATTGCGCGGTCGTCGATCCGGTGCTCGACTACGACAATGGAGCTTCGCGGACGAGTACCGCGAGCATAGAGCCTGTCATCGCTTGGATTCGAGCGCATGGGCTCACCGTCCATTGGATCTTGGAGACCCATGGCCATGCCGATCGGCTGAGTGCGGCACAGGAGGTAAAAGCGCAGTGCGGCGGACGCATCGCGATAGGAGAGCACATCGTCGAGGTGCAGCAGACCTGGAAGCGTATACTGAACTTGGGCAATGAGCTCAGAGCCGACGGCTCGCAATTCGATCACCTATTCGAAGAAGAGGAACGCTTTCGGATCGGGGCGCTGGAAGCGCATGTGCTCTACACGCCCGGCCACACTCGAGCCGACGTGACTTATCTCATCGGCGATGCGGCCTTCATTGGAGACACCTTGTTCATGACCGATTACGGCTCGGCGCGAGCGGACTTCCCAGGAGGCGATGCCCGGATGCTCTATCGCTCGATCCAAAAGCTTTATGCGCTGGCGCCCGAGACCCGGCTTTTCCTCTGTCATGACTATTTGACTGAAAAGCGGCGAACACACCGCTGGGAGACCGCGGTGGCCGAACAACAGGAGCACAACATCCAAATCAACGCGGCGACGAGCGAGGAGGATTACGTCCGGTTCCGCAATGCACGGGATAAGCAACTCGCGACGCCAAAGCTCCTCTTCCCCTCGCTGGAGATTAATATCCGTGCCGGTCAGTTTCCACCGCCCGAGTCGAATGGGCGCTGTTATCTTAAGGTTCCGATCAACCGTGACTGAAAGTCAATTTAGATTTCGCCACCACGGGGTATGCAACCCCGTGGGGCGACCAAAGGGGAGAGCTGCGCTTCTCCCCTTTGGAAACCCCATCGCTAAGGTCCCCGCGGCAAGACCGCGGGGAATAGATTTTAACCAGCCTTATCCCGCGCGGGGCGTGAACGGCACCACCGCGGCCGTCGCGCTCTCGCCCGCCTGGGTTGGGAATTCGGGCGCCAAGCGGTGCAGCAAAGACTGTAAGCGTGCCTCATCGTAGTGGGCCACGGCTTCGGCCATTTCCGCCAAGGTCGATTTAAGCACGTTGGAATCGACATGCCGGTGACGCGCCAGCAAAATCTTTTTGTGCTTGGTCGCGCGCAAGGCTTCCTGATCATGGAATAGTTCCTCGAAGAGCTTCTCCCCGGCCCGCAGGCCCGTATACACGATCTCGATCTCCGCGCCGGGGACTTTCCCCGAGAGCCGTATCATTTGCTCGGCGAGATCGCTGATCTTGACCGGCTCTCCCATATCGAGCACGAAAATTTCACCGCTCTCGCACATCGCGGCGGCCTGCATGATCAATTGGCAGGCCTCGGGGATGGTCATGAAGTAACGCATGACCTCCGGGTGGGTCACGGTGACCGGGCCGCCCGAGCCGATCTGTTTACGAAATAACGGCACCACACTGCCCGCCGAGCCCAAGACGTTTCCGAAGCGTACGGTCGTAAAGCGGGTGGCGGAGCGTTGCTGCAAATTCTCACAGATTATCTCGGCAGCGCGTTTGCTGGCCCCCATGACATTCACGGGATTCACCGCTTTATCCGTCGAGATGAGCACGAATTGGCTCACCCGGGCGGCATGCGCGGCCTCGGCCACGGTCTTGGTCCCGAGCACATTGTTGTGTACGGCCTCCCGCAGTTGCGATTCGAGCATGGACACGTGCTTATAGGCCGCGGCATGGAACACGACCTCGGGCGCGTGGCGCTGCATGAGGCGCCGCACCGCGGCTTCATCGCAGACATTACACAGATGAAAGCTCGTCTCCACGTCCGGGAAGACTGTCTTGAGATCGAGATCCAACTCATAAAGATTGAATTCGGAGTGATCAAGAACGACGAGCTTTCCCGGCGACAACTGAGCGATCTGACGGCATAGCTCCGCGCCGATCGAGCCCCCGGCGCCCGTGATCAACACGGCCTTTCCTGAGAGGCGGGATCGAATCAGGTTCCAGTTGAGCGCCACCGGCTCGCGCCCTAGGAGGTCCTCGATCAGCACCTCGCGGAGATCATTCATCCCGGCGCGGCCGGCCATCACGTCATGGATGCTCGGCAAGGTGCGCACCGGCAACCCGGTGCGCTCCGCCAACTCGACCAGACGCTTCATTTGACGCGAGGTGGCCGAGGGAATGGCGATCATCACCATCCGCGCATCCAGGCGGTCCACCGCGGCGGGCAAGTCATCGCTCGTCCCCAGCACCCGCAGGCCATGGATCTCGCGCCCCGATTTCGCGAGATCGTCGTCCAAAAACGCGACCGGCCGGTAGCGGCATTCCGGATCGCGCATCAAGTCCCGAATGAGCAATTCGCCCCCCTGCCCCGCACCCACGATGATGACCCGCTGGCCGGTGCGCGAGCGCAGGTGATAGTCCTTAAACCAGCGGAAAGCGAAGCGCGGGCCACCGAGCAAGCCCCCGAGAATGATCGCATAGAGAGGAAAGACCGAACGCGGCACTCCCTGCAGCCGGGTGACCATGAACAACACCGCCGCGCACACGAGGGCGCCCGCTAGCACCGCCTGCCCGATGCGCATGAGATCGGGCAGCGAGGCGAAACGCCAAACACCCCGGTAGAGGCCGACATACCAATAAAAGACGGCTTGGACGGGGACGACCACGAACAGAGCGCCGACCCCCGCGGTCAAGAATTCCTGCGGGATGCTCCCGAGATTAAAACGCAACCAATAAGCGCACAGCCAGGCGAGCGGGATCATCATGAGATCATGCAGGAAGGCGGCGGCGCGCAGGTGCCAGGTTTTCAAATGCTTGGACATGCGTTCCCCTCTTAGGCCGCGTTACCACGCTTCACGGCTTCTTCAAGCCCTGTAACCACCTGGTCCACCTGCGCTTCGGTGATGCGATTGTGAAACGGTAGGGCTAGGGTGCGTTTCGCCACCGATTCGGTGATGGGCAACATCCCGGGCTTGGTGCCGAAGCGCTCGCGAATGAACGGCTGGAGATGAATCGGACTAAAGTATCCCCGCGCGGGAATGCTCTGCCGCTCCAGCGCATGGATCAGGGCGTTGCGGTCTAGCCCATCCGCCAAGGTCACCACATACACGAACCAGCTCATCGTCACCTGCGGTTTGATCACCGGCGGCCGCACCAGATCGAGTAAGCTCAAACGCTCCGTATACATTTTCGCGACGTGATTCCGCCTCGACAGGATGCGGTCGATCTTTCGTAGTTGCGATACGCCCAGGGCGGCCGACATTTCATTCATGCGGTAATTGTACCCGAGCCGCTCATGTTGCAACCACGCGTGCTCCGCGTCTCGCCCTTGATTGCGCAGGCTGCGTACTACGCGGGCCAGGCCGTCATCGTTGGTGACCACGATGCCGCCCTCGCCGGTGGTGATCTGCTTGTTCGGATAGAACGCAAACACGGCGGCGCTACCGAATCGGCCGATCTTCTCTCCCCGATATTCCGCGCCGAGCGCTTCCGCCGAGTCGTCGATCACGACCAGAGCGTGGCGCCCTGCGATAGTTAAAACATCCTCCCATTCGATCGGGTGACCGAACACATCGACCGCCATGACCGCCTTGGTCTTGGGCGTGATCTTGGACTCCAGATCGCCCGCATCCAGCGTGTAGGTCTCGGGCTCGATATCCACGAACACCGGCGCCGCGCCCACATAGAGGATCGCATTGACGCTGGCGACGAAGGTAAACGATGGCACCAACACCTCGTCGCCGGGACCGATGCCCAAGGCGCACAGGATTAAATGCAAGGCCGCGGTGCCGGAATTCACCGCGACCGCATGCCGGACCCCAATATAGCCGGCCATGAGGTTTTCGAATTCCTCCGCCTTGGGCCCGAGGGCCAGGCGGCCGGAACGCAGCACATCGTGCACTGCCTGCAGATCGGTATCATCCAAATCCGCGGCGGACATGGCGATCGGTTTAAGCATGTCGGCGGATCTTGAGAATACGTGCCGGTAGGCCGGTTGCGGTCACATCCGGAGGTAAGTTGCCGGCGACCGCCGATCCGGCCCCGACCACCGTGCGGGCCCCGATCGACACATGGGGCATCACGCTGCTGCCAAGCCCAATCAATACGCCCTCCCCGACCAGGACGTTACCCGCGAGATGAGCACCGGGGGCAATGTGCACAAACGCCCCGATGTTACAATCGTGATCCACGGAGGCCAGGGTATTCACGACGCAATGCTCTCCGATCCGGGCGTCCGCTTGAATCACGGCACCCGCGAAAATCACCGTTCCCCGGCCAAGCCGCACCGTAGGATGCACATAGGCACGGGGATGGACGATACTGAGCCACTTGATATTCGTATAGGTTGTGGCTATCTCCCGGCGCCGCTTATTGTCGCCGATTCCGATGACCGCCGTCATCCCCCCCTCAATACGCAGTGCTTGGCTGAGATCTCCGAGCACGGGCAGCCCCAACACGGTCTGTCCCCACTTGCCGGCATCGTCATCGAAAAAGCCCGCCCCGCGGTATCCCGCCGCGAGCAGCGTACTCGCCACGACCTTGGCATGACCTCCGGCGCCCAAAATATATACAGGATTACCCTCCGGCATTGTTTCCCCTAAAGGGCGGCATGGTCGCGTGGCCCTCCGCGTTGATCCCCTTCCGGCGCAGCATGGCGCCGGCGGTTAGGAGAAGGATCTTCGCGTCGAGCCAGAGGTTTTGATGATCGACATACCAGACATCCAACTCAAACCGCTCCCGCCAGCCGAGCGCGTTCCGCCCGTTGACCTGGGCCCAGCCCGTGATCCCCGGCTTCACTTCCTGCCGGCGCGCTTGTTCCGGGGAATAGAGATTGAGGTATTCCATCAGCAGCGGCCTCGGACCGACCAGGCTCATCTCGCCCTTCAGCACGTTCCAAAGCTCGGGTAACTCATCAAGGCTCAAGCTCCTCAAGAAGTGCCCGAGCGGCGTGAGCCGTGCTTCGTCAGACTCATTGAGGGCTCCCGCCGAGCACCGCATCGTTCGAAATTTGAGGATGTCGAAAGGCACCCTCCGCAATCCCGGGCGCGTTTGCCGGAAGAGGATGGGACGCCCCATCGTCACCAGGATCGAGAGGGCGATGAGGAGCATCGGCAAGGCACTCAAGGCGAGCCCGAGCGAGGCACCGATTACGTCCATAACTTGTTTGCCCCACCTCGAGCGAGAAAGCCTTTCCGACATCGACGAAAGCCTAGCCACAAATATTTGAAATTTAAGAACTCCCTCTCCCACCGGGAGAGCAACCGTGTTCCATGTCAAGCGGTTTTCGGGTTCCAGGCGCTATTGTTTTTCAGCATGGCGTTCATGATGGTCAGTAGCTTTCCTAGTAGTGTGTTTTATATAAACGTTTACGACTTGAATTCCAAGAACGGCCGTCATGCCAGCGGAAGCTGGCATCCAGCAAACCGGCATAAATCCTGGATACCTGCTTTCGCAGGTATGACGACCTATAGCGTTCCGAGGCGATATTCAAGACTGCCATAACGTAAATGAATTGGAGAAACGATCTACCTAGTAAGAAAAGCGGTTTCGCCCTCGGGCGGGGCGTGATGTTGCCGTTGCGCTACGCCGCTCGTCCCGGGATCAGCTTGAGTTCTTTTCCGATCCGCCGTTCGGCGTGCCATAGGTCATAGGCGATCTGCATGCGTAGCCACAGATCAGGACCGTTACCGCAAAACCGGCCCAACTTCAAAGCCATCTCTGGGCTTACCGCCATTGCACCCGACAAAATGCGGTGCAAGGTCTGACGACTTACCCGCAACTGACGGGCGGCTTCCGACACCGACAAACCCAAGGCGGGTAACACGTCTTCCTTCAATAGTTCGCCGGGGTGCGTCGGTGGCAGTTTCGGGTCACGCTTGACAGGATACTCGTGCTTCGTGCTCATTGTTCAATCTCAGTGAATTGTTCCAAGTCAACGCGCCATGCATCGCCATCGACCCATTCAAAGGTGATCCGCCACGGCCCGTTGACCTTGATCGCGTAACGCGAGGGCTTGCCGTGTAGCAAGTGTGGGTCAAAGCCGGGGATGTTCAAATCCTCAAATGTCGAGGCGGCATAAGGCGTTCAGCCGTATTTGGCATCGCTTCCGTTGATCCTGCCGGATGCCTTTGGCGTCGCCCTCCATAAAGAAGGCGGCCAAACCCTTATGCCGGAAGCTTCGGATCACTTTCGTAGTGTAACGTACTACGCTACATACTTAAATGGTGGCTTTCAGCTCGGCCGGAGTTTCTAAGATACCGTCAAAAGCGGAAGTTGTGTGGAGTTTGACCGTAAATTCCTTGATGTCGGAACGACCCCGATCAGAGTCGGAGAGCTGGTACAAATTTGTGAAATCTTCGAGATCCGAATCATCAAAGGTGTGCCCAGTGGCTGCGCCTATCTTAGGCTTTGCCTCTCATTGTTTCCACACCTTGGTTACGACGATCTCGCATCGCACTGGCTCGGGAAGTTAGTCGTATCTCCCTCACCCATATCCTGCTGAGAAGCGGGGCGTCACGGCAGTTATTGAACCTAATGGTGACACGACCAGCAGCTTGCAGCCTTTGCTCTTTAGCAGATTTGAAACCGCCTCGACCTGGCGTACGCCGTTACGAGTGTAATACGCTGCCACATAAAGAATTTTCACATCGTTAAGTCGCCGTTTGAGACCGAGCAGGCCTTCGTACTCTGCCCCATTCAACTGAAGATTGAGATAATCAACAGTTTCCAGTTGTTGTTGATCGATGATATCGTCTAACGTCGTAGTTTCTACCGTTTCTTTGCGCGTACACCAGTCGTGCTCATCAGGTTTCGCCAGATGGTAGGCATTAGCGTATTCGAACTCTGCCTCCATCTGACCGGGTTCTTTCCAGATGCCGCAGTGCAGTGGGGTAATAATGTGCTCCATGCCATTTGCATTGATATTGCGACACATGACCTCGAAGTTTCGGCGTCCAATCTCGATAGCGATGACTTTTCCGCTGGGTCCAACCGCTTCGGCCATCCGGATTGCCTTGAGGCCGATGAACGCCCCCCCTTCTATCACGACGCCACCGGGTCCCGGAAAATAACCTCCATGGGCGCCCCACGCATATCTTTTCACGACGTCGGTCGCCGGCTGATAGGTTTCGGCTTTCAAACCGCGAGGGACGATATCGCGTAGCGCTCCGTAGATATGCACATAACGGGTACGCGAGGGATAATTATAAAAGATGCGCCCGTTGCTTAACTCAATCCTTACCAAGCCATCTTCCGTGCGGATGTCCCTATAGTCCAGCGCCCGCAAGACGTTCATAGGTGCGACGCGCTTAGGTATGGTGCTTACTAAGTTCGACAGCGTCCGGCGCAATGTCGTATCCAGCGACTCGTTACGCACTTCGGCAAGCATCTTAATCTTATTGATCTGCCGATCGTTTAGTCGCAGCACCCGGACCATGATATCCATAGCGTCATGGGTCGAACCGGGCGAAAGGGCCGAACGCAAGATCATCATCTTGCGTCGCAGTTTGCTTAGCGCAATCTTGAGAATATTTTCGGCCCTGCGCCATCGTCTCGATGGCAATGGTACAATTTCAGCCATGCGCAGTTGACTCGAATAGACGATCACGATCTCCCGGCATCGTGACAATATTTATAAACAGCATTGATTCAGGCCAGCGTTGCTTGGCATTGAGAAAGATTCTTGATCGAGTTTGACACGAGCAACCTGCTTCCAATATTTATTAGGAGAACTTTGTTAGTATTTCGCCGTCCCGTTGTCGCCTTAGCTCATAATCTACGCTAGTAGTATACGGTTTGCCCGGAATTTTTTCCAACCAGCATCACACACGAGCGAGGCCCAATTAATATGCGCGGAAACGGCAACCGACGGCGAAATAAGCGACAAAAAAACATCAGCACTGACCTCCTCCGCCGATTCGACTAAAAGAGGACTTACCATCTTGCACGCGAGCTTGCATTACGACATCGCTCACAAAGACGCCGATGAACAAGGATTCCCTCATCATCATTTTAAATCCGCACGACGCTTCACCCTGACGTCGGAGGCACTCGGGTTTCCGTGGGAACCGTCCGGCGTGGGGAATATTTTGTTTCCCATGCCCGCGAGAGCATTCGCGTCGATTATGGTTGGGCGCAGCCTTCGACTATTCTCCAATAATTGGGGATCGTGCCTGTTAAGGTCCCTATTGAAATCGGTACACCCCGGGGGAGAGTTGCTCTTACCCATAACGAATCACGCCGAGGCACAAAAAAAGGGCTATTGGTCGGCTGAGTTACTGCGTGAAAAGCTTGGCGCGGTTAACCTACACGATAACCATCCAAGTTATGCGAGCGTTTTTACCGAACCGGCCCCGCCATCCGCTCCTTCCACGCTGGATTGGTTTTTGAGCGCGGTGACACGGGTGTCGATCGAGCAATACTCTTGGCCCGATCGCCAAGTCGTGCGTGCGACCGACGATAGCTTCGAGCTTTTTAATGACTTCCTGCTGCCTACCGATTGGGTAGATTCTCAAAGCAGATTGGCCGCCACAACCCTCAAAGACGCGTTCTTGCAACAAGTCTATTATTGTTGGGGAATATCCTATAAGAGCGCCGTCATCCGAGCCATCATCCACCAATATTTAACCAGAAGAAACAGGCTAGCATTGTGTGACGTAGGGGGCGGATATGGATTGCTCTGTGCTGAAATGCTGCTCGACCATTCGACCGGAATACAACAGGCCGTCTGTTGCGATATTGCGCCGTTCAACCTATACATCGGCAATTTTCTTTACCGATACTTTGAAACGGAATTGAAGGGTCGCTTGCGCTATGCTTTATCCCCCGCCGAGGAGTATCCGTTCCCGGAACGATACGACATCATCAGCTTTGTTGGGTCTTTGCTTTACGTGCCGCGAGAACGGCGCGCCCGGACCCTACAGCGGGCGTGGAAATCACTTAACCCGGGCGGGTTACTCATAGTCCACGAGAATATCAAATCGCAGCAATACCAACGTGATTTCGACATCATGTTTGAATCGCAAGAGCTCGATGAGCTTTTGGCGCCGTTCGGTGACATCAAGTATTACCTATCGACTGCCACAGTCGAGATACCGGCATCTAGTGCAGGAGCGCGTACGCTGTTTCGTGTCATCCAACGAGGCGAGTAAAATCGTTGCCTCTATCGCTCCTAATCTATAGCGCCGGCTAAATATAAAGTGCAAATGGGATGAAGGTCTGGGCGTCGTCCATTTATCGCTGCCCGATTAGCGGCGAACCGCTACATCTCTTACCCTTCGAGGAAGAAGATGTGGCCTTATCCCAAGAAGATCAGGGTAGATTAGAAGCTCTCGGTTTCACGGTTAACGACTTTAGCCGACAGATCAATAGCGGCGTCCTCTTGAGCGAAAGCGCCGGTTACTGGTATCCCATTGATCGCGGCGTTCCAATACTCTTGGATTTCAACAATGCGCTCATCGATCGGTTCGAAGCGGAAAATGCCCAGCACCACCATGCGTGGCGCGGCCGCCGCAGGCCGGACGCAAAGCCACGTCCCGGCGAGCTACTTACGCAGAAGAGCTTTACCGCAGAATGGGCAAGCATCGATGAAGGCGATGAACTAACGTTTACGTACAACCATGAGGAACGTTGCGATTTCATCAGATTAGAACTCTGCTGGCCAAGGACCGCCCCGCCCGCCAATGGATTCAAAACCTTGGACATTGGCTGCGGCTCGGGGCTAGAGAGTATGTTCTTAGCACAGGTCACAGAGCGGATGGTTTTCGGAATTGACCTGAACACGTCCATCCTACGCGTAGCCGCGCGCCTTAAGGCCTGTCCGCTCGCACACAATGGCATCGCGTCGGTCTTCGCGCCACCATTCGCGCCGGAGAGCTTTGATCTTGTATACAGCCACGGCGTGCTACATCATACCTATAATACGGAGCGTGCATTCGCTAGCGCACGGCGGTTCGCTGCACCTCATGCGGATATCTACATATGGGTCTACGCCTTGGAAGACGCACAACGCGGGAAGCTCGCGAAAAAACTCGGTTATCTTGCAGAACTCTTTTTGCGCCCTAAGATCGCAAGGCTCCCGGAACCGCTACAGAGTATCTTCGTAAAGCTACTGGCCCTGCAACACTTTCGGAAATATCGTCGCAAAGGCTTGAAAAAGGATGTCTGGCGTTTTCGACATTCCGAGCATTCCATGCGTGACCGCTGGACCTGTCTCTTCGCCCATCGCCACTCGTTCCACGAAATAATTGGTTGGTTTCTATCAGCTGGATACACCTGCAGGCTTATCGATCCGCTTGAGTATCGCCGTTGTTTTAAACGAAATCTAATTGGCATCGGTGTCCTTGGAACTAAGATCGATTGCACGCCCCGAGAAACAGCAGTCGCCATATGCTACCATGCTGATCTTCCGTCCACCTGATTCGCTCGTTCGATCGGTCCAAAATGACGAATGCCGGTTCTATTTCAGCGCCGCTTTCGAGGTCATTTTAAAGAAATACGGTTGGATTCTCTCCCGGGTAGAAACACCCTCGCCAGCCACTGCCCAAGCATTCGGTTTTGTTACGCGCTCAACAGCCTGGCAGGAATCATTTAGCAGCCTGCCTTTGGTTTTTGAAGGCCCGCTTGCCGCTTCGGTACTCTCACACCTCGAGATAGCCACGCGCATGTTAATGGCCGAACAGCTGGAACTTTTCGACGGGCAGGGTGAGCATCTTGGCACATTGCGTTTTAACCGAGTATCTTTGCGGCGCATCCCCGCGAACCGCACTGAAATCTCCGAACCCTACCCCTTCGAAGCCGACGATCGCCGTTGGACGCCACAGACATTCCGCTTTCAGGCGTTTGAACGGTTGAACGATGGCGATCCAATAGTCTGGGGCGTAGACACATCAGGATTGCGTTACGTACTTGGGGTGCGCAGCGGACCGCATTTGTTGTTCGGCGTGCCGCTGCTTGACATCATGGTACAGCACCACCTAATGCCCCCCTACCCGCACGGTTACTATGCCATGACCGCTTGGTCCAACCTTGAACCGCTTGAACGCTGGTTACTCAGCGCCAGCGAGGCATGGTTCAGACGGCACGATAGGGTAACCATAGCCGTAGACCGATGGCCGCATTCGAAGTGCGCTTGCCTGACGGTTCGCCACGACTTCGATAGAGATCTAAAATTCGATACGCCGAAAGTTCAAAAACAGCGGGCGGATATCTCCCGTCTGCTTCAATGCTATGTGGAGCGAGGCATCAAATCCACATGGTTTTGGCGCGTCGCTTCCTATCACCCGGAACTTATTGGCGAGGTAACTTCCGCCGGACATGAGATAGCGTTGCATACCGAGGCATTCGATTTCGGTCAATGGTATGAGAGGGAAATAAAGTTTTTTCGGGAACAGGCGGATGTTCCCGTTGCTGGATACACGGCTCACGGCGGCGGTGGCGCGGCAGGCTATTTAGGCCAGCATCAGATTCGCTGGGCTCAAGCATCGGGCATGTCCTACGGCGAGCTTCTGGGCGGCCATATATCTTTACCGACCTTGGCAATCGTCGTGGATAATGACATTCCGACTGCGTCGAGCCTCGTACTTCCCGCGCGGCACCGCGGCCTGGATCGGAGTACGCGTCCCGAGGGCCACTGCCTGAGCACATTGCTTCCCGAATCAGCGAAAGCGCTCGCCAACGGAGAACACTGTGTGATCATGAATCACCCCGACATACACATCGAAGAAATGATCGCGCTATCCAACGGCCTCGATCTCGCCGGTGTATGGCCAGCGACAATGGCCGAAGTCGCAAGCTGGGCACTCGCGCGCAATTGCGTCTACCGTAAGGACGGTACGCGAAGCATGTCTTTGACCTGGGGACAACCCTTACCGTACTCCGCGACACTCTCTATCGGGCACGGCGATAATGCTCACTCCGTCGTCCTGCTTCAGGGGACCCGCGTAGCCCACGTCAACTTGGCCGAGGCTCAACCGAGAGTAGTTCTGTCCTCAAACGGTTCTACATCCACGGTGGCCATTGCCATCGAGCCGAACACGAAACAATCGATGCCGTGAACTCCATTAATGCCGGTCATTCCGCTTCCAGGCAATCCCCGGGAGGTGATCAAGTCATCGAGCACTTGCTGCGTGCCCTGGGTTTTGGCCCTCTACTGGGTATTGGCGGAGACTATTTTCGTACTATGATCCGTCGCGCGTTGTCTGTTCCGGAACCGCCCGGTGCATGGCCGGAAGCCCGTAGCTACCCGCTGCGGTCAAGCTATCCTGCCGTCCTTCTTTCTCCGAATCCGATCACCGACGATGCGTCGCTCAGGGCGTTGGTGCCTGAACTGCTGGCGAGCCAGCTCAACCTCCTTGCAGTGCGTTTGGAGCGGGGCAAACCGCTGAACCCATACACTGTCTGGCGCTTATCGAAGGTCGTTGAGCATCTCCAAACGGAGCTTAACTTCGTCAATGTCGATACGCGCCGGATAAAGGCCGTCTTGGCAACGGGTTCTATACCTCAACCCGAGGAACGGTGGCAGTGCGGGAGAAGTCTCCGGCCGGGCTTGCCACGCGGCGAGGGGCCCGAACTGCTTGCACAGATCGCCAGGGGCGGCCACACCTGGAGAAAATTGGTGGAACTGTTGTTCACCAGGTTTTTTGACCGAACCGCCGGACTTTTTACCCTTGATGACATCGATCAGCAACCCAAGCGATATCTCACGGATCCCGTGGCGATCGAGGCTCTGATCATGTTGGCGCATACTCTCGTGATCTCCGTCAGTGCGCCCCAAGATCATGTTGTCATTCCTCTACCGCCGAAGTCCGGCGGCCTGCTCGGGGTCCTTAACGTTCTTTCGACTGTGCCCGAGCTACCGCGTGGCTTATCCCGTCATCCGCCAGATGCATTGCGGGAGATTCTCGCCGTTGAAGCAGAACAACGCATTGAAGCTGCCGCACTGGAAACTTTTGGCGTATCGTTGAGGATATTACCAGCACCCCCGTGGGCACCATTCGTGCTATCGCTGCGCCGGGACGTCGACCGGCCTCTTGATCGTCAAGGAATGGCACGACACGTCGCTTGGCAGAAAACACACGGGTTTCAAGCGACATGGTTCTTCAAGCCAGAGACCTATTGCAGGGAGGTGGCGTATATAGCAGCAGGATCCGGCGATGAGATCGGGTGGCACGTCTGCCATGTGGAAAACGGAGACCACGGATTCCTTGATCGATTGCGTGCGGAGGTCAGTGCGCCAATCTTCGGCACCACAAACCATGGGGGACAAGACGCCAGCCTCTGGCAAGGACACCGCACGATATCCACCTTGGCATCGTTAAAGCTTACTTACGGCGAACGGCTCACGGAGTGGGTACCTCACCCTGAAGTTGACCGCGACACGGGTCTCGTGCTTACTCAACGGCCCCTACCAGTCGAATCGCCTCCGTACTGGGCGGACTCCCACGAGCGGTTGATTCGACGATATCGCGGGCACCTGATAGTCGCGAATCACCCCGACCTTTTTTCACCCGCCCTGGAAGAGAGGCTCGACGCTTGGCGAGCAGAAGGTGCCGTCGTGCGCCGCTTATGCGATCACGTCGCCGCCGTCAGGTCAACCTATCATACGAGCGGAACGGTTGCGCCAGAGGGTACTGGACGCAACCTCACGATCACCAGCGCTGGCAAGTGTTTTTTGGAGATTAAGGTACCTTCAAAATCCCCTTTCAAGGCTTCTGTTGATGTCCTACCCGATGCCGGCTCAGATAACGAACTTGATCGTTATGTTATCGCCATGGACCAAGCACAAACGGTGTCGCTCACACTTTAATCGATGCAGCCCTTACAGCTCCCCATTATTGCGGTTGGTTGTTGCCCGAGCAGCGGCAGCACGCTGCTTGCGGACTTACTCGACTCTGGTCCGGGACTCCTATGCGGACCCGAGCTCAATATTCTGTGCGTCGAGCGCGCTTATCAGTACGATAACGACTTCAAGCAGGAGGCACTCAATCGATCCGCGTTTCCCCTAGCGTCCGCTACCAGCCACCGCTCTCGTTTTTTCAACACCCGTTATCTGGCTCAGATTGGACTTAATCAAAACACCCTTAATGAGTTAATCGCTGGTGCCGAAACACTACCGGAGTTCATTTATCGTTTCGCGCATCATTGTGCGCGATTCAGGGGTCGTGAAATACGTGCCTTTGCGGAAAAGACCCCGCACAATGCCAGCACCGTCGGAGCTTATCTAGCAGCTTTTCCAAAGGACTGGTTCATTCATATCGTCCGCGATGGCCGATCGGTAGTCGCGTCGCTAAAACGACGCGGCTATAGTCTATTCGAAAGCGCCTTGATTTGGTTGCGGGAAGTCGATGCTGTCCGACGTTATCGCACTTCGCCACGGCTCATCGAAATTCGTTATGAGGATCTGGTAGCATCGCCCTTTGAGATAACCACAAGAATCGCGAAAAGCGCGGGTATCGATATCGATCCCGACGATATTCTCAAAACCTATACAACCAATGAATACCGTTCGGGAATCTTCCGGCTTGAGCAGTGGCGGGCTTATCAATACAGCGGACAGATATTCGCGGATTTGTCGTTCGATCACGAACTTTCAAATCGCGAACTTGCCTTTCTCTACGATTCAGAGCTTGTCTGCCCGGACGGACAGCGGATCAGCTTTTTAGGCCTGCTTAAAGCTTACGGCTATCCCGTGAATGAATTAGATCATATTAGCGAAGGATGTTTTATGGAGCGCTCAGCAGAATACTTCAACGCTAGTTCTATCCGCGCATTTAACCAAGACTTTGCGCTGATTAGAAAAACACGATACCAGTCCTATAGTGAATGCGTTCAAACCGATTCTAGCGCCGTTTCCCCCACTGGAAGAGGCAGGAAGAAGGGAGAGGATTGAGCGTCGATTTTCACTCTTCTTCGAGGGCGTATTTGTTTGTATAGCTAGTTAATGCGGTAGCAGCAGGTTGCTCGCGCAAAGCGCGTGCCCATAGGCATAGACTAATCCAGCGCCATACCACAGGCCTATAAGGCGCCTTCCCTTCCGATATATCACGCCAGGTTTTCCGCATGCTGGTAAAATCGATTTGCGGTAACCAATCGGCTGGAAACTCATTGAATAACTGTGTTACGAAGTTAGAAGAATTAAGTACAAGGCTAGCTTCCGGGGTAAAGAATCCAATACGGTCACGCCGGTCCAAAATGATATCGGGAACGATACCACGCAAAGCCGCGCGCAGAACACGTTTGGTTACACCAAAAGGCGAAAGCAGGCTGCCGACTGGGAGTGAGAACGCTGCCTCAACTAAACTTTTTGTACAAAACGGCACACGATTTTCAATTGACCAATACATGGCATTTCGATCCTCGTAACGTAATAGACGAGGCAAACTAGATTGAAAAAAAAGATCACGGAGTTCGCGCTCGATATCGCTTACAAGAGATTCGCGCCGATACGCCAAGTCAGGGGCATGTTCTACCACCGATTGATACCTCAAACCCAGATACGGCGCTCGTTTGTTTCCGAGAAGCGCAACCTCTACCGCTTTTAGATGATTTCTTTTTTCTACCGCATCCCGCAACATACTCCAGAACTCAGGATGGTTAAGCTGTGCCGCTCCGCCGGTGACTGCTAAAAAATAAAAACGCAGTGCCTGCACTACATTCCCGCGTCGAGCCGCTAACCGCCCTAGACGCTCTAAGATCTTCGGGTATCCGAAAAACAATTCATCCGCGCCCTGCCCTCCGAGGGAAACCTTGATACCCTCCTCACGCATACGCTTAAATAGAAGGTATTGTGGATAGATGCTGGTGCTATTAAACGGTTCGTCCTGGAGTACCACCAGCTGTTCTAGATCAGCGAACATTGTACTACTCGCTAGTCGGACCGTACGCAGCGCTGCACCGGCTGCTTTCGCCGCTGCTTCTGCCCACCGTTGTTCACTAATCGCTTCGTCGTCGGCTTGATAGAAAAAAGCGGTCAGGGAACCATCGCGTCCCAACACCCGGCGCGCGCCGCATAAGACCGCGGACGAATCGATGCCACCCGATAGCGTGACACCGACAGGGACATCACTACGTAAGTGCAGCTTGATGCTGTCCAAAAATAGCTCGCGAACAAGCGCGGCCGATCTCTGGAAACCACCGGCTCTTCCGCGATCCGGGCAATGCCAGAATGCAACTTGCTCGGGGCAGCTCGGGGCGTCCAGTTGAATCTCCGCAACATGGCCCGGACGAAAATGATAAACACCGCGGCGAAAACTACGCATGTCATGATCTGTTAAGCCGAAGCCCACGAACTCGATTACCGAGCGATCATCTATTTCGCCGCCGATATTAAAAATGTTCCGAAGTGCATGCGCTTCGGAAGCAAAATAGATCCCCGATCGATCATAAGTAAAATACAGCGGTTTGACGCCGGCAATATCGCGTGCGAGTAGTAGACGCCTGGCTTGACTATCCAGAATCGCAAGCGCAAACATACCCTCAAACCTGACGAAGGCTTTAACCCCCCATTGTTCCCACGCCGCTAGTACAACTTCGGTATCTCCAATCGTGCGAAATCGTCGTCCTAATGCCTGGAGTTCGCGTCTCAGCTCACGGTAGTTATATACTTCGCCGTTATACGCGATTGCTGCTGTACCCGTACTCGTCAGCATTGGTTGACTCGAAGCGGTGCTGGTATCGATCACCGATAAGCGGGTGTGAAACAAAGCAGCGCGGGTCTGAATAAGCTTCGTCTCTGCCGCCACTGGGTGCAATTGCGAGTCCACTGTCCAGGTAACGACGCCCGAGTCGTCTGGCCCGCGGTGGCGCAGGCTATCCAGTACTGGGCTCACGCAAAGTTCACGCTCCGTGGTTGTAATAAATCCAGCTATACCACACATATTGACGATGCCTATTCTCTGGCGGTTCCGAAAGTATATTCGTTGGTGTAGAGATAGGCCGCCGGCCCCCGATCGTCCCCGATGATACAAAGACGTTCATCGTACCGCGGCAAGCTCTCAGGGAGGCTATCGTATACAGTCATAACCAGTCTTGCTTCGAGTTTGCGGAACAACGCGTGCACGGATTTCGGCGGCAGATGGGTAAGCACAGATGCGTCAAATACAATTGCGCTAGCGCCGAAAAGAACAGCGGCAGCGACTAATAGTGACGCCCTGTCTCGATCGGAAAGGCGCTGCCATTCGGAACCTCGGGAAGATCTAATATCGTATCTGAGATTGTCGCTTCCGGTTCAGCATCTATTTCCTTGAGAATGCCGCTCAGGGATCGCGCATTGAACTCGGGTCTGATGGCGAAAAAAAGCCGAAGCGATACGCCGCCCGGACCGCTACGCATCGTTGCCAAGTAGCTGTCCGCTCTTCGCGAAGCAGCCGCGCATCCTTAGCCATTACAGCCCAGAGATAAGTAAGACTAACCGGGAGGTCGGTCCGGGTTTTATGAGCGCAATCCGGTCGTCGTATTTTACCCGCAGCGGTTCGGATGCGCAGCCGAGATATTCGAGCCCATGCCGCCGGCTACTTACTGCCGCCTGGTTAACGCCATAGGGCTCTGCCTGCCGAACGAATTCGAAGTGCCGGTCCCATCGATTAGATCTCTTAACCGCAGCCTCTGGATAAAATTACGGTATAAAGCCTCCATATCTCCCCCTGTGATTCCCTTCAAACGCCTTTGCCCCTTGTGCACGTTCGGTATACTCGACCGTATCTTGCGAACGAACTTCTTGATTAGGTTTCCCATTCTTTTCTTCTGGCGTGCATCTGACGCTTGCGTGCATGAATGAGGTTGGTATCCGTCCCCAGCAATGGTTCCGGGTACTTCTGAGGAACACGGCCAGTTGCCGGTGCCGTGGCAACGCAGGCCACGGAGGGATGAGGTAGTTGTCTAGCTAGAAGATACCGATCCCGTGTTGCCGAATAATGTTTCTAACTCTGATATCGCTAAAACCGCCCGCGCGGCTTGCGCATAGTACGACACCCCAAGGCCTCATGCAAAGGAGCGATGACCGAGATACCATACCCAACTGGATCCGATTTCAATTCTCGACACGCTATGACCCAGAGCGGTAATCGAACCGTGAGCGCCACGGTCAACGGCAATCTCCCGCGCCGCTTGCTTGTATTGGCGATGACTTTGTCGATAGCTGTGGCAACCGCATGCAGCGGGCAGGAGCCGCCGGTCAAGGTTCGCAGTAGGCTGAAGACAGCGGTCGAGCTTCGCATCGACCCGAGAACCCTGTCGCCGGCGCGACTGATGAATCGGGTGCAACTGCCGGACCC